>NZ_JAZFNF010000010.1:0-246656 GCF_050586165.1 Rhodococcus sp. 24CO | reverse complement strand
AGGACGATGATCTCAACGTCTTGCGGATTTCGCCGACGCTCAACGGTCGGGTTGCCATCAAGGGTGATTTCGATGCGCTCACTGGTGAAATGTTGTTGTCGGCGCTCTCGGGTCTGTCGATGCCGAAACCAGCCGCGGACGGAACCCTCGATCAGCGATCGGCAGCCAAGCGCACCGCCGACGCCTTCGAGGAGCTGATTCGCCGGTACCTCGACAACGCTGTTACCGGTGTTGATGGTGGTCAGCGTCCGCATGTGAATGTGCATATCACCGCGAAAGATCTTGCCGAGCATCGCGAATGCGCCACGATGCGAGCTGACAGCGATGTCGCATCGAATGACGACGAGCCTGATTTCGAGGATCTTGACGTCGAGGATCTTGACGTCGGGTACATGCCATGGATGGGACCACTGAGTGTGAGCTTGACCCGGATGCTCGCGTGCGATTGCATGCTCTCCACCGTTTTGATGGACGGCAACGGTGCACCGCTCGATGCAACTCCACACAAACGCCTCGTCACAGCCGAACAGCGGACGGCACTGATCGCCCGGGACAAGGGTTGCGCCTTCCCCAACTGTGATGCGGTGCCGGCTTGGTGCGACGCCCACCACATAAAGCCGTGGTCGGTCGGCGGTTTGACGGTGATGGACAACCTCGCCCTTCTCTGCCGAAACCACCACCGATTGATCCACAGCACCAGCGGGTTCCGCGGCATCTGGGAAATCAAAATGGGCGATGATCACAAACCCTGGTTCATCCCACCAGCTGCGATCGACCCGAAACAACGACCCCGCCGCTCCACCACCCGCCAAGGCCCAGTCCACCGAGACTAAAACCGGCTGCGCCGGAACTACATACCGCGCCTAAGCTTCGCATCACCAGCAAAGACGATGCGAAGCCCACACGCATGTGTTCATTTATCGAACGGCCGGGAGATACGGAGCAAGCTCCGGTTCAGGATTCACGTCGAATGACCGCAATGCCATGGCGAGCATCGAGTAGCAGCCAACCGTGAACACCGTATCCATCAGTTGTTCGGTGTTGAACTCCTCGGCCAGCGCCGACCAGGTCAGCTCACTCACCACGCCGTCCGCCAGCAATTCGTCTACCGCACTGAGCAGGGACCGTTCGAGCGATGACCACTCGGATGCACCCGAGCCGTCCGCGACCCGGAGGATTTCGTCCTTCGTCATGCCGGCATTTTCGGCAAGGATGACGTGCTGGGCCCACTCGTAATCGGATCGCTGCACCGACGCGACGCGGAGTACAAGCAGTTCCCGTTGTCTGTCGGTAAGTGAAGTCCCAGAAAGCAAGTGCGCGTTGAAGGACAGAAATGGCATTGCCAATGCGGGATATTGTGCCAATGTCCCGACCAGGTTGAGTCCGGCCTTACCGGCCCGTTGTGGATCGGCAGCAACGGTCGTTCGGAAGCCGTCGAAGAATGTCCTCATCTCGGGGGTCCATTGTTGCGGTGTTGCGGGCGAAATTCGAGCCATCGACTGTAAATCCTCTCGGGAATCGCACGTAGTGAGGTCAGGTATTCCGGCCACCGTTGACACCGATGCTCTGCCCGGTGACGTAACTGGCTTCCTCGCTGGTGAGGAATGCGCAGACAGCGGCCACATCTTCGGGTGTGCCGATCCGGCCGACGGGTGTTTTAGCTGTCTGTTGTTCGAGATCGATGAATCCTTTCTCGACTGTGTTGCGCAGCATCGGGGTGTCGATAAATCCGGGAGGAATCGTATTGACGGTGATTCTGTATTTTGCGAATTCGAGCGCCAATACCTTTGTGAGGCCGACAACTCCCGATTTAGCGGCAACATAGCCGGCCAGTCCGGGGGCGCCACTGTGAATGCTCGACGACGAGATGTTGACGATCCGGCCCCAGCCTTCCTCGATCATGTCTGGCAGCACAGCTTGGCAACAGTCGAACGTGCCGGTGAGATTGATCGCGAGCGAGCGGTTCCACGTTTCAGCGGTGAGGTCGAGGAAAGGGCCGTCGATGCTCAATCCGGCGCTGTTCACCAGGATGGTTGGTCGTCCTAGACGTGCACGCGCTTCGTTCAATCCTGCGTCGATCGCGGCCCGGTCGGTCACGTCGACGGTCAATCCGATGGCTTTGCCGCCCGACAGTGAGATCGATGATGCCAACGCCTCGGCGGCACTGCCGTCGATATCGAGGATCGCCACCATCGCGCCGTCGGAGGCGAGTCGCCGGCTGATCGCTGCTCCGATACCCGATGCCCCACCAGTGACTACCGCGGTGCGACTGTTCACTTGATGCTCTCGTGGCCGACCAGGGTTGAGCGATGCATGCGGCGGGGCTCGCTCCTGTCGAACTCGCAGGCCCGGTGGACGAGGCCGGAGTTGTCCCAGATCACCAGGTCACCTTCGGACCATGTGTGCCGATACACCAGTTCTTGTGTTGTGGCGCGCTTTTCGAGATCGTCCAGGAGCGCGCGACTTTCGTCGAAATCCATTCCGACGACATGGGATGTCGTCGCGCCGAACACGAGTGAATGCCGACCCGATTCATGCTGCCACACCAAGGGATGTTCCACTTCACGGCGCGACGACCATTCCTTCAATTGGGTCGGTGTCGGATCCGGGTACGTCAGCTGCTGAATTGCCGCGAAGGTGTGGACCACGCGTAGATCGGCGAACAGCTTCTTCTCCTCGGCGGAGAGTGCCTCGTATGCGGCGTAGGTACTGGCGAACTCGGTTTCACCACCGCGGTTGGCTGTGACACGTGCACTCATCACCGACGCCTTCGGTGCGATCTTGTCGAGCAGGCCGTCGATGTGCCAGAAGTCGTTACTGGCAAGGTATTCCGCATTCGGATTCGAGGGGTCGAAGCTGATCTCCATCACTTCTTCTGCGTCGTACGGTGGGAAGCGGGAGAAGTTGATCAGGGTGCCGAGTTTCCGGCAGAACTCGACTTGCGTTCGATCGTCGACATTGATCTGGCGGAACAGGAGTACGCTGTGTTTCTCCAGTGCAGTCATGCATGCATCTGCGAGGTCGTCATCTCGGAGTAGCCGATCAGTATCGACGCCGAGAACCTCCGCGCCGAGATTTTTGCTGAGTTTCTTGATGTCAAGCGTGGTCATGGGTGCTCCTGGATCAGTCAGGGACGTGCGGGTTCCGCGTGTTTGTCAATGGTCGTTGTTGCGGTGGGTCTGTAGTGCTGCGCGGCGACGCGCCGTTGACGTGAATGTCAGGAACAGAGAACTCATCTAGTGCTACTCAGGAAGCGCCGGCTGTGTAGCCGAGCATGCCCTTGATCTCCAGGTAGTCGTGGAAACCGAACTCACCCCACTCACGTCCGTTGCCGCTCTTCTTGTAACCGCCGAACGGTGCGGCGAAGTCGAATCCGTCGTTGATTGCGACGGACCCGGCACGGATCCGTCGAGCGACGGCCCGAGCTTGGTCGAGGTCCGCGCCGGCAACAAATCCGGCCAGACCGTACTCGGTGTCGTTCGCGATGTCGATGGCGTCGTCGATGTTGTCGTAGCCGAGAATCGTGAGAACCGGTCCGAAGATTTCCTCGCGGGCGATGGTCATGTTGTTGGTGACGTCGGCAAAAACGGTGGGCCGCACGTAGTAGCCCGTCGGCAAGTGGTCCGGACGTCCGGGACCGCCCGCCACCAGCGTTGCACCTTCGCCGACACCCTTGTCGATCAGGGACTGGATCTTCTCGAACTGGGCCTCGGACACTATGGGGCCGATTGCGAAGTCTCCGCTCGGATCACCCACGGTCACCTGGGATGCGGCTTCTCGTGCGGCACTGATGGCTTCGGCCATTCGGGAAGTGGGCACAAGCATGCGCGACGGTGCACTGCACGTCTGCCCGGAGTTCATCATCATGGTTGCGACACCCTTGCCGACGTTCTCGGCGAAGTCGTCGTCATCGAGGATGATGTTCGGGCTCTTGCCGCCGAGCTCCTGCGAGACTCGCTTGACGCCGGGAGCGGCGTTGGTGGCGATGTCGATGCCGGCCCGGGTGGAGCCGGTGAACGAGATCATGTCGACGCCCGGGTGTGCGGACAGTGCCGCCCCGACGGTGGGTCCGTCGCCCTGGACGAGGTTGAACACTCCGCCGGGAACTCCTGCAGCGTCGAGGATTTCGGTGAAAATCTGCCCGGTGAACGGCGACTTCTCCGAAGGTTTGAGCACCATGGTGCAACCAGTTGCCAACGCGGGGAAGACTTTCACTGCAATCAGGCTGATCGGCCAGTTCCACGGTGTGATCAGTCCGCAGACTCCGATCGGTTCCTTGACGATCAGTGAATCGCCCTGCTGCTCCTCGAACGTGAAGTTCTCGAGTGCCTCGATCGCGGTGGTCAGATGACCGGCACCAAGGTTCACCTGGAAACCGTTGGCCAGTGCGTTCGGTGCGCCCATCTCCTCTGTCAGAGCTGCAGCAAGGTCGCCCATGCGGTTCTGGTATTCGGTGAGAATGTTTCGCAGAATCGTGAGTCGTTCCTCGCGGCTGGTAACCGACCAACTCGGGAACGCGTCGCGCGCTGCCGCAACGGCGCGGTCGACATCAGTCGAAGATCCTGATGCCACTGTGCCGCATACCTTTTCAGTCGCGGGATTGACGATCTCGAGGGTAGTGGACTCGGCCGGGTCGACCCATTGTCCGCCGATGTAGAACTTCAGATATTCACGCATGACTGTTCTGGTCCCTTTCGCGGTGTTCGTGAGTACTTGTCGAGTCGGGAATGATCCGAGCTGGATTGTTCACTGAGTGCCTTCCGCGTACCACGTTCGGAACTCGTCGTAGCTCGGCATTTCCTCGGAATTCGCCTTGGGGTCGACGGCAACGTGGATTACGCCCGGCTTGCCGCTGGCGTATGCGCGCTTGATCGCCGGCGCGATGTCCTCGTCCCGGTCGACGTACTCGCCGTAGCAGCCGAAGCCTTCGGCGACCTTGTCGAGCCGCGTATCGGTGCTCCAGTGAACGCCGGTCTCGAGCGATCCCTGGCCGTAGGTGCGTTTGTAGACTCCCACCTCGAGTCCCCATGCGTAGTCGACGGCAACAACGCAGACCAGCGGCAGGTTCAGGCGCGCAGCGGTTTCCAGCTCCGCGATATGGAATTGGAACGACGAGTCGCCGGTGATCAACATGATGGGACGTTGGCCGCCGTCAGCGACACCGGCGCCGACGGCGTACGGGAGCCCGGTGCCGAGGTGGCCGAAGTTCTGATTCCACATCACGTCATGGGGCTTTGCCTGCGAGTACGTCCAGCCGAAAATAGTGGTGGCGCCGCCGTCGCGGACCATGATGCCGTCGCTCGGAAAATCCTTGGTCGCCTCGACGATCAGTCGAGCGGGATGCACCGGAGTCATGCCGGACGGCGCCGTTTCTGCAAGTTCCGCCAGCTGCGCCGCATCCTGTTTGATCCAGCCGTCGAGTTCGGAGGTTGCCCTGCGAGGTGCATCCCACAGCGCGTCGGCGAGTTGGGGAACAATCGCTCGGAGATCGCCGACGAGCGGCACATCGATGGTGCGGTTGACGCCGATCGCCTCCGGATCCTGTTCGACGAGGATCCATTTCCGGTTGGCTTCGTTTGCGATCCAGTGCCGGCCCCGACCGTAGTGGACCGGCTCACCGAGTTCGGTGCCGATCGCCAGGCAAAGATCGGATTTCACCACGGCGTCGACTGCGGCGGACGAGAAGCCGTACGGGAAGGTGCGGTCCTCGAGTCCCTCGATGAAAGAGGTGCCGCCTGACGTCTGAATGACAGGGCAGGCCATGGCATCTGCGAGTGCTTTGACGGATTCGCCGGCGCGGGACGTGTGGACGCCGTGCCCGATGAGCAGAATGGGTTGCTGCGCCGCTTGGATCAGTTTTACCGCTTCGGCAACGAAGTCCGGGCCCGCAGTCTGACCAACCATGCGATACGCATTGGGGGGCAACGGGTCTGGTACGTCCAGCTCTTCCTGGATGATGTGGGACGGGTATTCTATGTACACGGGGCCGGGGGTGCCGGACAGCGCCTTCCGCAGTCCTTCGCGGATAATTTCGTCCGTCTGATCGGCATATTCGATGCTGGCACTGTACTTTACGGATGCCTCGACGAGGTTTGCCTGTTTGACGAATTGAATGCGCCCACGTCGAACGCGCTGTTCGGTAATACGGGCGCGCTGGCCACCGAGGAAGATGACCGGCGAGTTCTCGACCTTGGCGCACATCATCGCGCCGGCGAGGTTGGCAACACCGGGGCCGAGAGTGCCGATGCACACCGCGGCCTTGCCGGTCATGCGCGATACGGCTTCGGCCATGAATCCGGCCGACTCTTCATGGTGCGGCGCAACCACATTCCATCCACGTTCCTCGGCGAGGTGGAACATGTGCACGAAGTTCGGGTCTGGGATTCCGAAGATCGTGTTGATGCCCTCGGCTTCGAAGAGCTGCAAAATGCGTTCGTAAACCTTAACTGACATGTGCGTTGCCCTCCATGGCTATCGCAAAACTCTTGGTGATGTGGTCGACGTGAGCTGATGGGACGACGGGCAGGATCCACGGATCGCGGATATCGCGGATTGCCTCGATCTGCCTTCCTACGTCCTCGATCGACCACGACGGTTGATACACGCCGGGGGTTTCGGCGATGAATGCGCGAGCAACGCGGCCACCGATCGTCACCAGCATTTCGCCGGTGACGGAACAGGATTCGTGGGCCAGCCACGCAGCCGTCGGGGCCGTGAGTTCCGGTCCCATAGGCGGGTACGACGAGGTGTCGATCCCGTCTGCCAGGCGGGTGATCGCTGCAGGTATGACGACGTTGGACAAGACGCCGTGATCGGCACCCTCGAGAGCTGCCACGTTGGATAGCCCGATGATGCCTGCCTTCGATGCCGCGTAGTTCGCGATCCGATTGTTGCCGTACAGACCGCCGATCGACGAGGTCAGCACGATCCGGCCGTATCCGGCGTCGCACATCAGCGGGAATGCGGGCCGCAGTACGTGAAATGCGCCGCGGAGGTGAACGTCGAGGACAGCGTCGAAATCCTCGTACGTCATCTCCGTCAGCGACGCGTAACGATTGTTTCCGGCGTTGTGGATGAGGATGTCGATGCGTCCGTAGTGCTCGATCGCCGCGTCGATGATCGCCTGGCCGCCCGCTGCGGTCGCGACGGATGCGGTGCATGAGACTGCTTCGCCCCCGGCAGCAGTGATCTCCGCGACGACCGCACCCGCGACCCCACTATCTGTATTCTCACCACTGATCCCGACACCGGGGTCGTTGACGACAACTTTGGCGCCCTTTGACGCGAGCAGTAATGCGTACTCACGTCCGATACCTCTGCCTGCGCCGGTGATGACGGCAACACGACCGTCGAAGCGGGCCTCAGACATCGAGTTTCAGGCCTTCCAATGTGCCCGTGTCCCGCCAGGTTTGAAGGATTTCGCCGAGTTCGTAGAAGCCGCCCCAGAACGGGTCGCCGAGGAACGAGCGTCCGTTCGGCTCGCCTTCACTGTTGTAATAGCCGGGGGTGCATTCCGACGTGAATGTGCTGTTGTCGATCGAGTGGGCCCGGATGGTCTGGATCCAGCCTTCTTCAGCGGCTGCGGTGGGTTCGACATGCGTGGCTCCGCGCGCCTGGGCCTCCTTGATGATGTACGCGATGTGGTCGGCCTGCTGCTCGAACATCAGCGTGGTCGATGCGGTGACGCCACCCTGAACGAAGCCGGTGGCAAAGTGGTTGGGGAAGCCGTGCGCCATGACACCGTGCAGGGTGCGGAATCCCTTGCCCCAGTGGTCGTAGAGGGAGGTTCCGTCCCGACCGGCAAACGGCGCGATGTCGAACTGGCGGTCGAGCGCGGTGGTGATCTCGAAGCCGCTCGCGAACACGATCGCGTCGAACTCGAGCTCGACGCCGTCGACCATGATGCCCCTCTCGGTAATACGTTCCACGCCTTTGGTTTCCGACACATCGATCAGCGTGACGTTCGGGCGGTTGAAGGTCGGGAGGTAGTCGTCGTTGAAGACCGGGCGCTTGCACATGTTGCGGTAGTACGGCTTCAGTAGTTCAGCAGTGTCAGAGTCGTCGACGATCTCCTCGATCCGTCGGCGGAGCCGCTCCATCGAACGGTAGTCCTCGATCTCCTTGAGTTCCATGAACTTCACCGGATCGGCGAGCGCGGCCCAGCCGTTGGTTTCGGTCAGCTTCGCGGCCATGTTGCGCGAGACTTCGGTCCAGCCGTCGCAGATGAGGTCCGGCTCGCCGGGGGAGTAGAAGGCAAAGGCGGCATTGTGGAAGTTGCGCTGACGAGCTGCCCGCCACCCTGGCTCGAGACTGTTCACCCATTGAGGATCGGTCGGGTAGTTGGCTCGCTCGAAGATGTACGACGGTGTCCGCTGGAAGACGGTCAGGTGCTTCGCGCCTTTTGCCAGGTGCGGGATCGCCTGAATACCACTCGATCCGGTGCCGATGACGGCGATGCGCTTGTCGGCGATCTTGTCCAGCCCGCCGTGCAGGTCACCGCCGGTGTAGTCGTAATCCCAACGTGCAGTGTGGAATGTGTGTCCCTTGAAGTCCGTGATCCCGGGGATGCCCGGAAGTTTCGGCCGGTTGTAGGGGCCCTGTGCCATGACGACAAAACGAGCACGGATCTCATCGCCCCGGTTGGTACGGATCTGCCAGCGATTGATCTCCTCGTCCCATTCCAGCGAGCGGATCAACGTATGGAAGATCGCATTGTCGTAGAACCCGAAGTGCTTTCCGATGCGCTGCGCGTGCTCGAAGCACTCGTCGCCGTGCGAGAAGCGCTCCTTCGGCATGTAGCCGGTTTCCTCGAGCAGCGGGAGGTAACAGTAGGCGTCCGAGTCGATCTGGATTCCCGGGTAGCGGTTCCAGTACCAGACACCGCCGAAGTCGCCACCGAGTTCGACGATCTTGAAGTCGGTGACACCCGCCTGCTGAAGGCGGTGCGCGGCAATGAGACCGCAGAATCCGCCGCCGAGGATTACCACCTCGATGTCGTCGGTGATGGGCTCGCGCGGTTCGACGGGCAGGTGCGGATCGCTCTCGTAGAAACCCGCGAATTCGTCGGCGGCCTCCACGTACTGCTGCTGACCTTCGGGACGTACACGCTTGTCGCGTTCGAGGAGGTACTTCGCCCGAAGAGCATCGATGTCGACGTCGGGAGTTTCTGTGGGCGCGCAGGGGGTCATGGCCGTAGCTTGGGTCGGTGCGGTCATCGGATCTTCTTTCGTCAGAGCAAGTCAGTACACGATGTGAGGTGTCAGGCGAGATTCACCGGCGCACCGGTACCCATGTACGTGGCCAGGTTGTGGTGGAGGTTGACGATGCTGCGTTCGCGGTACGGGTTGGGTTTCGGTCCGGAAAAGCCTTGCGATTTCATACCTTTCTGGACCGCAGCCATGTTCACGAAGTCCTGGGGCAGGACGGTTCGCCACGCCGGATCTTCCGGCGGCGTGAACTCCCATTCGGTTTTCGGTTCCTCGCCGGCGGGGAAGAGTTCGTAGACAGCGGCCTCGAAAATGCACTTGTTCGGATCGTCGCCGTAGGGCCGGGCGCTGTAGCAGAGCATGTTGTTCAGAGCGTGCCCGATCTGGAAGTTCGGGAAGATCTGCCACGCGGTGCCGCTGGCGGCGACAACCTGTGGGTCGACGGTCGGCCAGATCACTCCACGCGCTTCGTCGTCGCGCCTGGCCGAATCCAGCCAGTGACGCAGAACCTGGTCCGACGGGGTCCCCTCAGGGAGTTCGTCGATCAGTCGCCTGGCCGCATCGACGAGGGTCCGAGTGGTATTGGTGTTTGCATTTTCCCACGTGAAGTTCTGCATTTCGATGGTCGACTTCCGGGGGTCTGCGCCGCTGCCGATGCGCAGTTTCGCCTGGTTCTCCTCCATACCCTTCGGTGCGTCGTAACCGATGTTGCTGTGCTTGCCTTGGGCGCGGGACCAGCCGAGAAAATTCCCGAAGTTCATGAACTCCGGGTGGGTGTACGGCACATGGTAGGTCTCCATGAACGCTTCGAGCGCAACCTTCCAGTTGCAGTCGAAGACAAGCCATTTGCGCCACCGGTAACGCATGTTCTCGAGGTGGAAATGATCGAGAAGGGAAGCTGCGGGCTCGAGATAGTCGCGCAGGGGTTCGCAGTCGGGATCCATGTTGATCCAGATCCATCCACCCCAGGTGTCGACTGTGACGCCGTGCAGCTTCGTTGATTCCTCGGTCAACCCACACGGCCAGTCCTGACGTTCGGCGGCGAAGGTGTTCTTTCCGTCGAGGTCGTACCGCCAGCCGTGAAACCCGCAGATGAATTGCCTTGCCTGGCCGCGGGCTTCGTGTGCACCGCGCGGCGTGTCGACGAGTCGGCGACCGCGGTGGGAGCAGACGTTGTGATAGGCACTGATCGTGTCCGGGGCCGAGCGCACGATGATGACCGAGTCATCGAGAATTTCGTAGGTGAGAAAGTCGCCGACCTTGGGGATTTCCTCCACCCGACCGACCTGCTGCCACACTTTCGACCACAGCTTGTCGCCCTCGGCGCGGGCATACGTCTGCGAAATGTATGCCTCCACACCGATCGTGAGTGGTGTGGAATATGACTCGGGTGCAGTTGCTTCCGGAATGTTCTCGGCGATGTCGGTCATGGTGTCTCCTCTTCGCATCGGTTCTGGGTCAGTGCGTTATCGCGGCGCGGAACGATTCGTCCTTGAGAAAAAGTGACGTGTGATCTGGGCCCATGTGCGTCCACTTGAGATTCAGTCCGCCGTCCACGAGCAACGTCTGTCCGGTGATGTACGTCGAGAGATCCGACAGCAAGAAGAGAATTGCGCCGGCTTGCTCGTCCGGGCGGCCACGTCGACCCATCGTGATGGCGCGGCGATCACGCTCGGGATCATCGTCGACGTAGGTGGAAGACGCCGGGGTCGCAGTCACCCCGGGAGCGATCGCGTTCACTCGAATACCGTCTGCGGCCAGTTCCACGGCCATGGTTCGGGTTGCCGCGACCAAGGCGGCTTTTGCACTGCCGTAGCCGATATGGAAAGGCGCGGTGTTCATTCCGCTGATCGACGAGATCGACACGATGGAACCGGGACGGCTCTGCGCCTTCAATTCCGACGCGACCATCTGGCTCATGAAGAACATCGTTTCGAGATTTGCCGTGAACAATTCGCGCCAGTCCGCTCGGGTGACGCGAGTGGACGGCATCCAGGTTGCAGGCGCAGCGCCGCCGGCGACGTTGACCAATCCGTGGAGGTCGCCATCGGTGCGCCGAATCTGCTCCCGCACCAGGGCGATACCGTCGTCGGTGGACGCATCGGCCGCCAGTGGGATGATGGAAAGACCCTGCGCGATAAGTGGTTCGATGTGGGTCTGGAGGTTTTCCTTGGAACGGCTCACGGCGATCACGGTTGCTCCGGCGCGGGCGAGCATGCTCGTTACCGACGTGCCGATCCCGCCGCCTGCTGCGCCCGAGACAACCACGATGCGTCCGTCCAGACCGACAAAGCTGTCGCCAACTTGGCTGTTGCTCATGGCGCGGCTCACACTGCCTTGCGTAGTGCCAGGACGCTGCCCTCTGCATCTGCGGAGACGTAGATTGTTCCGTCCGGTCCGGCCGCGATGCCGGCGAACGGGCCCTGAGGACCGGAGAACGGCGCCAGTCCCAGCAGCGGCTTGGGGGTGACACCCTCGGGTGCGCCCACCGGCAGATTGCCGGCAACTCTCTGCTGAATCTTGGTCGACAGATCGAAGCTGATCAGGGCTTTTGCCCCGACATCGACGATGTAGAGCACGCCGCCCCGAACAAGAATTCCTTGCGGATTCTCGAGTCCGTCGACGATCGTGTCGACGCTGGAGCCGTTGATCGCGACGATTCGTCCGGCACCGGCTTCGGAGACCAGACAGGTACCTTCCGCGGTGAAGGCCACGCCCATCGGGTCGTGCAGTCCGGAGGCCAACTCTTCGATCTGCCCGCCCGACCCGACGGCAACTACTGTGCCCGCCCCCAGATCGGCAACCGCGATGGTTCCGTTCGCGGAGACCGCAACACCGTAGAGTTGGTCGAGTCCTTCGGTGAGGACCTCACTTTCGGCGGTGACGGCGTTGTAGCGCGATACGGTTCCGTTGCCCGCGACGATGAATTCGCCGTCGCCGACGGCCGTCATTCCGCGGATGTAACCGGGGTATCCTGGGCTGAAAAGCATTCCGAGAGTGCGGAGTTCGCCGCTCGGTTCGAGTGCGAGCAAGAAGGTGCCGTCGGCGATGTACAACGTGCCGTCCGGGCCAACGGTCAAATCCAGGGGCCAGGTCAAACCGTCGGCCAAGGCGGTGCGGGTTTGGCCGCCACCGAGGATCTCCGTGATCTGGCCGGTGAAACTCGATACGAACAGTCGATCACCTACGAAAGTGAGATTGTCGAGTCCGGGATCGAGGCTTGCCAGTACGGTGCGATCGCCGTTGCGGGGATTGATCCGCAGCACTTCGCCCGACGCCACCTGGGTGGAGACGATGAAGCCCTTGGAGTCGAACTTGACTGCGTCCGGGACGCCGAGATCTGCTGCGACACGTTCGGGTTCGCCGTTGCCGTCGGGGTCGATGCGCCAGATTTCGTTGGTCCCGAGCACCGGGTAGTACAGCTTGCCGTCGGGGCCGACCTCCATGCCATTGGGCATCGGGAGGTCTTCGAGAAGTATCCGGGGTGCGCCGCCGTCGAGGCTCAGTTCCATCAACCGGCCGCCGATGCGGCACTCGTTGACGAACAGTCGCCCCTGGTGGAACGTGATTCCGTTGACTCCGGGGAGGTCGTCGCGCAACAGCCGCGTGCTGCCGTTTGATTCGCGCACGCTCACCCGGCCGTCGTAGTACTCGGTGATGTACAGGTCGCCGGTGGGATCGAAGGCGACGTCGTCGGGCGCGACGATGTCGCTGCCCATGGCGCTGATGGTCTCGAGGTTGCCGGTGTCGATGTCGAGCGCGCTGATCTGGCTGCCTGCTACCTGCGCCACGTAGACGCGGCCGTCCGGTCCGGTGCGGAGTCCGTTTGCGCCGAACAGCCTGCTCGGGGGAGTGAGCCTGGTGAGATTCCAGCCCTCGGCGAGGGTGAATTGCGCTGGGCTGGTGTAGCGGGCCGCCTGTGTCAAGGAGTGCCTCCTGTGGTGAGGAGAGATTTGGGGGTGAGTAGACGGGCCTCGACTGACCGATTGGGTCGTGACGTACGCCACTCTTCGTTGATCGTGAGCTAATCACGGAACCCTAAGCATTTCAAGTATTGCAATCCTTAGGAGGATGGAAGTACGATTCTCGCTATATGTGTGTCTCATTTCCGGTTTTGACGCAGCGCCGATCGTGGGCAGTCCACATGACCGCCATGTACGTATGCGGAATGCGGCGGTTCTGGTCGCTGTGAGTCCGTCGCTGCTGGCCGGCAGGCAAGGGGTTCGGCCAGGGGTTCTGACTGTCCTTGGTGGACAGTGACTTTGGTTCGCCCTGACCTTCGATCAATCCGGCACACTTCGGCGACATGCCGGACGGAGGCATGATCGAAACCGTAAGTCCAGGTGCTGATCTGCCCGCAGGCGCGTTACTCGGCGACCCGCGACTATCCGCAGATTCGCGACTACCGTGGGCCGGGCTCGGCGTCACGCGATGCGGTCACCTCATTGCCTTCATTGGCGGCCTACATCCGCGAAGGCATCCACGATTCGTGCGTGGTTGACCCGCTCTACGATCGCTTTCCACGCTTCTCCGGACGCAACCGTGGATACCGTCTATTCCGGTAACGCGATGGCGTGCAAGACTGGTGGATGAACCGCTGAGTCATCCGTTCCGGATAGGTGCTGTTTTACGGCAACAGGGTGAAAATCGCGGCGGGTGAAAATCACAAGGGTGGCAAATGTACGAATCGAATTTGTTCTCCGACTCCAGTGCAACGGAGTCGGCCGAGATCGAAAAAACGGCAGAGGAATTGGCGTCCGAACGCACAGCTTCTGTGGCGGAACGCTCCAATGCCGATACCGCTGAACAGCGCCAGTCTCAACTGTTCAGCGGGTAGCTGTTCGGCGTCGAGGCGGGTCAGGGTTCTTTGAGGACGGAGATCACGTTGCCGGCCGGGTCGGTAAACCAGGCGATGTCGGGTCCGTTGCCTCGCATGATGCCGTTCTCCTCCTGAGGGAATCCGTCGTATTTGACGAACTCCACTCCGCGGCCGGTCAGTTCGTCGACCGCACTGTCGATATCGTCCACGAGGAAATTCAGGATCGTGTACGACGCGGGTTCGTGATTCGGCTTGGGATAGACGAGTATTTCGGTCCCACCTGCTAGGTGCAGGCGGATAATTCCCATTTCCTCGTCGGTGACCTTCAATCCGAGGGTGTCACCATAGAATTTCTTGGCCGTGTCAATGTCGTCGACAGAGAATCCGCTGATGGCTTTTGTGCTTCCGAGTGCGCTCATTCTTTGTCCTCGCTCATGGTCGACTCCATCTCTGCTCGGGCCGCCTCGCTGAACTCGATGATCTGAATGTAGTTGCCATCGGGGTCGATCGCGGTGGCAAACCAACTACCGCCGCGGTCTTCGAGCGGGGCAAACCAGGTTCCTCCCAGTGCATCGATCCGCTTCGCAACTGCGCGCGCATCGTCTGTCTCGATGTTCAGGAACATCCGGCCGGGTTCTTTGTTGGTGTCGCCGATGTCGTCGCGTTTGTCGATCATCATGTAGAAACCGTTGAAGTCGAGGACGTCGTAGCCGGGTTCTCCGGGGGTGCGGTCGACTTTCGGCGCAAATGCCTGCGCATACCAGTCGCGCAGCCGATCTGGGTTGGTGCTGGAGAGCAAGATGCTCCCGATGCTGGATCCGGTCATGCTTCCTCCTGCTGGTAGCCGTACGGGCGAGTCGAGAAGGACTGCCTAGATTTATAGACTGCCCACTTCGGCAAAAGTCATCGCAAGATACTCAAATATGTTCGGATACGAGGATTGCTGTTGTGCCCGGTTCGAGCGCGCGGAAGATATGTTCTTCGTCGCCGGGGTAGGAGAGGTAGTCACCAGGGCCCAGTTCGACCGGCTCGGCACTGGGTCCGACTTCGGCTCGACCACGTCCGATGACAACGTGTTCGGTGGTTCCGCGCGCGTGGGGCGTCGAGATGCGCGGTTCGCCCGGTTCGGCGACTATCCGGTAGAGGTCGCGGCGGGCATTCGGTGGGCTGGGAGCCAGAAGCGTCGCAATGTACGAAGCGTTTGCCGACGCAATGGCCGGGCCATCTCCGGCGCGAATCAGCTGGACAGGTTGCGACGGGGCGTCGACGAGTTGCGCGAACGGAACGCCCAGCGCGTTTCCGAGAGCCCACAACGTTTCCAGGCTGGGGTTTCCCATCCCGGATTCGAGTTGTGAGAGTGTCGATTTGGCGATGTCGGCCCGTCGTGCGACTTCGGAGATGCTCAGTCCGGCTCGGGTGCGCTCTCGTTTGAGCGCGCGCGCAACCAGTTGCTGAGGTGGTGTGCTGTCCCCACTCGTCATCGTTCGATGCTCCGATCATTCGTTCGTCTTGACGAACGGTGCCAGTTCGTTCAACATAGAATACATGCGTTCTCTATGGCGAACACTTGATCGTGACACTGTCCGGGTGGTCGCGTTGATCTGCGCGTCTGTGGCTGTAGTGGGAGTGTCCTACGGCGTCACTGCCGGGTCTGCCGGATTCTCGCTATGGCAACTACTGGTGCTTGCGGTCCTGGTGCTCGGGGCATCGTCTGAGTTCTTGTTCATCGGGATCATCGCCGCCGGCGGAAGTCCGGTCGCGGCGGTTCTTGCCGGGTTGCTGATCAATTCACGAAATTTTGCCTACGGATTATCTGTCGGCTCATTCCTCGGTCAAGCCTGGCGGCGAGTGGTGGGCGCGCATCTGGTCAATGACGAATCCGTGGCGATCGCCACTGCACAGTCGACGCTCGTGCGAAAGCGAGCGGCCTTCTGGCTGTGCGGAATCGGAATCGCGATCTGCTGGCCGCTCGGCGCGTTGACGGGCGGAATTCTCGGCTCGGTGGTTCAGGATCCGGCGACGCTTGGACTGGACGCAGCGTTTCCGGTCGTGATCGTTGCGCTGGTGCTACCGGCATTGAAGGAGAGGCTCACACTAATCGCAGCGTCCGTCGGCGCAGTTGTAGCGGTGGGCACATCAACCTTCTTGCCATCGGGGACGGCCCCACTTGTGGCCTTGTTGGGGATGGCTGCTGTCCTCCCGTTTCGGGAGAAAGCCCGATGAGCACAGTGAGCGTGAGCTTTGCGATCATCGTATTTGCCTGTGGCACTTACACCTTGCGGGTCAGTGGAGTTCTGCTGCGGGCTCGGGTTGCACTGTCCGCGAGGGCGACCGCGTCACTCGATCGCAGCATCGTGTGTCTGCTGGTTACCGTAGCGCTGACATCGATGCTGTTCGACGGCAACGATTTTGGTGGGATCGCACGTGTCATCGGCGTGAGCGTCGCCGCGATTGCCGCGTGGTTCAAAGCGCCATTGGTCGCGGTGGTGATTGTCGCGGCGAGCGTCACCGCACTGCTGCGGTTGTCAGGAATTGCGTAGCGCAGCGTGCGGGTTCGTCAATCGTGCGCGTATTCCGTCGATGAAAAGGTCGAGGCCGAACTGGAAGCGAACGGTGGGATCGCCGGCGAGGAGATCGTCATCCGATCCGCCGCCGATGATCTCCGGGGAATCGGGGGAGATGGGAGCCCTGGTCAAGGCGCCGAACTCTTCCATTTGGGCGCGAGACTGTTCGTCGACAGTATGGCCGAGTACGTAGTACAACACTGCGTAGGCTGCGAGTTCGGCATGTTCGCGCGAGAGGCCTGACGTGAGTCCGGCCGTCACGAAGTTCTCGCGCACCACGCTTGTCGTCATCCGTGATGCGAAGGTGGCGCTCACCAACTCCGCGCCGTCGCGGTGCGCCAGCAGAGCGGACCTAAGTCTGTGTGCCAGTTCGGAATAGGACTCTTCCCAGCCGTCGGCGTCGATCGGGGTGTCCACGCCCTCGAGAATCTTGTCGACCACTGCGCCGAGCAAAGTCTGCTTGTTTGGGAAATGCCAGTACAGGGCGCCGGGCTGAACGCCGAGAGACGTGGCGAGTCTGCGCATCGTGAGGTCGGCCAGGCCGAATTCGTCGAGGATCGCCATAGCGCCGTCCAGAACGTCTCCGCGTCGCAACTGCACGTGTTTGCCCCTCGTTTTCTGTGGATCGAACCGATGGCCTCATCGGAGCCTGCCTTTGACAGTATTCCACCTCGTCCCTAACGTGAACACCGTTCAACTTGTACGGTGTTCAATTTTCCAGTCTTGAAGGAGACTCCCGGTGACTCCGACCTCGGTAAGCACGGCCCCCGCTGCAATCGACATCCTCGACCTCGCCCGAGAGCAAGTCCTCGAACGCGGCGAAGGGCTGAGCGAAAGCCAGGTGCTCGACGTACTTCGATTGGGCGACGAACGGCTGGAGGACCTGCTGGCCCTCGCCCACGATGTGCGTATGAAATGGTGTGGGCCCGAAGTCGAGGTCGAAGGCATCATCAGCCTCAAGACCGGCGGTTGCCCCGAGGACTGCCATTTCTGCTCGCAGTCCGGGCTTTTCCAATCTCCCGTCCGGGCAGCATGGCTCGATATCCCCAGCCTGGTGGAGGCCGCCAAACAGACGGCAAAATCGGGTGCGACGGAGTTCTGCATCGTTGCCGCTGTCCGCGGCCCGGATGAGAAGTTGCTGGCGCAGGTCGCGGCCGGAATCGAAGCGATCCGCAATGAGGTCGACATTCAGATCGCCTGCTCGCTCGGCATGCTGACGCAGGAGCAGGTCGATCAACTCGCCGCGATGGGAGTCCACCGCTACAACCACAACCTCGAAACGTCGAAGTCGCATTTCCCGAATGTGGTCACCACACACACGTGGGACGAGCGGTGGAACACGTTGCGCATGGTTCGCGAAGCGGGCATGGAAGTGTGCTGTGGCGGAATTCTGGGAATGGGCGAGACGCTGGAGCAGCGAGCGGAATTTGCCGCGAACCTCGCTGAACTCGAACCAGACGAGGTTCCGCTCAACTTCCTCAATCCGCGTCCGGGAACGCCGTTCGGCGACCTCGAGGTCCTTCCCGCGAGCGAGGCGCTGAAGTCCGTGGCGGCATTCCGCCTCGCATTGCCGCGCACCATCCTGCGTTTTGCCGGTGGGCGTGAGATCACGCTCGGAGACCTGGGTGCCAAGCAGGGAATCCTCGGCGGCATCAATGCCGTCATCGTCGGCAACTACCTCACTACGCTCGGCCGTCCAGCCGAAAGTGACCTTGATTTGCTCATCGATCTGCAGATGCCGATCAAAGCCCTCAACGACACGCTGTGACCGAGTCCGTCACTGACGAGCGGTACAACCCGTACACCGGGCGTCGACTCGTCGAGGGCGTCGAAGACCTGACGCCGGCCGCTGCGTCGCTCGGACTCGAACCACCTCGGTTCTGCGAGCACTGCGGTCGGCGCATGATCGTGCAGATCAGCCCCGACGGGTGGTGGGCGAAGTGCTCACGGCACGGGGTGGTCGACTCGATCGACGCAAAGCTCAGGTAGCGCGCGGCAGGTGGTAACTCACGTCGGAGGCGTTGTTACCGGCGGAAATTTGTGTGCCTTGATCGCCCCAGTTGTCGGAGGTGGCAGGAACAGATTTCCGCGAAGGCTGCCGCGGGCAGTTCGGACTGCCACCAGGCACCACGTGCTCAAAAGCCCGACGTAGGCGATGGCAGCGGCATATCGGAAGGCCGGCAATTCGGTATGCAACGCCAATTGTGTTGTGCCAGTAACAAAAGTTCCGACCGGAAAAGTCAAACTCCACCACGTCAGGGCAAACGGCATTCCCTGGCGTGCGGTCCGGACTGTGAGCGCTGTGGCCAACCCGATCCACAACACCGCGAATCCCCACACGGGAACTCCGAACAGGATCGAAAAGATCCCCATCCCGGAGGCCAATTGCGGTGAAACGGCAAGATGCGCATTCGCTCCGAGCAAGCCGACCGCCGTGATGGACTGGCCCAAAGGGCCCAGGACGATCCACAAAGTCGGCACGCGGGCGGTTCCGGAGGTACCGAAATGGGCGAGGCGACTCCACACCATCGTGATGATGATGAACGACGCGAACAACGACAGGCCGAACATGGCGTAACAGCCGTAGAGCATCGTCGTGCGTCCGGTGCCTGGCGGCATATGCGGGATGAGCAGCGCGCCGGTCGCCGCGGAGACCATGGGCGGCACGACGGGCATCAGCCACCCGCCGAAGGCCGCGTCCGCTTCGACCTTGTGCTGGGTGAACATCAGGTAAGGGATGGTCATTGCGGTGAACAGTCCGCCGATGGTTCCCATCGTCCACAGCGCCGCGTCGAGGATCACAGCAGCGTGTTCCCCGATGAGAGACTTTCCGATCAGTAACGCTCCGGCTCCCACTGTCAGAAATGCCATCGGTGCGGCGCCGTAGAAATGCGCCATCTGCGGGTTGTGTGCGTGGCTGCGAGCCACCGTCGGATGGCGTACCCAATGCGCAACCACAGCGACGACGAGAACCACGAGCAAGATCGCGGCGAGTGTCCACATCACCTGTGCAAACACTTGCTGACCCCGAACCTGCACGGGGAGTGTCGCTGCTGCCGTCGCCACAATTCCGGTGCCCATGACGGACGCGAACCAATTCGGCCCGAGATTGCCGAGGATCTGACCGGGCGATTGCAGTGACGAAAGCAACCACGGCTGGTGCGGTGCAACCACGATTGCTCCTCGCTTAGAGCGCCGATTGTATGAACATGGTTCGTCAGGTCAGCGTAGCGGCGCGAGCGCCGGTTCCGAGAGGTTCTCGGCTCCCCGATGAGGGAAGGTAGCGTCACACAGTGTGATTTCTCTTCGGCGGACTCGACTACGCACTGCACTTCTCATCGGTTGCTCAACAGCGGCGGTGAGCGCACTGGTCGGAGTGCTGTGGGCGTTCCTGGCTCCGGCCGAGCATCTGTTGGTTGTCGCCGAGGGCCGCGGAATTGCGCTGACCGGGGAGAGTCTTCATCAGTTCGATGCAGTCGCGATCTTTGTTCTCCTTGCCTTGATTCTCGGTGTTCTCACCGGGGTGGCCGCGTGGCTGGCGAGACTCAGTCGGGGTCCGTACGCGCTCGGCGGGTTGATCGTCGGTTCAGTGATCGGTACGGCACTGATGGCAGCGGTGGGAACCGGAGTCGCGAAGTTGCGATTTCCGTCCGTCGACAATCCAGCCGTGGGGGAGATCATCGCGCGGGCGCCCGGTGTCGGCACGTTGCTGGCGCTGATCGTTCAGCCGTTGGCGGCGTGCATCATGACATTGATTCTTGTGGCACTGAGCCCGTACGACGACCTCGGGGTTGCCGATCATGTAGACGACGCGGAGACCGAAGCGGACATGTTGTCGGAGCCTGCGACGCAGGAATCATCCTAGGGTTTCGCAGCAACCGCCTTAGTACGGACGATGTCGTAGTGCGTGCCTAGTCTTTCCGTCATGAGCTACGACATCCTTGCGTTCGAACCGTCGGCAACGAGTGACGAGGACTTTGCGTCCTGGTACGAGAACCAGGTGGAGTGGTCCGAGGATCATGGGTACGACGACCCGTCCGTGACCACATCTCGACTGCGCGCGTTCTACGAAGATCTTGTTGTCGGCTATCGCGCGATGAACGGACCCGGTGCGCCGACCGACGAAGAGTTGGACGCAGACGGGGATCTCGAATCGCGTTTGACCGACTACAGCATCGGAACCACGCTCGTCTACGCGGCGTTTGCGTGGAGCCAGGCCGAGGAAGCCCAACGGGTGTTTTGCGAACTCGCCGCCAAACATGAAGTGGCTGTGGCACTGGTCAGCGAAAGCTCCACGCCGGCGATCATTCGTCCTTCCTAGGTCGAATCCCCAGAGTTCTCACAGAATGAGCACAACGGCAGCACAAGATTGTGGACTTACATAGGGGTCACAGTGATTGATTCCTCGAAGGAGATGCCGCAATGAGTGCTCACACAGTTGATCTCGACCGGGGAGTGGTGTTGGTGACCGATATCGGCCGCGATCACGGAACGCGTGTTGCCGCCGAGTTCCTTGCTGCCGGCTGGAATGTGGCAGTGACGGCTCGGAGCGTCACGGCACTGGTTCGGATCATGGCCGGTAAGCCTGCCCATCGGTTCTTCGCGGTTGTCGCGGACCCGACGGATCGTTGGCAGGCGGATTGCATTCTCGACCGGGTGGGTGCACGTTTCGGCACGATCAACCGCGTGGTCGATCCCACCGGAACCGTCGCCGCAGCATGGCTGATGAGAAGCGATGTCGACGCTGCTGCGTGACATCGACGTTCGCAGTCAGCTGGGCGGTCGTAGAGCCGCAAACTCGTCTGTCACGCGCAGTGTGGAGTCGGTGAAGCGGTAGAGCGCCGGTGGGCGGCCACCCGACTTACCGGACGGCGCCGTGTTTCCGGTGGCTGTGAGCACACCGCGTCGGCACAGGACTCGATGCAGATTGGTTGCATCAACTTGGTACCCGAGTGCGGCGCAATAGATTTCGCGCAGAGTCGACATGGCGAACTCATCGGGAGCCAATCCGAAGCCGATGTTCGTGTAGGAGAGTTTGGCGGCCAGTCGGTTGCGGGCGTGCCGAACAACTGTGCCGTGGTCGAAAGAAGTCTTCGGCAGCTTCGAAACCGGGTGCCATGCGGTGTCCGGCGGAAGTTGCGGGTCTGCGCTCAGGGGAACCAGTCCCAGGAAGGTCGACGCGATGCGGCGCCCACCCGGAACGCGTTGCGGATCGCTGAAAACCGACAGTTGTTCGAGGTGCGCGACCTTGCGCAGATCGACTTTGTCGGCAAGGAGTCTGCGAGCCGACGTGGTGAGGTCTTCGTCGTCGCGCAGGGTGCCACCGGGCAGTGACCATGTGCCCTTCTGCGGATCGAGCGCGCGCTGCCACAGCAGGACGGCAAGTTCTTCACGTTCGTCGGTGCTGTGAGCGCCGTCACCTGCGGTGATGTCAGTGGGGAAGGCGCGAACCTGGAACACCGCTGTGAGCACTTCGTGGGTGGTGTTACTATTGGGCACGTTTTCGATCCTAAGTCGAAAACCTCGATAACGGAAATCCGGACCAGCCCGTTCGGATTGAACTGGGTGATGAGCCTGGGTTCACGGTGAAGGAGAACGCCATGACGACCACGACGTTGTGGGAGGGATCGACCTCGCAGATTCACGACGGCCCCGGCGGTTACGCAGGAGTCGAAGCGACGCCCGAGTGGGCTGCCGAGGTCAAACGTCTGGCTCGCGAACGCGGTGCCACGATTCTGGCGCACAACTACCAGCTTCCAGCTATTCAGGACGTCGCTGATCATGTCGGCGACTCTCTTGCCCTCTCGCGTATCGCGGCAGAGGCCCCCGAAGACACGATCGTGTTCTGCGGCGTCCACTTCATGGCCGAGACCGCCAAGATTCTGTCGCCGTCCAAGACGGTGCTGATCCCGGACGAGCGCGCGGGATGCTCGTTGGCCGATTCCATCAACGCGGAGCAGCTTCGCGAGTGGAAAGCGGACAACCCGAACGCCCTCGTGGTGTCCTACGTCAACACCACGGCCGAGGTCAAGGGCCTGACGGACATCTGCTGCACGTCGTCCAATGCCGTCGATGTGGTCAACTCCATCGATCCCGACCGGGAAGTTCTCTTCCTTCCGGACCAGTTCCTCGGAGCCCATGTCAAGCGCGTCACTGGTCGTACCAACATGCAGATCTGGGCCGGTGAATGTCACGTTCACGCAGGCATCAACGGTGACGAGTTGACGGCGAAGTCCAAGGCTCACCCCGATGCCGAGCTTTTTGTGCACCCCGAATGTGGTTGTGCCACTTCGGCTCTGTACTTGGCCGGCGAAGGTGCGGTTCCGGCGGACAAGGTCAAGATCCTCTCCACCGGTGGCATGCTCGACGCTGCCCGTGTCACGAAGAGCAAGCAGGTTCTGGTCGCCACGGAAATCGGCATGCTGCACCAGTTGCGTAAAGCCGCACCGGATGTCGACTTCCAGGCGGTGAACGACCGTGCGTCGTGCCCGTACATGAAGATGATCACTCCGGCCGCATTGCTGCGCTGCCTCCTCGAAGGCAAGGACGAGGTTCACGTCGACCTCGAGATGGCCAAGCGTGCTCAGAAATCGGTGCAGCGCATGATCGAGATCGGTAATCCGGGCGGCGGCGAGTGACGAGCCCTGCCGGGCGCTACGCCTGGGAGGCGCACGCCGATCTTGTCGTGGTCGGCGGCGGCGTTGCAGGGCTCACAGCCGCGCGCGTCGCGTCGATGCGTGGGCTGAAGGTGCTCACTGTCAGCAAGGGCGGTCCGACCGACACGTCGACGCAGTACGCGCAGGGCGGCATTGCCGTCGTGGGCGACTTGAGCACCGATTCGGTGGAGTCACATGTCGCCGATACCTGCGAAGCCGGTGTCGGACTGTGTGACGAAGCGGCGGTGTACTCCGTTGTGGAAGCCGGGCACGAGGCAGTCGCGGCCCTGGCAGCGCTCGGTGCGGTGTTCGATCGCGGGCGTGACGGCGAAGTGTCCCGTACCCGCGAGGGTGGCCACAGCACCAGGCGAATCATCCACGCCGGTGGAGACGCTACCGGCGCAGAAGTGCAGCGGGCACTCAACGCCGCTGGTCTGCCGGTTCTGTTCGGCGCCGCTGCCGTGCAGGTGGTCACCAATCGCCGCGGTGTGTGCGGGCTTGTCGTGTCCTCCCCGGACGGCCTCGGCGTCATCCATGCGCCTGCTGTTCTGCTGGCGACGGGCGGCCTCGGTCAGTTGTACTCGTGCAGTACCAATCCGCCCGGTGCAACCGCAGACGGTATCGCGTTGGCGCTCGCAGCTGGCGCGTCGGTCGCCGACCTCGAATTCGTGCAGTTCCACCCGACGGTTCTGTTCACTCCTGGCGGCCTCGGTCGACGGCCGCTGATCAGTGAGGCCGTACGCGGTGAGGGTGCGATTCTTGTTGATACCAACGGTGATTCGGTGACTGCTGGAGTTCACCCCCTTGGTGATCTGGCGCCCCGTGACGTCGTCTCGCGGGCAATTGCCGCGCGTCTGCGTGACCTCGGCGCCGATCACGTATTCCTCGACGCTCGAAAGCTCGACGGATTTTCGACTCGATTCCCGAATATCACGGCGTCGTGTCTCGAAGCGGGCATAGATCCTCGGACGCAGCTGATTCCGGTTGCTCCCGCCGCCCACTACTCGTGTGGTGGCGTCGCGACAGACGTCCACGGGCGTACCGGAGTTCCTGGACTCTATGCGGCAGGAGAAGTTGCCCGTACCGGTCTGCACGGAGCCAATCGCCTTGCGTCCAACAGTCTTCTCGAAGGATTGGTCGTAGGGGAGCGAGCTGGGATCGCCGCCGCAGAGCGACGCGAGGTTCACGCCGAGATTGTCAATGTCGCGAGCGCACCGCTTCCCATATTGCCGCGCGAGAGCGTTCAGACGATCATGACTACTCACGCATCGGTCGTTCGAGATGGCGCCGGACTCGAAGCCGCCCGCCTCGGCCTTGCAAATGCGGAACTCACGCTTGCAGTGAATGCCGAGGAACTCGAGGACGCCGCGTTGACGGTGACTGCGACGGCACTGGTTGCGGTCGCCGCTGCCCGTACCGAGAGCCGCGGGTGCCACACCCGCACCGATTACCCGAAAACCGATCCCGATCAGCGTCGCAGCATCCGCATCAAGCGCGGTGTCGACGGCGAGATGGAAATACACGACATGTTGTTGACAGGAGCCCACCGATGACCGCGCAGAAGACCTTGCCGGCACCCCTCGACCGTGACGAAGTCCTGACGCTGGTTCGACTCGCTTTGGACGAGGATCTCCGCTACGGACCGGACATCACCTCTGTTGCGACGGTTCCCGCCGACGCGACCGCGAAGGCGTCGGTTGTCTCGCGCGCCGAAGGCACTGTTGCGGGAATCGATGTCGGACTGCTTGTCCTCGACGAAGTGATCGGCGCGGGCAACTACGACGTGGTCGATCGTGTTGCCGACGGCACCCGGGTGGTTCCTGGCCAATCGGTGCTGACCGTCGAAGCGCCTACCCGCGGACTGCTCACGGCGGAGCGGACGATGCTCAACTTGGTGTGCCACCTGTCCGGAATCGCCACCGCTACAGCGGCTTGGGTTGATGCCGTTGCCGGTACCGATGCGAAGATCCGCGACAGCCGCAAGACCCTTCCCGGTCTGCGCGCGCTGCAGAAGTACGCCGTCCAGGTCGGTGGGGGAGTCAATCACCGCATGGGTCTCGGTGACGCGGCTCTGATCAAGGACAATCATGTTGCTGCCGCCGGATCTGTCGTCGCAGCACTGCGGGCTGTGCGTGAACTTGCGCCGGACATCGAGTGCGAGGTCGAGGTAGACACCCTCGAGCAGCTTGATCTGGTGCTTGCCGAAAATGTCGAACTTGTTCTGCTGGACAACTTCCCGCTGTGGCAGACCCAGATCGCGGTGCAGCGACGCAACAACGCGTCGCCTGCTACCAAGCTCGAATCTTCCGGCGGTCTGAGTCTCGACGTTGCCGCCGAGTACGCGGGTACCGGAGTCGATTATCTGGCGGTCGGCGCACTCACGCATTCCGTGACAGTTCTGGATCTCGGTCTGGATATGTGATGCTCGTGGCCGCCCCTCATTCGGAGTGGGCGGCCACGAAAGCATGTGGGGTGACGGCACTCGGCAATCAGGTCGTCAGACGAAGCTGGATCAATACGTGGTCGGTGTCGGCATCGGTGTAGCGTCCAGTTTCCTCGAACCCCATGATGTCGTAAAAGCGGCGTGCAGATCCGTTGAGCTCGTAAACCTCGAGGGTCACCGCGCCGTGCAGTGTGGTCGCATGCTCGACGAGCAGTCGCCCGATTCCGAGTCGTTGAGCCCGTGGTGAGACGAACAGGCCGCCGATCTCTGCTCCGAGGAGTCCGAGCAGGCCTACAACGTGCCCGTCGGTTTCGGCAACCCAGTTGTCTGCGTTCACGAGATAGACGTCGCGCATCTTCGCCGCACGTGCGCCTTCGCCCTCGCCGTCGATAAAAGGGTGTGCGAGTTTTGATGCCTGCGACCACAATTCGATGACGGCCTCCTCGTCGGAGGGCTGATAGGGCCGAATCTTCACGGTGTTGTCGCCTGTTGTGTCCACGGCATCACCCTAGGTGATCGGTACTTCACAGGAAGCTTGCAGCCGGTTCGCAGTGGCGTCGCGGGTCCGCGCGCGATGGTAATGAGTACCACCACCTGTGAAGGGACTCATGATGATCGCAGTTCTGAATCCGGCACCGACGCGGCCGCCGGCGCCTGCTATCCATCACGGCGACCCGTCACCGTCGTGGATTCGTACCCGGGGCGCCGCATTGGCCTTGACTGCGCTTCTCGTGAGCACCGCAGTTCTGTACCTGTGGAACCTGAGCGCAAGTGGGTATGCCAACATCTTCTACGCGGCAGCGGCTCAGGCAGGTTCGCAGGACTGGAAAGCCTGGTTCTTCGGATCGCTGGACACGTCCAACTTCATCACGGTCGACAAGCCGCCCGCGTCGCTGTGGGTAATGGGCTTGTCAGGACGGATCTTCGGATTCTCGAGCCTGAGTCTCCTTGTGCCGCAAGCGTTGATGGGAGTCGGTTCGGTTGCGCTCGTTTACGCTGCAGTGAAACGCGTCGCGACTGAGACAGCTGGGCTTATTGCGGGCGGCGTTCTCGCGGCAACACCCGCGGCCGCGCTCATGTTCAAGTTCGACAATCCCGACGCCTTGCTGGTGCTCCTCATGACGCTGACTGGTTACAGTGTTGTTCGAGCAGTCGAGACGTCGGTGGGTCGACGCGCTGCGATGTGGATTGCTCTCACCGGAATTGCTCTCGGCTTTGCCTTCCTCACCAAGATGCTGCAGGGCCTGATGGTGTTGCCCGCGTTCGGCCTGGCGTATCTGGTTGCCGGACAGGCCAGGTTGCGCGCCCGGGTTCTGCACCTGGCGATCGGTGTCGGTGCGGTGCTCGTGGCGGCGGGGTGGTGGGTACTGGCCGTGTGGCTCTGGCCCGCAGATTCGAGGCCGTACATCGGTGGCTCGACCAACAACAGCGTCATGGATCTTGTCCTCGGGTAGAACCGACTTGGTCGGATCTTCGGAAACACCGGTAGCGGCGGATTGAGTGGCGGCGCTGCAGGTTCGAGCTTCGGCGGCAGCACAGGCCTCGATCGGCTGTTCGGAAGTGAGATGGGAATTCAGATTTCGTGGCTGATCCCCGCTGCGCTGATTGCACTTGTTCTCGGACTGATCGTGAGTGGGCGTGCCCCGAGAACCGATCTGTTGCGGGCGTCGATGATCGTCTGGGGCGGCTGGTTCCTGGTGACAGGGCTGATCTTCAGCTACATGTCCGGCACCATCCATCCCTACTGCACCGTGGTGTTGGCTCCCGCGATTGCCGGAATGATCGGAACCGGCGGCTACGCGTTGTGGCTGGAACGGTCGCGGTGGATCGGGCGACTCGGCCTGGCAGCGACGATGCTTGCTGCGGGAATCTGGAGTTGGGTTCTCCTGCATCGTAATTCCGAGTGGCTTCCGGCTCTCGAATGGATCGTGCTGGCAGGAACTGTAATCGGTGCGGCATTGATCCTCCTCGGCGCCAGGAATCGGCTCCGGAAGCTGGTGATTGCGGGGCTGGTCGTCGGATCGTTGGCCGGCATCGGCGGTTCCGCGTCGTACGCAATTGCCACTGCAGCAACAGCTCACGGTGGATCGATCCCCACGGCCGGCCCGGCCGGTGCCGTCTCCGATTCGGGAATGGGTGGCGGGACGACTCGCGGCCAGGCACCTGGTAGCAGGACGGGTGCGCCCCAGAGTGCTGATGCCATCCCCACTGAGTCTGCCATCCCCACTGAGTCTGCCATCCCCACTGAGTCTGCCATCCCAACTGAGTCGACCCCATCGGCCGGCGCGGGCGCGGGTGCCAACAGTTCCGAGCTGACAGCCATGCTGGTCGGCGCGGACACCCGGTGGTCCGCGGCAACCAACGGTTCGCAGAGCGCCGCGACATACGAGTTGGCGAGCGATACCGCCGTGATGGCGATCGGTGGTTGGAGTTCGGACCCCGCACCCACGTTGGAGCAGTTCATCGCCTATGTCGTGAACGGCGATATTCACTACTTCATCGCAGGTGGTCAGGGGGGTGGGCGAGGCGGCGGTGACAGTACGTCGAGCGCGATCCAAGCCTGGGTGGAAGCCAATTTCGAAGGCGCCACCATCGGGAGTGCGGCGGTCTACGACCTGAGCGGTTACACCGCCTAAGGCGGGGCAGGTGCCCGGTGGCCGGACACTGTCGGTCATGATCGAGCAATGCCTGGGACCGAGGAGCGCTCGCCGAAGGATCGGCGTCAACGTTGGACGTGGCGCGACACCGCTTTTATCGCGGTGGTCGTGCTGCTGGGTGCCGGTGCGGCGCGCCTGACGCAGGACGACGGTCCGGCTGCGATTCCCGGTTGTGAATCCGTCCAAGCGGCCGAGGAGCCCAGGTCAGGTATGTATGCCACGATCGGGGGTGATGACCCTGGGTACAACGATCCTGACTATCCGTGGTTCTCCAAGTCGAAAGCAGACGCGATGCGTCACGCGGTGATCGAGGCACTACCGGTGGACGCCAGACTGGAAGATGCGGGCGTCGCCTTCGTATTTCCGCCGGTGCTCAACCTTGGAGAGACCGCGTCGCCCGAATCGGCGGAGGAATTGACCCTCGGTGGTTCGACCACTGCAAACGGTGACATCGCCCGCGGTGACGCGCGCGCAACAGTCTCGGTGGATGTTCGAGAATGGACTGGCCCGATCCCGCCGTGTGTCGAAGGTTCTGTAGATCGCCGTGAAGTGCGTGCCGACGGAACGGTTCTCGACTTCCACGAAGCACAAGACGGTGCCAGTCCCTATGCTCTGAACTTTGTCGCAGCCTACGTTCCCGGTGTCAGTCGTGTCTTCGCCTCCGTAACCGGATTCGACGGATCGGACGCGCAAGTCCTGTCGACGAACGAGTTGGTCGACGTCGCCCTCGCGCCAGGTTTTGCTGTGACGAAAGATATTCCGCCGGCGACGTTCTGCGACATCCTCACAGTGATAGTGGAGGGTGGGGTGGACGACGACGTCGTGTCGAGGCTCAACACCGTACTTGACGAGCGATGGCGGTGGCTCGGAACAACCGGCGTCAGGCTCGACCGGCCGTTGGGTTCGCTGGTTCCGGATGGCTCGGGCAGCGGCCTGTGCGCAGACGTTGTCGTGAATGCGCCAGGCGCGGCAGCAAACCTGCAAATCACGATTACCCGGAACGGATTCCGATTGCTCGAGAACGCCGTAATCTTGCCCGACGATACGTTGATCAGTCGCACTGAGAACCCCGGGACCAGCTCGGTGGTCGTTCGTCATCCGTCAGGTGAGACTGTTGTTGTCCGTACGGTGACGCACACTATGTCGCCGCTGGTAATCGAGCAACTCGAGTTGATTGCGACGTCACCAGGTCTCGAAATTGCGCCGAGCTAGGGAAGGTTCGATGGAACTGGCAGAATCAGAGGGTATTTGCCGCTTCGACTAGCTGGAGGCCACAAGAGATGGGCGACGTCAGCCCGGCGCGGGGTGGGGACTTTTCCGCGTGGTTCATCGACCAGTTTGCGACGTATTGGCAGTCGGGTGGTGGTGCTCGCATCGAGGGCCGGATCGCCGGCTATCTGCTCATCAGTGAATCTCCGGGAGTCAGTGCCGAGGAGTTGGCCATTGCTCTCGACACCAGTCGGGGATCTGTCTCCAACTACATTCGACGGCTCATTGATCGTGGATTTGTGAAGCTTGTTCGTCAGCCTCGCGATCGAACTCATTACTACGTCATGGATTCCGATGTGTGGGGCGGCTTCCTCGAGAACGAGCACCGGTACCTCGAGAATCAACGCACGCTCGCGACCGAGGCACTCCAGTATGCAAACCCCAACGGCCCCGCCTACATTCGTGTCCTGAATATGCGCGACTACATGGGCTGGATCATCGACAATCGCATGCTCGGCAGTGAATGGGCACGATTCAAAGAAGAGCGTGACGAGGCCGTGCAGGACGAGGCTGGACAAGATAGAGCAGGGCCCGCACCTGAATAAGGTATGGGCCCTGCGCGTCTCGCCGGTTTATTTGTTCAGTTTTGCGACTGCCTCGTCGATCATCGGTGCGTAGCGCTCGAGTGACCACGGGACGGTCAAGGGATTGATCATCGACGATCCCGTGACAAAAGGCTGGTCCGTCGGGGCGATGATAGTTCCTCGTGCGACGGCTGGAATCTGCTGATAGGCCGGCTGCGCTTCGATTTCCGCTCGGTTCGCGGGATCGGAGTAGAAGGTGAACAGCAGGTCCGAATTATTCAGCAGGTGGGCATTCTCGAGGCCGATCACAGCGGAGTCGGTGCCTTCGGATTCGGTCAGCGTGTAGACGACGGGGTCAACCTGCAAGCCCAGTCCGCGAACCATGGCAACACGCTGCTCTTCGGCGAAGAACACGCCGAGTGTTCCTGGGCCGGTGTTGTAGATGAACGAGAAGCTCACGTCTGCGTACTCGGGATGTGCTGCAGACGATTTCGCGAACTGGTCGTTGATCTTGTCGATCTCGGCAGTGGCTTTCTCGGTTTCACCCATGGCTTTGCCGATCACGTTGATCTGCTCTTCCCATGTGATGGTCCACGGGCTTTCCTCGTATGCAACGGTAGGTGCAAAGGCGTTGAGGGAGTCGAACTGCTGCTGGGTGATACCGGACCACGGTGCGAGGATCAGATCGGGATCAAGAGCGATGATCGCCTCGATGTTCAGATCGGCTCCGCCGGTGAACTGCTCGGGGAGTTCGCCACCCTGTTCGGTGACCGCCTCGTGAACCCACGGGAGGTAGCCGGATTCGTCACTGCCCCATGAATATTTCTCGACACCGACGGGAATGGTGCCCAGAGCGATCACCGTCTCGGCGGAACCCATGCCGAGCGTGACGATCCGCTCCGGCTTCTCGGTGATGACAGCCTTGCCGAGAGCGTGCTCGATAGTGACGGTCTCGAAGTTGCCGGTACTGGTATCGGCGGCGTCGCTGCTGCTGGTGCTGCAACCGCCGATTGCCAGGGCGGCGATGACAAGTCCACTCAGAAGCGCAGTTCGACGTAGGGATCGCACGGGGGCGTAGCGCATGAAGAGCCTTTCGGTGTCGAGGCGCCGGAGTGCTCTTGTGGATCACCAAGCAAGACGGACTGGCGCACAGGAAGCATAGGCTAGCCTTCCCTGAACTTTCAAGTCAGTTGAAAGTTCAGTCGACCTGCGCCGGTCGTTCAGTCCGTCGACATGGATCCCAGGCGGGCCAGGAGCGGCGCCGCGTCGACAAGTTTGGCCGCGTCTTCGGGATCCATTCCGGCCAAGAGGCTTCGAATGCCGTCGGACCACATCTGGTCGATCTTCTGGTTGTTGTGGGTGGCGACTGGGGTCTGGTGCAAGCGGAACGACCGCCCGTCGCTGGGATCGGATCGCTTCTCGAGTAGGCCTTGGTCCACCAGTCGGCGAACCGTGGTGCTGACGTTGCTGCTTTGCAGGTTCAAGGCGCGCGCGATCTCCGACACCGTACTGCCTGGATGTTCCTCGATTACGCGGAGAACTTCGATCTCGGAGTGGGGGAGTCGGGACAAGCCTGCCTCCTTCTCGCCGAAGCGCCGCAATGCCCACACCACCGAACGTGCTGTCTGTGCCAAGCGCTGGACATCGTCATCTGTTGCAGCCGATTCGTTGGACACGACCACAGTCTAGACGTTAAGGTATATATAAATTTATATCTATTTCTAGATATAGCCGTAGTGCAAAACTGATGAAGGATCAATGTGAAACAGCACGTGCAGGAAGCAGACACCATGGTGGAGTCCGACGAGGTGCCTGTGTCGGAAGCGGGACACACGACTCATCTACCCGCCAAGATCATCGCCACGTTGGCTCTGTTGGCAGCTGTGGCGCCACTGGCCATCGACATGTATCTGCCGGCGTTCCCTGAGATGTCGGTGGAGTTCGATACCAGTGCATCTGCCGTGCAGTTGACACTCACGACCTTCCTGATCGGTCTTGCCCTCGGCCAGCTTGTGTTCGGTCCGCTCTCCGATCGTTACGGCCGGCGGCCGCTTCTCCTCATCGGGACCGCGGCCTGTGCCGTATTCAGCGCGGGCGCCGCACTTGCGCCGAGTATCGAACTCCTGGCTGCAGCGCGCTTTGTGCAGGGCTTTGCCGGAGCAGCCGGAATTGTCCTGGGCCGCGCGGTGATCTCCGACCGCGCACGTGGTGCCGCTGCAGCAAAATTGTTCAGCCTGCTCGTGGTGATCAACGCAGTCGCACCGGTAATCGCACCTTTACTCGGCGGCGTAGTTGTCACCAATTTCGGGTGGCGTGGAGTGTTCTGGGTTCTGACAGTCCTGTCCGCGCTGATGTTCGTGTGCGTCCTGGTATTGGTGCCGGAAACCCTTCCGAAGGAATTGCGCACTACCGGCGGCGCTGCCGCGATGCTGGGTGAGGCTCGAAACGTTCTACGTAATCACCGCTACGTCGGCTTCACCCTCGCGTACGCCTTTGCATTTGGTGTCATGTTTGCGTACATCTCCGCATCGCCGTTTGTCCTGCAGAATGTGCACGGCCTCTCCACTGCCTGGTACACAGTCGTTTTCACCGTCAACGCGGTTGGCCTCGTGATCGTCAGCGTCGCCAACGGCGGGGTTGTCGCGAAACTGGGCGACCGGGTAACGCTGCGGATCGGTCTCACCCTGCTCGCGGTGTTTTCTATAGTCATGCTGATCAATGTGCTTGCCGGGCCCGTTCTGTGGATCACTCTGATCGCATTGTGGTGCACGATGGCCAGCCTCGGCCTGGTTATCGCCAATGCCACAACCTTGGCGCTCGGTGAGGCGCGGCAGGCCGCCGGCACCGGATCGGCAGTGCTCGGTGCGCTGCAGTTCCTGCTCGCTGCTGCGATTTCCCCGCTCGTCGGTATCGGCGGCGAAGACACGGCCCTGCCTATGGCCGTCGGAATGGTCGTCAGTGCGCTCATCGCGCTGTCGGCGCTTGCACTGACGAGAGGGAAAGCGTCAGCACACGCGCAGTAGTTTGCCTCGAACTCGCCATAGCCGGCCCGGGACTCCGTCAGTCCCGGGTCGGTTTTTGCGTGGAAGGAAGTAGAAATTTCACCCTCGGCGGGTGATGTCCGACGGCCAGTGGCCAGATACATTTCATCTACTAGCCACCACGGGGGAAATACAGGTTAGGGCAAGGCTGTCAGCGGATTTTGTTCAATTCACCGACGGATAAACGGACATATGGGAAAGATTGCGCGAAAGCGTCGTGTTCGGTTCGCGGAGTACGCCTAGCTGAAAGGGCTTTGCCTCATGCTCATCATCGGAATGATCTTGTTCGGAACCGTCATCGGAGCGGGTGCCCAGTTGATCCTCGGTGGCAACACCCGACGATTGGACTGGCCCTTCGCTTTCATCGCGGGAATTGGTGGATCGCTGGTCGGCGGCTTGCTTGTGAGTCTGATTGCGGGTGACGGACTTTCATTGCGTCCCAGTGGAATCATCGGCTCGCTGGTCGGCGCTGTCCTGATCACTGCAGGCTGGCAGTGGTACCGCCGGACTTCGAGCAACGCTGCACATTCCACCGATCGCTAACTTTCATCGTCGACATCTCCTTCTGCGAGAGGCAAGAATATGACCGACACATCGTCACCGTCACACGCTCATCCGGTGCGCAGTGGCATCGCGACCGGCACAAATTTTGCAGCAGCAGCCCTTCTTTTCATAGTCGGCATCATTTCTCTCCTTCAAGGGATTTCGGCTGTCGCGAACGACGACCTTTTTGTTGTCGGGGTTAACTACGTCTACGAATTCGATGTGACGACGTGGGGTTGGATTCACATAGCCCTGGGCGTCGTGGGCCTCGCGATAGCCATCGGAATGATGATGGCTGCCACGTGGGCGCGTATCGCGGCGATCCTGATTGCCGCGCTCTCGATCATCGCGAACTTCCTGTGGCTTCCGCATTATCCGCTCTGGTCGATCCTGATCATCGCACTCGACGTCATCGTGATCTGGGCGGTAGCCACCTGGGATGCCGAGGACTGACCGAGCAGCGCATAGAGGAACCGACCGACGGTGCGCCCCGGTGTTTTCCGAGTTGTGCGTGTCTGCCGGCTTTTGCTCCTGACGGTGCAGGCTGCCACCTAGTGTGTGATTGGTGACCACAGAAAAGCCCATACAGGGCAGCGGGCGCCGCGCGGGCGGACGGTTGTCGCGGGGGGTTGTTGCCGCCTACGCCGCGGGAAGTGTCGGGACCGGCGGTTTTGGCGTCCTGCCCGGATTGGTACTGGCGTACTACCTCACCGACACCTTGGGCGTCGCGGCTGGTGTGGCATCGCTGGTAGTGATCGTTCCCAAGATTGCCGACGTACTTGTCGATCCATTGATCGGAACGGTGAGCGACCGAAGTTCGCATCGAACGGGCACCCGCCTACCCCTGATGCTGGTGGGTTCGCTGGCCCTTCCGTTCCTCTTCGTGCTCACCTTCGCTGCACCGGTATCCGCCGGCCCGGGCGTCGGCGCGGTGTGGGTCCTGGTGTTCTTCCTCCTGGCGGCGAGCGCCTACAGCCTGTTCCAAGTTCCGTACATCGCCCTGCCGACAGAACTGACCGGTGACTATCACGAGCGCACACGATTGGTATCCGTCCGAATAGCGGTGCTGGCCTTGGCGATTCTTGTGATCGGTGGCGGCGGACCAGCGTTGCGCAACGCTGCGGGAGGCGGATCTGCGGGTTATCTCGTGATGGCCGTGGGTGTGTCCGCGTTGATGTGCGCCGCGATGCTCTGGGCGGTATTCGGCGCGGCGCGACGCACGGTGACGCGCGCGGACGCCCCGGTCGGCTCTTTGCTTTCGCAGTACCGCGACGGATTCGACGCGGTTCGCAGTACTCGATCGTTCCGTTTGCTCGTGATCGTATTTGTCCTGCAAGCGCTCGCGACGGCCGTGATGTTGGGCGGTGCTCAGTATCTCGCGACGTATGTCATGGGGAACGAAGACGCCATCACCGGACTGTTCGCAGCGTTGGTCGGTCCGGCGCTGGTCATCATGCCGCTGTGGTACCGCTATTCCCATCACCACGGCAAGCTCCGCGGGTACGTTGTCGCATCGACGGTTTTTGTTGTCGCCGCACTGCTTTTGGCGTTCGCCGCAGTTGACGCCGGAGCGTGGGTCTACGGCGCAGTCGGACTGGCAGGCGTTGGCTACGCCGGAATGCAGGTGTTTCCGTTAGCCATGCTTCCTGATGTGATCGAGGACGATGCCCGCATCGGTGGACGTCAACGAGGCGGGTCACTGAGCGGGATCTGGACAGCGGCAGAGACTGCTGGTCTTGCACTCGGACCTGCAGTGTTCCTGCTGTTTCTGGCGTCGACGGGCTTTGTGTCCTCGCAGGCCGGGGAGACGGTTGATCAACCGGCCTCCGCAATCACCGGTATCGCCCTCGGATTCTCGCTGGCCCCGGCTGCTCTGGTCGCGATCAGCCTTGTCGTCTTACGCGCATACAGCAGTGAACAGGAGCACGATGACCGCCGGTGACACCACATCTTTTCTTGGTAATACATCGATCGAGCAACGATCTGCGGAGGTGCTCGAGAGACTCCGCAGCCTGCGTGAACAGGACGCCCCCACACACGGTGGGCGAGTTCTGTCTTACGTGTACGACAGCGGACTCGCCGCGCTCGACCAGTTGGCCACGGACGCAGCGCAATTAGTGCAACCCGTAAACGGACTCGATCCCACGGTATTTCCGTCCACAGCGGTGATGGAACGCGAACTTGTCGGGTTCGTTCGAGGATTTCTGCACGGAGATGGCGACGTTGTCGGCAACGTCACCAGCGGTGGCACCGAAAGTTGTGTGCTGGCCGTCAAAGCCGCCCGCGACCTGCGCGGTCTTCCGCCGGGAGCCGGATCGATAGTTCTGCCCACCACCGCTCACGCTGCCTTCCACAAGGCGGCGCATCTACTCGGACTCGAACTGATCCTCGTCGCAGTCGATCCCGATTCCGGTCGTGTGCGCGCCGCCGACATTGCATCGGCTCTGCGCGACGATACGGTGCTCATCGTGGCGTCGGCACCGAGCTATCCGTTTGCTGCTCTCGACCCGATTGTCGAGATCGCGGAAATTGCTCGTACACAGTCGGTTCCGTTTCACGTCGATGCCTGCATCGGAGGGTTTGCCCTGCCCTGGTGGGGTGAACTGCCGGCCTGGGACTTCCAGGTTCCCGGTGTCACCAGCATCTCGGCCGATGTACACAAATACGGATACTCGCCAAAAGGTGCGTCGGTTCTTCTGTACCGGGGGCGAGATCTGCACCGCAAGCAGTATTTCGGGCTCACAGCGTGGCCCGGATATCCCGTGGTCAATCCGACACTGATGGGGTCGAAATCCGTTGCCGCCCTCGCCGGAGCCTGGTCTATCACCCAAGTGCTGGGTGAATCGGGCTACGTAGACCTGGTTGCGCGCGCTCACCGAGCAACTGCCTCACTCGTGGACACGATTGGCGGAATTGACGGTTTGCGTGTCGTCGGAATGCCGGTCGGCCCACTGTTCGCGGTAGCGGCGGATGGGGGCGTGCCGCAGGACCGGCAGGTCGATCCACATCGCTGGGCCACCGCCGTCGGCGTTCGAGGGTTCGTGCTCCAGGGGCAACCCGCGTCGACGCAACCTGACGGCACTGCGTTGCCGCGAACGACACATCTCACGATCACGCCCGTCACGGACAGTGTTCTGGGCGAGCTGACCACGGCATTGGTGTTGGGGGCCGACGATGTTCGCGGCCTTCCCGCGGCCGGGCCGCCGCCCGCGCTGGCGGAGCTCGCCGGCGCGTTCGAGCGCGGGGACGTGAGCGTCGACGATGTTCGCGCATTGCCCAGTGAGGCTGTTGCCGCAGCGCTCGTGTCGGCGGGGCTGGATCCGAAGGGCGGGGGCGACTCACCCCTCGACATGGCTGCGGTCCTCGCCGCCGTGGAATCCTTGCCCCGCGAGGTCACCACCCGACTGCTCGTGGAATTCCTGGCCGGACTCGTGGAACCCTGACTTGCCTGTTGGCGACGTACCCCCCTTTTTCGAGCGAAAGGTACGCCCATCGCCGTGGAGGCGCTGAAAGGTACGTTCGCTCGGAAAGGGAATGCACCAAACCTCGCATATGCCGCGAAATTTCGCCGTCCCGGGCGTAGATTTCGAGTATCGGAGGCTGTCGTTTCATGGAAGGGACGGATGGGTGACGGGTGCCGCAACCAAGGTTCTGAGACTGTTCGAGGAATTGGTGGGTATCGAACTCCCCATCCAGGTGCGCTGTTGGGACGGATCTCGAGCCGGCCCTCGCGACGCAGCGGCTCGGGTCTTTTTCCGGAATCGGCGTGCGCTACGGCGGGTTCTCTATTCGCCGAACGAACTGGGTTTGGCGCGGGCATACGTCTCCGGAGACTTGGACGTCGACGGCGATATCTTTGCATTGCTGGATGTTCCGGATCTTGTTTCGCGGATCGGTGAGCATCGTCTGTCCGGGATGTCGGCACGTACGATTGCCCGGTCGGCGATGACGTTTGTGAGCTTGGGTGCTGTCGGGCTTCCACCGTCGCCGCCGCAGATCGAGATGCGGTCCAAACGGGGTAAGCGCCACAGCAAGTCTCGTGATTCGGCGACGGTGTCTCATCACTATGACGTCGGAAATCGTTTCTACGAACTGTTTCTCGGACCAAGCATGGTGTACTCGTGCGGGTACTGGCCGGATGGCACTGTGTCCCTCGAGGATGCGCAGCGCGAGAAACTTGATCTGATCTGCCGAAAGTTGGAGTTGAAGCCGGGCATGCGCCTGCTCGACGTCGGGTGCGGGTGGGGATCGATGGCACTGCATGCGGCGCAGAACTACGGCGTCGACGTCGTCGGTGTTTCACTCAGTCGCGAACAGGTGGAGTACGCGAAGGCACGAGTAGCGGACGCGGGGTTGACCGAACATATCGATGTTCGGGTTCAGGATTACCGCGACGTGGATGACGGACCGTACGACGCTATTTCGAGCATCGGCATGTCGGAGCACGTGGGTTTGGCGAATCTGCCGGTGTATACGGCGCATCTGTACGAGTTGCTGAAGCCGCAGGGGCGCTTTCTCAATCACGCCATTGCTTCGGTGAAGTCGTTGCCGGACAAAGTTGTCGACGCACCCGGTTTCATCGACCGATACATCTTCCCGGACGGCGAAATTCTACCGTTGAGCAAAACGGTTGACGCTCTGGAGCGTTCGGGCTTCGAGACTCGGGACACCGATGCACTGCGCGAGCACTACGCGCTCACACTGCGTGCGTGGGTGGCCAATCTTCGGGAGAACTGGGACGCTGCTGTTGCCGAGGCCGGTGACGCGCGGGTCCGCACGTGGTTGTTGTACCTTGCGGCCAGCGCACTCGGCTTCGAGGAGGCGCATCGATTGACCATTCATCAAGTGCTGGCGGTGAAACCCGGTGAACGAGGATCAAGTGGTATGCCGCGATCGCGGCGCGACTGGTATTGCTGACGCTGATCGTGGGCACATGTGCGGCGTCGATGGTTGACTGAGCAGGTGAACGAGCGATTGCAGGACTTGCCGATTCCGGGAAACCAGAGCGGCTTGGGTGCCGGGCCCGCACTGCGAGTCACCCTGGGGCTGGTACTCGGCATTGTCGCGGGAATTGTGATGTGGGTGGTGGGCTTTCCGCGGTTCTCCTTTCTGATCGGCTGGAATGTCGCGGCGCTGGTTTTCACTGTCTGGACGTGGATCCTGGTGTGGCCGTTCGACGCCGTGACGACGGCGAGTCACGCGACGCGCGAGGAACCGGCACGCAACGTCGCGCACCTCCTCGTTCTCGGTGCAGCGGTGGCCAGCTTGGTCGGTATCGCGTTCCTGCTTGTTGCGTCACCCGACGGTCGTCGATACCAAGTTGTCGCCGCGTCGGTTGCGGTAATCAGCGTTGTCATTTCGTGGATTGCGGTGCATACGCTGTTCGCTCTGGGATACGCCCGGCTGTACTACACGGGGCCGGACGGGGGGATCGACTTCAATCAGGAAGAACCACCGCGGTACAGCGATTTTGCCTATGTCGCCTATACCGTGGGTATGAGCTTCGCGATCTCGGACACCAATTTGCAGTCGTCGGACATGCGGGCAATGGCGCTCGGCCATGCGTTGCTGTCTTATCTGTTCGGCTCTGTCATCGTCGCGTCGGTGGTCAATTTGATCGCCGGATTCTGAGCTGACATGTGCACCGGTAGGTCAGGCCGGGGCGCGGCCGACGCTCGACAGGAAGCCGGCCGCTCCGAAGAACAATCCGGCAAAAACACGGTTGGTGATTCTCTGCTGTTTCGGTGACCGCATGAGCCGCAGGACCCGCGCCGCAAGGCCGGTGTATCCGGTCATCACGACGACATCGACCGCGCACATGGTCGCCGCGATGACCAGATACTGCGGTACCAGCGGCGCGTTCGGATCGAGGAACTGCGGAAGCACTGCAAGCATGAACACCACGGCTTTGGGATTGCTGGCATTGATCAGGAACCCACGCACCATCATCATCGGACCGGAGCGCCGTGCGGCTTCGGAGTCGGTGGTTACTTCGCTGGGAGCAGACCGCCACTGTCGCACTCCGAGATACACCAGGTAGGCGACGCCCAGCCATTTGATGATCGAAAATGCCGCTGTCGAGTTGGCGAGGATCGCGCCCACGCCGGCCGCGACGATTCCGATCTGCAGGAGAAGTCCCAGCTGCAATCCCAGAATGTTCCAATATCCGCGACGGAGTCCGACGGCCAGACCGGAGGACATCGAGGCGATTGCCCCGGCGCCGGGCGACAGACTGATCACCCAACTTGCCCCGAAGAATGCCAACCAGACGTGCCAACTCATACTTTTTGCCTTTCGGCTGGGAAGGTATGCGGCCCGTGAAAGTGACGGGACTCCGAAGAAGTGTAGTTATGCGTATTGATGTATGCGGAGTGGTACCGACCGTTCTGGCACGGTACATTCGCTCTTGTTGTCTGAATATTTGCCAGGCGGGGGATCGGCGTGATGAATTTTGGCGGTGACGCAGGGCCGCGTTCGTTGATTCGCAATCAGATCGAGGTTTCCGAAACCCGTATGCGTTACGGGATCGCCGTACTGGTTCCCGTGTTTGCGCTTGTCGGGGTGTGTGCTGCCTTTTCCGATGAGGGGCAGAACACGCCGCTTCGGAGAATCGTTGCGGTGATGGTCTTGGTCAGTACTCTTCCGGTCGCATATCTGGTCAGTCGCATTCGGTTCGGCCTCATCTGGTGGAACCGGGATATCGGGCATCACTCCGTTCCGCCTGCAAGCACATACTTCGTTCTCTATGCAGATCTGGGGGTGACCGTAGTACTGGCGACGTTCGCCAGTCACGAGTTGGCGCTGTACGGGACAGCTCTGTTTGCGGTGATCAGTGTGTACGTGGCGCATTTTGTCGGGTGGGCGGCGACCGTGGTGCACATGGTCTTCACGAGTTGTGTGATCGCTGTTTTTGCCGTTCTCACCTGGCGTCAGGGATACCACGACATTGCGGGGATTATTGCAAGGGCGGCAACGTCGGTGATCGCTGTCAATGCGACGCTTGTCCTCCTCAGGTCATTTTCCGCGGGAATGCTCACGTCGTACCGCACTCAATTTGCGAACGCGAATCGCGACCCGCTGACGGGATTACTCAATCGTCGTGGATTCGAATTGTGGATGCAGATTGCGGAGGAGCACAAGCCTGGTCGATCCGGCGTCCTATTGCTCGACATCGACAACTTCAAGGCTGTCAACGACGGGTCCGGTCACGACAGCGGCGACGCGGTGTTGCGGTTGCTGTCTCACAGACTCGAACGAGTTGTCGGCGTGGACGCGGCAGTAGCTCGAACAGGTGGCGATGAGTTTGCTATCGCGGTACGCGGTGACGTGGCAATGCTCACCCGACTTGCCGAATCGATTCGGGATGAGGTGGCCGTCGGTTCGGACGAGGTTCCGATCACGGTCAGCATCGGTGTTGCGGAGGTGGTGTCGGGCGCGCACGGGAAACTGACTGGGCAGGAACAGATCAAGGAAGCTCTGTCTCGCGCAGACAAAGCGATGTATGAGGCGAAGTCGGACGGTCGCAACCGTGTCGTGGCCGATGTGCCGGCGCAGTAGCCCGCGCCGGACGTACAGTGTGTCAGTTTCAGAAGGCGACTACGCGGTGACCTTCAATTTTTGTGCCGCGTGCAGTCGCCTTTTGGCATTCCGTGTTCAGAAGTGCTGTGCGTCAACCGTTTGACTGGCGTTGCGGTACAGGATTTTCGAAGGTTCTGATGAGCAGATCCCTAGATGGCGCTCAAATAGCAGCCACTTCGTTCTCGGCAAGATGTCGGTAGAGAGTGGCCAGGCATGTGTCGATCGACCCGCCAACGCCGCACGAAGATCGATATGAAGCGAATTATCGCCGCTGGCCTCGTTAAGCCGTTCACTCACTATGTCGGCACCAGCCCGTAGCTCCAGACTGTCGTTCATATAGCGTCCGTCCGACGCCCAAAATCGGCCAGCTTTCCCATTCGTGTCATCACCTGGATTATCGACGTATCAGGATTTCTGGTCCATCGGAATCTCTACCTGAAGAGGTCCTGATCCCGGACCCAAGATCCCTTGTAGGCCAACGCTATCGGTGTAGTGTACAGGACCTCTGGGACCTCTTCCGGAAGTGCATCAACTTTCATCCCGCCAGTATCTCCCGCCCGTCTCCACCTTTTTCGCGGGTATCGAGGAAGGGATTCCCCGTCGATGTCACAACATCGACTCAGAGAGCACAATGGCGGACTTCATTCCGGAGCGGGCGTTAGTCGTGCAGTGTCCCACTGATCAGTGTCTCGCTAGCGAACGATTGATGGACGCTGTGGCTTCGATAGGAACACCTGATCAATTCTCGGACTCAAGGTTCAGCAGTCAGTCAGGGAACGACTCGGTGATAATGCTTCCACCGAGCGCGCAGTCGTCTTCTGAAGAATGCAGTCATCCCGGCATCCGGCGCAACGTCTTCATCTCATCAAGTGCCGCAGTGAGGCCTCCGCCAGCGACCACTGGTGCATGACGAGAGACCTAACTGCGCGTGTCACTTGCTGTCGACGTGCCCGATCGGGTCGGCGCTGTCGGTGAATGCGGCGCGGGCGGTGGGCCAGCTGGTCTCATCGACGTGGAGAGCGTCGCGAAGGTAGGCGGTGCTCATTCGTTGGATGACGGCGACCCGCTCCGGGTTTTCGTCAGTGGTCTCGGCGACTTCGTATCCGACGATTCCGCCAAGCGCATGCTCGGCCCCGTAAAAGGTTAGGAGGTCGGTGGCGCCGGGGCTGTGTGTGTAGGCATCGGTGAACCAGTCGGGTCCGCGGCTGGACATCTTGGACTGATCGTGGTCGCCCGCGATGACGAGTGTCGGCGTGGCCAACTCCTGGAACGACGGGCGCATGAATGGGAAGTTCGCCTTCGCGAACGGGTGCAGGTCGTCGCCACCGAGACCAGTTGCTGCGAACAGGATGCCCGCGGTGACGCGGCTGTGGACATGTCCTCGCCGACTTGTCCTGCTTCGTCGAAGATCCGAGCGCCGAGGAGCGACTGCGCTGTCTGTCCGCCCCAGGAGTGGCCGGTCGCGGCGACGCGGCCGTGATCGATGCGGCCGGCAAGCCCGGGGACGGCGGCCTCGATGGTGTCGAGCTGGTCGAGGATGCGGGTGAGATCCGTGATCCGCTCGGTCCAGATGGTCGGGAACACCGGGTGGTCGAACCCGAAACCGTTCCGGCGCGAGTCGAGGTGGGTGGGCTGGATCACGACGAACCCGCGGGAAGCCCAGAACGCGGTGAGCGGCGCATACCCGTCGAGGTTCCACCCGTTGCCGTGGGAGAACACCACGATCGGCAGGTTCGCGCCGGTCGCCGGGGCGGACACCCGAACTTCCAGCGATACCGGCCGGCCGGGGGCGGACAGTTCGATGGGAGCAACGGAGACGACCGGAGTGCCGGCGCCGACAACGCCGTCCAGTGTTTCGATCATTGATGAGGTCATAGCAAGTTCCTTACTGCGGGTGCGCTCTGCGATACTGGTTACCGGAGCGACGTTCCGAAATATTACGGAACAGTGTTCCGTAATGCAAGTACATCCGATCGAATTGGTGAGGACAGGCACATGGCTGACACCGAGAGCGACCAGTCGCGCGTTGCGCGGCCCCAGCAGGTCGGCCGTCCGCGTCGAAGCCAGCAGGCACTCCTTGACGCAGCGGCAGCGGTGTTCGTGACGTCCGGGGTCGACGCTCCGGTGCGGGAGATCGCAGCGAAAGCAGGCGTCGGTGTGGGGACGATCTACCGTCACTTTCCGACCCGTCCGGAGCTCGTGGTGGCGGTGTACCGACACCAGGTCGAGGCATGCGCAGAAGCCGGCCCGCGACTACTCGCGGAGAGCGCGACGCCCGAGGCTGCCTTGCGGGCATGGGTGGCTTTGTTCGTCGATTTCCTCGTCACCAAACACGGGCTCGCTGGCGCACTCCACGGAGACAGCGCCGGGTCCGACGCTCTGCACGCCTACTTCGTTAGCCGTCTCGTGCCGGTGTGTAGCGACCTCCTCGGGGCAGCACTCGAGTCCGTTGACACTGCTCCGCCGGTCGATGCGTACAACGTGCTCAAAGGCATCGGCAACCTCTGCATCGGTGCCGCAAGCGACGCCCACTACGAGGCCACCATTCTCGTGCAACTACTCATCTCGGGCGTGCTTAGCCGAGGACTTCGCTGACCCAGACCATCGAACCCTCACACGGGGCACGACAGGACGCGCCGCGAAAATCGCGCCACTTACTGCTGCGATTCACAGTTGGCAAGGCGACTGGAGCCCGTGCGGCAATGACTTCACCCTCAGCCGGATCCACTGCCTCACCTGCGGCGAGTCCGAGACGATGTAGCGTCTGTCGCTCGGCCAGCAGGACGGACCGTGATCCCGAATGCCACTGCTCGAAACTGACACAGTGTCAAAGCGGTCGTCGTCATCGCGCGGCCCGGCCTGTCGGTGCAATGATCGATCGATGAGTGAATTTCCGGTTCTGGACCTGACGCCCGACGAATTGTTGACGACAACACGCACAGTCAGAAAACGCTTGGATCTGACAAGGCCTGTTCCCCTGGATCTGATCAAGGAATGCCTGGAGATCGCGTTGCAGGCTCCGTCGGGATCGAATCGCCAGGGTTGGCAATGGATTGTGGTGACCGACCCCGAGCTGCGTCGACAGATCGGTGAGATCTACAAAGACGTCACGGAGCGTTATCTGACGTCGCCAGGATCTGCCGCGCAGTTGTTCAGTGACGATCCCGATCGGGCCGCAGTCCAAGCGCGCGTCGGCAGTAGCGCCGAGTGGCTCGGCAACCACATGGGTGAAGTTCCGGTTCTGATGATTCCGTGCATCAAGGCGGAGCGGATCTTGCCTGCCGGTAATCAGGCGGGACTGTGGGGATCGTTGCTTCCCGCGGTGTGGAGCTACGCATTGGCGGCGCGCGCCCGTGGATTGGGAACTGCGTGGACAACACTGCACCTTGCGCGCGAAGCCGACGTTGCAGAAATTCTAGGGATACCGGCGGGCTTCCACCAGGGCGCCCTGATACCCACCGCGTACTTCACGGGAGAGACATTCAAACCGGCGGCACGCGAGCCGATCGACAACATTCTGCACCTCGACCGATGGTGAACCTCGAGTACTCGGCAATCTGCTCGCTCGACGGCTATGTCGCCGACGACGAGGGGAACTTCGACTGGGCAATGCCGGACGCCGAGGTACACGGCTTTGCCAACAACCTCGAACGGGACGTGGGCACGCACCTGTACGGGCGCCGGATGTACGAGGTCATGACGGCGTGGGAGACGATGGCAGATCCCGACCCGATTGCCGATGAGTTCGGTCGGATCTGGCGCCGAGCGGACAAAGTTGTGTACTCCACGACGCTGGCCGAGCCGTCGACCCAGCGAACCCGAATCGAGCGAGCTTTTGACCCCGAGGCCGTGCGGGCGATGAAAGCCAGGGCGACGCAGGATATTTCGATCAGTGGGCCCACGCTGGCCGCGCACGCGATAGCCGCCGGCCTGGTCGACGAAATTCACCTGTTCCTCTGCCCCGTGATGGTTGGTAGCGGATTGCGTGCATTGTCCGCCGACGTGCGTGTGGACCTCGAGTTGCTGGAGCAGAAGGCATTTCGGAGCGGAGTCGTCTACCTGCGATACGGCGTGAAGTCAGGAGAGTGATACGGGCATGATGTCGGCGACGATGACATGTATGAGGCCGTCGCGGATCTCGAAGGTCTCCCGGATCTCGACCGTCATCAAGCGCGTGTCGGCAACGCCGGCATCGAGGAGATAGACGGCGGTCACGACGTCTCCGTCTTCGGTCATTCGAAGATCGCGCACGGACTGAATCACGGTGTACTGCACACCGTAATCGAGGTCGGCGGACAACTGGGGACCCGAGAACCCGGTCTGGATGCCGGCTTCGACGCGCGTGGCATCCGGTGCGAAGTGCACGTCGGTGACGTCGTGAGAGACCAACGCGTCGATGTAGGCGCGTGCTTCTGCTTCACTGGGTGAGTCCGGTGCGGCGTGGGCAAATGACGCACCGGTAAAAATCATTGCTGCAGAGATGGTTGCAGTGGCGATGGTCTTTCCGAACGTGGACATGAGAGTTCCTATCGCGTGGTGTTGGTGCAACTGAGTGGGGGATCGACCAGGGAGCAGAATGCGGGGGCTTTCACGGGTACGTAATCCGCCCCGACGCCGTTGTTTTCGATGATGTTCCGGTACGTCTCGACGCCGTCGGTGGGGGTACGGGTGAGGGTGGGATCGGTCAGGACGTCGACGGTGTACAGGCCGAAACGTGGACGGTACGAACCCCATTCGTAGTTGTCGGTGACGGACCAGTAGTTGTACCCGATGATGTCGGCGCCGTCCTCGCGGGCGCGTTCCATCCAATAGACGTGGTCGCTCAGATGATTCGAGCGTGTGTATCCGTCGGGGCGTGGATTTCCGTTGTCTGTGGGCATTCCGTTCTCGACGATGTAGAGGGGGAGTTCCGGGTATTTGCGCGAGTAGCGCATCAGTGCGTCGTACAAACCCTCGGGCTGTGGTGTGACGTTGTAGAACTCGTCGATCGCGGCATAGGCCGCGGTCGGGTTGTCCAGTGCCACACCGTAGTAGTAGTCGACACCGAGGAAGTCGAGCTTGTCGCTGACCCGATCGGTGAACACGGAGTCGATTGCCTCCGAGACGCCGGGAATGAATGCGAAGTTGCTGCTGACGCGAGCGCCCGGATCGAGGACGTGGATGCGGTCGTAGATCGATCGGTGCACCCGAACCAAGGCGTCGAACATCGCGGGAGCCTGGGGGAGCGTGATTCCGCCGTACGTCAATTCACGCTGCACGTACACCGTCGGTTCGTTGATCGTGATCCACAATGCGCCGACCCCGGAGTATCGCGCGACTACTTTCTCGGCGTTGGTCAGCCAGTCGGCTTCGGTTTTCGGGTTTGTCCACCCACCTTGATCGACGACCCAGCCCGGATACACCCAGTGATCGAGAGTGATCATCGGCGTCATTCCGCGGGCAAGAATATGCGCGACAACAGCGTCGTAGTATCCGAATTCGGTTTCGTTCCACGTTCCGGGTGAGGGTTGCACCCGCGCCCATTCGACGCCGAAGCGGAACACCTGCGCGCCGAGATCTGCCGCGCGGTCGATGTCCTCGGCAAAGCGGTGCCGAAAGTCGACCGAGTTACCGATAGCGTCGTGAGTTCGACCCGATGCGGAGTATCGCGACCAGTTGCTGTCCGGGGAGGAACCCTCGGATTGAAAACCCGAAGTGGCAACGCCCCACAGAAACTCGTCGGACGGGGTGCCCGATGCCTGCGCCGGTGATGCCGCCGCCCCGATCACGAGGGCGAGCAAGGCGGCGGCAATCGACCGTGACGTGACTCCCATGATGGGAGGTTAAGTCATACAGGTGTCCAGAAATGTGGCTTTTGCAGGATCAGAATTCAATCGTCATCGGACCGGGAGTCCACATACCCGAACGTTGCACACGGGATTCGTCGAGTTCCGCGGGTACCGCCGCCGAATCCAGACGCGTGTATTTCTCGATCGATCCCCAGTCGCGATCCCAGTCGTTGTCGAGATACGACGGTATGGTCTGCGCACTGACGAGGAGATCGATCCATCCGAGCGGACCACCGCCGAAGTGGTCCTGCCACGCTGTGGTCACGAGTGCGCCGCTGTGATCGGGCAGGATGCGGTACTCGGGAACCTCGGCAACGCCGACGCGATGATCGAACGGCCGTTGGCACGGGAAGGCCAGACCCACAGCCCAGTCCAACATCACGGGAGCGTCGGAACCGACAACGTCCTGCAGTTTCTGCGTCTGCGGTACGCGCGGCGGAGTAACCGCCACCCATTGATCGTCCTTGCTGTCGAGATCGCTGACAACAAGGCGAATGGTGTTCGCTTCCACAGGAATCTGGTCGAGTGGAACGCGAAGGTTGCGCCACGACGGTGACGGACCGATATCGAGGGGTGCGATGCGGCCACCGATTTCGACGTCATCGGCACCTCGCGCGGTGCCGTATTCGACCTCGACGTTCTGCCCGTAGGTGACGATGCCGTCGGTATCGACGGATCGGACGCGTCCCGCTGCGGCGATGGAAATGATGTCGCCGCGGGAGCCGCTGTCGTTGAGATCGGGAAGTTGATACCACCCGCTGGTCAGAGCGCCGGGTGCGGCTTGGCCGTAGCTGCCCATCACCGGAGTTGTGGCGGGATCGAGGCCGAACGGCAACGCGACCGAACTGCCGTTGACGCCGGTCACTCCAGCGCCACCACCTGTTCCTGCGGAGTTTCCGGCCGTGGTCTCGTCGCTGTCGACGGTGTTTGCACCACCGGTGGTGGTGGCTTCCTCGTCGGCGCTGAGGTCGCCGGCAACGCCGTTCGGATCAAATCCGGTAGCGCTGCCGGATGACAGTGCGGTGGCGATGTCGCCGGAAAGGGGCGTCAGCATCGATGCGTTCGGATCAGTTTCGAGCAGGACGTCGTTGGCAAGGCCACAGGGTTGTCCGAGTACCGCGTCGACGTTTGCGCGGCCCACCGAGTAGGCCGGGTACTGGCTGATCACGCCCTTGGACATGGAGAGAACTTCGAAGAGAACCATGGCGCCGGCCGCAACGGTCAGCGGTGAGATGGCCAGCAGGCGAGCGCGACGCGGCGACAGTTCCTTGCCGACGGTGTACGGCTCGCGGAAGAAGAACCACGCGGCGACTCCGAGCATCAGTACGGTCAGCCCGAGGAGAACGGTGCTCGCGCCGAGCCCACTGATCGACACCGGCTTGTCCCACCACGGAACGCTGTAACTCGAGACGTAGTAGTAGCCGTTGCTGCCCGTGAACGCCATTGCCAGCAGGAACAGCACGCCTGCGGCGAACAGTGCGCGATTGCGCGGGGAACGCAGGAGGGTCGTTCCGACGGCAACTGCCGTCATCATTGCGAGAACCGCTGTCAGGCCCGCGAAGATTCCGAAATGGTGAGTCCACTTGGTGGGCGAGAACATCAACAGAGGCAACGCGCCGATGGTGAGACCGACAACTCGCCGCGGCGGGCCGACGGCCAAACCGGGGATCCGGCCGCCTTTGCGGAGCATCATCGCGGTGCAGACACCTAGGCACAGGAACATGACAAAAACGCCGAAGCGGCGCGTCAGCGAACCGTCGACGGAGATGTTGAGCAGGTATTGATAGCGCAGGTATTCGTCGAACCACGGAGCGTTCGGTGAGATCGAGTGAACGCGCTGCATCTCGATGACGGCGGCCAGGCTCTGATCGCCGAAGGCGGGGATGAGGATCGACAGTCCTGCAGCGAGCAGTGGTCCGACGGCCGCGACGTAACCGGTGGTCCGAGCGCGTTCGACGATGATGCCGATGATGGGACGGATGCCGGCGATCAACGCGGCGAAGCAGATCAGTCCGGACGGACCTGCAGTCAACGTGAACCCGGCAATCAGAATTGCGACGGCAACCGGCAGGAGTCGACGCGTCGCGATGGCGCGTTCGATCGAGCACCACGTCAGGAGAACACCGAGCGCAACAATCGGTTCGGGACGCAATCCGTTGTTGAACGGGAGCCAGAATGCGAGGAAAACGAGCGCGCCGGTCCAGAGAGCAATACGGTTTCCCCGGATTGCTGCGCCGAGGCGCGGGGCGACCTCACGACTGATGACAAGCCACGCGACGACGCCGGCTACCAGGGCCGGAAGCCGGACCCACGGGCTTGCCGGACTGATATGCGCGAGTAGTCCGAGGATGTTGTAGTACGGGGTACCGAACGGTGTTTCCGGGACGGCGAACCAGCGGAAGTAGTTCGACATGTACCCGGATTGCTCGGCTGCCCGGGCCATCGTGAACTGATAGCCGTCGTCGGTGGTTGTGGCTCCGATGAAGTGCCACAGCACCAATGTTCCGATGACAACACCGTCGACGCGGGTGAATTTCCACCACCGTGTCGGCAGGAATTTGCGGCTGCGACGGCCGTCGAGATTATCGAGGCGATGCAACGCGACGAGCGAGATGATCGCGGTCAGCGCGCCGAGAATCATGGCGAGCGTTTTAATCGTCGACGGACTCGACGTGAATCGGGAGTCGGAGACTATCGAGACGTCCAATCCGGCGGCAGCGGTGTTCAGGTCACTGAACACGCCGACAACTTGTGGCCGGTGGTCACCATCGAGAATCCGTGGCTCTGACCCGGTGGCGGAGACCGTCGTCCGGGTGGGCTCGGCGAGCACCGTCAGTGCGCAACCGCCGGGGAGTTCGCCTGGGGTCTCGGAGAACAGCGGTCCCGAGAACACAACCTCGTCCCGCAGGATCGCGTCGACGCGTGCGGGTGCGTCCGCCGATGCGGGGGACACCGTTGCGACAAACCCGTAGCGACGCGCGTCGGCGGCGCTTGCGGGCGCGGTAGATACGAGGGTTCCACCCGTTGGCGCCAACTCGGCTATCGACGCGCAAGGAATGGAGGCCTCGAACCGCTGCGGTGTGTACGAGACGAGGGGGGATTCGACGCTGGTCGTGGAACCGGCCTGCGGCCAGTTGATGCTGGCCGTGTCCTGCTGGATAGGCAGGAACGGAATGGATACACACGCGAGGATTCCGAGAACGGAGGCAACGATTGCCACCATCCGTGCGCGCGTCTGCTGTGTGGCGCGCTGTGGAATCGGCGGGTTGGGAGGTGCGGCCACGGCCACGTCACTGTCTGTCACGACTTTCGACCCTAGCGGTGCGTGACGTGTTTGTTATAAACACAGAGGCCTTTCGAAATGTCTGGATGTGCATTTTGCTCGATCCGGCGACGCCGGTCAGCCGTGACTGGCGCCACACGCGACGACTGCGTGCGGCCCCTGAGCGCCGCAGGTGGACCGGTGAATAACACGGTGCGACTATCCTGAATAATTGACGTCAGTTCTGTGTTCTCTCCGCGAGACACAGGTCCCCCGTTTGCGTACGAGAGGAACTCTCATGCTTGCCCGCACCGACCTGCGTGGTCGTACCCCATCCACGGCCGAACTTCGTGCCGCGCTTCCGCGAGGTGGAGTGGATGTGGACGCGGTGCTGCATCAGGTTCGCCCGATGGTCGAGGCCGTTCGCGATCGCGGCGCAGAAGCTGCTCTCGAGTTCGGCGAGAAGTTCGACGGCGTTCGCCCGACTTCGGTCCGCGTTCCGGCAGCTGAGCTCGAACGCGCACTGCGCGAACTCGACCCTGCAGTCAAGGAAGCCCTCGAGGTTGCGATCGAGCGCACGCGCAAGGTGCACGCCGATCAGCGTCGCAAGGACACCGTCACCGAGGTAGTCCCGGGTGGCACCGTCACCGAGCGTTGGGTTCCCGTCGAGCGTGTTGGTCTCTACGTGCCCGGCGGTAACGCCGTATACCCGTCCAGCGTTGTCATGAACGTCGTCCCGGCCCAGACTGCCGGCGTCGGATCGCTTGTTGTCGCCTCGCCTCCGCAAGCCGATTTCGGTGGATTGCCGCACCCCACCATTCTTGCCGCCGCAGCGATGCTCGGCGTCGACGAGGTGTGGGCCGTCGGCGGCGGCCAGGGCGTTGCCCTCCTGACCTACGGCGGCATCGACACCGACGGAACCGAGCTTGTGCCCGTCGACCTCATCACCGGTCCGGGCAACATCTATGTCACTGCCGCAAAGCGCCTGTGCCGCGGACTCGTCGGCATCGACGCAGAAGCCGGCCCCACCGAGATCGCGATCCTCGCCGACCACACCGCTGACCCGGTCCACGTTGCTGCCGACCTCATCAGCCAGGCCGAGCACGACGTCATGGCCGCCAGCGTCCTCGTCACCACCAGCGTCGAATTGGCCGACGCGGTCGACAAAGCTCTTGCTGCGCAGCTCGAGATCACCAAACACCGCGAGCGCGTCAACACCGCGCTTACCGGAAGCCAGTCCGGAACCGTTCTGGTCACGGACGTCGCCGCCGGTCTGCGCGTCGTGAACGCCTACGCGGCCGAGCACCTCGAGATTCAGACCGAGGATGCAACCGGTGTCGCAGCTCAGGTCACCAGCGCCGGAGCGGTTTTCGTCGGCCCATGGGCCCCAGTCAGCCTCGGCGACTACTGCGCCGGCTCCAACCACGTTCTGCCGACGGCCGGCTGTGCACGTCACTCGTCCGGCCTGAGTGTGCAGACGTTTCTGCGCGGCATCCACGTGATCGACTACTCCGAATCGGCATTGAAAGACGTTGCCGGACATGTCATCACGCTTGCCAATGCGGAAGACTTGCCGGCTCACGGCGAGGCTGTGCGTCTGCGGTTCGAGGCTCTGCGATGAGTACTGTTCCCGGAGCGTCGATTTCGGTGGACGCGCTTCCGATTCGCGAGAACCTGCGCGGCAAGTCCGCGTACGGCGCCCCGCAGTTGACGGTTCCGGTTCAGCTCAACACCAACGAGAACCCGCATCCGCCGACGCAGGCGCTCATCGACGACGTCGCTGAATCCGTGCGTGAAGCGGCCAAGGAACTGCACCGTTACCCCGACCGCGACGCTGTGGCGCTGCGGACGGATCTGGCTGCCTACCTGTCGAAGCAGACGGGTGTTCCGGTCACCGTCGACAATCTGTGGGCGGCTAACGGATCGAACGAGATCCTGCAGCAACTGCTTCAGGCCTTTGCCGGTCCGGGACGTAGCGCGATGGGATTTGTGCCGTCGTACTCGATGCACCCGATCATCGCCGACGGTACCGATACCGAGTGGGTGGAGGTGTTCCGCCGGGACGACTTCGCACTCGACGTCGATGCTGCCGTCACGGTGATCTCGGAGCGTCGACCGGATGTCGTGTTCGTGACCAGCCCCAACAACCCGACCGGCCACAGCGTCGGCATCGCGGAGCTGCGACGCATCCTCGAAGTGGCGCCGGGCATCGTGATCGTCGACGAGGCTTACGCGGAGTTCTCCGCTGCACCGAGCGCGATGACGCTGATCGACGAGTTCCCGGCCAAGCTGGTTGTCACCCGCACCATGAGCAAGGCGTTCGCGTTTGCCGGTGGCCGACTCGGATATCTCGCCGCCGCTCCCGCGTTCATCGACGCACTGTTGTTGGTGCGCTTGCCGTATCACCTCTCGGTCGTCACGCAAGCGGCGGCACGTGCCGCCCTGCGTCACGCCGACGAAACCCTGGGTAGCGTCCACGCACTGTCCGCCGAGCGTGACCGGGTGTCGAAGGCTTTGGCAGATAGCGGCTTCCGGGTTATTCCCAGTGATGCCAACTTCATTCTGTTCGGCCAGTTCGCCGATAGTGCCAAGGCGTGGCAGGCGTACCTCGACCGAGGTGTCCTCATCCGAGACATCGGTATCCCCGGGTACCTCCGAGCAACTGTCGGACTCCAAGCCGAGAACGACGCGTTCATCAAGGCCAGTGACGAGATCGCCGGTACAGAACTCATCAATGCAGGAGAGACGGTATGAGCGATCGCATTGCGCGGATCGAACGGACGACGCGAGAATCCAGCATCGTCGTCGAATTGAACCTGGACGGGACCGGCATCGTCGATGTCTCCACCGGCGTTCCGTTCTTCGACCACATGCTCACCGCGTTGGGTACACACGCCAGCTTCGACCTGAGCGTTCAGGCCACCGGTGATGTCGAGATCGACGCGCACCACACCGTCGAGGACACCGCCATCGTTCTCGGTCAGGCCTTGGGCCAGGCGTTGGGAGACAAGAAGGGCATTCGCCGTTTCGGTGATTGCTTCATCCCGATGGACGAAACCCTCGCGCATGCGTCCGTCGATGTGTCCGGTCGTCCGTACTGCGTGCACACCGGGGAACCGGATTACATGGTGCATTCCGTCATCGGCGGGTACCCCGGAGTTCCGTACCACGCAGTGATCAACCGCCACGTCTTCGAGTCGATCGCGCTCAATGCCCGTATCGCACTGCATGTTCGGGTCCTGTACGGACGCGATCAGCACCACATCACGGAGGCCGAGTTCAAGGCTGTTGCTCGCGCTCTGCGTGAGGCAGTCGAGCCGGATCCGCGCGTAAGCGGCGTGCCGTCGACGAAAGGCACTCTGTGAGCGTCCTCTTGACCTATCTGCTGTTCATCGGCGCCGGAATCGCGGTGGGCGGCGCCTACTCGATGTTCAAGGTGAACAAATTGGCGTCGGGAATTCTTCTGGCGCTGGCGATTCTGGCGGCTGTTGCGGGGGCACTGCGCATCTGATGGTGGAGCGCACATCATCCCCGGGGTTGCTCCGAACCCCGGGCATGATCAGTGTTCTGGTCATGGCGGCTGCCGCATTTGGTGGCTGGTCGTTACTTCTTCCGGTTGTTCCGTTGGTGGTGGCGCAGTCGGGTGGCTCCGACGCCTTGGCCGGGGCCGTGACGGGCGTCTTCATGGCGGCTACTGTGCTGACACAGTTGCTGGTGCCGCGATTGCTGAGGACGCGCGGCTATCGCCCTGTGCTTGCTGCGGGTTGCCTGCTGCTCGGGCCGCCTTCGCTGGTGCTGTTGATATCTTCCGATTCGATTGCGGCGTTGTCCGTGTCGGCAGTGCGCGGTGTCGGATTCGGTTTGCTCACGGTGGCAGGCGGCGCACTGGTCGCGGAATTGGCGCCCAGGCGGATCTTGGGCCGAGCTACCGGCGCCCAGGGCATCGCGATTGCAGCCTCTCAAATGGCAGGTTTGCCACTGGGTTTGGCGATAGCGGCAAGATGGTCGGCCACACCGGTCTTCGTTTTGGGTGCCGTGATCCCGGTGCTCGCTGTGATCGCTATTGCCCGCTTGCCGAAATTGCGCGCTCAGCCAACCGGCACGTCTGCGCGAGTGAGTGTGTTCACGGTTATTGTGCCCGTGGTCGCGCTAGCGTGCGTGTCGGCGTCGTTCGGCGGCTTGTCCTCACTGTTGCCCATCGCAATTTCGGATCGCGCCGCGATCGCCGGCGTGGTGCTGGCGACCGCCAGTGGGGCCATGTTGGTCGGCCGATACTCAGCTGGATTGATCTCCGATCGGTTCGGCAGCGGCAAAATGCTTGCGCCGGCCTTGGTGTCGGCGGCAGTCGGTCTCCTCCTGTTCGCCCTGAGCGTCGACGACGGTGCGACTGTGGTGTTGATCTGTGCTGCAGTGCTTTTCGGGTTCGGATTCGGTGGTGTGCAGAATGAATCCTTGGTCATGGCCTTTTCGGCAGCAGGGCCGAAACGCGTCGGATCGGCCAGCGCGATCTGGAACATTGCATACGACGCCGGCACTGGAATAGGTGCGATTGCACTGGGATTTGTGGCATCGGCATCGGGATACACGTGGGTATTCGTCGTCTCGGCAGTTGTCGTCGTGGTGGTCCCGGCACTCGCTGCGGCCGGCACATTGATCGGCCGGCGGGGCGATCCGAAACCGGACAACCACGGCACAAGTTCTAAGATCCGGAGTTATGACAACCTTTGACGAGACGGTTATCGCCGGTGTGACCGCTCATATGAATGCGGATCACACGAGCGACAACCTGATGATCGTTCGGGCATTCGCGGAGCCGACCGCAACCAGTGCGCGAATGGTTGGCCTCGATTCGGTTGCGGGCGAGTGGGTTGCCGATGTCGACGGGACGGAAAAGCTCGTGAAGGTCGAGTGGCCCGAGCCGGCCGTGGACCGCGCCGCCATCCGGACACAAGTAGTTGCTCTGTGCATGGACGCGTACAACAAACTTGGCGTCGCGAGGCCTGAGCACTGATCGCAGCAGCGTCAAGCGTGCCCGATAGAGTTGTGGCATGAGCGCTTCCACGATTGCCGTCCTCGACTACGGCTCCGGCAACCTGCATTCGGCCACCCGCGCATTGGCGCGCACCGGCGCACACGTGGAGGTAACCAGTGATCCCAAGGTGGCGCTGGCGGCCGACGGCCTGGTCGTTCCCGGCGTCGGCGCTTTTGCGGCGTGCATGGAGGGCCTGCGTGAGGTTCGGGGTGAGCGGATCATCGGTCAGCGCCTTGCGGGTGGACGGCCCGTTCTGGGCATCTGCGTCGGCATGCAGATCCTGTTCGACCGCGGCGTCGAGTTCGGTGTCGAAGCCGAGGGCTGTGGCGAATGGCCCGGCACTGTCGAGCGCTTGAAGGCCGATGTGTTGCCGCACATGGGCTGGAACACTGTCGAAGCACCCGAGTCCAGCACCCTGTTCAAGGGCATCGACGCCGACACTCGCTTCTACTTCGTGCACTCGTACGGTGTCCAGAACTGGGAACTGCCGCCGTCCGAGCACATCGCTGCTCCCAAACTCACGTGGGCCGATCACGGCGGAAAGTTCCTCGCTGCCGTCGAGAACGGTGCGCTGTCCGCAACGCAGTTCCACCCTGAGAAGTCGGGCGATGCGGGTGCTGAATTGCTGAGCAACTGGGTGCAGAGTTTGTGACCGGACCTTCCGGCAAGTACAGCGGAGACAACTTCTCGTTGGCTCGTCTTGCGCTGTTCTCGCTCGGCGCCACCGTGGCTGTTCTGGCAGTCACGACGATGGTCGTCGTTCTGGTGGATCCGACGCCTGTCGTAGGGCTCGTGATCGGCCTCATCGGGGTTGCCGCGGCGATAGCTGCCATGGGCGTCGTGTCGAAGCGGATGACGCGAAATGCCTTCGGCGACGGTGATCAAGACCCGACACACGGTTCCGGGTCCTGACCGACTAGGGTTATCGCACGTGAGCCTGGTCCTTTTGCCTGCTGTGGATGTTGTCAACGGTGAAGCTGTTCGCCTCGTGCAAGGAGAGGCGGGAAGTGAGACCGGTTACGGGTCGCCCCGCGACGCCGCCCTTGCGTGGCAGAACGACGGTGCCGAATGGGTACATCTTGTCGACCTCGACGCCGCCTTCGGTCGCGGATCCAACAGCGAACTACTGGCCGGCGTCATCGGCGATCTGACGGTCAAGGTCGAACTGTCCGGTGGAATCCGTGACGACGCCTCCCTCGAAGCTGCACTGGCCACCGGCTGTGCTCGCGTCAACCTCGGTACCGCTGCCATCGAAGATCCCGAGTGGTGCGCCCGCGCATTGGCCAAGTACGGCGACAAGATTGCCGTCGGCCTCGATGTGCGTCTGGTCGACGGCCAGTACCGCACCCGCGGTCGCGGCTGGGTCACCGACGGTGGAGACCTCTGGGAAACCCTCGCTCGTCTGGACCGTGACGGCTGCACGCGTTACGTCGTCACCGACGTATCCAAGGACGGAACCCTCACCGGTCCCAATCTCGAACTTCTGAGCCAGGTGTGCGCTGTGACCGACGCGCACGTTGTCGCGTCCGGTGGCGTTTCGACCATCGACGATTTGCTGGCTATCTCCAGCCTCGTGGATCAGGGCGTCGAAGGCGCGATTGTCGGCAAGGCGCTGTACGCCGGCCGCTTCACCCTTCCTGAAGCACTTGCCGCAGTTTCCGGTTAGATTCGCTTGATGACCCCGCCGCGTGACCTCGACGAACTCCTCGCGATTGCCGGTGGGCTGCTCGACGGCGTTCACGATCAGTTCGTTGCCGGTGTGGGCTCGCCGAGCGCAGTCCGTAAGGGCTGGGCCGATTTTGCCACCGAGGTGGACCTCGCGCTCGAGAAGCGGTTGTCCTCGGAGTTGTTCGATCGCACCGGGATTGAGGTGCACGGCGAGGAGTTCGGCGGGCCCGACATCGATTCCGGGCTCGTCTGGGTTCTCGATCCTGTCGACGGCACGTTCAACTACTCGGCCGGGCTACCGCAAGCCGGAACGCTGCTGGCATTACTCGACGACGGCGTTCCGGTCCTGGGATTGACCTGGTTGCCGTTGATCGGGCATACCTATGCGGCGAAGGCCGGTGGCCCGTTGTTTGTGAACGGCGTCGCCGTATCGCCTTTGGAGTCCACTGATCTGGCGTCGTCGATCGTCGCGATGGGTGCGCTGAACGCGAACAGTCGTGGACGAATTCCCGGCAGCTATCGCCTCGAGGTGCTGGCTGAAATCAGCAAGGTGTCTTCCCGGATCCGAATCCACGGCAGCACCGGGGTTGATCTGGCCTTCACCGCGGCAGGAATCTTGGGCGGCGCGATCGTCTACGGGCACAATGCGTGGGACAACGCGGCGGGGGTAGCGCTTGTCCGCGCGGCAGGTGGGGTGGTCACCGACCTCGCCGGCAATCCGTGGACCGTAGAATCGGATTCGGTACTTGCTGCCGCTCCCGGTGTTCACGGTGAAATTCTCGACATCCTTACATCGCTCGGTGATCCGCGCGCTTCGTCCTCAGGAGGACCAACGTCATGACCCTCGCAGTTCGTGTGATTCCGTGCCTGGACGTCGATGCCGGACGAGTGGTCAAGGGTGTCAATTTCGAGAACCTTCGCGACGCGGGCGATCCGGTCGAACTGGCCGCTGCGTACGACGCCCAAGGCGCCGACGAGCTGACCTTCCTGGACGTCACCGCGTCGACGTCTGATCGTGGCACGATGCTCGACGTCGTAAGTCGTACTGCCGAGCAGGTTTTCATTCCGCTGACGGTGGGCGGCGGTGTGCGCACGGTCGAGGACGTCGACCGTCTGCTGCGGGCCGGGGCCGACAAGGTCAGTGTCAACACCGCAGCCATCGCACGTCCTGAACTGCTCAAGGAATTGAGTGAGCGTTTCGGTTCGCAGTGCATCGTCCTCTCGGTCGACGCAAGGACGGTTCCGCAGGGCCAGCCGGACACACCGTCCGGCTGGGAGGTCACGACGCACGGTGGCAAGCGCGGAACCGGCATCGACGCGGTCGAGTGGGCCGAGCGCGGCGCAGAGTTGGGCGTCGGCGAGATCCTGCTCAATTCCATGGACGCCGACGGCACCAAGGCCGGTTTCGATCTGCTGATGATCCGCGCGGTCCGCGCCGCTGTTCACGTTCCCGTCATCGCCAGCGGCGGCGCCGGTCTGGTCGAGCATTTTGCGCCGGCCGTCGAAGCGGGCGCCGACGCAGTCCTCGCGGCGAGCGTGTTCCACTTCGGCGATCTGAGCATCCCGCAGGTGAAGGACGCCATGCGCGCCGAGGGGATTGTTGTCCGCTAGGCGTTTTCTGCTCGGATTCCGTCGAACATCATCCGGGTGATCGCCTGATTGAGGGCGTTGCAGTCCACGGACGACTCCGCTCGCAGCCCCTGTATGCCGCTGGCCAGCATCATGCCGTTGACAGCCTTGGCCGTGTTTGCAATGTCGAGGTCGGCGCGGAGGTATCCGCACTCGACGCCGTGACGGAGATATCCTGCAGTCAGTGCGGCGGCCTGGTCGAGTAGATCGAGCATCCGGCCCGTCAGGTCGGCGTCGACCCCCGTTGTCTCGAAGAGCAGCACCCGCGGGATCCGTGGGTCGTCGAAGAAGATGCGGGGGAGTGCGTCCGCGATGCGTGCCACCTGAGCTCGGTATTCGTCCAAGGTGTTGGCTGCGTCCGGCGCGTTGTCGGTGGCGAGTGCGCCGATGATTTTGGCGATCAGATCGTCGATCACGTGATCGATGATGTCGCGTTTGTTCTCGAAGTATCGATAGAACGTGCCGTGGCCGATTCCGAGAGTTGTTGCAATATCAGCGATCCCGGTGGCGTGGTAGCCACGTTGGGCAAAACACTCGAATGATGCGTCGATGATCTCGCGGCGTAGTTCCGCCTTTTTTCGCTCCGCTCGGGTTATGGCCTTCGTCACCCTGAAGATGATACCGTTTTCCATAACGGAATGACGTGTCAGTTTCTGATGTGCGGTTCACGAGGGGATTCAATCTGATGGCAGTGCAGTACGACGCAGTTGTGGTGGGGGCGGGCTTCGGCGGAATGGGTGCGGCCATTCAACTCAAGCGGTTGGGCCTGAACAACCTGGCGATCCTCGAGCGCGAGGATGATCTGGGCGGAACGTGGCACGTCAATCGCTATCCCGGGTTGGCGGTCGACATCGCGTCGGTCACCTACTCGTATTCGTTCGAGCCCAATCCGCACTGGTCGAGGCTCTTTGCGCCGGGCGCGGAATTGAAGAAGTATGCCGACCATGTCGCGGACAAGTACGACCTACGACGCCATATGACGTTCGGCGCCGTGGTGAACGGCGCGCGGTGGGACGAGGACGAGGCGCACTGGGTGGTGTCCGTGGACGGGCAGCCTGAGATCACTGCGACCTATCTACTGACGGCGACAGGTTTTCTCTCTCAGCCGCATCGGCCGGACATCTCCGGCATCGACGAATTTGCGGGCAAGATCATTCACACCACGGCGTGGGACGATTCCTACGATCTTGCCGGTACGAAGACGGCAATCATCGGAACCGGCGCTACTGCAGTGCAACTCATTCCAGAAGTTGCGCGTCAAGCCGCGGATCTGACCGTGTACCAACGCACACCTATCTGGGTTGTTCCCAAACTCGACGTCCCCATTCCGTCGGCAGTCCAGAAACTCTTCTCTCGAATTCCGTTGACTCAGCGGATCGCACGCGCAGTCAGTTCCGGAATTCTGGAAATGATCATGGTGAGCGCTGTTTTGCACTACAAGCAGGTCAAGCTGATCAACAAGGGTGCCGCAGCAGCATCGCGCGCATTCCTGCGGTCTCAGGTCCGCGACGCTGCGCTCCGCAAGCAACTCACTCCGGACTACGACTTCGGATGCAAGCGACCTACCTTTTCCAACAGCTACTTCCGTACATTCACCAAACGTAACGTTCACCTCGAGACGACGTCGATCGACCACATCGCCGCCGACGGTATCGTCACCGTCGACGGACGTAAGACCGAGATCGACACTCTGGTGTTGGCCACCGGGTTCAATCTGTGGGACGTCAACTTCCCGGCGATCGAGGTGATCGGCCGGGAGGGCAGAAATCTCGGAAAGTGGTGGCGTGACAACCGTTTCCAGGCATATGAGGGAGTGTCGGTTCCGCATTTCCCCAACTTTCTCACCCTCGCTAGTCCTTATTCGTACAGCGGACTGTCCTACTTCACGACCATCGAATCGCAGATGCAGCACATGGAGCGACTGTTCGGTGAATTGAAGCGACGAGGAGCCGACACCTTCGAGGTCACCGAGGCAGCCAATGCCGAGTTTCTCGACCGAATGACCGAAAACCTGGCGGACTCCGTTTTCTACGGCGGTAGTTGCCAGACCGCGCGAAGCTACTACTTCAATCAGCACGGTGAGGCGGCAATCCTGCGGCCCACATCGACGCGCAACGCATTTGTCGAGGCGAAGCGCTTTCCTCTCGAGGACTATTCGATCTCCTGATCTTTCCTGGGCTTGATTCCTGGTGGCGGGCGGCGGTGCGTAGCGGCAAAAAGGGATATCCTGATTTTGGACTTCTCGAGATCAGTGCCAACGAATCCTCGGGGAGGGCTGGTTGGTGCAAGGTTGATGTCGGAAATCGATCCGTTTGGTACGCAGCGTGCTGATCCGTTCAGCACGGCGTACGACACTTCGAACGTCGTCTCCGAACTGGAGATGTCGGGGCTGGAGGACGCCCGCGAGATCGGGCGTGGAGGCTTCGGCGTCGTCTATTGCTGTTCGCAGCCGCGCTTGGATCGCATCGTTGCCGTCAAGGTTCTCACCGCGAGTGTTGAACAGGAAAACGATGCTCGCTTCGTCCGTGAACAACACGTGATGGGGCGGCTGACCGGCCATCCGAACATCGTCAACGTTTTGCACGTCGGCACAACGGCAAGCGGTCACCCGTACATCGTGATGCCGTATCACCCGAGAGGATCTCTGGAGACACGAATTCGTTCGACCGGTCCGCTGTCGCTGAGCGAGACACTTCGACTTGGAGTGAAAATAGCCGGCGCCCTCGAAAGTGCTCATCGACTCGGGATTCTTCACCGAGACGTCAAACCGGCAAACATCCTGTTCACCGACTACGGCGAGCCGGCGATCACGGACTTCGGTATCGCGCACATTGCGGGCGGGTTCGAAACCTCTACCGGTACCGTGACGGGATCACCGGCGTTCACGGCACCCGAAATTCTCAGCGGAGAGCCGCCCAGTGTTGCGGGAGATATTTACGGCCTCGGTGCAACATTGTTCTGCGCTGTGTCCGGGCACGCGGCATTCCAACGTCGCAGCGGCGAGGAATTGATCGCACAGTTCTTGCGTATCACGACCGAGCCGATTCCAGACCTCCGCGAACTGGGAATTTCGGAAGGGATGTCTGCTGCCATCGAGCTTGCGATGAATGCCGATCCACTTCGGCGGACTTCTTCGGCCCGCGAATTCGGCGAAGAGCTTCGAAAAATTCAGTCTTCCAAAGGCTTTCCCGTAACCGATATGGCGCTGTTGGCAACCGAGGCGGGTGAGGAAAGTCAGCAGAAGCCCGGTACGTCAGATGGTGATGTCCTCGTCAGATATGCGGGCTCGTCTGCGACCACTGTGTCTCCGCCGCCTTCCGGCAATTTGCCGTTGGAATTGACCAGCTTCATCGGTCGGCGGCGAGAGCTGACTGAAACCAAAGCGAAGATTCTCGAATCCCGGCTGGTCACGTTGACGGGTGTGGGTGGCGTGGGAAAGACACGGCTGGCGGTCAGAGTTGCTGCGGATCTGCGACAGAAGTTCGACGACGGAGTGTCGGTAGCCGAACTTGGCGAACTTCAGGATGCGTCGTTGCTTGCCGATCTTGTTGCGTCTTCGCTCGGGATCAGAGACCGAACCGACCCGCTCGACGACGTATTGGCTGATTTTTTGGCCAACCGGAATGTGCTGCTTTTGCTGGACAACTGCGAACACCTGGTTGATGCAGTAGCCGATCTGGTCACGTTTCTTCTGCGCGTGTGTCCGGAACTTCGTATCCTCGCAACCAGTCGTGAACCGCTCGGTATCGGTGGCGAGGCTGTTCTTCGAGTGCCGCCGTTGTCCGTGCCCGCCCCCGACCTCGAAACGTCGCTTCACGGTTTGTCTCGATTCGACGCGATCACGTTGTTTACCGATCGGGCCGCAGCGGCGTTACCTGGATTCGAGCTGACTGAGGGGAACAAGGTCACGGTTGCGCGGATTTGTCAGCGACTCGACGGCTTGCCCCTACCCATCGAATTGGCTGCGGCTCGATTGCGTTCGATGTCTGTAGAACAGATCCTGGATCGGCTGACCGACCGGTTCAAGTTACTCACACTGGGTAGCCGCAATGCGCCGTCCCGCCAACAGACCTCGAGATTGTGCATCGACTGGAGTTACGACCTTTGCACGAGATGGGAACAACAGTTGTGGGCGAGGCTATCCGTTTTTGCCGGTGGTTTCGAACTCGATGCAGTGGAAAGCATTTGCTGCGGGGATCACAGTGCAGACGAGCTGCTCGACGGAATGGCCTCGCTGGTCGACAAGTCGATCCTGATTCGAGAAGAATCGGAAACCGTCGTGCGTTTCCGGATGCTCGATACGCTCCATGATTACGGCCGAGAGAAAGCGGAAGAATCCGGCGACTACGGTTCGTTGCGGCGGCAACATCGTGACTGGTACCGAAAGATGGTGCTGGAAGCGGAAACCGAATGGATCAGTGCCCGGCAAAAAGACTGGATCGATCGATTAGGGAGAGAACAATCAAATCTCCGCGAGGCGATGGATTACGCGGAGTCGACGCACAGTGACGACTGCCTCGGGCTGCAGATCGCCGGCGCGCTCTTCCCGTTCTGGCTCTCGCGTGGACTCTTCAGCGAGGGGCGCTATTGGCTCGATCACCTCTTGGACATCGATGTCGAGCATCCGACCGTCGATAGAATCAAAGCCCTATGTGCCAGTAGTGTTCTCGCCGAAATCCAGGGTGCGCTCGATGTCGCGGCGGCACGTGTTGCCGAAGCAGTCGAGTTGTCCGAAAAGTTGGATGTGTTCGATCATCTCGACTTGTCCGAGCATCTCGACGAGTGGACCTCGCAGGCCAGGGTGATCCAAGCGCGGGGTTGCCTCGAACTGTTTCTCGGGGACACTACTCGCGCGTGCGACTACCTCCGGAAGGCATTGGACCTGGTAGGAACCGGGGACGACCTCGCGTTGCGGGTCTGGATTCTGAACACCCTCGGGATGGCGTACGAAGCCAACGGTGAGACGGACCGGTCCATCTCGTGCCACGAGCAGGTTCTGGCGATCACGCAGCGGACCGGCGAATCTGTGTACCGGTCGTACTCGTTGTGGTCGATGGGTGTCGCAGTCTGGCGGCAAGGAGATTTCGCCTACGCGGCGGACCTTGTCAAACAAGCATTGCGTATCGCCGAACGCGTCGAGGAACCGCTCACCGCAACCGTGTGCCTGGACGCGCTTGCATGGATTGCCGGCGCCGAACACGACGAACGTCGCGCCGTTGTCCTGATGGGTGCCGCCGAAGCGATCGTCGACATGGTGAACAGTTCTCCGGTTCTGTTCCCGAGCTTGGGAAACTATCGACTGCGGTGCGAGCAGGAAACCCTTCGTGCGCTTGGCGGCCAGGCTTTTCGCAGTGCCCGGGATCAAGGGCACTCCCTGGATTTTCACGAGTCCGTAGCCTTTGCGCTGCAAGAGAATCCGCCGGCTACCGGCCAGACGGCCGGATTGAGTGTGCGCGAACAACAGGTTGCCGACCTCGTCGCTGTTGGTCTGGATAACAAAGCCATCGCGGATAGGCTCGCCATCTCGGTTCGGAGCACTCAACGGCACATCGAGCACATTCTGACGAAACTCGGTTTCACCTCACGCTCACAACTCGCGGCATGGGAGTTGGAGCAGCCCTCGTAGTGCTGGAGACCGCGGTCCACATCGTCGAGTGTGAAGTTGATCAGCCTGGCACTCGGATCATCGACTTCGTGGTCCTCGCCGTCGATATGCCCCGTACAACGAACCTGCGCCTGTGAGCTCGCACGTTTGCCCAGCGCGAGCAGCGGCTCCCGAAGGTGCTCGCGCCGTCCGACTCGCTTGCCGAAGCGATGGGTAACGCCGGTCCGCTCCCAGCCCGGCCGTAACCGGTTGTTCGAGCAGCAACGCGTTTACATACCTGCGCACAGCATTTGGGTCAATGGCGACAATACTTGGGACGCCGGTATTCTCAGCGGCGGAGCCGTCGTCAACACTTATCCCTCCGACAATAAGATTTACCAGACCTATGTCCCGCTGACCGTCGACACCGACGAGGTCATGATGGATATCTCCGGACTGTCCAACGTCCGACCACTGTGGTGGGAACCGTCGGGGGAGACGGTCGTGTACTCGGCTTGTTCTGGCACTGAAGAACCTGGCCCCGCGCTGAGCATCTACCGATCTACGGCTGGAAAAGGTTCCGGACGAAGGAGAGACTCTCGGGGAGTGCGGCCCGCATCGTCTCGATATGCCCCGTCGGGTACGTGCGGAATGTGACTGGCTGGCGGTTGGCGGCGAGTTCAGCCGCGAGTTTCAACGCCAGCGGCGCCGGCACCATCTCGTCCGTCAGCCCCTGCCCGAGGAAGACGGGCCGGTCGTATCCGGTCGTGGGGATCTCGAGCATGCCGCGAGCAGCGGTGAGCAGTGCGGGATCGTCGAGCGGTCGGTTCACCAGATCGCCGATCGTGACGTCGCCGAGGTCCGATGCCATTTCCTGGTAGCAGTCGGTTTCGGCTCGGGTCAGGGTATCGGTGCCGCGCGGTGTCAGGTATCGATCGATGTCGAGATCGGGTCGCGCTGCCCGGAGTCCGGCCAGGATGTACGAGACGAACACGGTGCTGCCGGTCAGTGGCAATCGGGGAAAGTCCGGCCCCAGGAGTGGTGCGAGGTTCTCCAGATTCGACGGCGCCCCGGTTGCGACCGCGCCGCGGTAGTCCAGTTCGGGTGCGTATCGTGTCGCGATCGCTGCCGTGACCATCGCGGACTGCCCGCCCTGAGACTGTCCGAGTGCCACCCATTGCGGTGAGAGCGACGGTTCGATCGCACGCGCAGCACGCACCATGTCGATCATGCTGTGCGCCTGAGACGGTCCGTCCAGGTACGGGTGGATTCCCGGGGTGCCGAGCCCCACGTAGTCGGTCGCGACGATTGCGTAGCCCTGCGAGAGCCAGTTCGTGAGGTATGGACTGCCGACGGTCCCGGTCACGGTGGGAGCGCACTCGTCGGAAATACCTACGGTGCCGTGGGCCCACGAGATCACCGGCCAGCCGCCTTCGGGTGGATCACCGGCGGGGAGGAAGAGCGCGCCGGTACTCAACGCCGGCCGGCGGAGCGGTCCGGTGGACCAATAGGTGAGCTTTGATCCGTTGACGGCGCCGGGGATCCAGAAGGATTGTGGCAGGGAATCTGTCGCGGTCACTGTGCCCGGCGCCGTGGCTGGCGACGGTACCTGCGCCTGGGCGGGCGCGGTCGAGAGGACCGCGGAGGTGAGCGCGATCACCATCAATGCTTGGCCGATTCGTCGTCGGATCATTGCACCGCTCCCGGGGTTTGTCCGTGTGTACGCTGACTCCCATTCTGCGCGAATCGGAGGTGCCGGCGTACCGGTTCGACCATCTTCGGGTGCCGCTACCGCGGTCGAGGGCCGGTTTGTTATCCGAGAAGCGGACGGGCGCAGCGTAGTTCCCGTGACATTGTCATGGTGGTGGGGGTGGATTCATGGGGCCGGGAGAGTATCCGGGCGAGTACTCGGGGGCCTCGCGCCCGTACTGGCCGCGTACGACGGCGAGGTCGAACTCGAACGTGGTCTCGATATCCTGTTTGCGGGCCTGGCCGCAACTCTGACCAATCCCGACAATCAACGCACCGGTAACGGTTTCGCCGTCGACGCAGCAGATCGGAGCGGACTACGTGGACAGGAATCGTCTGATCGTCACGACTTACAACCGCAACGGGTAGACCACGACTCGATGCGATCTGCCGGCGATTATCACTTGCTCCCCTTCAATCGAAAGGTGCAAGGAAAGGTGTCATGCGATTGGTGATGCTTGCTGCTGATCGCGTGGCTCAGGACACTGTCAAGTTATCTGGTACGTAACTGTTTTCGGTCGCAGCACGCCATCACGCCGAGCGGTGTGCGGCCAGCGAAGCCGCCGTTGGCTTATACGGCGAGCGTTGCCTTCCATCGTGCGCAGATGGATCAGGCCGGTCTCGAACGGATGTATGCGGGTTGACTTCCGGCCGTCGCAGATCGATAGGCCGATCCGCACCGCGTACGGCGACATCGAAGATCTGATTGCCATCCGCATCGATGGCACTCGCGTCGAATCGCACGAAAAGGATCTCGACCGCACGCCACAGATAATGCTGGATGCTGATCGCTTGCACCTTGTCAGGAAATTGGCCGACATGGTTCATTCCCGAAGAGCTGACTGGAAATTGAAGCTCAACTCTGGTTCAACGTCCTCATCTGAAGTATCGGGTATCCAATTGCACGTGATGCTCCCCGCTGGCGAATTCGAACGTTCGCTGGCGGTGGTCGCGGCAGTCGATCGGTCCAGGTTTTCGAGCTCCCCAGCGCATGGTTCGTGAACCACCGTTTTCAGAACACCAAGTGCGCACGTAACGGACGAGGGACTGCCGGGCGATTATCCGGGTATGACACGAGCTCGGGTACTGGTTGTCGCCACCACGGTGGGCCTAACACTGTTCCTCGGCGTCGGAGTCGCGGCCGCTTCGCCGGGTGGACCGGACCCGTACTGGTGGATGGGCCCGCAAATCCGACCGTGGCTCGAGCCGATCTTCGTCGGCCTAGCCAACTGGTTCTACAATCTGCCGCTGGTGCCGTACCTGTCGTAGCGGCCGCGCCGCCGTCATTGCGTCAGCAATCCAGCGCTGCAGTTCCCGTGCTCCGGGTGGCACTAGGTTGTTGGTTTCTACCTTGTTTGGGGCGTGATCAATTGTCTCGAATTCGCATCGGTTGAATGTCCATCGCAATCGCGACGGGCAGGTTTGCCGTATTCCCTGCCAGAATCAGTTCTATGTCCGATTCTGACGCTCAACGCACTGATCCCATTGCGGTCGGGTCCCGAGTCAAGGTGATCGCGGCCTCCGGATCGCGATCTGGAGATACCGAACCCCAGGTCGGTGTCGTGGTCGAGGACTACGGCGATATCGTCATCGACAGCTCTGACCTGGGGCGGGACTGGGCGCCGGTGCAGCGGTGGGCGATCTCCCTCGACGACGGCCGTCTGGTTTTCGCCGCTGAGGGTGGCCTCGAACTCGCCTGAATCTTTCTTCTCTCTCACCGACGAGAATCACCGGCTACACCTGGGATGCGGGTATGTGAAAACCTAACTTATTGAAAAACTTCACGTTCCCGCCCCATTGTCCGAGAATTTATTACAGTCCTGAGCTGAAGGGCAACCCCAAGCCTTTATGCATCAAAAACCTAAATACGAGGCCAAGGGGAAGCATGGCCGATAGGAGAAGGTCGTTAGACATGTTGCACCATTTTCTGTAGTTGGTTGCCTGACTTCGCTGAGGCTAGCACGAAATATTCTTCTGTAATTCCTTTTGGATAATCCGCATTGACCATTTCTCAGAGTTTAGGGAGCCTGTACCCTTACTCCGCTCGAGATTGTGCATGCAGCAACGATTGGACTCGCCATCTGGTTCTTCGTTGCGTTCACCGATGCGATATTTGTTCGCTGCGTGGTTCCTACTTCGCTGGACCGATGAGCGCCGAGTATCCGCCGCATTCAAAGGAATTGCCATCAAGGAATAAGAGAAGTAATTTGCAATAAACGTCCTGTTCTCGGACTGTAACTCCAGGAAATTATTTGCACGGTGGAGGCCCGTCAGACGAGACGCCGATGGGCGTTGGAGCCAAACTATCCTAACGATGTTCCGATGACCGTGGTAGGCCGCGAAAACGGATACGCTGATCGAACAACTGCCGGGGTCGACGTTGGCGTATCCAGGATGAAGGGAGCCGCAGATGTCTGCAGTCCCGTTGAAAGTCGTCCGGAAGAAACTCGCACACGAAGCGATCCTGGACAAGATCGACCGCGAGCACCTCTCGATCAACACCGACGAGGTCGAGACCGACCGCGAGATGCGAAACATGTCGCCACTCTCCGTTTTGTTTAGCAAGAGCGAACGCCTGCGCGTACTCGACCTTCTCGTCGAGAGAACTCGTGAGTGACGGCGAAGCGACCTCGAGAAGGAGGATATCGCCATGTTCAGAGTGGGCGGACTGGTTCAACCATCGGCGCCTCTACGAGCGCGGCGACGATGTTCCTCCGGCCGATCTCGAGGCTTTCTACTACGTTAAACACAGAACTTGCGAATCGCGGAGTTCTCAAATCAGTAAGCCTCTGGACTCGCCGATGTGATTCACAATCGAAGAAAAGCGCCGACCCGCGTTTGACCATGTTCTGACACTCGTGTCCGAAGCCGATGTTCATATATCTGATTGTCAACGAGTTCTGAAAAACGGGCACACGTACGAGTGATATTGGGCTCATGCCGGAATTCGTCAGAACTGGCGCTTGACCCCTAATGTGACGCGCGGATCGCAAGGACCGAATCGTCTACCGCCGAAGGCTGGCTATTCGCGTGAGGGATGTAATCTGTCTTCTGTGTCAACATCATCCAATTCAGACTATCTGGTACACCTATTAGTATATTTTAATGGCATTATTGGTGGTAATTCTGACTACTGACCTTCCATTTCGGCAAAACTCTAGCGGAAGATGCTTTGGGTGCCGACAATGGATCTCTGGTTCCTTTTCGCATCGGAATTTCTCCAAATATTATCTATTAAGCTTCCATTTTCACTTTGCTGCCTCGCTGCATCAAGAAGAATTGAGAATCGAAAGTTTCAACAAAAATGCACCGAAGAATCAACATCCGAAGATCTTAGATTAGGTGAAGGTAATTTCAGGGTTTGGGTCAGAACCCGCACCCTGCCTCCTGGCAGGTGCGGGTTCTGACTTTTTCGCTTCTCTGATCGGTCGGCGCTGCCCACGATGAGGGTTGCACTCGCCAAGAACTCGGGCCGATTCAAGGACCCACCCGAACGCGGTGGGGCCGTAGGAAAGATGCCGCGGCTGATCTGGGTGGGAATCTCCGTCGACCAAGAGTGCGGCGGTGGCGACTTAGAGTGGCCATCCGGCTGATGTGTTGGGATCGGGCGTGAAGTCCGGGGGTTTTATGCGATCGGGGGTAGTTGAACGACCTGCCCGGCGTAGGCCAGTCCTGCACCGAAGCCAAGCAGCAGTGCCGTATCACCGCGGCGGGCCTCGCCGGACCGGAGGAGTTGTTCCATCGCCAAGGGGATCGACGCGGCGCTGGTGTTGCCGCTGACGGCGATATCCCGAGCAACCGCGACGGTGTCGGGCAGTCCCAGTGTCCGGATCAGCGCATCTGTGATGCGACTGTTGGCCTGGTGCGGCACGAAAGCATCCAGATCCTCGGCTGCGATACCGGCCTTTTCCAGCGCGTCGCGGCACGCCTTCTCCAGAAAGGTTACCGCCCAACGGAACACGGCCTGACCGTTCATCCGGATGTACGGTCGCTCCGCGTGACCTCCACCGATTTCTGCTGCCTCGACCTCGGCAAAATACTGTGTGAAGTCTTTGTCCTGCTTGATCGCCGCGGTCTGGCTTCCATCCGAACCCCACGCGACCGGGCCGATCCCCTCCACGTCGGACGGACCCACTACGACTGCGCCAGCGCCGTCGGCGAAGATGAACGCGCATGTCCGGTCGGTGGGGTCGAGCAGGTCGGAGAGTCGTTCCACGCCGATCACCAGAACGTGACGGGCTTGTCCGTCGCGAACGAGACTCGCTGCGTTGCCCAGGGCGTAGCAGAATCCCGCACATCCAGCTGAAATGTCGTAGGCGGCAGTGTCGTTCATGCCGAGTTCGGTTGCAACCACCGCTCCGGCCGACGGGCCTAGCACCATCTGCGACGAGGTTGCCAGTACGACTGCGTCGATCTGCTCGGCCACCAGATCCGCGGCGGTCAGTGCCGCGCGGGCGGCCGCCACGCTCATCGAGACGATGGTCTCGTCGGGTTCGGCCCAGCCGCGGGCGGTGATACCGGAACGGGTCCGGATCCATTCGTCGGTGGAGTCGATGCGGTCGACGATCTCGGAATTGGGGACCACGCGTCGAGGTCGGTACACGCCCAGGCCGAGAAGGGCTGCGTGGGCGACGCGAGGTGCGGTGACGATAGGCATGGCATCCTTCCATGTGAACCAATCGGTCCATATTCTTCATGTCTAACATGAACCGATCAGTCCACACAACTCGAAGGGGCTCGCATGACCTCCCCACGCCCACGCACTCGTCTCCTTGCCAGCACCATTCCGATGGTGCAAGAGTTCGGGGTGCACGGTGCTGGTCTGACAGAGCTCCTCAAACGCAGCAATACATCGCGAAACTCGCTGTACCAGCATTTTCCAACCGGAAAGACCGAGGTCGTGGAAACGGCCACTCGGATCGTGTCGAGGGTCGTCGGATCGCATCTGAGCGCGATGGTTCAACAGTTGCCGACCACATCATCGATCGATCGATGGCTCGACGAACTGCTCGCCTTCTGGCTCGATCCTCTCGAATCCAGCGACTACCGATTGGGCTCGTTCATGATGGCGGCAGCGTTGGACGAGTTCGATCCCACGGTCCAGTCGGCCGCCGGTCAAGCGTTCACCGACTGGACGGCACTGCTCGCCGGCGGCCTCGTTGAGACCGGGCTCGACAACTCAACCGCGCGCTCGATCGGCGGGCTACTCTTGTCGGTCATCGAGGGAGCGATCGTCCAGAGCCGCGCGCTCAAGTCCAGTGAACCATTCACCGACGCTCACTCCCAGCTCAGTGTGCTGTTGAGATGTCAACTCGCGCAGAATTAGTCGCAGCGCGCAATCACCCCCTGGCTCCCAGCGTGTGGACCTATTAGACACCCACATCGATGGATTCAACGTGTGCAGTTGTCGGCGGCAATATCTACGCCGTTTTGCGCGTCCACGTCGTTGACTTCAACCCGGCTGGAACCAGGACAATTGGGTACCGGTTCTGGCGGTTCAGACGCGAGGCAACAGAACTGTGCAGCACCTGACTCATTGCGGAAATCGGACCTCGCCGCGGCGCCCCGATCACAATGGTGAACGCGCCGTATTTTTCTGCCGTAGACAGGATTAGGCCTGCTGGGTCGCCGTGATTGCAGTCGTATGTCCAAGTGCCGGCGTGCGATGTCAATGCGCAGCGGGTGTGTTCACGTTGGGTGATCATCGTTGAATTGAGGCGTTTCTCGAACTGGGGTGAGTCGGTTTCCACGGGTTGGTCCTCAGCATTGATGCAGTGAACGACATGAAGTGATGCACCTTCCGCGGTGGCCAGCGAGAGTGCAAACTCCAGGACGTCGCCGCTCGACGGTTCGCTGCCGATGCCGACCACAACATGGCGTGTATCGGCGATGCCTGTTGCTGGACTCTCTAGGTGGAAGGTGTGCTCGGGGTGTGGTCCGCCATGATGCTTCGTCATCGCGAGTCCTCCTTCACCAGGGAGATCGATTCTACGAATTTGGAGCTTTGGCAACTATTTTACGGCGATCACCACTGAGTTTCCGTAGGCGGATTCCGCAGGCAAGGCCGTGGGACGGTATAAACGTCCTATGAGTCTTGACCCCGCGATTGCAGCAAAACTGAAGCGAAATGACGCCGGACTGTTCAGCGCAGTTGCGCAGGAAAAGTCCACAGGCGACGTGTTGATGGTCGCGTGGATGGACGACGAAGCACTCGCTCGCACGCTGGAAACCCGTAAGGGAACGTACTATTCGCGTTCACGTCAGCAGTATTGGGTCAAGGGGGAGACGTCAGGTCACACCCAGTATGTCCACGAAGTGCGCCTTGACTGCGACGGCGATTCAGTCCTTCTGATCGTCGATCAGGAAGGCGCCGCGTGCCACACCGGCACCCACACCTGCTTCGATACCGACGTACTGCTCGCTGCTGAGTAGGAAACTTCACGGAAGAGGGAGCAGTATGGCCGCGACGAAGACTCCGCAACCGCTCGAATATTCGTTTACCTCTCCCATCGAGAAGGACGGCGCGTTCGCGACGTATCTGACCGTGCCCGGGTCGGCGGAACTGCTCGGTACTCGGCGAGCAGTCAAGGTGGTCGGCACGCTTGACGGTGAGCACCCCTTCGAAGCGACGTTGATGCCGTCAGGCGACGGACCGCATTGGTTGCCGCTGCGGGTTGCGCTGTGCAAAGCGATTGGTAAGAGCGCGGCGGGCGAAGAAGTGTCGGTTCGCCTGCTGCAGCGTTTGAGCTGATTTTCCCTTTATGAAGGAGCGTCGTGGTTGCTGATGCAGTTGACTCTTTGTCATTGGTAACCCGGCGCCTGAGCGGGGTCAGTGGTGATGAAGGTGAAACGCGATCGCTCCACCTGTCGCGTGAACTCGCGGCGCCGATCACGACGGTGTGGTCGGCAATAGCCGAGTTGGATCGCATTCCGCAGTGGTTCATGCCTGTTTCAGGCGACGCCCGACTCGGTGGCCGTTATCAACTCGACGGCAATGCCGGTGGTGAGATTCTGGCGTGCGCCGCGCCGCACACACTGAAGATCACCTGGGAATACGGCGGTGACGTCAGCTACGTGACGATCAAATTGATCGAAACCTCCAGCGGGGAAACATTGTTCGATTTCGTCCACGCCGCCGATGTCGACCCGGATCGGTGGAATGAATACGGGCCAGGTGCCGTCGGGGTCGGTTGGGACATGGGATTGCTCGCATTGGCGCAGCACGTCGAGCTGGGAACCAACACTCCACTGGAGACGCCGGAGTGGTCGGCAAGCGATGAAGCAAAGGCATTCATGGCGGCCAGTAGCGAATTGTGGGCCGACTCTGCGATTGCTTCCGGCGACGACCCCGCGCAGGCGCGAGCCGCCGCCGCACGAACAACTGCTGCATACGCCGGGTAGAGAACGTCTCCGCGGACTAACATCGGAATAGTCTGGTTGTTGCGGGACTTCCGCGCCACGAGCGGAGACGACGATGGTGTACCGGCTCATCGAAAGTGCGACGGTATTCGTTCACTTCAGCTTTATTCTCTACGTGGTGTTCGGTGGGTTCGTGGCGTGGAAGTGGCGTCGTACTATTGTTTTTCACCTCGTCGCAGTCGTGTGGGGTGCAGGTTCGGTCCTGGTCGGATATGACTGCCCGCTCACCCATCTCGAGAACTGGGCCCGTCGGATGGCGGGAATTTCCGAATTACCGTCCGCAGGGTTCATTTCCCACTACATCGCCGGCGTTTTCTATCCGGTCGGCATCGAAGCGATTGTCCAGGGCGTTGCCGCGGCAATGGTCGTGGGTTCCTGGGTGGGATACGTGCTGCTCGGACGGCATGTGCGGTCTGCGTCGGTGAGGGCGCAGCCGCGCCGTTGACGGTGTTTTCAGGCGAGGCTGTTCTCCCATGCGAAGCCGTCCGGATCGGTGAACGGGGCACCGTCGCCCGTGATGATGATTCGACTCGATCCGCTGCCTTCGGGCGCGACGCCCCCATCCTTGGCCAGAGCCTTTCGGCCGTACAGGGCAACCGTGAGCTTTTTCGGGGGAGCTGTGAACTGGACGTACTTGCGTCCGTAGCTTTTCGACACCTCGAGACCGTGATCGACGTAGTACTGCTTACTGGCCTTGACGTCCTCGACACCGAGCAACAGCACGAGATCCTCGATCTCCCGGGTCGCTGGGCCAGTGTTCTTCTTTGACGACGTTGCCACTTTCCAGATTGCGCCGTCCGGAGCCTGTACAACACCGCCGTAGCCCCAGAAAGACTTCTTGACGGGCTTCAACACGGTGGCGCCGGCTGCGAGTGCCGCATCGACGAAGGAGTCGACGATGTTCGGCTGCGACACAACAAGCGACAGCGTATAGCCGCGGAACCCCGTTGTCGGTGTCTGCGACGCTCGTACGCTCACGCGGTCTCCGACGCCGAAGGCATCGTAAAAGGACTGGGCGGCTGCGGTGTCGGGGACTTCGAGGATCACGGACTCTGCGGTGGTCATCTTGGCACTTCTCGTTGATGTGCGAGCGGACTGGGGATCACGTGGTGAATTCATGTCTGTAACGGTAGTTTCGGCGCGGCAACCGACGCTTCTCGATTCCTGATCGGTTTTGTGTGCGCTCCGGGGTGCTACGGGTTTGCCTGGAAATCAACAGATCTGGTGTGTGTAGAGGTCGCGCAACAGGGCGACCTCGGAAAGATGATGGATCAGCTCGCGGTGGATGTGCAGCACCAGATCGGCCATCGCCAATTCGGGGTATGGCTCCTTCGCTCCCACTGGTTCCCGTAGACCGCTCTCGCCGAGATTCCGCACTCCGGCGAGCCAGATATCGAGCTGCGTCTCGAGTTGCTCGAGCGCCTCGGCCCCAGTTCCGGCGTACTCCCAAGTCTCGTACGACGCGGCAGCAGCGCCGAAGTGTGAAGCATTGCGCGCAGCAAGCACACCGACAATGACGTGACCGAGTCGCCACGCGATTGTCGTGAAAGGTGGCGGAACCGGCTCGGGAAAGGCGTAGTCGATCGTGAACTCTCCAGCGCCGACGTGCATCGGTGCGGTGGACTGGCCGCGAGGAAGGACACTCCAGGCATTGGGTACCGGGGACCAGAAGTACTCGTCATCGGTGAGACCGTCGAGTCGAGATTTGATCTGGTGGTTCCAATGGAATTCCCACTGCTCGCGGAGTGTTCGATTCCAGTCGATATCACTTGCGTCCATGTACCCACTCTGCCAGCGTCGCTAGCTACGTGCGTCGGAGAGCAATCACGGGAATGGTGCGGATTCCAGCCGTCTTCTCTGCGTACTCTGCAAATCCGGGGTACCGCTGGGCTTGCTCGTTGAAGATCTTGTCACGTTTGTCGCCGGTCACTTCGCTGACGGCAACCGAGTACTTTTCGGTGCCGACTTCGATTTCGGCGTGGTCCGTTGCAGTGAGGTTGTAGTACCAATCCGGATTGGTGGGAGCGCCGGCTTTGGACGCAAAGACGTAGATGGTATCGGGATCTTGCTCATCCGCCAGGTACATCATCGGGCTGACGAATTCGCGTCCGGACTTTCGGCCCCGATGGTGGACCAACACCATCGGCGCGCCTTCGAAGGGGCCGCCCACATGACCTTGGTTTTCTCGGAATTGGGCAATGATGTCTGCGTTCCAGTCGTCAGTACTCATCGTCGTCTCCTGGTTGAGTCTGTGGGGTTCCGGCACCAAAATCTTGGCACATCTCGGAGTGCGCGGGGTTACGTTCGGAGATAGTTGATCTATTATCTACGCATGAACGCAGATAGTCAGATTTGCAGGCGGAAGCTTCCCGACGATCAGGTGGACCTTGTCGTAGAGGTGTTTCGGATGCTCGCTGACGCGACGCGTGTACAGATTCTGTGGGCGTTGGTCGATCGAGAGTGCTCGGTGAATGAACTGGCGGAGCGCGTCGGAAAGCCAACACCGTCAGTGTCGCAGCACCTGGCAAAACTACGGATGGCTCGATTGGTGCGCACCCGTCGTGAAGGCACTACCGTGTTCTACCGCCTCGAGAACGACCATGTGCGCCAACTGGTTACCGACGCAGTCTTCAATGCCGAGCACGCCGGTCCAGGCTTGCCGGGGCATCACCGTACTGCCGGAGAACTCCGCGAGATACACCCTGAGCGCGTCCCGCCTGGTAGTGCGGAGGAGGGGGCGTCATGACGCACGAACCCACTGTCGGTCACGCGCATGGTCACGGCCACGGTCATGGCCATTCTCGCGGTGGATTCCGGTCTGCTGTGCGGGATGTGTTCGCCCCACACAGCCATGACACGGCCGACAGTGTCGACGACGCTCTCGAATCGAGCAAGATGGGTATCCGAGCAGTCAAGATCAGCTTGGTGGCGTTGGGAATCACTGCTGCGGTGCAAGTGGCGATCGTTGCGATCTCCGGATCGGTGGCGCTGCTGGCGGACACCATTCACAACTTTTCCGATGCGCTCACCGCGATCCCGCTGTGGATTGCCTTTGCACTTGGACGACGAGCGGCAACGCGTCGGTACACGTACGGATTTGGCCGTGCCGAGGACTTGGCGGGCCTGTTGGTCCTGGCCATGATGGCCCTGTCTGCAGTGATTGCCGGTGTCGAGGCGGTCAGGCGGCTCATCAACCCGATCGAGATCGATCATCTGGGATGGGTCGCTGCCGCAGGTCTGGTGGGCTTCATCGGTAACGAACTTGTGGCGTTGTACCGCATCAGGGTCGGTCGGCAGATCGGATCCGCGGCTCTCGTCGCCGACGGATTACATGCTCGGACAGACGGATTCACGTCGTTGGCCGTCCTGCTCGGGGCCGGGGGAGTTGCGTTGGGGTTCCCGCTCGCAGACCCGATCATCGGACTTGTCATCACCGCTGCCATCGTTGCCGTGCTCCGCAGCGCTGCGCGTGACGTGTTGCGGCGTCTCATGGACGGCGTCGAACCGAAGTTGGTGGACGATGCTGAAACCGCTTTGCGTGCGGAACCCGGCGTTCTCGGGGTTCGCGGCTTGAAGATGCGGTGGATCGGTCATCGATTACACGCAGATGCAGAACTCGATATCGATCCTTCTGCCAGTCTTGCGGAGGCCCACGCGATTGCGCACAGCGCCGAACACACATTGACGCACGCGGTTCCGAAGCTGTCGTCAGCGTTGGTCCATGCCTACCCCGCCCACACGACGCTCGACAGGCACACAACAACATGACCACTTTGTTCTGAATATCCTGTTCACTAGGGGTTTCCTCGGTACGCTACGAAGCGTCGATCGGACGTATCTCACGCCGCACGGAACGGGGAAACCAGTGATCGCTCGGTGCAGAAGGTCGCTCGTCGCCCTGGTAGTGGTGTCAATGACGGTGGCTTTGGCTGCCTGCGCAACTGGTGATCCGGTATCCGGTGCAGGCGGTAATTACGGATCGGACGGGGCTCCGGCCGACTTCAGGGAGCCGGTCAAACTCAGTAGCGTCGACGGTGTTCTCGAGGTGCGTTTGTCTGCGCATCAGGGATCGGTGCCGCTCGATACAGCGTCGGGGACTGTGTCAGACTTTCTGCTCTTCGGATACGACGTCATCCGTGGCGCAGCGTCCGACGGGTCGAGTTCCGGAACCGATGTGTATCCGGCGCCGACATTGCGAGTCAATCCTGGCGAGCGCTTGATCGTCCACTACGACAACGACTTGCACGATCTCACAATCGAGGACTTCTACGATCCCGCGTTCACTCCGGCGGGTGGTGATGTTCCGATCTATCCACCGGCGCTGACGTCAGCGCCGCTCAATCTGCACACTCATGGCGTGCACGTCAGTCCCGACGGTAATGCCGACAACGTGTTGCTCAACATTCCCGCTGGGCAGGGGAATGTCTACGACTACGCAATTCCTGGGTCCATGCCCAACGGTTTGTACTGGTACCACAGCCACCGTCACACGCTCACTGCTCAACAGACATACATGGGACTCGCGGGACTGCTGGAAATCGGCCGACCCGATGGGAATCTGCCGATCGTGACGGCCAACGACATACCGGTGCGCGATATGGCGCTGCAGTACAACTTCGTCTTCGACCGCAAAGGCCAAGGCCGGAAACTCAATGACGCGATGTGGCCACAATTTGTCAGCACTTTGGATCCGCCGACAGGTCCGGACCTTGTCGACGGCACCTACCGCCCGAGTCTCGCGCCGGTGAATTTCTCGGAAACTACGGAAGGCTCACAGTACTTCACCAACTGGTACAGCGGGCCGTTGTCGCCGGCCAACCATCGTGGGCAAAATCAATTTGTCCCCGCTAATTTGCAGAGCTTCGTGGGCGAATCGACCAGCGTTCCGGCCGATCCGTCGCTGCCGGACAATCAACGCGATGTGCAGTACACCGTGAACGGGCAGTTCCAGCCTTCGCTGAAACTGAAGCCGGGCCAGACCGAAATCTGGGTGCTCGCCAATATCAGTGACTTCGCGTACATGCCGGTTACGTTGACGGAAACCGCGACAGGCAACCATCCGCGCTTCGCGATAGTGGGTCAGGACGGAAACCCGTTCTCCGAGGTCAGGCCGCCGGTAGACGGTGACGGAACCAGGCTCGTAATTCCTCCGGCGTCTCGATACGCGATCGCGGTGACTATGCCGGAGTCCGGTGATCTGGTGCTGGAAATGCCACCGCTCGACGGCGCAAAACCGGTGAGCAATCCTGGCATTCTCTACACCAACAACGGCACCGATAATCCGCCTGCTGAACTGGGAACCGTCACCGTCGATCCGTCGGTGATCAGTTACGCCGACGGATTCTTCACCTTCCCGACCCAGCAGTTGATCCGAGCAACGCCGGACGAAGGTGAAGGCAAGACAACACCTTTCGAGTTCGGTCAGAAGCTTGATGCTTATACGTCATTCGTGGATACCGCAGCAGTGAGTCCCGATGTGACCCGCAACCTCACTGTCTCTGGTGGATTCGGAAACAACAAGGCCAGCAGCAGTGACCCGAAAGCCTTCACGTATGAGTTCGCCGACAACACTTTCCCGAATATTCCCCTGATTCAGCCCCGGCTGAACTCGGTCGAGGAATGGACAATTACCAACCTCAATAATGACGAGCATCCAATGCACATCCACGTCAATGACTTCCAAGTGATGGAGGTTGTGGATCCTGTTGCCGGGACCACAACTGGGGTGCAGCAGTGGGGGATCGACAACGTCAACGTGCCTGCGCCGGTTACAGACGAGAATGAGAACGCGCTCGTACCGGCATCGGTGACACTGCGAACCAAGTTCACCGAATACACGGGGACCTTTGTGATCCACTGCCATCGGCTCAATCACGAGGACAACGGGTTGATGGCGACGGTGAACGTGATTCCCGAAATGTCGACGTACGCGGTTGCCGTGCCTGGCTCGTCCGGCGTGCCTGCGACAGTGCAGATCTTCGACGCGAACGGCGATACGTTGCTCACAACCGTGACACCATTCCCGTCGTTCGAGGGAACTCCCAGCGTGGCGATGGCAGACGTCAACGGTGACATGGTGCTCGACCTGATCGCTGGAACCGGCGGTGGCGTGGCACCAGAAGTGGTGGCGTACAACGCGGTCGACGGGCCAGCGTTCACCGACGAACTGGCACGATTTGCTCCCTTCGATGCGGGTTTCCGTGGTGGCGTCAACGTCGCCGGCGTCGATATCGACGGAAATGCTTTGGCGGACAACATTATCGTTGCCTCCGGCCCGGGTATGGAATCGAAGGTCAAGATCTACTCCACCGTGTTGCCGACTGACAAGAAATCGGCGCCGGCAGAATTCGGATCGTTTGCTCCGTATCCGGGATCGAGTAGCGGAGTGACAATCGCGACGGGGATGGTCGACGCGCACTCTGGCCGGGCGAGCATCGTGACTGCTCCGGGACCCGGCGACGAGCCGTGGGTGAAGACGTTCCGATACGACCTGTACGCGCCCACAGCAGCTGCCGGAAAGACCGACGAACATGCAGGTCACGCTGATGGGCCGGTGACGACCTCGCAGTTCTTGGCGTTCGATCAGAGCTATCGAGGTGGGGTATCACTGTCAACCGGTTGGGTGGCCGGTGCGGAAGGCGGCGCGAAATCCATAGTTGCCGGGATGAGCGGAGGAGACGGATTGGTGCGAATCTTCTCGAGCGGATCACGACTCGACGGATCGCCGGAGATGTATCTCGAAAGCCCCGACCACCACTCGACCGATGTTGCATTTCGGGAGATCGCGTCCTTCGACCCGTTCGAGGGTCCCGCCGGCGTGGGTGTTGCGACTACCAGCACCACAACGGGGGCGGATTTGCTGATCAGCGGTAGCAGCGGAACCAGTGCCGACGTTCGGAAGTTTTTTTTGGGGCGTGCAGATCCGTCTGCGACGACGCTGACGCCGACCCTGATCGGAACATTGCCGCCCTATGTGAATGGGATCGGAGTGTTGCAGATAGGAGGTCGTTAGTACCTGTCTTGAACGTTGAATGTTGTTGTATGTCAGAAGTTCTCGAGCATTATTCTTCGGAATCCTGTCTGAAATGCCCCTTGAATCGAATAGATGTTCGAGTATAATTCAGTCAGGGTGGGGAGGCCTTGATGACTACGGTGAGCGATTTCGTTTCGGTAGGGGATGTTGTAGCCGGTCCGGCTGTGGGTGTGCGCGGCGGGTTGTGGCGGTTGCGCCCGTCCGACGTTCGGGACGTCGCAGTCAATGTGTCTGCGGAAATCCTTCGATTGGAAGCGATTCGGGTTGCCGCGGTCGACGCGTTGGCACTCAATCCGGATGAGCAGGTGCTCTGCTACCGCGGTGTGGGGCGCTGGTTAGCGGCAAACACGATGCTGCAGAACGCGGCCGGTAACAAGATCGCGGCCCTCGGTGCCGCACTGCGAGGTTTTCCGGACATAGCTGCTCAATTCGAGGCCGGTGACCTCTCGGTCGATCATGCGGCAATAATCGTCGCGTTCTGCGAATCACCGCCAAAAGGTATGCCTACGACTGCTTTACCGTCGTGCGTGGCAACACTGCTCGCTGCCGCGTCGGGGGTGGAGGCCACCACTATCAAACTGCGGTATGCGATTGCGGTTTTGGAGCGGATTTTCGAATCGGATGAGACCCCAGCTGGTGAGGACGACGATCTCAATGTCTTGCGGATTTCGCCGACGCTCAATGGTCGGGTTGCAATCAAGGGCGATTTCGACGCGTTGACCGGCGAAATGTTGTTGTCGGCGCTCTCGAAGTTGTCGATGCCGAAGCCAGCCGCTGACGGAACCCCCGATCAGCGCTCGGCAGCTAAACGCACCGCCGACGCCTTCACCGAACTGATTCGCCGGTATCTCGATAATGCTGTTACCGGTGTTGATGGTGGTCAGCGTCCGCATGTGAACGTGCACATCACCGCGAAAGATCTTGCCGAGCATCGGGAATGCGCCACCACGCGCAGCGATACCGCATCAGGTAGCGATGCCAACGTCAGCGATGCCGAGTTCTACGGCAGTGCGTTCGATGACGACGAGCCTGATATCGAGGACCTTGACGTCGGCTACATGCCGTGGATGGGGCCGCTCAGTGTGAGCCTGACCCGGATGCTCGCGTGCGATTGCATGCTCTGGACCGTTTTGATGGACGGCAACGGTGCACCGCTCGATGCAACTCCACACAAGCGATTGGTGACGGCAGAACAGCGGACGGCGCTGATCGCCCGGGACAAGGGTTGCGCGTTCCCGAACTGCGATGCGTTACCCGCTTGGTGCGACGCGCACCATATTCAACCGTGGTCGGTCGGCGGGCTGACGGTGATGGACAACCTCACCCTCCTGTGCCGGAATCATCACCGGTTGATTCACAGCACCAGTGGGTTCCGCGGCATCTGGGAAATCAAGATGGGCGATGATCACAAACCGTGGTTCATCCCACCGACGGCGATCGATCCGAAACAACGACGCCGCCGCTCCACCACCCGGCAGGGCCCAGTCCACCGAGACTGAAACCGGCTGCGCCGGAACTACATACCGTGTGAGAGCTTCGCATCACCAGCAAGACGATGCGAGGCCCACACGCATGCGCGGGTCCTGAAGCAAACATGCACGGGTTCGCACGGCATAGTCGCAGCGATCAGTGCGGTTGGGTGGTGTTGTGCGTTTGCCACGTTGCATGTCTTCTGGGCTCTTGGCGGTTCGCTAGGTTTGGCGTCGTCGGCGGGGAGTGACCTGGCAGAACGACGACCGGATGGGACTCGAGTCGCCTAGCTTCGATGCGAGGTAGCAGGAAGATGCACAGAATCAGATTTCTTGCCCGACACAATAATCGGACCCTGACATCTCGAACCGGAACCTACTCCAGCAGAATGAACCTCGAATCAGGGCAGCGACCAGATCTGTGTAGTGACCAGATAGAAGACCACAACCCAGAACACCGTCACCGCTGCGACAATCGCCAAACCTCGAGCATTTGTCCTTGCCGCGGGAACGTCGGCCGGCGGACGCAACCAGCGACTCAGTAGGCGGTTCACGTAGTAGGGCATCGTGAAGAAACTCATGATGAAGCTCGAGAGAAGGTTTCCGACCAGCAAACCTAGCCAGAGTGGCATTTTCAGTGGTGACAAAACCAAGGTCAGCAGAACGACAGTCGGGTACAGGCCAACCCACACCGCGATTGCCGTCTTGGTGTCCGACGGTGGTGGGGCTTCGTTGCCGTTCTCGTCGAACGCAAACCAACTGCCGAACGAATTGTCGACGGTGCGCAATTCGAAGTCGTGGAACCGACGCCCTTCGGCGAGGAGTTCCTGACGTTCGGGGGAGGTCAGCCAGGTATCGAGATGGGCGGCGCTGTCGAAGCGGTAGAGAGTGGTCCATTCGTCCTGAACACCGTCGACGGGTCGGAAAAGTTCGGTGCCGCGGAATCCCTCGAATGTGCTTTCCACCTCGCGAAGGCGGTCCTGCCAGGCAAGGAATTCCTCGATGTTGTCATCACTGACCCGGTGTGACACAACAACGGTGAGGAGTGGATCGGGTGGTTTGATTCCGCCACTCACTACTTGTTGGGTGCCGGGTCCGTCGAAGAATTGGCGTCCTCGTTCCAGGAAATCCTGACGTGTCGCGCTGTTGATCCAGGCCTGAACATGGGCAATGGAGTCGAAGCGATACACGATGACCCACTCCGGGTGGATGGCCGTCGGCGCGGACACTTCGGTGCCCAGAAATCCGGCGTAGCCGGCGGCAGCCCGGTTGAGGTCCTTCTGCCAGACTTCGAACTGCTCTGCCATTCCGGGGTGTACCCGTTGACCGATGATGACTGTGGCGATGTTGTCGGCGGATGTTTCCGCGGTCATCGGTTCAACCCCGTGTAGATCCGTTCAGGAGTGAGGGGTAGTGAACGGAATCGGGTGCCGGTTGCGTTCTGCAGAGCGTTCGCCAGCGCGGGGGCCACCGGGTTGATGCAGCACTCCGCCATGCCTTTCGAGCGGAGTGGGCCGACGGAATCAGCCGAGTCAACGAGTATCACCTCGGTGCGAGGCACATCTGCATACGTGGGAATGCGATAGTTTCGCAAGTTCGGGTTCATCATTGCGCCGGCAGCGTCCACATGAAAGTTCTCGGTGAGAGCAAAGCCGATTCCCTGTGCGACACCACCTTCGATCTGCCCTCGAACTTGTGCGGGATTGATGATCACACCCGCGTCGGTCGCATGAACACTGGAGAGTATCCGGATTTCGCCGGTTATCCGGTGCACCGCGATTCGGAAGCCGTGAGTGTTGGACACCACGCTGCGCGGAGATCCGTAGGCCTTGCGGGCCACGGTAAATCGGATCCCGCGTTGCCTCGCTGCGCCGAGAAGTTCCTGCAGAGTCAACCGTGTACTTGCACAGACGATCTTGTCGTCATCCATCGAGCACTGATCGACGGCAACGCCGGTGTGGTGAGCGGCAAAGGCAAGTAGGCGATCTCGCAACGCATTCGATGCTCGCAAGACGGCGTTTCCGGCAACAAACAGGCCGGCGCTGGCAAAAGCCCCTGTGTCGAAACCGGTACGGTCGGTGTCCGACTGGATGATTCGTACCCGGGACGGTGTGGTTCCCAACTGATTTGCGGCGATCTGGACGTGAGCGGTGGACGTTCCTTCTCCGAATTCGACTGTGCCGATTGCAAGTTCGTATATACAGTCGTCGCCGAGCGTGAGCCAGGCCTCCGAGATGTGCTCAGTGGGTGGGGCGGTTTCGTGTAATGAGCTGGCTGTACCGGTGCCGATGAGCCACTCTTCGCCCAGAGTTGGGACCGGCGCGCGGCCCAGAGCGGTGTCCACCAGATCGATGCACTGGCCGAGCCCGTCTTCGGTGAAAATGACGTCATCGGGTCCGTCCTCGAGCGCCACAAGTGAATCGCCTGGCCGCACGATATTGCGTCGACGCAGTTCCAGCGGGTCCATGTTCAACGCGAGAGCGAGTTCGGTCATCGCGGACTCCACGGCAAACGCGGGCTGAGTCATCCCGTAACCGCGCAAGGCTCCACTCGGAACGTTGTTCGTGTAGACGGAATACGCGTCGAACTTCTTGTTTGCGCATCGGTACAGCGAGACTGCAGCCCCGCCGGCGAACAACGTTTCACCGCCGTGGTTTCCGTAGGCGCCGGTGTTGGAGATGTTTCGGTACTGAAATGCGGTCAGCGTCCCGTCCGCGGTGGCGCCCAATTTGATAGTCAATTTCATCGGATGGCGCGGCGACGCGGTGGTGAACTCCTCCTCGCGCGTGAACTCGAGGCTGACGGGTCGTCCCGTGTCCAGTGTTGCCAGTGCAACGAGGTCTTCCGTGATCACCTCTTGTTTTCCGCCGAATCCGCCGCCTACCCGTTTGCAGAACACGCGAAGCTGATCCGGGCGCAGATCGAAGAGGTGGGAGAGTTTGACCTTGGCAATCGACGGGGATTGCGAACTGGTGCGCACGTGCAGGCGTTCGCCGTCCATCCAGGCGATGGAACCGTGTGTCTCGAGGTGCGCATGTTGGACCCGGGGCGAGAAGTATGTGCCTTCGTGGATAACGTCCGCCGCTGCGAACCCCGCGTCGACGTCGCCGACATGCCCATGGATCTCGAGCAGGATGTTGTGCTCGGGGTCGCGGACAAACGGGTCGTCCGATCCGTGCAACGCAGGGGCGCCATCGGCCATCGCCTCCTCTGGATCGAAGACAGCCGGGAGAACCTCGTACTCGACCACAACTTTGCGACGACCTTCCTCGGCTGCGGCAATGGTGTCGGCCAGCACGGCCACCACACGTTGTCCGACGAAGCGCACCACATTGTCGAGAATGTAGGTGTCATCGGGATCCACAAGGTGGTCGGTATGGATAGCCGTCGTGAAACGCTTGCGCGGCACGTCTTTCCAGGTATAGACGCGGTGCACTCCGGGAACGGCGAGGGCAGCGGAAGTATCGATCGAGACGATGCGCGCGTGGGCGTGCGGTGAATGCAGCACCTTCAGATGCAGCGTTCCCTCGATCGTTGTATCCATTGTGAACTCGGCGCGGCCGGTCACGACATCGGTAGCGGCGGGTGCGCCGACGCTTGTCCCCACTGCTTGCCCGGGTAGTGCAACCTCGATCGCGCTGACTCCGTTGACCGCGTCCTCGATCGATCGATAACCGGTGCAGCGGCACAGGTTTCCTTTCAGGGCGCGCGGCAGGTCGTCCTTCTGAGCGTCGGTCAACGCTGCCGACGTCATGATCATGCCGGCGGTGCAGAAGCCACACTGAAACCCTGGAGCATCGCGGAACTGCGCCTGCATCGGGTGCAGATTCTCTGGAGTGCCGAGGCCTTCGATAGTCGTGACATCCCGACCTTCGGCTCGAAAGGCGGGGGTGATGCAGCTGTGAATCGGTGCGCCGTCAAGCCAGACGGTGCAGGCTCCACAATCGCCCCCGTCGCATCCCTTCTTGACGCCGTGATGACCGAGCGTCCGGAGGAATGTGCGTAGACACTGCCCGGCAAAGGGCTGTTCACTGAAGTTCCTGCCGTTCACCACGTAGCTCATGACCGGTCCTCGCTCAGTTCCAGGCGCAGCTCCTCGGCGTAGTGCCGGGCGAGGTGAAGGCGGTGGTCAGGGGTGCCGTTCGGGTCGTCGAACCAGGCAGCTTCAGGAATGGCATTGATGACGTGCTGCAGCGAGGCGCGGTCCGGGAGGGTGGCAAATGACAGTTGGATCGGTCGGGTTGTTCCGGCGGTGATGGTGAGCAGGAGATCAGTAGTGCCCGGTGTCTGAGTGGCGATCATGAAGATGGTGGAACGGCCTAGATGCGTGAGACTGAATCGGCGGTGGGCGTGACGCTTTGTGAGCGCGTGAAGCGGAATGTCGATGCTACGAAGCACCTCGCCCGGTTCAAGGATGTTCTGGTGGTCTCCGATCACAAAATCGGCGGCGTCGACGGTTCGCAGAGTTCCGTCGGTGGACCACAGCGTGTATGTCGCCTCGAGTGCGACGGACAGCGTGATCATCGGGCCTGCGGGCAGCGACATGCAGATGTTGCCGCCCACGGTTGCGCTGTTCCAGATCTTGAATGAGGACAGGAAGTACTCACAACTGATACGAAAGAGTTGGGCGCCCGGCCAATCACCTGGCGCTACAAACGTATACAGGTCATGGATCGTGCAAGTGGCTCCGATAGTGAGACCGGTCGCGTGAGTTTCCAGCGGCGTCCAGCCCAGTGTTGTCAGGTCCAGAAGGCGATCCAGATCGGGCTGTTCCGCTGAAAACAGCCATGTCCCACCGGCAAGCCACGCGTCGCCGACCCGCCAGATCGCACCGGGGCGTTCCGGTGGTCGCCGAACTACGTCACTGATGGTGGTGAGGTCCATGCGTCGTGCTCCCCTCGGGGAAGTGACATACCGGACTGCGACGTTACCGAGTACACGAAGCGCATTCACATGTTTCGCCTATTTCCGACAAATTGGAATTAAGTCCAACTGGTCGGTGCATGTGATTTCAGATTTTGGGTACGTCTGAGTACGGGGCGGGTTCCGCCTCTTGCATTTTGCGAGCTCGGATATGGACGTGGCTACGCATTCGGCGGCTGCGGAGACCCAACAGGGTGGCACTATTGTGAAACGCTTCGATGTCAGGCAACAGCCCACTCGAGTTTCGGACGTAGAGCTGTTTCCTCTCTCCGCTGCGCAGCGTGCGACCTGGTTCGCGCAGCAACTCGAGCCGAAGGTGCCGATTTCGATAGCCCACTACGTCGAGTTGCGTGGAGCTCTCGATGTTGACCTGCTGCGCAGGGAAACCCGGACGGTCGCGCGGGAGTTTCAGTCGCCCTTGCTCAGAGTGCTCGAGGTCGACGGTCAGCCGATGCAGTACGTCGACAACTCGATGGAGATCCCGGTCGAGCTCATCGATTTCCGTGGCTACGACGATCCGATGGTCGCTGCGCACGAGTGGATGCAGCGGGATTATCAGACCACACTTGATCTCGGAATTGATCGACTGGTCGAGACCTCGGTGCTCTGCGTGGGTGAGCTGCACTACTTGTGGTACAGCCGAATTCATCATGTCGCACTCGACGGATTTGGTGCGATGACGCTGATGAATCGTATTGCGCACCGATACTCGGCAGCGGTGTCCGGGAGTGAACCGGATCCGAATCGCGCTGCGCCACTGCGCAAGCTGTACGACATCGACAGTCGCTACCGGTCGTCGGACCGGTTTGCCACCGATCGAGAATACTGGGCGGAGAGGAACTCAGGCGGCACCGGTTCGACCTTGGCGGCCGGACACGAACCCGCAGTCGCTGCGAGCAAACTCCAGAGTGCTGTGCTGTCAGGGGAATCGTCTGCCGGTCTCCTGGAATCCGAAGGTCAGGCGGCTACGATCATCGGAGCGCTGGCTTGCTATCTGGCACGACTCACCGCGAAAAACACTGTACTGGTGCAAGTTCCGATGTCGGGCCGGACGACGGCGGTACTGCGCGAGTCCGGCGGAATGATGGTCAACGTTGCGCCGCTGTCCATTTCGGTCGACGAAGGGGATACCGTCACCGAACTCGTGTCCCGGGTTCAGCGTGAGTTGATGGGCGCACTACGGCATCAGCGCTGCAGCCTTGAAGACATTCGCCGCGACATCGGCGTGATCAACGGTGTCAGTACAAGTGGTTCCAGTACAACCGGTGTCAGCAGCGACGACGCATTGGCCGGGCCGATGGTCAACGTCATGATGTTCCGACAAGAAGTCGAGCTCGGCGCGATGGTGGGTGAATACCACATCGTCACCTCGGGACCGGTGGAAGATCTCCTGGTCAATGTGTATCCGAGCGCGGATCAACTGTTCGTCGACTTCCGGGCGAATCCGAACAGGTACGAGGATTCGGGCTTGCGTACGCACCACGGTCAGTTCGTCGAACTGCTGGAAGAACTGATCGCGGCGGCTCCGGACGCGCGGCTTGCCACCATTCACGACCGCTCATTCCGCGCCGGCATGAAACTGCGTCGTGAAGCCGGGCAAGTCGAGTACTGGAAGAACCAGCTCGCGGGGATGCCCGAATTGCTGAGTCTCCCGTCCGACCGAATTCGACCCGCGGCGCAGTCGTTGAACGCCGATCGCGTTGACGTTCGGATCAGTGCTGACACACATCAGCACCTGATCGCGCTGGCCCAGGAACACAACACCACCACGCTTGAGGTATTGCACGCCGGGTTCGCGCTCGTGACGAGCCGTCTGTCCGGTGTGCTCGACGTAGCGGTCGGGACGCCGGTGTTGGCAGGATCGAACATCGTCGTGCTGCGCAACCAGGTGGAACCGGATAAGTCCTTCACACGACTGTTGGGCCACGTTGTCGGGGTCGACGCGGAAGCGTTCGAGCGCGCCGATATACCGTTTGATCGGTTGGTGGGGGAGCTGGAGGTCAAGCAATCCCCTGCGTATTCGCCTGTTGTCCAGGTGTTGTTCGAGGCCGGCCTCGAGAGCGGCGCTGTTGCGGAGGGGACTGGCAACGGTATCGGCCGATTCGACCTTCGGGTATCTGCGGAAGAAATGTTCAGCGACGACGCCGCGCCGTCCGGCATCAATGTGACGCTGGGGTTTGCCACCGATCTGTTCGATGCCGACTCTGTGGCTCGTCTCGGAATTCGATACCGAACAATTCTGGAGGCTGTCACCGCTGACCCCGAGCGGGTAGTCGGCGACATCGATATTCTCTCCGACGACGAACGGGGAGCGCTCCTTCCGGTCCACACCGCGCCGGGACGTTCGCAGCTCACCCTGCCGGAGTTGTTCGATGCGGCTGCGCGGGCACATCCCGACGGTATTGCGCTCTCATATCAGGGCGCCTCGGTGACCTATCGAGAACTCGACGAACGTTCGAACCAGTTGGCGCACGTGTTGGCAGCCCGCGGCATCGGATCGGAAGATCGTGTGGCGCTGGGTATGACACGCTCGGTGGAGTCGGTCCTGGCCATGCTCGCCGTGACGAAGTCCGGTGCGGCATTTGTTCCCGTGGATCCGACGTATCCGGCTGAACGAATCCAACACATGCTGGTGGACTCCGGCGCTGTCGTGGGGCTGACAGTTTCCGCTGAGCAATCGTCATTGCCGAATTCGATTCCGTGGATGACTCTCGATGACAACAGTTTTCGTGATCATTACGCGGCAATGCCGATTTCGGCAGTCACCGACTCCGAGCGAGCGCGTCCACTCCGCCGCGAGAATCCCGCGTACGTGGTCTACACCTCGGGTTCCACGGGGCGACCGAAAGGCGTGTCGGTCTCCCACAGTGGACTGGACGGCTTTGCTGCTGAGCAACTCTCACGGTTCGGGGCCACACCGAACTCTCGGACGCTACATTTCTCGACCCCGAGCTTCGACGCGTCGATCTTCGAGTATCTGCAGGCGTTCGGGGCCGCAGCCACCATGGTGATCGCGCCACGGACGATCTACGGCGGCGAGGAGTTGGCCCACTTCCTGAAAACCGAACGGGTCACCCACGGATTCATCACCACCGCCGCACTCGGATCAACACCCGCCGACGGCCTTCCCGACTTTCGAGATGTTGTGTTCGGCGGCGAGGCATGCCCGCCGGAGCTTGTGCAGCGGTGGGCCCCTGGTCGCAGGTTGTGCAATGCCTACGGGCCGACCGAGGCCACCGTCATGGCGAATATCAGTACGCCGATGTCGTCGGCGGGACCGATCACTCTGGGTGGCCCGCTTCGCGGGTGTGTCGAAGTTGTCCTCGATTCGAGATTGAATCCCGTCCCGGACGGTGTTGCCGGTGAGCTCTACATTTCCGGTGAATCCCTCGCTCGCGGGTATCACGGAAAATCGGCATTGACCACAGAACGGTTTGTGGCCAACCCCTTTGGCCATCCTGGTGACCGGATGTACCGAACTGGAGATGTGGTGCGCCGCCGCGGCGGCACGCTCGAATACGTCGGTCGCAGCGACTTCCAGGTGAAGGTCCGCGGGTTCCGCATCGAACTGGGTGAAATCGACGCTCTCCTGCTTGCTCATCCGCGGGTGCGGACTGCTGTAACCGTGGCACGAACCGCGCCGTCAGGCGATACCGTGCTCGTCTCGTATGTAGTGCCCGCCGACGGGCAGGTGCTGTCGCCCGCCGACTTGACGGAATACGTGGGGGAACATCTGCCCACGTATATGGTGCCGGCGGCGATCGTGTTGCGCGACGAGTTGCCGATGACGCCGGTGGGGAAGCTTGATCGTGCGGCGTTGCCTGCGCCACAATTTCTGCGCGCCGCCGGCGAATTCCGTGCTCCGCTCGACCCGCTCGAGCAGGTTGTTGCACAGATATTCTCCGATGTCCTCGGGATTGAACGGATTGGATTGGGCGACAGCTTCTTTGATCTCGGCGGAAACTCCCTTGTGGCAACCAGGCTGATCGCTCGGGTCAACGCGGCAGAGGGGGTCGACCTTGGCGTACGGAGTCTGTTCGAGGCGCCCACCGTTGACGCGTTGGCCGTGGAAATTCGCAGTGCGCGGAGCGCCGCTCGCTCCGGCCGTCCGAATCTGAACGTGCAACCGCGTCCCAGCAGAGTCCCTGTTTCGCTTGCACAACAACGTATGTGGTTCGTCAATCAGTTCGACGTATCGTCGGCCGCGTACAACATTCCGATGGTGGTGCGGCTGGCTGGAACGTTGGATGTAGATGCGCTCCGGGCCGCAATGACAGATGTGATCAACCGCCACGAGTCGCTCCGCACCGTGTATCCGGCGTCGGTGAACGGTCCTCTTCAAGTTATTGTTCCGCCGGCGCCGGTGATCCCGGATTTGATTCCGCTTGTCGACGCCACGCGCTCGACGTTGGATGCACGGATTTCCGAACTTGCCAGTCGGGGTTTCGACGTGAGTGCCGATGTGCCCGTTCGCAGTGCGTTGTTCCGGATCAGTCCCGATGAGCATGTCCTGGTTCTTGTGGTACACCATATTTCGGCGGACGGAGCGTCATTGGCGCCTCTCGCCCGCGACCTCACGGCGGCATACGCGGCGCGAGCGGCGAATCAGGATCCGAATTGGCTCCCACTACCGGTGCAGTACGCGGACTACAGCCTGTGGCAACAGGGCGTTCTCGGCCTCGCCGAAGATCCGGGCAGCGTCATGGCCGCGCAGTTGGGGTACTGGAAGTCGAAGCTGTCCGGCGTTCCCGCTGTTGTCGACTTACCGCTGGATCGGCCGAGGCCGGCGCAGCGATCGCTGCGCGGTGAGACCGTCGAGTTCTCGGTTCCCGCCGAATTGCACAGTGATGTCCTGGGGCTTGCTCGTCGGTATAACGCCACAGTGTTCATGGTGATGCACGCGGTGCTTGCGGTGATGTCGGCGCGGATGAGCGGATCGGCCGACATAGCAATCGGCACACCGACCGGAGGGCGTGGTGAGGAGGCACTCGACGACTTGGTCGGGATGTTCGTCAACACACTGGTGCTGCGGACGGCTGTACATTCTGCCGCGACTTTCGAAGAAACACTGGCGGGCGTCCGTGAGGTGGATCTAGCGGCGTTCGGCCACACCGAGGTGCCCTTCGAGAGTGTCGTCGAAGCATTGGCGCCGGAACGCTCGACGTCGTATTCACCGCTCTTCCAGATCCTGTTGGAATTCCAGAACACGGTCGCGCCTCACCTGGAGCTGCCCGGCCTCTCAGTGGACGTTGTACCGGTAGATTCCGGTGTCGCCAAATTCGATCTGCAGTTGACGCTTGCGGAACGCCGTGACGACATGGGCGCGGCAGCAGGATTCGCGGCGTCGTTCACGTACGCGTCGGACATCTTCGATCGGGATACGGTCGCCGGCTTCGGGGAGCAGTTCGTTCGAATTCTGAGCGCGGTAGTCGCGGATTCGAACACCCCCGTCGGTGACCTGGAGGTGGTCGATTCGCGTGAGCGTGATGTGGTTGTGGGGGTGTGGAACGAGACGAATCGACCGATTCCGCCGGTGACTTTGGTCGATCTGTTCGATCGGCAGGTGTCACGGACACCGGATGCGCCAGCTGTTGTGTGCGATGGAGCGGTGTTGTCGTATCGGGAGTTCGATGCGCGGGTGAATCGGCTGGCCAGATTCCTGATTTCGGTGGGTGTTGGTCCGGAATCGCGAGTGGGTGTCGCCATTTCTCGTTCGGTGGAGTTGTTGGTAGCGGTGTATGCCGTGCTCGAAGCGGGTGGGGCGTACGTCGCGATCGATCCGGATCAGCCTCCGGACCGGGTCGGGTTTGTGGTGGGCGCCGCGGATCCCGTGGTGGTACTGACAACTTCGAGTGAAGGTTCGGTATTGCCCGCTGGTGTGTCCGTGGTCGAGCTGGATCATGTTGATGTGAGTGAGTTTTCGAGTTCGCCGCTGACGGATTATGACCGGCTCACTCCACTGCGGCCGGAACATGCGGCCTATGTCATGTTCACGTCAGGATCGACGGGTCGGCCTAAGGGTGTGGTGGTTCCGCACGCGGGCGTAGTCAATCGTTTGCTGTGGATGCAGGATCGCTACCCGTTGGATGCCAGCGACGTGGTGCTACAGAAGACGCCGGTGACGTTCGACGTCTCGGTGTGGGAGTTGCTGTGGCCGTTGCAAGTTGGTGCTCGGTTGGTCATCGCAGAATCGGGTGGGCATCGTGATCCGGCCTATCTCGCGGACGTGATTGTCGACCAGTCGGTGACGGTTGTGCATTTTGTTCCGTCGATGTTGGAGGTGTTTGTTGCCGAGGCGTCGGCGGCGCGGTGCCGCGGTATCCGGCGAGTGTTTGTTTCGGGTGAGGCGCTGCCGCCGGGAACTGCGCGGCGGATGCGTGAGTTGATTCCCGGTGCCGGGCTGCACAACTTGTACGGTCCGACGGAGGCGTCGGTGGATGTGACGTTCCATGAGGTCGGACCGGACGATGTCGGGTCCGACGCAACCGGTGTGCCGATCGGTTCGCCGGTGTGGAACACCAGGGTTTACGTGCTGGACGGGCGCTTGCATCCGGTTCCGGTGGGGGTTGTGGGGGAGTTGTATCTCGGTGGTGTGCAGTTGGCTCGGGGGTATTTGGGTCGGGCGGATTTGACTGCGGATCGGTTTGTGGCGGATCCGTTCGGGGCGACTGGTGAGCGGTTGTATCGGACTGGGGATTTGGTGCGGTGGGTGCGGAGTGGTAGTGCGGGGTCGAGCGGAGTGAGGGGGAATGTTGCGGGGTCGAGCGGAGTGAGGGGGAATGTTGCTGCTTTGGGTGAGTTGGAGTATGTCGGGCGCAGTGATTTCCAGGTGAAGGTGCGGGGCCAGCGGGTAGAACTCGGAGAGGTCGAGGTAACGCTGGCCCGGTACGACGGGGTGGCGCAGGTGGTCGTGGTACTTCGGCCGGGTGCCGCGGGCGACTATCTCGCTGGGTTTGTGGTTCCCCAGCCAGGGGCGACGGTGGACGAGCGAGTGATTTTGGAGCGGGCCGCGGCCGAGCTTCCTGGGTTCATGGTGCCGTCCGTGCTGGTGGTGATGGACGAGCTGCCGGTGACGCCAAATGGAAAGTTGGATCGGAAAGCGCTGCCGGATACAGATTTCGAATCCGGTGCTGCCGAATATCTTGCGCCTCGCAATCCGATCGAGGACATTGTTGCCACTGTTTTTGCCGATCTACTCGGAGTCGCGAAAGTAGGTACGCACGACAATTTCTTCGACCTCGGCGGGAACTCGCTGATCGCCACGAGGTTGGTCGCGAGGATCAATGCCGTTGTCGGGGACAGGATAGGTGTGCGGGACGTATTCGACGCTCCGACCGTCGCGGATTTGGCGGCATTGGCGCACTCGAATGACGGAGTGGAATCCAGACCGCCGTTGAAGCCACGGGGTGGCACTGCGGAAGTTCCACTGTCGCTGGCGCAGCAGAGGATGTGGTTTGTCAATCAGTTCGACACGTCGTCGTCGGCGTACAACGTCGCGTTTGCGTTGAGATTGGACGGCGCGCTCGATATCAGTGCGCTGCAGGCGGCATTTGGTGACGTCGTCGAACGACATGAGGCAGTGCGCACAATCTTTCCGCTCACCGATGACGGCCCACACCAAGTAGTCGTGCCTACCGCCAGTGCAGTGCCTGATCTTGATCCCATCGCTGTGTCCGGTGACGCAGAGTTTCGCGAGAAGTGTGTGCAGGTGCTGGCCGAAGGCTTCGACGTGACAGAGCAGGTCCCGCTGCGTGCCGGTTTGTTCCGGCTCGAAGGAAAGGTGGCCTCTCATGTCCTGGCAGTAGTGGTGCACCACATTGCTGCCGACGGTTTCTCGATGGCGCCGCTGGCCCGAGATGTCATGGGCGCGTATTCGTCACGTGTGCAGGGTTCGGCACCGGGCTGGGCGCCACTCGACGTTCAGTACGCCGACTACACGTTGTGGCAACGCGAGTGGTTGGGTTCGGAATCCGATGAGCAGTCGCTGATGTCGACGCAGTTGGCGTATTGGGGCACCACACTCTCTGGTCTACCCGAGGTGTTGGAGATACCCACCGACCGCCCGCGTCCCGCTGTTCGTTCGCTTCGCGGCGGACACGTCCCCTTCTCGATAGATCCCGAGGTTCATGCGCGCGTGGTGGCCCTGTCACGGGAATACAACGTCACGGTCTTCATGGTTGTGCATGCGGTGTTGGCGGCGATGTTGGCGCGGTTGAGTGATTCCAACGATATCGCCGTGGGCACGCCGATCGCGGGCCGTGGTGAGCGGGAGCTCGACGACGTCGTGGGCATGTTCGTCAACACGCTTGTCCTGCGCACCGCAATCGACGCGGACGCGACGTTCGCCGAGTTGCTCCACACCGTCCGGGAAGCTGATCTGGGTGCATTTACGCATGCGGAAGTTCCTTTCGAACGTGTTGTGGAAGTGGTGAATCCGTCACGTTCGACCGCACATTCTCCGCTCTTCCAGGTCATGTTGGAGTTCCAAGACATCGAGCGTCCGACGTTGGAGTTGCCCGATCTGCAGGTGACCAGTGTCGATGTCGAGATCGATACCACCAATTTCGATCTGCAATTGACAGTGTCGGAGCGTGTGGACGCGGACGGTAACCCGGCCGGCATGGATGCAGAATTCGGTTATGCTACAGACCTTTTCGACAGTGACTCTGCCTTGACGTGTGCGCGGCGGCTGCAGCGAATCCTCGAGTGTGTCACCGCTGATCCATATGTGATGGTCGGAGATATTGATATCCTCGGCGCCGGTGAACGCGACGACCTTACCCCGGTTCGAGGTAAGGAGGGAGCGGCCCCAAGCGCGCTGCCGGATCTGTTGGCAGCCGCAACCGCTCACGATCCGAATGCTGTTGCGCTGATCTACGGCACGCGTGAGGTCCAGTACCACGAACTCGACAGGCGCTCGAATCAATTGGCCCGCATGCTGATCGAGTACGGTATCGGGCCCGAGAATGTAGTTGCGCTGTGCGTGCCGCGATCCGTCGAGTCCATTCTGGCGCTGTGGGCCGTGGCCAAGACAGGGGCCGCATTTCTGCCTGTCGATCCACATCATCCCTCTGCGCGCATCGAATACATGCTCACCGACTCCGGCGCAGTGTGGGGCGTGACCGGAGCAGCGCACCACGCCACACTTCCTGCGGTAGTGCCGTGGTTGGTACTCGATGAACCGGGCTTCGGCGAACGACTGTCGTCCTACCCGTCGACGGGGATCACCGATGAGGAGCGGACATCGACGCTTCGGATCGATAATCCGGCGTACCTGATCTATACCTCCGGGTCGACCGGCACACCCAAGGGCGTCGTCACGACACATCGCGGTCTGCACAACTTTGCCCTTCAGGAGCGCGAAACATTCGGAACCACAACGGGATCGCGGACACTGCACTTTGCGTCACCCAGCTTTGACGCATCTATTCTCGAATTGTTGTTGGCGACTGGTGCCGGCGCCACGATGGTGATTGCGCCGCCGTCCGTGTACGGCGGATCCGCCTTGGCGGACCTGCTCGAATCGGAGCGGATCACGCATTGTTTTGTCACTCCGGCGGCACTGGCGTCGGTTGAACCGGCAGGTCTGTCTTCGCTCGAATGCGTGGTGACGGGTGGGGAGGCCTGCCCACCCGAATTGGTGGCACGATGGGCGCCGGGCCGGCGGATGTTCAACGCCTACGGACCGACCGAGACGACAGTGGTGTCGAGTATCAGTGCGCCCCTTGCGCCCTCGGACCCGGTCACCATCGGTGCGCCCACCCGCGGTTTCACTGAAGTTGTGCTCGACTCTCGGCTACAGCCGGTACCGGTTGGTGTCGCCGGCGAGTTGTATCTTGCCGGTCCGGCTCTTGCACGTGGTTATCACGGGCGGTTCCGCCTGAGTGCCGAACGTTTTGTGGCCGACCCCTTCGGCCCGGGCGGAACGCGCATGTACCGCACCGGTGATCGGGTGCGGTGGTCGTCAGACGGGCAGTTGGAGTACCTCGGGCGTACTGATTCACAGGTGAAGATCCGTGGTTTCCGCATCGAACTCGGCGAAGTCGAATCGGCTCTCAGTGCACACGGCGACGTTGCTCAGGCGGTTGCACACGTATGGAACGGTGACGGTAGTGGTGACCGGTTGATCGGTTACGTGGTGCCCGAACCTGGCGCGATAATCGACTCGAGAGACGTTCTCGATGTTGCCGCTGCGCGACTGGCGTCGTACATGGTGCCGGCGACGCTGGTGATACTCGAATCTCTTCCGCTCACGGTTCACGGGAAACTTGATCGCGCGGCGCTGCCTGCGCCTGACTTCTCTGCCGCGGTGACACCGGATCGACCACCGCGAACCGAGACCGAGGCGTTGCTTGCCGGACTGTTCAGCGAGGTACTCGGACTGGAATCGGTGGGCGTCCACGATTCGTTCTTTGCGCTCGGAGGGGACAGCATCATGTCGATTCAGTTGGTTGCCCGCGCAAAGGCTGCCGGTGTGATTCTGAGTCCCCGAGACGTTTTCGATCACAGAACCGTTGCGGCGCTTGCCGAATCGGCGCGCTTCGACGGTGACGACGTGGACACCCTCGACGAGTTGCCCGGTGGCGGTGTCGGTTTCCTGCCCGTGACCCCGGTCGCGTCGTGGATGCTCGAACGCAGCGGCGGCCAACTCGATCGGTTCTCTCAGGCCTTGCTACTGGCAGCACCCGCCAGCCTCACGCCGGACGTTCTTGCTCTCGCAGTCCAGGAAGTGCTGGACCACCACGATATGCTTCGGGCGCGTCTGATCGTGGACAACAGTGCACACCGGGACATGGCAAGCCCTGGCATGGACGTGCTGCCGCCAGGTTCGATCCCAGCGGATACGGTGATCAGTCGGGTGCCTGTCGACACGGTTGACGGGGATAATTTTGCCGCGTTGGCATCCGCGGAACTCGAGGCCGCTGCCGACCTTTTGGATCCGGCCGCCGGCGGGCTGGTGCGCATCATCTGGTTCGACGCCCCGAATACCAACGGCCGACTCCTTGTGGTGATTCATCACCTCGCTGTGGACGGCGTCTCGTGGCGCATCCTCGTCTCGGATCTTGCGTCGGCAGTGGGACAAGTCCAGGCCGGTGAGATTCCTTCGCTCGCACCGGTCGGAACGTCGATGCGTCGCTGGTCCCACGGCTTGCGTGAGAGCGTGCGAAGCAGTGAACTCGACCTGTGGCGAAGCATCCTGGCCGGCCCCGATCCGTTGATCGGTTCACGGCCACTGGATCCCACGATCGACGTCGACGCGAGTGTCGGCACCGTCACCGTCGATGTACCGCCAGCCGTTACCAGCAGTCTGCTCACCACGTTGCCCGCGGCTGTTCACGGAAGTGTGGGCGACGGGTTGCTTGCCGCCGCGGCGCTGGCTCTCGTCAGTTGGCGTCGTCAACGGGGAACTGATGCGGCAGACGCCCTGATTACGCTCGAGGGACACGGCCGCGAGGAAAATGCAGTCCCCGGCGCAGACCTCTCCCGCACAATCGGGTGGTTCACCACCGTGTATCCGGTCCGGCTGGATCTCACCGGAATCGATGTCGACGATGCGCTGGAAGGTGGTCGTGCTGCAGGGCAGTCGGTCAAAGCCGTCAAGGAGCAGCTGCGTGCGATCCCGGATCACGGCATCGGCTACGGAATGCTGCGATACCTCGATGACGAGGGATCGTCGCTTAGCCAATACGGTTCTCCTCAAGTCAGTTTCAATTATCTGGGACGAGTGAGCACCTCTGACGGAACGCAAGACTGGCTACCGGTTGCGGGCAGCCGAGAGCTCGGTGGGACACAGAACCACGCCATGCCGGTCGCCTCCGTGATCGACATAAACGCTGCCGTCGAGGACGGTCCGGACGGTCCGCATCTGACCGCGACGTTCACCTACCCGGCCGGTGTCATCGATGAGGACGATGTCGCGGCGTTTGCCGATCTGTGGAGTCGTGGCCTCGAAGGACTTTCCACCTACACGTGGCTGCCGGGTGCGGGTGGGCTCACCCCGTCCGACGTTCCACTCGTGTCGGTGAGCCAGCAGCAGATCGAATCGTGGGAGGAGCGATTCCCAGCAGTGCGCGACGTATGGTCGCTCTCGCCGCTGCAAGAGGGGTTGCTCTTTCACGCCGCGGTGGCAGCAGAAACCGTGGACGTGTATACCGCGCAGCTGTGCATCGAGTTGGAAGGTTCCGTCGATGCAGGACGCATGCGTTCCGCTGCAGCAGGTTTGGTTGCCCGTCACCCGAATCTGCGTACCGCGTTTGTCTACGGAAGCGACGGCGCTGCCGCTCAGGTAGTTGTCGATGACGTGGAGATTCCCTGGCGGGAGGTGGATCTGACCGGATACAGCTCGGCTGCCGACGAGGAATTGCGACGCTACCTCGACGAGGATCGCAGCGCCAAATTCAATCTCGACTCACCTCCGTTGTTGCGTCTGACACTGCTGCGAACTGCACCCGGGCGATCTGTGCTGGCGGTGACAAACCATCACATCGTCCTCGACGGGTGGTCGATGCCCCTGCTGGTGCGCGAACTTCTGACGCGGTACGCCGCCGACGGAACCCCAGTGGATCTTCCGGAATCGCCGCCGTACCGCAATTACCTGACCTGGTTGGCGCATCGGGATTCCGAAGCGTCAGCCCAGGCCTGGGAACGCTCGCTGGGCGGTGTTACCGAGCCGACCGTGCTGGCGCCTTCCGCGCCTGGCGCACACCGGGCTGTGCCGGCCGAAGTTGACATCGACCTGCCCGCTTCGGTGCTCGATGCCCTCACTGCCACGGCCCAGCGCAGCGGGGTCACGATGAACACGGTGATTCAGGTGGCGTGGGGTGTTCTACTGTCCCGCTTGCTTTCTCGTGACGATATCGTATTCGGCGCCACTGTCTCGGGGCGATCACCGGAACTGCCCGGTGTGGAAAACATGCTGGGGTTGTTCATCAACACGTTGCCCGTGCGAGTGCAGATCGATCCGGACGAGACGTGCGCGCAGTTGCTGGTTCGGATACAGGAGGAGCAGGCCGCTCTCCTCGATCATCACGAGCTGGGACTCGGTGAGATTCAGGCCCGTGTCGGAGTGGGAAACCTGTTCGACACGTTGTCGGTATTCGAGTCGTACCCGGTCGATACGTCAGGGCTGGACGACGATGTAGATATCGCCGGTATGCGGGTGAGGGGTCTCGATGCTCGCGACGCGACGCACTACCCACTGACCCTGCTCTCGATCCTCGAACCCCGGTTGCGTCTGAGCGTGCGTTATCAACCGTCGATCTTCGATGCCGCGACAGTCCACCTGTATGCCGATCGGTTGACGCGGATTCTCGAAACGATTGCTCTCGACGCCTCGACGCCGGTCACTGAAGTCGACATCTTTGCCGACGGTGAGCGCGAGTTGGTGCTGGATTCGTGGAACGCGACGGGTCACCGCGTACCCGCTACGACTGTGGTGGATCTGTTCGATGCGCAGGTGGCGCGCACTCCGGAAGCCGGCGCGGTGGTCGTAGACGGTGTTGTGTTGACGTACGCGGAGTTCGATGCGCGCGTGAACCGACTAGCGCATCTGCTGATCAGTGCGGGCGTGGGTCCGGAGTCGCGGGTGGGTGTTGCGGTTTCTCGGTCGCTCGAGATGCTGGTGGCAATCTACGCCGTGGTGAAGGCCGGCGGGGCGTACGTTCCGATCGACCCCGATCAGCCTGCAGAGCGCGTCGCCTATGTGGTGGGAGCGGTCGACCCGGTGCTGGTGCTGTCCACGGCTGCCGAGCGGGCTGTGCTGCCCGGGGGTGTGGCGGTAGTGGAAATGGATCATGTTGACGTATCGGAATATTCGTCGGGTCCGGTGCGCAACTGCGAGCGGATCGCGCCACTACGGCCGGAGCATCCCGCGTATGTGATGTTCACGTCGGGTTCCACGGGTCGGCCGAAGGGTGTGGTGGTTCCGCACGCGGGTGTGGTCAATCGTTTGCTGTGGATGCAGGATCGCTACCCGTTGGATGCCAGTGACGTGGTGCTACAGAAGACGCCGGTGACGTTCGACGTCTCGGTGTGGGAGTTGCTGTGGCCGTTGCAGGTTGGTGCTCGACTGGTGATTGCGGAACCTGGTGGGCATCGTGATCCGGTGTATCTCGACCGGGTGATCCGCGACGAGTCGGTCACGACGGTGCATTTTGTGCCGTCGATGCTGGAGGCGTTTCTTGCCGGCACAGATGTCGGCGGTTGTGACTCTCTGCGGCGGGTGTTCACCAGTGGAGAGGCGCTGGCAGCATCGACGGCGGCGCGTCTGCTGCGGTGCAGTGATGCAGAATTGCACAACTTGTACGGTCCGACGGAGGCGTCGGTGGATGTGACGTTCCACGAGGTTGTTCCAGCCGATGTCGGGTCCGACGTAACCGGTGTGCCTATCGGCGCGCCCGTGTGGAACACCCGCACCTATGTCCTGGACGGGCGCTTGCATCCGGTTCCGGTGGGGGTTGTGGGGGAGTTGTATCTCGGTGGTGTGCAGTTGGCTCGGGGGTATCTGGGTCGGGCGGATTTGACTGCGGATCGGTTTGTGGCGAATCCGTTCGGGGCGACTGGGGAGCGGTTGTATCGGACCGGGGATCTGGTGCGGTGGGTGCGGAGTGGCAGTGCGGGGTCGAGCGGAGTGAGGGGGAATGTTGCTCCTTTGGGTGAGTTGGAGTATGTCGGGCGCAGTGATTTCCAGGTGAAGTTACGGGGCCAGCGCATCGAGTTGGGGGAGATCGAGGCAGTATTGGCGCGCCAGGATGGGGTGGCGCAGGCAGTGGTGGTTCTCCGAAGCGGGGCCGCCGGTGATTTCCTGGCTGCATATGTTGTGGCCGCGGAAGGGATAACGGTGGTCGAGCGAGAAGTGCTCGACTCGGCAGCGCAGGATCTGCCCGAGTACATGGTTCCGTCGGTAGTGACGGTGTTGGCGGCATTGCCGGTGACCGAGAACGGCAAGCTGGACCGAAAAGCCCTGCCGGAACCGGAATTTGCCGCAGCGGTATATCGAGCCCCGAGTACACCGGTACAGGAAGTGGTCGCGCAGGCATTTGCCGATGTGATCGGTGTTGATCGCGTCGGCGTCGACGACAGTTTCTTTGCGCTCGGCGGCGACTCGCTCAGTGCTACCCGTGCAGTGGGACGGATCAACAGTGCCTTGAACACCGATTTGGGTGTAGCCGGGCTGTTCGACACACCGGTGGTGTCCGCGCTTGCCGCCAGGCTCGAGTCGGCTGCAGGAACAGAACTCACCCAACCCGCACTCGCAGCGAGGCCGCGGCCCGATCGAATCCCGCTGTCCCTTGCCCAGGCCCGCATGTGGTTCGTCAACCAGTTCGACACGTCCTCATCGGCTTACAACATTCCGGTTGTAATGCAGTTGGACGGAGCACTGGATGTGGCGGCCCTGCGTGAGGCGCTCGGCGATGTGCTGGACCGGCATGAGTCCTTGCGGACGGTGTTCCCGGGCTCGGCAGACGGACCGCGTCAGCTGATTCTCGAACCCTCGGATGTCGCGCCGGACCTTCGTCCGATTCCCGCACTCGATCAGGAACTTCACGATGTGATCGAGGGCTTCATCGGCACCGGATTTGACGTCACCACGGACCTTCCGATCCGCGCGCAGCTGCTGAGACTGGCTCCTGAGCGACACGTTCTTGCCATTGTCGCTCACCACATCTCGGCTGACGGATTCTCGATGACACCGCTTGCGCGGGATGTCATGCACGCGTACACCGCCCGCGCGCACCATCAGAGTCCCGCGTGGGCGCCGTTGCCGGTGCAGTATGCCGACTACAGCCTGTGGCAGCGGGAGGTTCTGGGCACGGAGCAACAACCGGAGTCGGTGGTCGCCGATCAGCTCGAGTATTGGACGGCAGCGTTGTCCGGCATCCCCGAGGTCCTGCCGTTGCCGTTGGATCGCCCGAGGCCGATTCAGCGGTCCACCGAAGGTTCGGTGGTCCCATTCGACATCTCGCTCAGCTTGCACCGTGAACTGGCCGAGATTGCGCGCCAGAGTAATTCGACGTTGTTCATGGTGATGCATGCTGCGCTGGCAGTGCTGTTGGCACGTTTGTCGGGCTCGGGTGACGTCACGGTGGGCACGCCGGTCGCAGGCCGGGGTGAAGCGTTACTCGACGACGTGGTGGGGATGTTCGTCAATACGCTGGTGCTTCGAACACCGGTATCGCCGGGAGCCACTTTTACGGACGTGTTGAATGCGGTGCGGTCGGTGGATCTCGGTGCCTTCGGGCATGCGGATATCCCTTTCGAACGGTTGGTGGACGAGCTTGCACCAGAACGGTCTACGTCGCACACACCTCTGTTTCAGGTGGTCATCGAATTCCAGAACGCCAGCCACCTGCGACTCGAACTACCTGAGCTGACTGTCCGCGAACTCGACGTCGATCTGGACGTGGCAAAATTCGACCTGCAATTGAGTCTCATCGAGCGGGTCGACGAGAACGGTTCGCCGGCCGGAATCAGCGCCGGGTTCCGCTATGCGAGTGATGTTTTCGATCACACATCGATTGAACATCTGGCGAAGCGATTTGCGCGCGTGATCGAGTCGGTGGCCACGGACCCGTCGGTGTCGGTGGGTGATATCGACGTATTGCTCCCGACAGAACGTGAGCGTGTGCTCCTTGAACCGAACCGGCCGGGCGTTGATGTCGAACCGATGTCGCTGGTGGATCTGTTCGATCAGTCGGTGGCGTCTGCGGGTGACGCCGTTGCGGTGAGCGACGGCGGCAGTGCGGTGACATATCGGGAACTGGACGAGCGGGCGAACCGCCTCGCGAGACTGCTGGTGGCGCGAGGAGTGGGTGCGGAAACTCTGGTCGCCGTGGCTATGACGCGTTCCGTCGATCTTGTTGTGGCGCTGGTGGCTGTAGTGAAGGCGGGTGCGGGCTATCTCCCGGTGGACGTGGCTTCTCCGGCGCAGCGACTGGAATTCCTGCTGAGCGATGCCGCGCCGGCCTGCGCGCTCACCACGGTCGAAGACAGCGATGCACTGGAGTCTTCGATTGTCCCCACGATCGTGGTCGACAGTGAAGAAACTGTGACTGCGCTGCACCGGTTCTCGCCACTTCCGGTAACGGATGCCGACCGCCTTCGTCCGCTGCACCCCGATTCGGTGGCATATGTGATCTATACGTCGGGTTCTACCGGACGGCCGAAGGGCGTGCAGGTAGCGCACCGCAACGTGGTCACATTGCTCGCAAACACCCAGGCGCTGTACAAATTCGGCGAAAATGACGTGTGGACGATGTTCCATTCCGCCGCGTTCGATTTCTCGGTCTGGGAAATGTGGGGTGCCCTTGCCCACGGTGGCCGCTTGGTATTGGTCGACTACTTCACCGCCCGTTCACCCGAGGCATTCCTCCAACTCCTGCAGCGCGAGCGCGTGACCGTGCTCAATCAAACTCCGACGGCCTTCTACCAACTGGCCCAGGCCGACCGCCTGGCCGGCGAACCCGACTTGTGGTTGCGGTATGTGATCTTCGGCGGGGAAGCCCTCGACTTCGGGCAGTTGGAGCGCTGGTACTCGCGACGTGGCGACAGTGCCCCGACCCTGGTCAACATGTATGGCATCACGGAAACAACGGTGCATGTCAGCTACCTACCGCTGGATCACGACCTTGTGTGCGACGAATCCGCATCGGTGATCGGCCCGGCATTGCCCGGCCTCCGCGTTTACGTGCTCGATGATCGGCTTCATCCGGTGCCGCCGGGTGTGGCCGGAGAGATGTACGTCTCGGGCACGCAGATCTCGCGCGGGTATCTCGGCCGGTTCGGGCTCACGTCGGCACGATTTGTGCCGGACCCCTTCACCCCCGGGGCACGGATGTACCGGTCCGGCGACCTGGCGCGATGGAATGCGCAGGGCCAGTTGGAGTATCTCGGCCGCAACGACCAACAGGTACAGGTGAAGGGCTATCGAATCGAACTCGGCGAGGTCGAGTCGGCTTTGCTCGCCGGCGCGCGGGTGGCGCAGTCTGCCGCGGTGGCACGCGGTGACCGGTTGGTGGGTTACGTGGTGCCGGAGGCCGGCGCGGTCATCGATCCTGTTGCGCTCCTCGACGAGGTCGGTGAGGGTTTGGCATCTCACATGGTGCCGTCGGTCGTTGTTGTCCTCGGCGAACTACCCTTAACCGGGAACGGGAAGCTCGACCGAAAAGCGCTACCGGAACCAGACTTCGGTGGACAGGTCAGAGTGAGTCGAGCTCCGGTTTCCGAGAACGAACGCATTCTCGTCGACCTGTTTGCCGAGGTTCTGGGACTGGGCACAGTAGGCGTCGACGATTCGTTCTTCACCTTGGGCGGCGACAGCATCATGTCGATCCAGTTGGTGACGCGGGCCAAGGCAGCCGGAGTTCTGATCACACCGCGAGATGTGTTCGAGCGTAAAACCGTTGCGGCGCTGGCGCAGACTGCGCGAACGAGCGGCGGCGAAGTTGTTCTGGACGAGCTGCCAGGCGGTGGCGTCGGTGAGATTGCGTTGACACCGATCGCTGTGTGGATGTTCGATCGTGGCGGTGATTTCCGCCGTTACTCGCAGTCTGCACTCTTCACGGTTCCGGGCAACATGGATGAAGACACTCTGACGACGGCCGTGCAGGTAGTCCTTGACCGGCACGACGTATTGCGGTCGCGGCTTCATCACACCGAGCACGGCTATTCACTAGAGGTGACGGGCCAAGGTTCGGTAAAGGCATCCGCCGTGGTGCGGCGGGTTCCGATCGTCACCGATAACAGCACGACGGATACCGCAAGGGAACTTGATGCGGCAGTAGGGCGGTTGGACCCGGAGTCGGGCGTCATGGTGCAGATTGTGTGGCTCGACGCCGGTCCGGATCGAGAGGGCCGCTTGTTGTTTGCTGTTCATCATCTGGTGATGGACGGCGTGTCCTGGCGAATATTGATCCCCGATCTTGCCCTGGCTTGTGCTCAGGTTCAGGCCGGTGTCGAGCCGGCCGCAGCGCCGGTGGGAACGTCGATGCGTCGGTGGTCGCACGCACTGGTCGACGCGGCCCACGATCCGCACCGCGCGGCTGAACTCGACTTCTGGCGGCAGACGCTCACCGGTCCCGATCCGGCGCTGGGTACGCGGGCACTGACGCCCACCGACACCGGAGCCTCTGCAGTGGACATCGAGGTGCGAGTTCCCACCGCGTTGACCGAGAACCTGCTCGTGGCAGTGCCGCGGGCATTTCACGGCAGTGTTGCCGACGGACTGTTGACTGCGCTGAGCCTGGCGTTGGTCCGGTGGCGGCGTGATCGCGGGATCGATCATGCGGACGCATTGCTGAATCTCGAGGGTCACGGCCGCGAAGAGCAGGTCGTGCTCGGTGCAGATCTTGCCCGCACTATCGGATGGTTCACGACGATCTTCCCGGTTCGTGTGGATCTGAACGGCGTGGATCTAGACGACGCGTTTGCCGGCGGTCCGTCCATGGGCAATGCGATCAAGACGGTGAAGGAGCAGCTTCGCGCAATTCCCGAGCGCGGTATCGGTTTTGGGTTGCTCCGATATCTGAACAGTGAAACGGCGCGTCAGCTTTCTCCGCTACCCGATCCGCAGATCAGCTTCAACTACCACGGACGGCTGGGCAGTGCCGGCATGGACAGTTCAGCGGGTTGGGCGCCGATCGACGATGGTGGACTGCGCGACGCTACAACGGCAGACCTGCCGCTCGCTGTTGTCGTCGATATCAATGCCATGACGATCGACACCGATGACGGTCCGGTACTGAGCTCCACATGGACGTACCCCCCTGGTGTTCTCACCAGCGAAGACGCGCAACAGCTTGCCCAGCTGTGGTTGGAAGCGCTTGCAGCGCTCGGCGCGTACGCGCAATCACGTGGTGGGTTCACGCCGTCCGACTTCGATCTGGTCGACCTTCGGCAGGATGCGATCGAAGACCTCGAAAGCCGTTTCGCGGATCTGGCTGACGTCTGGCCGCTCTCACCATTGCAGTCGGGCCTCCTGTTCCATGCCGAACTGGCGGACGAGTCTGCCCACGACCACGAATCTGTCGATGCCTACCTAGTGCAAGTGGCGCTCGACCTTGTCGGAGACGTGGATTCCGATCGGTTGCACCTCGCCGCTGCCACACTGGTCGACAGGCACGCCAACCTTCGCACCGCTTTTCTGCACGACGTGGACGGCCAAGCAGTGCAGGTTGTCAGGCGCCATGTGTCCCCGCCGTGGCGAGAGGTTGATCTCACGGCCGGTGGCGAGCAGAACGTCGACCAGGTTCTGGCGCAAGACAGGTCGACGCCGTTCGACATGACACAACCGCCGCTGATCCGGTTCACACTGATCAAAATCACGGCGAGCACGTACACGCTCGTGGTCACCAACCATCACATCCTGCTCGACGGCTGGTCGATGCCGTTGCTGGTCAAGGAACTGTTGACGTTGTACGCCGTCGACGGTGACGCGTCGGTACTGCCACGTACCCGCGGGTACCGTGATTACCTCGAGTGGATGAGTCGCCGCGATCACGGTGACGCCCGAGACGCCTGGGCCCGGGCTCTCTCCGGGGTGGACGGCCCGACCCTGCTCGCTCCTGTGGATCGGGCGCGTCGGCTGTCCACCATTACGGCGGAGTGGGAGTTCGATGTCGGCGAAGAGGGGACTACGCGTCTGCGAGATGTTGCGCGTTCGCGCGGACTGACAGTAAACACGCTGGTGCAGGTGTCGTGGGGGATCGTGCTCGCCGCGATGACCGGTCGTGACGACGTGCTGTTCGGCGCCACAGTGTCGGGCCGACCACCCGAATTGGGTGGCATCGAAACGATGATCGGACTGTTCATCAACACACTTCCTGTCCGGATCAGTCTGCGCACCGATGAGACGTTGGGTGAATTGCTCGATCGGGTTCAGGTTGAGCAGGCGGCGTTGTTGGATCATCACTACCTCGGACTCGCGGAGATCCAGGATGTCGGTGGTCCGGAGATCGGATTCGACACGTTGACCGTGTTCGAGTCGTATCCGGTTGACCGCGAAGGATTGTCGACCGACACCGACATCGCCGGAATGAGAGTCGCCGGTGTAAACGCCAAGGACGCCGCTCACTATCCGCTGAGTCTGGTGGCCTCGGTCGACACCGGGTTGCACCTCAAATTCGAATATCTTCCCGACGTTTTCGGTGCGGGCGCAGTCGAATCCATGGCGCGGCGCCTGCACCAGGTGCTCGACGCGTGTGTTCGCCCAGACCTACCTCTGGCCGCCGTGTCGTTGTTGTCCGACAGCGAGCGCCGCGAACTGGCGCCGGTCCGTGGCCCCAGCGGCGGTTCGACTCGCACTTTGCCCGAGATCTTCGACGACGCCGCAACGCGTGATCCGGACGCGATCGCCGTCGTCTCGGAGGACGGCGACATGAGCTTCGGGGAGTTGGACCGGCGATCGAATCGAATTGCCCGAGTGCTGATCTCGCGCGGCGTGGGCCCGGAGAATTCTGTGGCGGTGGGGATTTCGCGCTCTCTCGATTCGGTGCTGTCGATAGTGGCGGTGGCAAAAACCGGCGCCGCGTTTGTGCCGATCGATCCGAACTATCCGGACCAGCGCATCTCCCACATGCTGGCAGATTCGGGAGTAATCCTCGGAATCACCACAACCGATCACCACGATCGTCTCCCGGGAACCGCGCGTTGGCTGGTTCTCGACCACCCCGATTTCGTGGGCGAATGCGAGGAACACTCCGGGGCGCCGGTGAGCGATGACGACCGAATCCGTCCGATCAGGATGGATAGCGCCGCGTACGTCGTGTACACCTCAGGTTCCACGGGCCTGCCCAAAGGCGTGGTGGTCACGCACCGGGGTCTCGACAACTTCGCCCGTGATCAGATCGACAGGTTCTCGGCGAGCGCCCGATCTCGAACCTTGCACTTCTCCACACCGAGTTTCGACGGGTCGCTTTTCGAATATCTGCAGGCGTTCGGCGCCGGCGCGACGATGGTGATTGCGCCACCAGACGTGTACGGCGGCGAGGAACTCGCCCGTCTGTTGCGCGAGCAGGACGTCAGCCACGCATTCATCACCACCGCGGCGCTGGCATCCCTCGATCCGGCTGGGCTCGAAGATCTTTCGGACCTCGTGGTCGGCGGCGAGGCGTGCCCGCCCGATCTGGTCACCCGTTGGGCGCCGGGGCGCCGGTTGCACAACGCGTACGGGCCGACCGAAACGACGATCATGTCCAACATCAGCGCACCGATGATTCCTGGCGACCCGATCACCATCGGTGGGCCTATCCGCGGCGTCAGCGAACTCGTACTCGATGCTCGGCTGCAACCGGTGCCGGTCGGCGTGCCCGGTGAGCTCTACCTGGCCGGGGCCGGGTTGGCGCGTGGATATCACCGCCGGCCCGGGCTGAGCGCCGAACGCTTTGTTGCCAATCCCGCCGTTCCGGGAGCGCGCATGTACCGCACCGGGGACATCGTGCGTTGGACTCCGCAGAAGCGCATCGAGTACGTGGGTCGCAGTGACTTCCAGGTCAAGGTTCGTGGTTTCCGCATCGAACCCGGTGAGATCGACAGTGCTCTCATGGCGCAGCCCAATGTCGGGTTTTCGGCCACGATCGCTCACCGTGGCCCAGCCGGCGACACCTTGCTCGCGTCCTACGTCGTACCTGCGGCAGGAGGAGTGCTCGACGGCGAGGAGCTCACGAGCGCGTTGTCTGCGCGCTTGCCCTCGCACCTGGTTCCCTCCTCGATCACTGTGCTGGAGCGCATTCCGCTGACAGCAGTGGGCAAGCTCGACCGTTCGGCGTTGCCTATCCCCGACGTACTGTCACGGACCCGTCCTTTCCGAGAGCCGACGGGGCTGGTTGCTCAATCAGTCGCAGAGGTCTTTATCGATGTATTAGGCCTCGAACGGGTAGGCGCCGACGACGATTTCTTCGAACTCGGCGGCAATTCGCTCAGTGCAACTCGGGTCACAGCCAGACTCCGGACTGTACTCGGTGTCGAGTGCGCAGTGCGGGATCTCTTCGAGGCGTCGACCGTCGACGGCCTGGCCTCGCGCATCGAGCAACTGCGCACAACAGAGAAACTGGGTAGAACAGAGAAACTGGGGACAACAGAGCAACCCGGTACCGGAGAATCCGGGCGTTCGCCCCTCGCTGCCCGCACCCGGCCGGAAGACATTCCACTCTCGTTCGCTCAACAGAGAATGTGGTTTGTCAATCAGCTAGACACCAGCTCTCCCGCGTACAACATTCCGATCGTGGTGCGGTTGAGTGGCAAACTCGATGTGGCGGCGCTGGATTCGGCGGTGTCCGATCTGGTCGCCCGGCACGAGTCGCTGCGAACGATGTTCCCCATCCGCGGGGCTGCACCCGTCCAGCAGATACTCCCGACCGAGAGTGCGGTGGAATCTCTGCTGCCTCATCGTGTTGCGGACGAGCACGAACTGCATGACGAGCTTGCCCGACTGGTCTCGGCGGGTTTCGATGTCACCGCGCGTATTCCGTTGCGAGTCGCGCTGTTTGCGCTCTCCGACACCGAACACGTTCTGGCTGTTGTGGTACATCACATTTCGGCTGACGGTTTCTCGATGTCCCCGCTTGTTCGGGATGTGATGACGGCGTATCAGGCGCGTACCAGCGGCGCCGCGCCGGACTGGGCGCCGTTGCCGGTGCAGTACGCCGATTACGCGTTGTGGCAACGAGAGGTACTCGGTGACGATGACGACCCGGAGTCGGTGATCGGAGAACAGCTTGCCTACTGGCGCGACGCGCTGGCCGGTACTCCGGATCTTCTCGAACTGCCGCTCGATCGGGACCGGCCGGCGCAGCAGACCTTCCACGGCGCTCGTGTGCACTTCAGTGTTGGACGTGACCTTCATCGCCGGATCCGGGAACTGTCGCGTCGGCATCACTCCACCGAGTTCATGACCGTGCACGCCGCGCTCGCGATTCTGCTGGCGCGTCTCGGCAGCACTGACGACGTGGTGATCGGGACGCCCATCGCCGGCCGGGGGGATCGCGCTCTCGACGACCTGATCGGCATGTTTGTCGGCACGCTGGCCCTGCGAACGAGAGTCGAACCGGCACACTCGTTCCGCGCGCTGGCGGAGCATTGCCGCGAGGTTGATCTCGGGGCCTTTGCCCATGCCGATGTCCCCTTCGAGCGAGTGGTCGACACGATCGGTCCGAACAGGTCGACGGCGTATGCGCCGATAGCCTCGGTGTCGCTCGAATTCCAGAACAACGATCGGCCGGTGCTGACACTGCCGGAGTTGGAAGTCGGAGGACTCGACCCTGAACTCGACGTAGTCAAGGTAGACCTCGAATTCCTGCTGGCGGAGGAATTCGATGACGATGGTGCGCCGGCGGGGATGAGCGGTGCCGTCGACTTCGCCACAGACCTTTTCGACACGGAGACAGTTGCCGGGTTTGCCGACATGTTCGTGCGCGTTCTCGAATCCGTCACCGAGAACCCCGAGCGGCCGATCGGCGACATTCCGCTGCTGGGCGAGATGGATCGTCGCACGATGGTGCCGGCGCTCGGAGAGCCGGCAGTGCAACCTGAGTTGTGGCCCGAGTTGCTCACGAGCGCCGCGGCGTTCGACCCGGATTCGGTGGCGTTGACCTACGAAGGTCGCCACGTCAGCTATCGCGAACTCGACGAATGGTCCAACAGAGTGGCCAGGGTCTTGCGAGCGCGTGGAGTTGGTCCGGAAACCTTTGTGGCATTGGGGATGCCGCGGTCGATCGAATCCGTCGTGTCGATCTGGTCGGTCACAAAGGCAGGGGCAGCGTTTGTGCCTGTCGATCCCGCATACCCGCGCGAGCGGATCGACTACATGCTCGCAGATTGCCGTGCTTCGGTCGGGCTCACCGTAACGGGCAGTCGAGGTCAATTACCCGATACGGTTCCTTGGCTGGTACTGGACGACGTGGATTTTGCGGAGCGGGTGGCCGCGGAGTCGGCGGCCGAGGTCACCGACCAGGATCGGACGTGCCCACTGCATCTCGAACATCCGGCCTACCTCATTTACACCTCGGGTTCGACCGGAAAGCCGAAGGGTGTCAACGTCACTCATCGTGGGTTGGCGAACCTCACCGCGGAAACGCGCGAACGATTCGACGTCACTCACGATTCGCGGGTATCGCAATTGGCTTCCCCGAGCTTCGACGCGTCGGTGTTCGAGTTGATGATGGCGTTCAGTGCGTCGGCGCGTGTGGTGATCGTTCCGCCCGCAGTGTACGGCGGCAGTGAATTGGCCGACCTGCTTCGCGACGAGCAGGTCACCCATGCCACCATCACACCCACGGCGCTGGCGGCATTGGGTGACAACGGATTCGAGTCGCTGCACGTCCTCGATTTGGTGGGGGAGGCCTGCCCACCGGATGTGGTGGCGCAATGGGCGCCGGGGCGTAGCCTGCACAACGGGTACGGACCGACGGAAACCACAGTTCAGGCCAGTGTCAGCGCACCGATGCGGCCCGGAGAAGGGGTGAACATCGGGGCGCCGGCGCTAGGGTTCGGCTTCCTTGTCCTCGACGAGCGACTGCAGCCCGTTCCGTTGGGTGTTCACGGCGAGTTGTACATCATCGGTCCCGGCATGGCGCGCGGTTACCACAATCGAATGGTCCTGACTTCGGAACGGTTTGTCGCGTGCCCGTACGGCGAGCCGGGGCGCCGGATGTACCGAACCGGCGACGTGGTCCGGTGGCGCGAGTCGGCAAACAGCGGGACGGGAAATAGCGTTGGCCACACGCTCGAGTACATCGGACGTAGCGACTTCCAGGTCAAGGTCCGTGGTTTCCGTATCGAACTCGGCGAAATCGACGCCGTTCTCGTTCGGCATCCGTCGGTGGACTTTGCCGCTACCATCGGCCATACCGCTCCATCGGGTGACACTGTTCTCGCGTCGTACGTGCGAGCAGTGGACGGAAACAAGGTGGAGCCCGCGGACCTACGCGCTTTCACGGCGGAGCGGTTGCCTTCGCACATGGTGCCGGCAGCAGTGGTGGTACTCGATCGCATCCCGATGACACCGGTAGGTAAGCTCGATCGAAAAGCTTTGCCTGCACCCGAATTCGGGTCGATCGGTGCGGAATATCACGCGCCAACCACCAAAACCGAACATGCTGTCGTGGACGCTTTTGTCGAAGTTCTCGGAGTAGATCGGGTAGGCACCGCCGACAGTTTCTTCGACCTCGGTGGCAATTCGCTCATCGCGACCAGAATAGTTACCGCCCTCCATGCCCGATTGGATCGGAGGATTCCGCTTCAATGGATGTTCCTCGACCCCACGCCGGCGGGAATCGCCAGGCGCCTCGACATCCCGACAGCGAGCAGCGATCTGGAAGAGGCTCTTGCCGTGGTTATTCCGCTACGCGCCGAGGGGAGCGGACGGCCGTTGTTCTGTGTGCATCCGGGAATCGGATTATCTTGGGGTTACGCGGGTTTGGTGCAGTACTTACCACCAGATCGGCCCGTGTACGGGTTGCAGTTACCGACGATCAGTGACGACGGCGACTACCGGTCGATCGAACAACTCGCGAACCGCTATGTGGAAGAAATCGAGGCCATCGCGCCTAACGGTCCGTACGATTTGCTCGGCTGGTCGCTCGGCGGCGTCATCGCACACGCCATGGCTGTCGAACTTCAATTGTCTGGTCGTGAGGTCGCCACATTGGCTGTCATGGACAGTTATCCGGACAACGGTGAGGCAGCACCGCAGGGCGGACTCGACGTTCGAGATCTGTTGCGAGGACTCGGATTGGAGATCGAATCGGGAGGTGAGATGACCTTCGAACACGCCGCTGCACTGCTCGACGAATCCCTCGGGACCGAGACCGGGATAAGGGGGAAAGACCTCGAACGGATTGCTGCGGGATACGAGAACTCGCAGCGGATCGGTCACCAATTCGTTCCGCAAGTATATGACGGGAACCTGCTCATATTCCCGGCCACACGCGACGGGGACAGCGATACTCGGGAGCGGTCACCGCAAGAGTGGAAACCACTCGTGACCGGGAGGGTCGATGAGATACCCGTCGACTGCGCCCATAACGAGATGATCGAACCGCAGGCTATGACCATCATCGGACCGGCACTTGCGCGCGCGCTGTCCACTGACTTCTGAACCTGTGTGCACACGGTACCGATCAGGTGATGTTTTCGGATTGGACTGTGGGGGAATGACACAAGAGCGACCATCCCGTTTTCGGGCACCGCAATCGAGCACGAGGAGCGGCAATGAGAAGGATCAGACACAGTCGGGCGCTACTGGTTGGCGCCCTCATCGCGTCGACGGGATTGTTCGGTGAAGTAGCGCTGGCGTCTGCCGATCAGTCTCGATCTCTTCCCCCCGGCACACCGACATCGGCGGACGGATCCGCGCTCGATCGCATCGAAGTTGTCAACGATCGCCAACTGACGATGTACGTCCGCTCGGCGGCGATGAACAAAGTGATACCGCTCGAAGTGATCCTCCCAGCAGATGCGAGCGCGCCGCGGCCGACGCTCTATCTGCTCAACGGCGCCGGCGGCGGCGAAGACTCGGCAACGTGGCAGACCCGGACAGACGTCGTCAATTTCTTCGGTGACAAGAACGTGAACGTCGTCAATCCCATCGGTGGTGCATACAGTTACTACACCGACTGGCAGCAACCCGATCCCGTTCTCGGACTCAATAAATGGACTACCTTCCTGACCGAGGAGCTTCCTCCGATCGTCGACGCGACGCTCGGGACAACAGGGGAGAACGCCGTCGCCGGTCTGTCCATGGCCGGCACATCGGTTTTGAGTCTGGCCGAAGCGGCGCCGTCGGTGTATCGCGCTGTGGGAGCGTTCAGTGGATGCGCTGAGACGAGCACCCAACCGGGTCAGGACTATGTGACCTTCGTGGTCAGCTTCCGCGGCGGCGACGTCAACAACATGTGGGGTCCGCCCGGCAGTCCGGCCTGGGTGGCCAACGATCCGGTTGTCAACGCGGAGAAGTTGCGCGGCATCGACCTGTACATCAGCAACGGAACCGGTCTGCCTGGCCCGCACGAAACCCTGGCGGGGCCGATGGTGAACGGAGATCCGGGTGTCCTCGCCAATCAGGTGATCGTGGGCGGCGTGATCGAGGCGGGGACAAATCAGTGCACGCAGCGCCTTGCGGATCGCCTCAATACCTTGGGAATTCCGGCTACGTTCGACTTCCGGCCGACCGGCACTCACTCGTGGGGTTATTGGCAGGACGATCTTCACAACTCCTGGCCCATGATCGCCGACGCGATCGGTACCCAGCGATAGGTGTGGCAAACGCGATGTGCCGGTGAGTTATTGCTCACGTCGCACGCATCGACCGATATCTGACTAACCTAGATGCTGGTCAGCGCGGTTATCATCACCGGGTGAGTTCCGAAACGCGTGGCGCCGCCGCAGCCGAAGACACCGATGTTCTTGCCCGTCGATTTGCCTGTCTGGGAGATCCGGCAAGGCTCCGAGTGTTGCAACTCGCCGCAGTGGGACCAGTCGAGATTGCGGCACTTGCCGGTGAAACCGGCATCGAACCGTCGACACTCGGAACTCATCTCGAGGCGCTCGTGAACGTGGGCTTCATCGATGTCGATGTCCAAGGCGGGACCTCCGTGGTCCGCGTCTCGGGCTCGGCGTATGCCGACCTCGTGGACGCGGCAAAGATCGTCTCGCCGCCGGCGCAGGTGCGCGACACACTGGGTGCCTTGCCGACAGACGTCACGCTGCGCCGTATGGCCGAGGGTGACTGGGACGGCGTGCGATCGATCTACCGCGAGGGAATCGACACCGGTACAGCAACATTCACCACGTCGGTGCCTTCCGTGCAGAAGCTGGACGAGCAATGGTTGCCCGATCATCGGTGGGTAGCCGAGATCGACGGCCATGTCGTGGGTTGGGCGACCCTCAGCCCCACGTCATCGCGTGACTGCTACCGGGGCGTTGCCGAGAACTCCATTTATGTCGGCGGCGCAGCGCGTGGCCGTGGCGTCGGGAAACTGCTCCTTCGTCAGCAAGTTGAGGCCGCTGACGCCAGTGAGATCTGGACAGTCCAATCATCGATTTTCCCCGAGAATCGGGCGAGCGTTGCTCTTCATCAGGCCGTCGGATTCCGGGTTGTCGGCACCCGCTCACGGATCGCCCAGTTGGGTGGACAGTGGCGTGACACGCTGTTTCTGGAACGACGCCGTGAGTCCCAGCTTCACTGACCGGGGAGTGCGCAGACCGTGTCGAGTCCGAGAACGTGATTGAGCCGACCGGACGTGATCCACGATCCGATGCTGATCGAGAGTTCGACGATCTCCGCTTGGCTGTACTGCGCGCTCATCCGTTCCCAGAATGCGTCGTCGAGGCCGTGATGGTCCAATGCGTACCGCTGCGCGTATTCGGCGGCCAGGCGGGTGCGGTCGTCGAAAGCGTCAGTGGTGTCCCAGTTTTCAACGGATTCGGCAAAAGTATCTTCAACTTTTACACCGTCGCGTTCGGTGCGCCAGTCCATGCACACGATGCAGCCGTTGATTTGTGCGATCCGCAACCGTGCGGCCTCGAACTCGCGTAAGCCGAGAGTCGACTTCGTGGTGACTGCGTGGGACAGTCTCGACGCCGCGCGCCCGATCTCGGGAACCAGGTCACCCCACACGTATTCGATGGGATCTTTGCCCTCGGGCACAGTGATGTTCATCGTCGACTCCATCTCGTGTGGTTTCTTTCTCCGACGATAGCGGCGCGAACCTGCCAGTCCGCTGACCGAGTCCCACTGGTCGGCATGAGAACCATGTTGTGAGCATGTGCCCGTTAACCCTTGGCTGCACTGATCCCGGCGCGGCGGCGTGGAGGTATGCCACTTCGTTGGGGCTCGATCGCCGCAGTCGATGCTCGAGGCGGGTGATGTGTGGGGGTGAGATCCAGTTCACGGGGTGTGCGGAGAGTATCGCCAGGGCGGCCCAGGCGACGTTGCCGTTCCAGGGGGCAGCTTCGGTGTCGGGTGGTGTGTGCCATGCGGGGCACCGAGGCGGCGCCGAGGAGTACCGACGAGGAGGATCAGAGTCTGCCCAGGATCTGCCTGTACTGCGTATCGCCCGAGGCTTCCTCGAACTTTTGTAACCTCAACTCTCACCGGTGGACGGGTCTTCGGGGAGGACGACCTCGAGCGGTCCGCAGCCGGGAGCCGACCTCGAGCGGTCCGCAGCCGGGAGCCGACCTCGAGCGGTCCGCAGCCGGGAGCCGATCTCAGATTGGTAGTTCATGACCATCAGCGCTCTGCGTGACATCGCCTGCACTATCGATACGACCCCGGGTACGAGACCGATACACGCGGGCGTTTTCGTCGACATCGCTGACCGTCACCGATCCACTACACGTGAAATCAGCCGCCAGGCTGCGAGAACAATTCCAACACCCCGATGCCGGCTGCCGCCGGCGAGGACCGGTTGATGCGGGACCTAGGCGACTACGACCGAGCATTCGGAGTTGAATTCCCTTGTACTGCATCATGTAATGATGATTGGGTGCAGTGATGGGCGCTGTGGATCCACTCAAGGACATCGAGCACTACGCCCAGGCAATGAAGGCGCCGCGCATACGGGAATCGGCGCCGCGGCTAGCCGAGCAGGCCCGCAGCGACGGATGGAGCCACGAGGACTACCTCGCCGCCGTGCTGTCGCGAGAAGTCACGGCGAGGGAATCGTCCGGCACTCAGAACCGGATCCGATTGGGCGAGTTCCCGACACCAAAATTGTTGGAGGAGTTCAACTTCGACTATCAACCGTCACTCAGTCGAGAAATGGTGGCATATCTGGGAACTGGAGTCTTCTTGACGCAGGCACGCAATGTGGTGCTTCTGGGGCCGCCGGGCACTGGCAAAACGCATCTGGCGATCGGGTTGGGGATCAAGGCCGCTCAGTCCGGACATCGGGTTGCATTTGCGACGGCGGTTGATTGGACCGCCAGACTCAAAGCCGCGCACGCCGTAGGAAAGCTACCAGCAGAGTTGGCGCGACTACGGCAAATAGGGTTGATTCTCGTCGACGAAGTTCGGCTACATCCCGTTCGAACAGGACGCCGCGAACGGGGGTCCCTCCCTGCAGGCAGTGCTTGGGGGCGTTTTCCAGTTGGTGTCGAGTCGCTACGAGCATGCCTCACTGATTCTGACATCGAATCTGCCGTTCGGCCGATGGGGTGACGTGTTCGGCGATCAGGCAGTCGCCGCCGCGATGATCGACCGAATCGTCCATCACGGAAGAGGTTTTGACATTGAAAGGGGCGAGTTACCGACTCAGAAACACCGGGATCGATACATTGCCGTCCGTGAGAGCAGACAACGCGGCACAATGAATACATCGGCGTGGTCTAGTTTCCGTCCGTCGGGAATGGACTAGGTTTCGACCGTCGTTCACATGGAGCAGCAGCGTGAACTCCTGGAACCGGTCCACCTTCTGCCTTGCTGACAGCGCACAGCACGCGTTAGTGTCCGGCTGTGATTCTCACTACGACACTTCGAGCCGCAGTCGTGACGGCTGCGCTGGTTCTCGGGTCCGCGACGTTGACCGCTCCCGCCGTCGGCGCGGCACCTGCGGCGTCGGCGTGTGTACCCCTTTCGACACCTGAGTTCGACGGCACACTCGCCGCCCTGACGGACCCCACCGGTATCGACACCTTCGAGCAGGCTCGAGATCGCATCGCCGCCCTGCGTGGCGAACTCACCCACTCCGACGACTATCGGGGCACCTTCCCGTTGGCGTTCGACGAGATCCTGAGTCTCGTCGGCCCGAGTATCGATTCGGGGGTGTACGACGATCCGGTGTGGGCCGGCGATCTTGCCGTGGAGGTGGTCCGGTTGTACCTGACCGACCTGCACAAGTTCGTCACCGGCGGGACTCCGTCACCACACTGGGCCGCTGCGCTGGCGCTCACCGAGGACTGCGACCGTAGCCCCGGACGGGTTGTCACGGGCGCCATCTTTGCGCACCTGATCATCGATTTCCCCAAAGCGCTGGTCAACATCGGCACCACCGCGGACAACACCAAGGATTTCTACACCTTCGGTGGTGCGTTGGTGGACGCGACACCCGGGATCGTCTCTGGCTTCGAGAAGACCTACGGCACCGACCTCGAGGGGTTGTTCACGGGCTGGTTCGTCGGCGACATCTTCGGCGATGAGTTGGCCACCACGTTGATGTTCCAGTCGGTACGGACTGTGGCGTTGGTCAACAGCTTCGGTTTGCAAAATCCTGCCACCCACGACGCCACGGTCGGTGAGATGAACCTGCTGCTGGGTACGGCCAACGTCGCCCTGGACGGACTCGAGGTGACCGGCCTCATCTGATCGCCGAACCCCCCGTCTACTGGGGCGTGTGTCGTTGGCCGGGGGCCGGAGCATCATCGACGTGCCGGGCCGGTTCTTCGCCCCGTGAGACGTTGCCGCCGCGGACCGGATTATCGGAGTGGACCGGATTGCCGTCGTCTCCGTGGCGCTCATGTCGGCCGGCGTGCGGCACGTCGGGATCGATTTTGTCGGCGTGTTCGAACTCGGCCTGCAATTCCTCACGTGAGGACGCTGCGACACCATGATGGGTCTGGGCTTCGTGCGACAGGCGCTTGGTCTCGGACGCCGATGCTCTCCAGTGAGAATTGGGGTGAGGCATCGAGATTCAGATAGCGATCGAATGTCGACGGCAGGTGAAAACTGATCAAGGTACGGCACGGCGGTTTCTATCGATCGTCGCAACACTTCTCCCTAGAATCTGGAGGTTGTGTTGTCGTCATCTCGTCGTGTGAAGAAGGGGCCGGGGCGTCGTCCGCAGTCGGCCAAGCGTCAGCGGTTCATGGAGCTCCGCGGCCGCGGGTGGAGCATTCTCGCGGCTGCCCGCTAGGTCGGCGTATCCGAAAACCACCGGTAACAACTGGTCGCGCGGCTACAAGACGTACCGCAACGGTGCGGCCGCTGCCTTGGAGCAGCTGGCGGTACGTGAGATCAGTGCCCGGTTTCTGTCCCAAGACGAACGCATCGAGATCGCCGATCTACGCCGTGCGGGACTGAGTATCCGAGCGATCGCAGGCCGGTTGGGGCGGTCGCCCTCGACGATCTCGCGCGAACTTCGCCGGAACGCAGTCACGGGCAACGATTATCGGCCGTTCGAGGCCCACCGACGTGCCACGGCCCGGCGAGCCCGACGGAATCGACCGATTGGTGACGCTATGGGTTGCATGATGCTCCTATGGTGTCAAATCGGTGTTTCGGAGCCATGTTTCGTAGGTGGTGAGGAAGGTAGCGTCGTGGACTCGTCCGTTTTCCGCGAGTGAAATTTGGGCGATGCTGACGCCCAGGGCTGCGGCTGCCTGGAGTTGGATGAGTCCGCGTTCTTGGCGGAGCGGTCGAAGCTCTCGGTGATCGACAACGGGGATGGGGTTGGTGATGAGTGTGAAGACTTCTCGAGCGATCGCGCGTTTGAGGCAGCGGAGGATTTCCTTGGTTCCCTTGCCTTCCTGCTGCTTACGTTGAATGTAGTCGCGGGTTCGTTGGTCGTAGGTCATTCGAGAGAGGGCGATTTGATGGAGGGCGGAGTTTCCATGCCGGTCGCCGCCGCGACCCCGTCGGTGACGAGTGGTCTTGCCACTGGAAGTCGGAAGAGGGCTTGTCCCGCAGAGTGCTGCGAAAGACGCTTCCGACTTCAGTCGATCGGTGTTTCCACCGGCCATGTCCAACCTCCGCAGAGTGCATCGCGCTCCCAGTAAATGAGAACCGTCGTCCAGGGGAAGTGTTCCTACATTCAACGAATCAGATTGAGGCCATTCCAGTTTCGAGTGAACTCCACGCCCTCGGCCAGCATCGCCGGCATGCTCGGATTCTTGATGTACTCGATGATCGTGCCCGGCATAGCCGCGGACTCGATGTAGGCCACGCTCGTGGATGACGTAGCCCCGGTGAAAACCACGGACAATCCACGCTCGGTGGCTTGGGTCAACTCCGCATCCAAGTCGTCGGTCAATCGCGCAACATGATGCAAGCCGATAAATTTCGTACCGTCGGCATTGTGGTAGGGCGAGGGACCTTCGCTGAGTACCTCGATCAACTCGACCTGAGTGCTTCCCGAGTACGCGAAGGCCGCGTTGATGACGATGTCGATATCTTGACCGCGATGGTTGCCTGCCATGTCGAGGTTGCGATAGATCTGCCATGGTCCGACACCGCTCTCTTCGAACCACGCGTGTACCGCTTCGTCCAGGTTCGACACGAGATACCCAATTTGCATGAACGGTTCGATCGCCTTGTCTTGTGTCATAGCGAGCCACCTTCGTGCCCTTCCTGGTTTGCCGGTGCGGTCATGAGATGGCCCCTGAAATCGCCGACCAAATCGAGCAGCGAGTAGTCGCGGGACGTGAAACGCCATATCCCGCCTGTGCGCTCGAACTCGTCGTGGTACCGCCCGGCGGCGACTACCTGCAGCGGCAGTGTCGAAGTTGCTTGCAGCACAGTGTAATAGGAACGGCACGTCGCACGCCCGGCCTCGTCGTCGATCTCGAGGATGGGATTGGTGATGACATGTTTGGTGCGCGGCGTACCGTCGGCATGGATCTTTATGTTGGTACGCCACAGGTTCAGCAGGCCGGACTCGTCGAGTGCGTCGCCGCTACGGGTACGTATGGTCGCGTGCTGGAATAGCGCCGCGGCTTCTTCGAGGCGACCCCGGTCGATGTTCTCGGCGTATCGGTACAAGAGGTTCGTTATCTCAGTGGCGGAGTTACTCAATTTCCAGCCAGCTCTCTGGTGCAGTGTTGATGGTGTCAGTCGAGGTCCTCGACTGTTGCCATCGGGTACGTGACGGTCTCAAGGTTTTCGCACCGATCGACAATGATGATGTCGGCACCTCTTCGGCAAAAGACACTGCGTGAGACCGTCCTTGGTCTCGTGTGGCTCCGGCGATCAGTGCAACTTTGCCCTCGAATTCGTCCATGAAGTTCCCTCTTTGTCGTGTGTGGCAGTGAGCCGTACTCGAATCAGTAAGCCAAAGGCTGTGGTTGGAGAGTCGGTGCATCTCGACTATCGAGATTGAGCAGAGGGGCGTCGACCCGTGCCGTGGTCATGGGGATCAAGGCCCATCGGAACCGTTGCCACGGGTTTAACCCGTTTGGGCAGACGCAGTGCAGGCGCACATGTTGATGCGAGTCCCCGATGCGATATCTCGTTCATCGAGATGGCGCGTCTGGCCGTTCAGTTGCGGGCCCAGTATGTCGTAATCAGCTGAACCGGCCGAGAGGACATGATGGACCTGAGTGTGGAGCAATTTCGACTCGATGGGCGCACTGCTTTGGTGACCGGTTCGGGCCGAGGGGTAGGAGAAGGTATCGCCCGCGTTCTCGGGGCCTGCGGAGCAACAGTCATAGTGAACGATTTACACGCCGACAGGGCTCAGTCGGTCGCCGATGCCATCATCGCCAGCGGAGGATCGGCATTTTCGTCGGTGTTTGACGTGACAGACGCCGCCGCAGTGGAGCAGGCGATAACTGCGCTGGCCGACGACGGGGCCTCCGTCGATATTCTTGTTCACAATGCGGGCATCCCTGACATCGGCGCACGCCCGAATCAATTTGTCGACATGCCGGAGGCGGATTGGCAGCGACAGATCGACCTCAACCTGTCCGCAATGATGCGAGTCGTCCAGGCGGTACTCCCTGGTCAACTCGCGAACGAGTGGGGCCGCATCATTCAGATATCCTCGGGTGCATCAACGCGAGGTCTTTCCATCGGGGTCTCCGCGTACGGTGCCGCCAAGGCAGGTTCGGAAGCGTTGATTCGACACCTCAGTGTCGAGTGTGGTTCGCGCGGAGTAACTGCGAATGCGTTGGCGTTGGGGATGATGGAGGGGCTCGGTGATGTTGACGACCCCGCGCTGGAGAGGATGATCCGTCAGATTCCGATCGGCAGGCTCGGTCGTGGCGCCGATGTCGGTGCAGCGATCCTCTGGCTTTGCAGCGAGGCAGGGGGCCTGGTCAACGGGCAGGTTATCCACCTTAACGGTGGAACGGTATTTGGACGTTAAACGCATCGTCCGTTCGTTAGGCGAAGTAGTGCGCGTCACGTCGCCGGCCGTAGCGCGCCGGACCTGTTCGGCAGCAACAAGTCCGGTCGCTTCTTTCATGACGTAATCGGCGTTGGGACAGCGGCGACGATTTCATTGTGAACCTATGTCGTCCGAAGTTCGAGTCCTCTGCGCTGGGTGTAGTTTACGGCGTTGTGCAGCTCGAGAAATCTGGGAGTGAACTGCAATACGCATAGGGCCACTTTGGGGTCTGCACTGCGGCGTACGAGCTGATGCTGAGTTCTTCGGTATGCCCGTGGAAGTCGAGGGGCTCGATACCGCGTGGTGGGCCGACCCGTCATGTTCAGGAGGGTGCGTCTTTCACCGCCGGGACATGTAAGAAGTCATCGAGGCTCACAGTATCGACAGGCGAATCGGGGTCGGCAGCCCGCAAAGGGAAGCGCCGCCAATCAGGCGACCTCATATGTCGTTAGTCATGGCTTGCGCGACGACGAAGTGCTCGGGTTACGGCGCCATCGTTTCGCCGTGAAATGGAACGAAATATTTACCCTGCCAATGAAATGAAGGAGAGCGAGATGCCAAGACGGTTCGAAGGCAAGCGTGCAATCGTCACTGGATCCAGCCGAGGAATCGGGGCGGGTGTTGCCGAACGGCTGGCAGCGGAGGGTGCCGACGTGGTTCTCACGGCCCGCACGCTCAACCCAGGCGGGCAACTTCCTGGCAGTTTGGAGCAAACCGCGGAGCGGATCAGGAAGTACGGGACCACAGTCGAGATCGTAGTTGCGGATCTTACCGATGAGGAGCAGCGGAATCAGGTTGTGGTGCAGGCTGTGGAGAAGCTTGGTGGGACTATCGACATCCTGGTCAATAATGCTGCCGCAGCGATCTATCAACCTTTATCCGGTTATCCACTGCGTCGAAGGCGACTCATTTTCGAGGCAAACGTCCACGCCCCGCTCGATTTGATGCAAGATGTGGCACCGGCGATGATCGCATCGGGAGGCGGATGGATCGTCAACATCTCGAGCGGAACCACCAAGCCTTGGCAGGGGCCACCATTCACTGTGATCGAACCGGGTACCTCGATGAGTGTGTACGGTGCCTCGAAGGCTGCCTTGAACAGGATCAGCAATGGAATGGGGGTCGAACTCTACGGCCGGGGCGTTCGCGTCAACACGATCGAGCCCCGGGCAGCGGTGCTCAGCGAAGGCGCTGCCGCACTTGTCGGCGATACTATTCGCCCTGATCAGGTGGAATCGATGGAAGAGATGGTGGAAGCTGTTGTTGCGCTATGCGACTGCTCACCCAACATTACCGCGCAAAGCTATGTCAGCCTCGATCTGATCGACGAATGGGCTCTGGCCGTTTACGGATTGGACGGACTGCCCATGATGGTCCTGTGAGACGCATCGATCTAGTCGTCGGACCGAGTGGTGCCGGCAAGTCGACATTCGTCGAGCAACGCCTCGCGCCCCTGCCGACGAACAACGTTGTAGTCAACGCCGATGTGATCGCCAAGGATCTATGGCCCGAGGCGGTCGAAGAACACTCCTACGCGGCAGCCGGATCGCAGGGACCATTCGAGACGCCCTAATCGAACAGGCTGCGTCGTCCTGGTGCGAGTCGAGGTTGTCGGTTGCTCATGTCACCGAGCGGGTTATCGAGGGTGGGCATTCGGTGCCGGGGAAGAAGATCCGCGAGCGATTTATGGCCGCTGGTCGTCGACGCGATCGACCGAGCCGACCGCGCAACCGTCTACGACGACACCGCCGCGGACGTCACATCGATCGTCGCAGGGTTCGTCGACCGGGACGCGGTCGGTGAGAGTGCCCCCGCTAACCCTTGGCTGCGCTGATCCCGGCGCGTCGACCGTAAAAACTGCCGTCACCGAGTGAGGTTCCCGACGCATATCCGCCGGCACAGACTCCGGCAGTACAGCGGCCCGCAGCAAACAATCCGGGGATCGGTTCGCCGGAAACGTGCAGTACCTCCGACTGGATCGACGTTCGCAGGCCGCCGAGGGTGAAGCCTGCCGTGAAGCCCCGAAGGTCCAGGGCGGCAATCGGGGATCCGATCGGCTTGACCCATTCGGATTTCTTGCCGAGCACTGGATCCTCGCCCCGTTCGGCGTGGCGGTTGTAGACCTCGACCGTGGACTGCAGGGTGCCCTCGGGCAAACCCATGTCCGATTCGAGTTCCGCGGCGGTCTCGGCCACCCACTTGGGGCGGAAACGGAAGAACGGTGTGGAACTGTCTGCGCCGGCGCCTTCGTCGTACGCGGCTTCGTCGATGATCAGATAGGCCTCATTGTTGTTGCGGAGCAACGTTTCCTGGCCGATGCGCCCCGGGTAGGTGTCCTCGTTGACGTAGCGTTGTCCGCGGCCGTTGACCAGGATTCCGCGCACCATCAGCTGCGGATCGCCGAAAAACGCGACCTCGGTGGCGTCCATGTGCGCGAGGTCGGCGCCCAGAGCTTGAGCCATCCGGATGGCAGTACCGTCGTGCTCCTCGATCGCGGCACCTGGCCGCCCGATCAGGCGCGGCGCATACGACGCGACCATCGACTCGTTGTAGGCAAAGCTGCCCATTGCGAGAACCACACCGGTGCGAGCGCGGACAGCTACTTCCTTGCCGTATCGCTTCGCGATGATCCCGACCACTCGATCACCGTCGACGACGAGGCGTTGCACCCGCATGTCGTGCTCGGCCCGCACTCCGAGTTTCTCGGCCGTTTCGACGAGCGGCTTCATCAGCATGAACCCGCCGCCCTTCTCGCCGGTGCGTTTGCCGCTCATCTGCGGCACGTGCCCGCGCGGGGCGGGGGTGGCGATGGTGTTGAACGGTGCGGAGTTCTCGCCGCCGGAGTACATGAGACCGTCGTCGTACGGAGTTTCCCAGCCGGGCTGGCCGTAGAAACTCTCCTTGAACGGCACTCCGTTGTCGACGAGCCAGTTGTAGTGCTCGACACTGCCGTCGCAGTAGTCGGTGATCTTTTCCTCGTCGGCACCTGGGCCGAGAGCGGCCATCATGAATGTCTTCATGTTCTCGGGGGTGTCTTCGAAACCGAGTGCTTTCTGCAGCGGTGTACCGCCGCCGAGGTAGATGAACCCGCCGGCGAGCGCGGCGGCCCCGCCCCACCCGCTGGTGCGTTCGAGGACGAGCACGTCCGCACCGGTTCGGGCGGCTTCGATGGCGGCGCTGACTCCGGCAATTCCATATCCGGCGACAACGACGTCGGCCTCGAGATGCCAGGTGTCGACATCGTCTACCGCGGTGGGCCGAATCGAGTGCGCCGATCCGGTGGAGTTCGCTGGGGCCATCGCGGGTCAGTCCTTTGCAGGAGTTGGTTCGGTTGCGGCCTTTTCGGCAGCTCGGGCAGCCTTACGCCGGTCGGCCTTGACCGAGATCAAGGCATTGTTGAGGCCGGTTGCCAATGGCCACCCCGTGTAGTGACACAGGAAGATGGCAGCCTCTTCGATCTGCTGCTCGGTGAGTTCTTCGTTGAGGATCGCCGCATTGATCTGGATTTTTGCGACGTCGGTTTGCCCTTGGGCGGTGATCGCGCCGAGGAGGAGCAGCCGTCGATCACGCATCGACAACCCTGGCCGAGTCCAGATATCGGCAAACAGATGATCGGCTGTGACCGCAAAAAAATCTCCGGGAACGTCGGCAGGCAATTCCCAGCCGTACACCTCGTTCATTTTCGACACCCCACGTGCGCGCGCCTCGGAAATGGAGTGTCCGTTCTGGTCGGTCATGATGGCTCCTTCGTGGATGACCCGGAGAGCGTGGTGTGTTCCGACTGGCCGCCAACCCCGAGGCCGGGGCCGAGTCCGGTCAGCGCAAGGTGCGCGAGGGGGAGTTCGACGCCAAGGCGGTCACCCAGATCGAGCGCCAGGCTCAGATCTTTCTCGCCCAGGTTGCGAACGTGACCGAGGATCGAGAACCAAGGATCACCCTCGTCAACTGGCGCGGTGGTTGTCCGCAGCATGATGGCGCCGGCCCCACCGGTAATGGCGTCGGTGTGGCGCACGACCTTGCCGAGAGTGCGGATGTCGAGTCCGGCCGCTTCGGCCAACCTCGAGGCTTCGGTTGCAGCGGTGAAGGATACAAAGTGAAGAAGGTTGCGTGCCAGCTTCATTCGGGTCCCGGCGCCGATGTCTCCGGCGTGGACCACCAGTTCTGCCCAACATTCGAACGGCTCACGGACCCGTTCGAATGCTTCCTTCGGGCCGCCGATCATCACGGCGAGCTTGCCCTGTGTGGCGCCGGGAGCCCCGCCACTGACGGGCGCGTCGATCAAGGACACACTGCGCTCTTCGCAGATCCGGGCCAACTCCACAGCCGTGGTGTCTGAGATAGTCGAGTGAACGGCGATGACGGTTCCGGGCCGAGCTGTCGTGAGAATGCCATCCGGCCCGTTGATGACGTCACGCACTTGAGCGTCGTCGAGCACGGTCACCGAGATGACACTTGCCGTGGCTGCGACGTCGGCCGGCGTTCGTGCTGCACGTGCGCCCGCCGCGGTGAACGGTTCGAGCGCTTCGGCTCGCGCATCGCACACCACGAGTCCGGCCGGCCAATCGAGGAGACGAGTTGCCATGGGCGCTCCCATATTGCCCAGTCCGATGTAGCCGAGCGTGGGCTTGTCGGCATTCTCGGTCACGATCGGAACACCTGCCCGCCGTCGACGTTGAAGATCTGGCCGGTCACCCAACCAGCGTCGTCGGAGAGGAGGAACAGGCACATCCCCACCAAGTCTTCCGGTGTTCCCATGCGCTGCAGCGGAATCCGTTTGACCATGTCCTTGACGATGTTGCCTGGTGTGACCGTGCGGGTGGCCTCGGTGTCGATCGGTCCTGGGGCAATCGCGTTGATCCGGATCTTGGACCAGCCGAGTTCGGTGGCCAATTGCTGAGTCAAACCGTTGATCCCCACCTTGGCGAGGCCGTAGAAACCCGAGTACAGCCAGGCGGCAGTGGACGATTGATTCACGATCGAACCACCGTTGGCGCGCATGTGAGGCACCACTGCTCGGCACACCTGCAGTGCGCCGTCCATGTTCACACTCATGAACGTGCGGTAGTACTCCCAGTCGACAGTGAGTAGCGAGTCGATTTTCATGCCGCCGTAGATGGCAGCATTGTTGACCAGGTGTTCGATACTTCCGAATTGCTCGATCGTGAAGTCGGCAAGCGACTGAGTGGAAGCGCCGTCGGCAACGTCGACCGCCTTGAACACCGCGCTGCCACCATCGGCCGAGATCTGCTTGGCCACCGATTCGCCGAGTTCGTGATTGAGGTCGGCGACAACAACATTGGCACCCTCGGCTGCGAGTGCGCGGGCGTACGCCTCGCCGATTCCCTGAGCAGCGCCGGTGACGATTGCAGTGCGTCCCCTAAAGCGTTCGGTACGTTCTGTAGGTTCTGTACGTCCCATGTCGATCCTGCTTTCGTGGTGACGGAGGTGTATGGGGTGCTTATGCGGGGGATGCGACGAGCTTTGTCTCGAGGTACTCCTCGAAACCCGCCAGGCCCATCTCTCGGCCGATCCCGGATTGTTTGTAGCCACCGAACGGGGCGTCGGCGGAGTACCACACTCCGCCGTTGACACTCAAGGTTCCGGTCCGTACGCCAGCGACGACGCGGTTGACGCGATCGGGATCGGTGCCCCACACCGAACCTGACAGGCCGTACGGAGAGTCGTTGGCGATGCGCACGGCATCGTCGTCATCGTCGAACGGGATGATAACCAGTACCGGTCCGAAGATCTCCTCCTGGGCCACTCGTGACGAGTTATCCAGTCCGGCAATCAAAGTGGGTTCGATGAAGTACCCGATCGGCTGATCGTCCGGTCGGCCGCCGCCGGTTACTACTGTGCCCCCTTCGATCTGGGCCAGCTTCAGATAGCTTTCGACGCGTTCGCGTTGACGTGCGGAACTCAACGGACCGCAGATAGTTCCGGCACCCGACGGATCAGCAGCGCGAATGCCGGCCATGGTACGGGTGGCGGCGGCAAGCGCTTCGTCGTATCGGCTACGCGGCACCAGTAGTCGCGTGCTCAAGGCGCAACCCTGCCCGGCGTGAACGCACACCGAGAAGGCAGCGACGGAACTGGCGGATTTGATGTCGGCATCGTCGAGGACGATGAAGGCAGATTTGCCTCCAAGTTCCAGGAACACCTTTTTCAGGGTTTCCGACGCGGTCGACATCACCGCGCGCCCGGTTGCGGTGGAACCGGTGAAGGAAATCAGGTCGACGCGGGGGTCCGCGCACAGTTGTGTGCCGAGCGAGTGGTCCGTGGAGGTGACGATGTTGACGACCCCGGCGGGGATGTCCGTCTCCTCGGCGATCACCTTGCCTACCAGTGCGGCACACCACGGTGTGTCCGGTGCGGGTTTGAGAACAACGGTGTTGCCCGCGGCAAGGGCCGGTCCCAGTTTCGCAAAGTTGATCTGGTGCGGGAAATTCCACGGCGTGATGGCGCCGACCACTCCCACGGCTTCCTTGAGTAGCCGGCGGTGGGTGGGGACTCCCATCGGCGACGCGTTCCCGAGATCCTGTTGCCACGAATAGGATTCGATCAATTGTGCCCAATATCGGAGGTCGTCGATCGGTCCTTCGAGTTGGGGGCCGCCGGTCAGCATCCGCGGTGCCCCGACCTCGGCGATCGTGATGTCGCGTAGCTCTTCGATGTGAGACTCGAGAGCGTCGCACAGTTGGCGAAGGCAGTGTGCGCGAAATGTGTGATTCCGAGCCCAGTCGGTGGTGTCGAAGGCGCGTCGGGCCGCGGCAATTGCGGCGTCCATGTCGACGGATGTGCCTTCGGCTGCTTGGCCGAGCACTTCCTCGGTGGCGGGATTGAGGATGTCGAAGGTGCCGCCGGAACCGGGGACAAGTTTGCCGTCGACAAGAAGGGCGGAACTGTCTGTGGGTCGAAGGTTCATAGCGTGAACTCTTCCTTTCTGGACATATGTCTGGACTGTAGTTCACGCAATCGTCCATGGCAATAAGTTTCGGGCATAAGCGATTTGGGTACCGAGAATTCGAAAACTGTCCTGGTTGGTCGGTTCGGGCGCTACGGTTCTCCACCAGATATCCCCGATCCGGCGTCCCGATGTTCGGTGACTTTGTGTGGGCCTGGGCGGTTCCCTTCGTGTGTCGATCCGAGTGCAGGAGTATTCCGATGAACAGAGTTGCTGGAAAAGTTGTCCTGGTAACGGGCGCCGCCCGCGGCCAGGGGCGCAGTCATGCGGTGCGTCTGGCTCAGGAAGGTGCGGATGTCATCGCGTTCGACATCTGTGCCGACATCGCATCCAATGAGTACCCACTGGCAACTCGAGATGATTTGGAAGAGACGGCGAGGCTGGTCAAGGAAACCGGGCGCCGCGTCGTTACGGCGCAGGTGGACGTTCGTGATCGGGCCGGTATCGAAGATGCCCTGGCAGAGGGGGTCGGCACGCTCGGTGGGCTACATGTGGTTGTTGCCAATGCCGGGATCTGCCCCCTGGGTAAGCACGTGTCCAATTCCGGCTTCGTCGACGCGTTCGACGTGAACTTTCTTGGTGTCGTGAACACCGTCCATGCGGGTTTGGAATACCTGGGCGAGGGCGGATCGATCATTGCGATCGGTTCCGTGGCCGGCCTGGTTCCGCAGACTGGATTCAACGGTCAACAGGCGCTGCAAGGGCCGGGCGGTGACGGATACGGCTTGGCCAAGAAGATGATTCAGACGTACACCATGTCGTTGGCATTGACACTGGGGCCGAGTTCGATTCGGGTCAATGCGATCCATCCGACCAATGTGAACACGAACATGCTGCAGAGCCTGCCCATGTATCGGACCTTTCGTCCGGATTTGGAAAACCCAACTGCCGAAGACGCCGCTGTGACGTTTCCCTTCATGCAAGCAATGCCGACCCCCTGGGTGGAACCGGAGGACATCTCGCACGCGGTGGTGTATTTGTCGTCGGACGAGTCGCGATTTGTCACGGGCCAGCAGCTTCGGGTTGATGCGGGCGCGGGTATGAAGATCGGCCTCTGAGGTGCGATTTTCGGCTGTGACCGGCGTGAATGACTGGCTCGTTAACACTGAAATTTCGAATTCATTGCCCTGGACAGGTACCTGTAGTAACGTCCAGACATGTGTCCAGTCATGGTTACGAATCGACTCGCCGACGCCTCAACGGTAAGCAGGCAGACACTGTCTCCAAGCTCACCGAAGCCGCCGTTGTCGTACTTCGTGAGCATGAATATTCAGGGTTGACTGTGCGAGCCGTCGCTGCCGAGGCCGGGGTGGGAGCAGCAACCGCCTATACCTACTTCTCGTCGAAGGAGCATCTTGTTGCCGAGGTCTTCTGGCGCCGGCTCCGAGCGTTCCCGAGTCCGGACGGCACCGGTTCGGACTCCACCGACCGAGTGCTGGCCGTATTGCGGAACATTGCGTTGCTGCTGGCCGACGAACCGCAGGTGTCGGCGGCCGTGACCAACGCGTTGCTGGGCACCGATCCCGAGGTGGAGCATCTTCGTGACCGGATCGGATTCGAGATTCACAGCAGGTTGGTCGCGGCAATGGATCCGGTGGTAAATCCACATCGGATCGAGGCAATTGAAATGCTCTATGCCGGTGCACTTTTGCGGGCCGGAATGGGATATGGGACTTACGAGTACATTGCCGGACGCCTGGAGGCTTCCGCACGACTGATCTTGGAGCATCCATGACCGAAGCATTGATCGAACCGGTGATGTTCAATCCGTACGACTATCACTTTCACGAAGACCCGTATCCGACCTACGCGCGATTGCGGAATGAAGCTCCGATCTACCACAACGACGACGTCGGATTCTGGGCGCTGTCACGGTATTCGGACGTTCTAGGTGCATTCAAGGACAACAAGCGACTCTCCAGTGCAAACGGGGTTTCGCTCGACCCGGCAGCATACGGGCCCCATGCGCACTACGTGATGTCCTTTCTTGCCATGGACGATCCGCGGCATATGCGTCTGCGGCAGTTGGTGTCTCGCGGTTTCACACCCCGCCGTGTTGCCGAACTCGATGCACAGATTCTCGAACTCACCACGGCGCACCTGATTCCGGCCCTTGCCGCCGGAGGATTCGACTGGATCTCCGAAGTGGCCGGCAAACTGCCGATGGACGTGATCTCCGAGTTGATGGGCGTTCCCGAACCGGACCGCGCGGAACTGCGAAGAAAAGCAGACCTGGTGGTGCACCGCGAAGACGGCGTCCTCGACGTACCGCCGGCGGCCGTGGAAGCGTCGATCAGCCTCATGAACTACTACAAGGACATGATCGCCGAGCGTCGTCGCTCATCTACAGACGATTTGACATCAGCACTGCTCGAGGCCGAAATCGACGGAGACAAACTGTCGGATGCCGAGATTCTGGGCTTCATGTTCCTGATGGTCGTGGCCGGAAACGAAACCACCACCAAACTTCTCGGGAACGCCCTGTACTGGGGTTCGCACAATCGCAACGAGATTGCAGCGGTTCTTCGTGATCCGGATCTGGCATCGGAGTGGGTGGAGGAAACGCTGCGCTACGACACGTCGAGTCAGATTGTGGCTCGCACGACGACCGTCGATCTCGAGTACTACGGCACTACCGTTCCGGCGGGGGAGAAGATGCTGCTCCTGATCGGTTCGGCTAATCGAGACCCGGACGTCTTCGACGATGCAGACGTGTTTCGCCTCGGACGTAATTCCGCCAACAAGTTGGCCAGTTTCGGTGCGGGCGTTCACTTTTGCCTTGGCGCTCACCTCGCGCGACTCGAAGCGAAGATCGCTCTTGCCGAATTTGCCCGCCACGTGCGCGATTACGAGGTGGACGAGGCGGGTATCGAAAGAGTTCATTCGACTAATGTGCGGGGCTTCGCGGCCCTGCCGGTGAAGGTGCAGGTGCGCTGATGCCTCGTTTCGAACCCAACCCAGCCCGGCGGACGGCATTGATCAGCGGCGCATCGTCTGGGATCGGCACCGCTACCGCCTATGCCCTGGCTGAGCTCGGACACCCCGTCGTTCTCGGGGCCAGGCGCGAAGCCGAGTGCGAGGCGATTGCCGAGAAGATCCGCAGCAACGGCGGCGAAGCCCTGGCTCATTTCCTCGATGTCACCGACGGCAGTTCGGTGGATGCGTGTGTCACTGCCGCCGAAAAAGCAATGGGACCAGTGGAAATCGTCGTATCCGGTGCGGGTGATCTCGAATTCGGTGCCGCCGATCAAATGGAACCCGAACGGTTCCTGCGTCAGGTCGAAGTCCATCTTGTGGGTGCGCAACGGCTTGCTCACCGAATCCTGCCCGGTATGCGTGAGCGGCAACGGGGCGATTTTGTGCTGATCGGATCGGACTGCGCCGACCGGCAACGTCCGCTCATGGGTGCATACGACGCGTCGAAAGCCGGCCTCGAAGCAATGGGTCGTCAGATGCGAATGGAACTCGAAGGCACCGGCATTCGCGCCTCGATAGTGCGGCCGGGACCGACTTTGACCGGGATGGGAATGGACACGACGCCGGAGATCATCGGCCCCGTCGGCGAATCGTGGACCAGGTGGGGCTTCGCGCGGCACGGCTACATGCTGCGGCCATCCGACATCGCAAACGCCATTGTGACCGTCGTGACCGTGCCCCGAGGCGCGCACCTCGTACTGGTGGAGGTTCAGCCCGAAGCTCCACTCGATCCTCGTCCCACTCACACTTCACAGGAGACGACATGACTCACGGTGTACAGGAGAATCCGCGCACGCTGCCGCAGCCTCCGCGGGTGTCCGGCGGCGAACTCGAACACGGGCATCTGGAAGAACTGCGCACCGACCCGATCGCGTTGATGCGTCGGGTCCGCGGCGAGTGCGGTGACGTGGGATCCTTCCAGCTAGCCGATCGCACGGTGATCCTGCTGTCCGGCGCCGAAGCAAATGAATTCTTCTTCCGCTCCAACGACGAGGATCTCGACCAGCAAGCTGCGTACCCGTTCATGAAGCCGATCTTCGGTGAGGGGGTGGTGTTCGACGCCAGTCCCGAGCGGCGCAAGGAAATGCTGCATAATTCGGCACTGCGCGGCGAGCAGATGAAGGGCCATGCGTCGACAATCGGCACGGAAGTCGAAGCGTTGGTGGCAGAATGGGGCGACGAGGGCGAGATTGATCTGCTCGATTTCTTTGCCGAGTTGACCATCTACACGTCGTCGGCCTGCCTGATCGGAAAGAAATTCCGCGACGAACTCGACGACAGTTTTGCCAAGCTCTATCACGAACTCGAACAGGGCACTGACGCGCTCGCCTTTGTCGATCCGTACGCGCCGATCGAGAGCTTTCGCCGACGCGACGAAGCGAGACTGGCTTTGGTTGCACTCGTTCAGGAGATCATGAACGGGCGGATTGCGAATCCTCCCCACGGCAAGGACGACCGGGACATGCTCGACATCCTGGTTTCGGTCAAGGACGAGAACGGTGAACTGCGCTTCAGTGCGGACGAGATCACCGGAATTTTCATTTCGATGATGTTTGCCGGTCACCACACGACGTCCGGGACGGCCGCGTGGTCGTTGATCGAGTTGCTTCGTCATCCCGCCGTCATGACCGAGGTCGTCGAGGAACTCGACAGTTTGTACGCAGACGGTGCCGACATCAGTTTTCATGCACTGCGCCAGATCCCGGTTCTCGAAGCCGTGGTGAAGGAAACGCTGCGACTGCACCCGCCGCTCATTATCTTGCTTCGGGTGGCGCGGGGAGACTTCGAGGTGGGTGGTTTCGAGATTTGCGAAGGTGACCTGGTGGCGGCCACCCCGGCAATTTCCAATCGCATTCCCGAAGACTTCCCGAATCCCGACGAATTCGATCCGGGCCGCTACATCGACCCTCGCCAGGAAGACATCGTCAATCGGTGGACGTGGATTCCGTTCGGAGCGGGCAGGCATCGATGCGTGGGCGCGGCGTTTGCTCAGATGCAGCTCAAGGCGATATTTTCGATTCTGCTGCGCGACTTCGAATTCGAGATGACCCAACCGCCCGAAAGTTATCGCAACGATCACAGCAAGATGGTCGTGCAATTGGAGCAACCGTGCTCGGTCAGATATCGGCGTCGATCCGGTACGAGCAGTCGATCCGGTACAAGCAGTCGATCCGGTAAGAGCAGCGGGGCGTGAGTCATGCGTGTCGAGGTCGACCTGGATCTGTGTCAGGGCCACGCCGCGTGCGAATTGGAAGCGCCGGACGTTTTTGCGGTTCCGAAAAGGGGCAAGGTCGAAGTGTCCGATCAGCCGCTGCCGGACAAGCAGCGACACGAGGTGGAAATGGCAGTGCGTTACTGCCCGACAGGCGCACTGAAAATTGTCGAGGACTGACCAGGGAGAGGTTCACATGACCGGATTCGACCGCGCCGAGCTCGACGACATGGTGCAACGCTGGATTGACGCGAACAAGAAGGCCGAGGCCGCCGGCGACTGGAAGCCGTTGGCGGACATGTACACCGAGGACGCGACCTACGGCTGGAACTACGGCCCCAAACAGGATTTCATGGCGATCGGACGGGAAGAGATCCGCACCGTCGCGCTGGGTCTCGAGATGAACGGCCTCGAAGGCTGGGAGTATCCCTATCAAGACTTTGTGATCGATGAGCGCAGTGGCAACGTCATCGGACTGTGGAAACAGATCTCCGACGCCAAACGAGACGACGGCAGTAACTACTCCGTCTACGGCATCGGCGGTAGTTGGTTCCGGTACGGCGGAGATTTCCAATGGTCCTGGCAGCGTGACTTCTTCGATTTCGGAAATGTCTCGGCACTGTTCATGGAGATGATCCAGAACAACGCGCTGTCCAAGGGTATGCAGGCACGCATTCAGCGATCGATCTCCGGCGAACCACTGCCAGGTTGGTATCGCGTCGGTACCTCGCCGGTTCCGTTGTGGTGAGTCCGGTGACCGTCGGTGGATCCTTCGAGACGCTCTCGCGCGGCGACCTTGCTGTGTTGGTGCCCGAACTCCTGCTCTGTGGTCAGCTGATCGACAGATCCGGGATGGCGCACCTGATCGTGGAGTACGGGCGCGAAGGGATGGCGGAGGTTGCGATCGCGGAATGGGAATCCGCCAGTCCTTGGTACACCCGCCGGATGCAGAAGGCGCTGGGTTATCAGGGCGATGACGTCGTGACCATTTTCAAAGGACTGCAACTCGACATCGGAGCGCCGCCGCAGTTCATGGATTTCCGCTATCGCGTCGACGACCCGCAACACGGTGAGTTCTGGCTCGACCATTGTGGCGCTCTGACGGACGTCGAACCGCTGGGGGACGAGTTTGTCACCACCATGTGTCATGACATCGAAGACCCGACATTCGACGCGACGGCGATAGCAACCAATGCGCATGCGCAGATCCGTCCGATCCATCGGCCGCCGCGCAAACCTGCTGACAGGCACCCACACTGTGCCTGGACAGTCGTAATCGACCCATCGCATGTCCCGCCGGTCATGACGGCCCACACCGAGCAGATCGGCCGAACCGCTGCGGTGTCGGTGGAGTTGAGTCCGATCGACGGCAGCGACGACGGGGCGGCCGACTATTCGGGACCGCTGCTCTCGGATCTTCGTTTCTCCGACTTCTCGCACTCCGCGCTGGTTCGCATCGCGCAGGAAGTGTGCCTGCAACACCACCTCCTTGCACTGGGGTTTCTGCTCGCGGTGCGCGGGCGCAGTGATGCGGACAAAGCGCGAGAAATTACGCTCAAGCAACTCACCGGAATTGCGGGCGTCGCTGCGCAGCGCATCCGCGACGCATTGGGTCTGCCGCCGGATCTGGAAGGCCTGTCGGTGGTGCTGGAGCTACATCCGTTGCTCAATCCGAAGCAGTATGTCGAGCGTGAAATTCGCTGGGACGGAGAGAGTCTCGAGATCTTGATTTCGAGGACCGGTCTGGTTGACGCCGACGGTGGTTGGCCCACTCTGATCGACGGTGGGCATCTGGATCCGCTTCAGGCACTGGTACGCGGCGTGAATCCACATTTCACAGCCCGGGTGCTCGACGATACCGAGGCCGGGCTTCTGATCACGGTCGATACGACGGCGGAGGCTGCGCCGGAATGTGTCGAGGTCGCCATCACCAAAGTGAGCAGCGGCGCAGCATTTGCTTTCGAAGATCGTGGAATTCCGTTGCCTCTCTTCGTGGTTTGAGTGGCTGACCCTGAATAGGATCGTTCATGGCCTACACCTTTGCAGACCTGTTCGAGCATTCCGTCGATGCGATGCCTGATCGACGTGCGCTGATCGTGTCGGGGGAGGAAGTGACGTATCGCGAACTCGACTCGCGGGCCAACCGTCTGGCACATCACTTCTTATCGGTGGGTTTCGGGCACGGCACCCATATCGGAATCCAGATGCACAATTCGATCGAGACGATGGTTGCGGTCCTCGCGTCGTTCAAGATTCGCGCCGTTCCGATTACCGTGAACTACCGGTACACCACCGACGAGTTGGTGTACCTCTACGACAACGCGGATCTCGAGGCGCTCGTGTTCCATCGGGGGTACTCCGCGCGAGTAGCTGAGGCCCTGGAATCCACGCCTCGGGTGAAGCATGCGGTGATCGTGCCGGACGAGCTTGCCTCAGGCGGCGGACCGCCCGTGCCAGGGGCGTTGGCGTACGAGGACGCACTGTCGCTGCAATCTCCGGAACGCGTCGGCGGCGACGCGTTCGACGAGCGGAGCGGAGACGACCTGTACATCCTGTACACGGGCGGAACCACCGGACGACCCAAGGGCGTGGTGTGGCGTCAAGAGGACATCTGGCGAGTTCTGGCCGGTGGCTACGATTTCTACACCGGTGAGCCTATCGCCGACGAATACCAGCAATCCCGTGGCGGCGCAGCAGCTGCGGAACCTATGCGATGGTGCATGCTGCCACCACTCATCCACACGTCGGCGTTGATGCCGACGTTCAACGCACTGTTCTCGGGTAACACCGTGATCTTCGAGCCACGGTTCGATGCGGCACACGTTTGGACAGTTGTTGCCGAATACCGGCCACAGGTCATGGTGATCACCGGCGACGCGATGGGGCGGCCTCTGGTGGAAGCGCACCGCGAACTCCAACCAGATGCGTCCAGCTTGGCGGTTCTCGCGTCCGGGGCGGCACTGTTCTCCGGTTCGGTGAAGGACGCCTTCTTCGAGGTGTTTCCGAATCTGATGATCTCCGATTCGGTGGGATCTTCCGAAACAGGCTTCGGCGGTATCGGATTCGCAGCCAAAGGGTTGAAGCAGCGCGGTGGACCCAGGGTGGGTTCCAACCGGTTCACGGTGGTAGTCGACGATGACAACCGGATTCTTCCACCGGGTTCCGGCGCCGAGGGGTGGCTGGCAAAACTCGGCAACGTCCCGCTCGGCTATTACAAGGATCCGGTGAAGTCGGCGGAAATCTTCCGAACGGTGGACGGCGGACGGGCAGTGGTCACCGGAGACCGCGCCCGGATCGAGGACGACGGTTCCATCACGCTGCTCGGCCGGGGCAACATGGTGGTCAATACCGGTGGCGAGAAAGTGTTTGTGGAAGAGGTCGAGGCCGTCGTCAAGGCCCATCCGGATATTTACGACGCCACCGTGATCGGGCTACCGGACGAACGCTGGGGAAGCCGAGTTTCGGCCGTGGTTCGGGTGCGCGATGGCGTTGTTCCGGATTTCGAGTCCATCGAGAAACACACTCGGAGCCAGCTGGCCGGGTACAAGATTCCGCGTGCGTTCTGGATTGCACCCGAGGTGGTGCGCGCACCCAGCGGAAAACCCGACTACCGCTGGGCGAAGGAGTATGCGCTGGGTACGGAGCCGGTTCACCGCATCGATTAGTCCGTCTCGGCGCGCGCGGCGCCTTGCCTGTTAGAGGAGCAACCGAAATGCCCGAGCTGAACCTTCCTGACGGCTTCGACGTCACCGACCCTCAGATGTACGGCAAGCGCGTTCCCCTTGCCGAGTTCGCGGAACTACGCCGCTGCGCTCCGGTGTGGTGGAACGCGCAGGAGCCGGGAACCGGCGGTTTCCACGATGGCGGCGCCTGGGTAGTGTCGCGGCACGCGGACGTGCGTGACGTGTCGTTGCGTTCGGAGGAGTTCTCCAACAACGTCAACGGGTGCGTCCCGCGCCATGAGGACAACATCACGGCAGAAGAACTGGAAGTCAGTAAATATGTTCTGATCAACAAGGACGCGCCCGAGCACACCCAGTTGCGCAAGTTGGTGGCGCGCTTGTTCACACCAAGATCCGTCGAAGCGATGCGAGCCGGACTCGAAGAGCGAGCCGAAGAAATCGCGAAAGCCGCAGCGGCGTCGGGTACCGGTGATTTTGTCCAGCAGGTTGCGAGTGAGCTACCGATGCAGGCGATCTCGGACCTGATCGGCGTTCCGCAGGAGGCTCGGCGGCAGCTCTACGAATGGTCGAATCAGATGACCGGATACGACGACGAATCCATGGCCGGGGAGTCCAGAATGGCGTCGGCTCAGATTCTCGGATACGCCTATCAGCTTGCCGAGGCGCGCCGCGACGAACCGCTCGACGACATCATTTCGCGATTGGTCCAGGCCGACATGGACGGTGAGGCTCTCACACCGGAACAGTTCGGCTTCTTTGTCATCATGTTGGCGGTTGCGGGCAACGAGACAACGCGTAATGCAACAACACTCGGGATGATGGCGTTCCTGCAGTACCCAGATCAGTGGGAACGCTACAAGCGTGAGCGTCCACGCACGGCGGCCGACGAGATCATTCGTTGGGCGTCGCCGCTGACGTCGTTCCAGCGGACGGCGTTGGTGGACACGCAGATTGCCGGAACTCCGATCAAGAAGGGGCAGCGTGTTGTGCTGCTGTACGGATCGGCGAACTTCGATGAATCTGCGTTCGAGAACCCGGACGTCTTCGATATTCTTCGTGATCCCAATCCACACTTGGCTTTTGGTGGTACCGGGCCGCACTACTGCGTTGGCGCCAACCTGGCCCGGATGGAGATCGACCTGATTTTCAACAAGATTGCCGACCACATGCCGGACATCAGCAAACTTGGTGATCCCAGCCGGTTGGCATCCGGATGGATCAACGGAATCAAGGAGTTCACGGTCGATTACGGCAACAACGCCACGTGTCCCGTGGAGCACTGAACCGTGTACACCGGGAGGGTCTCGCTGGCAGCGCCGATGCGTCAACTCGGTCAGTTCTACAGAATGGGCGCCGATGTTGCGGTGGGCCTGGTACGCACACGCTTTCAGGTGCAGGAGTTTCTCGAACAAAGCTGGATGATCGCGCGGGTGTCGCTGGTACCGACGGTTCTGGTGGCAGTGCCGTTCACGGTTCTGGTGAGCTTCACTCTCAACATCCTGCTGCGCGAGATCGGTGCTGCCGACCTCAGCGGAGCCGGCGCGGCACTCGGCGCCGTCACCCAGGTCGGGCCAGTGGTCACGGTCCTCATCGTGGCGGGTGCGGGCGCCACCGCGATAGCTGCAGATCTCGGGTCTCGGACCATTCGCGAGGAGATCGACGCGATGGAAGTGCTCGGGATCGATCCGATCAATCGCCTGGTGATTCCCCGGGTGGTCGCGTCGACGGTGGTTGCGTTGCTGCTCAACGGACTTGTGTGCGTCATCGGCATCACCGGCGGCTACATCTTCTCGGTGTTCCTTCAAGGCGTGAATCCCGGTGCGTTTGTCGACGGCATCACGTTGCTCACCGGATTACCCGAAGTTGCCTTGTCGATGGTGAAGGCCGCACTGTTCGGCATGCTCGCCGGACTGGTCGCGTGTTACCGGGGACTGTCCGTCCGTGGCGGTCCGAAAGGTGTAGGCGAGGCCGTCAACGAGACAGTGGTCTACGCATTCATGGCGCTCTTCGTGGTCAACACCATCGTGACCGCGGTGGGCATCAGGCTGACGGCGGGGTGAGCGGCGTGGCACTGGCGGAACTCGGAAAATTCGGGGCGACCCGAGCACGGATGGCGCGAGTGTCGCGAGCCGTCGACGATGTCGGACGGCAAGCGGTGTTCTTCGTCAGAGCTATTGCCTTCATTCCGTGGGCACTGCGCAAACACCCGAAAGAAGTCTTGCGTCTAGTCGCCGAGATCAGCATGGGAACAGGTGCGTTGGCGTTGATCGGCGGCACCGTCGCGGTCGTCGGCTTCCTGACGCTGGCATCAGGCGGAACCATCGCGATTCAAGGTTTCAGTTCGCTCGGAAACATCGGTGTCGAGGCTCTCACCGGGTTCTTCTCCGCGTTCATCAATGTGCGCATTGCTGCGCCGGTCATTGCGGGAATCGGGCTGTCCGCGACCATCGGAGCGGGCTCGACGGCGCAGATCGGGGCAATGCGCATCAGCGAGGAAATCGACGCACTCGAATCGATGGCGATCAGTTCTGTTCCGTACGTGGTGAGTACGCGCATCGTGGCCGGGATGCTCGCCATTCTGCCGCTGTACTCGTTGGCGCTCGTCGGATCGTTTCTCGCGGGACGGTTCACCACGGTGGTGCTGTTCGGTCAATCGTCCGGACTCTACGACCACTACTTCACGACCTTTCTCGATCCCGTCGACGTCGCGTGGTCCTTTGTGCAGGTACTGGTAATGGCGTTGCTCGTCATGCTGATTCACACGTACTACGGCTACAGCGCCGTAGGCGGACCCTCGGGGGTGGGCACAGCTGTCGGGCGCGGCGTCCGACTGTCACTGATCTGTGTTGTAGCGGTGACCCTTCTGGTCTCGCTGGCGCTGTACGGCGGTTCCGGCAACTTCAACCTGTCCGGATAGGGGGAGCGAGTGGAGCGATACGGATACAAGCTTGCGGCATTAGGCTTGGCGTGCGCGATTATTGCCGTGGTGGCGCTGGCGGTCGCGTCGTTCAATCAGTCGTTCACCACCCGCGTTCCGATCACAGTTGTTGCCGAGCGGGCCGGGCTTGTGATGGATCCGGGTGCGCGAGTGAAGATGGCCGGTGTCACCGTCGGGTCCGTCGAGTCGATCACACCGACCGACGATTCCACCGCGGCGTTGTCACTACTCCTCGATCCTGATGCGCTCGAGTCGATTCCCGCCAATGTCGATGTCGCGATCACTTCGAACACCGCCTTTGGAGCGAAGTTCGTCAGTATGTCGCTGCCTGCGAAGCCGAGCGCCGAGCGGTTGACGGCCGGTGCCACCATCGACGCGAATCACGTGACCGTCGAAATCGATACGGTATTCGAGAAGCTGACGGCCGTCCTGCGGACAGTTGATCCCGGAAAGCTCGATCAGACGCTCGGAGCGATTTCCACCGCGCTGCAGGGTCGTGGGGAAAGGTTGGGTGTCGCACTCGGGAAGGCCGATGCATCACTGGCCGAATTCAACAGTGCTGGCGACGCTTTCGACGAGGTTCTCACCGACCTCCCGGTGGTGTCCGGGACGTATCGGGCGGCGGTACTCGATTTGATGGATACCCTCGGCTCGCTCACTGTCACCGGCACGACCGTCCTCGACCAGCACGAGAATCTGGATCTGCTGCTACTCGACGTCATCGGATTGGCGCGCACCGGAGAAGATGTCCTCGGAACCAATGCCGACGGCGTCGACACAGTCCTGTCGCTCATGCGCCCCACCACCGAACTTCTCGAGGAGTACTCGCCGGTGATTCCGTGCATGTTCCACGGACTCGAGGAAAGTAAGGCAATCGGCGACGGCGCGTACAACGGGCAACCGGGAATCAAGATGTCGATCGGATTGATCGCAGGCACCGAACCGTATCGCTATCCGGATGATCTGCCGAAGGTCGCAGCAACGGGCGGACCCCAGTGCATGGGACTTCCGTTGCGCGATCCGAATGTCAACGCGCCCTACCTGGTGACGGACACGGGTGTGAATCCCTTCGAACCGGAACGTCAGTGGAACGGCGGCCAGCCGATAGACGACATGCCGAGTCTGCTCAGCTACCTGTTCGGAACGGAGATTCGATGAAGCGTCGCGGCTACGGCGTCAAATTCGGCATCTTCGTGGCGGTGATGCTGGTGGTCAATGCAGGACTCGTTCTTGTCTTCGGGCAGATGCGGGGCGGCGACGAGCACAGTTACGCAGCCCAATTCGTCAATGTGTCCGGGCTGAAATCCGGTGACAAGGTGCGGATCGCCGGGGTGCCCGTGGGAACGGTGAGCACCGTCGAATTCGGCGACGACCACTTAGCTCACGTGAGATTCAGTGTCGATTCGGTGGAAACTCTGACGGAGCAGACCCGGGCGGCGGTGCGCTATCAGGATCTAGTGGGTAACCGCTATCTCGAATTGCTCGACAGTCCGGGCGCCGCGCAACCTTTGGCCGTAGGTGCGACCATCCCCACCACCAGAACTGCGCCGGCCCTGGACCTCGACGCGCTGCTCGGCGGCTTCAAGCCGCTGTTCCAGGCGCTCGACCCGGCTCAGGTCAACGCGCTGTCCCTGTCGCTGCTCGAGGTATTTCAAGGGCAGTCGGGGACAGTGGCGTCGGTGCTCGCTCATACCGGATCGATTACCAACACACTTGCCGATCGTGATGTGCTCATCGGCCGGGTCATCAACAACCTTGACGGCGTATTGAGTGAATTACGTGGGCGAGGTGGACAGTTCACCGACACGCTCGACCATCTGCAACAACTGGTCAGCGGACTTGCGTCGGACAAGGAACTGATCGGCACTTCGGTGACGAGCATCGATACCGCTGCACAGACTTTCGCAGATCTCTTGGCCGGGGTCAGACCCGACATCAGTGGCACACTGTCACAACTGGACCAGAGCTTGGACCCGTTGGTCGAGCAACAAGGGGAGCTCGACCGAATCCTCGCGTCGATGCCGTCGAACTATCGACAACTGATCCGAGTTGGTGCCTACGGGTCCTTCTTCAACTTCTATCTCTGCGGTATCGCGCTCAAAGTCGACGGAGCCGACGGCATGCCGATGACGGTCGACCTGATCGACCAGACGACCGGAAGGTGCGCACCACGATGAGAGAGATGGCGCAGAAGCAGGCGGTGCGAGTAGGCGTTGTGGGCATGGTGATGACCGCATCGGTAGTGCTCGCGTCACTGCAGTATCAAGATCTGCAGTTCGTGAAGAACGGGGTGAGCTACAGCGCTGTATTTACCGACGCGAGTGGTGTGACTGCCGGCGACGAGGTAAACGCGGCCGGGGTGAAGATCGGTACCGTCGACAAAATCGCTGTCGAAAAAGGCCGTGCTCGAGTTGATTTCACGCTCGACGGTTCCGTCGCTCTCGGTGAGAGTACGTCGGCGGCGATCACCACGATGTCTCTGCTCGGTAAACGTGCGCTCTCGCTCGACCTGGGTGGAAACGGACGGATTCCCGTCGGCGGACAGATCCCACTCGAACGCACCCGATCGGCGTATTCGTTGCCCGACGTACTCGGCGACCTCACCACCACGGTCGAGGACATCAACCTCGACCAATTGTCCGCGTCGTTGGACGAAGTCGGTGCAGTGATGACGGACAGCGCACCTTCGCTGCGGCCCGCGCTCGACGGGGTAGCCCGCCTGTCGGACAGTATCAATCGCCGCGACGAGACACTGAAGCTTCTGCTCGCCGACGCGAACCACGTGGCCGGTCTCCTTGCGGAACGGGGACCGCAGGTCAACGCGCTTCTTGTCGACGGCGATGCCCTTCTCGGTGAATTGGTCCGCAGGCAGGATGCATTGGGCAACGTCATCACCGACATCTCGGCTGTCTCCACTCAACTCAGTGGGTTGGTGCACGACAACGAGGCGCAACTGGGCCCGGTCCTGAGCAAGCTCGACACGGTGCTCGGGATACTCCAGAAGAACAAGGACAACCTGGCCCAGGGCATCGACGGACTCGGAACGTACGTGGGGACGCTCGGCGATACCGTCGCGAGCGGACCGTTCTACTACTCGTACATCCAGAACCTTCTTCCCGCCCAGTACACCCAACCGTTGATCAACGCGATTGTCGGGCTTCCGCCTGCGCCGCTACCGATACCGGAGGTTCGCTGATGGTCGCGAAACGTATTGTCGCCGCGGTCGTGGTACTCGCGGTGGCTGTGGCGGGATACTTTGTCGTACAACACTTTCGGTACTACTCGGTGACTGCCTATTTTGCATCGACGACGGGACTCTACGTCGGCGACGACGTCCGTGTTGTGGGCGTCGACGTCGGGAAGGTCACCTCGATAACCCCGCAGGGGGAGAAAGTGCGAGTCGAACTCGAGCTTGCCCGATCCGTGCCCGTCGCAGCGGATGCGCACGCGGTGATCGTTGCTCAGTCCTTGGTCTCCGCCAGGTTTGTCCAGCTGACCCCGGCCTTGACGGAGGACGGGGGAGACGCGTTGGCGCAGGGAGCTGAGATCGGAATCGAGCGGACCGCGGTGCCCGTGGAGTGGGATCAGATCAAGGAGCAATTGGGCCGGGCGGCAGACGCTTTGGGGCCGTCCGAGGGGACCCGCGGGTCGGCGGCCGAATTCCTCGACGGCGCAGGGACGGCCTTGAACGGGAACGGCGAGGCGCTGGGACGTTCGATCGCCGAACTGTCCTCGGCCATGAGCACTTTGAACGAGGGAGGTGAGGATCTTTTCGGAACGATCCGAGGACTGCAGACTTTCACTACGGCGTTGGCGGCAAGCAACGAACAAATAGTGAGCTTCCAGGGCCGCCTGGCAACAGTGACAAGTCTGTTGGCGGACAGTCGGACACAATTGGCGCCTGCCCTGGTTGATCTGGATGCGGCGATCGGCGATGTCCACCGATTTGTCGAACAGAATCGCAGCGGGCTTACCGCGCAGGTAAACACTCTGGCTGATGTCTCCCAAGTGCTGGTGGACAAACGCGATGGCATCGAAAAGCTTCTGCATCTGGCGCCGACGGCGTTGTCCAACTACTACAACGTGTACCGCCCTGCCCAAGGCGCGATGGTCGGGGTGCCTGCCTTCCAGAACATCGGCAACCCCATCGACTTCATCTGCGGCGGAATCGCGGGACTGGCAAACGAAACCTCTGCGAAAGGTGCGGAATTGTGCGCCGAGTACCTCGGGCCGTACCTGAACACCATCAGAGCGAACTATCCGGATCTGAACATCAATCCGACCCGCGCGCTTGGTGCGGCGCCGGATCAGTTGGTGTACAGCGAACCGGATCTGAAGCCGGCTCCCTCCCTCCCGAGCGTGAGCGTTCCCGCAGGGCTGGGTCAGTTGCTGATGCCGGAGGTGGGGACACGATGATCCGGAGAATCTGTTGCGTCGGTGTTGTTGTGCTTGTGTCGGGCTGCGGGTGGAACGGCCTGAATTCGGTGCCCCTGCCCGGTGCTGCCGGCCGCGGTGCCGACAGTTTTTCAGTAGTCATCGAGATGCCGGACGTCGCGTCGATCAGTCCCAACTCCCCGGTGATGGTGAACGATGTGACGGTCGGCAGTATCAGTGCCATCGACTCTGATAACTGGCACGCGAAAGTGACAGTGTCCTTGGATGGCTCGGTAGTGTTGCCCGCCAATTCCACGGCCAAGATCGGACAGACCAGCCTGTTGGGTTCCAAGCATGTTGCCCTGGCGCCGCCGGTCGGTGTCGAACCGGAAGGGACGCTCGCTGAGGGCTCGGTCATTCCACTGGCGTCGGCGGGCGTGTACCCGACTACGGAGGAAACACTGACAGCGCTGTCCATAGTGCTCAACGGCGGTGGACTCGCGCAAATTCACACCATCACCACCGAGTTGAACAATGCACTCGGCGGACGCACCGGATCAGCACGTGACCTACTCACGCAGATGGACACATTGACCGAGACTTTGGACCGGCAACGCACCGCCATGGTGACCACGATGGAGAACCTGGATGTGTTTGCGGGGGAGATCAACGCCCAACGTGACGTGTTGGGGCAGGCGCTCGACGTGCTGGCTCCGGCCTTGGCGGAACTGGAAGATCAGCGAGTGACCTTGACCACCGCGCTCGATTCGGTGGGCCGATTCGGAGACGTCGGCACCGACCTGGTCAATCGCACGCGAGATGATCTGAGCGCAAATCTCGCGGCGATCGAGCCGACATTGCAGCAGGTTGTCGCGGCAGGTCCGGACCTGATCAACAATCTCGGAAACCTGACCACCTTCCCGTTCCCGCAGACCACCATCGACGACGGGATGCGTGGCGACTACACCAATCTGTGGGCGCTGATCGACCTGACCACCAACCGATTGCAGTCCGGACTCGGTTTCGGCACCCCGTTCGGTGCTCCGCAAGCGGGCGGCGGCCCGGTCGACCCGATGACTGCGCCGCTGACCGCAACGGGCAATGCAGGGGAGGGAGGACGATGATCCTCACCAAGCTTGTTCGCCGGCAGTTGGTGATCTTTGCGATCCTTGCGGTCATCGGAATGACGGTGGCCGCGATCGCGTACCTCCGCGTTCCCACGATGCTGGGTATCGGGCGATACACGGTGACGCTGGAACTGCCCAACGCCGGTGGTCTGTACCGAAACGCGAATGTGACGTACCGCGGCGACACCATCGGTCAAGTACGGTCGGTGCAGCTCCACCCCGACGTCGTGAAAGCCGAATTGTCTTTGCAGAGTTCAGTTCCCGTGCCCAGTACCGAGCTGGTGGCGGCTGTGCGCAGCGTATCGGCGATAGGTGAGCAGTATGTCGATCTGCAACCGACCACCTCTGACGGTCCGTTTCTGGCCGACGGCGACGTGATCGACACCGAGTCTGTGGTGATATCTCAGGAGATCGGACCCGTTCTCGATCAGGCGCAGGCGCTGCTCGCCTCCGTCCCACAGGACAAACTGCGCGCGGTGATCGACGAGTCCGCCGCTGCGTTTGCCGGTGGCGGCGAAGATCTTGCGAGACTGCTGGATTCGACCACATCGTTTGTCGATCAGTTGTCCGACGCCACCACTCCCGCGACAACTCTTGTGCAACAACTCGCCCCGCTCCTCGAGACCCAAGTTGTGACGGGGGATCAAATCCGATTGTGGGCGTCGAGCGTCGCCCGGGTGAGCGGGCAATTGGAGATCGCGGACGGCACGATTCGCAACATCATCGACACGGGGCCGGGGTTCGCCACCGAAGCGGAGCTCTTGTTCCAGGATCTGCGTCCAACCCTGCCGATTCTCCTGGCAAACCTGACCAGTGTCGGGCAGGTTGCGCTCACCTACAACGCGTCACTCGAACAGGTACTGGTGGTACTGCCGCCGCTTGTTGCCGCTCAGGAAACCGTCGTGCAGCGCGGGCAGGCCGACGGCGCCGCCAACGTCAATTTCCATCTGCAGGCCCAAGACCCGGCTGCCTGCTCCACCGGATACCTGCCGGCGGATCAGCGCCGGGACCCCACGGTGACCAGTGTTCCGGACACGCCGCCTGATCTGTTCTGCAAAGTGCCGGCGGATTCGGTTTTTGCCGTGCGTGGTTCGCGGAACATTCCGTGCATGGAAGTTCCGGGCAAGCGGGCGCCGGACCCGGTGACGTGCCGGAGCCCGGAACCCTACGTGCCGTCGGGAACCAACGCTCCCGACGAGTTGTACACCGGGCCGGACGGGATTGCCTACGGGCACACCGATATCGGAAAGGGGGATTCGTGGCAGCAGTTGTTGACGACACCGAATCCCTGACAACCGAGGATGTTTCGCGGCATGTGGTCACGCGTGAACGCGTGCTTGTCGCGGTGGTCATTGCAGGTTTGGCGGCAGTCGTGGTGACCGGCGCTGTGTCGATGCGCGGCGATAATGCCCGCGACGCGCATCGGCAGGAACTGGTGGACGGGGCGGCGGCGGGAGCGCTGGCATTGGTCGACATTCACGTCGATACCGTGGACGAGGATGTGGCCCAGTTGCGAGCGCTCAGCACGGGCGAGTTCGCAGAGGAGCTGGTTGGTGATCAGTCCGGGTTCGTCGACGCGATCCGTTCCGCCTCGGTCAACTCCGACGCAAGGATCGATGCTGCTGCACTGTCGTCGGAGACAGGGTCGTCGGGAGTAGTTCTGATTGCGGCGTCTGCGCAGGTCGCCAATTCTGCGGGCGAGCCGACGTCGCGGACATATCGACTGCGCGTCGGTGTCGAGGATGTCGACGGGAAAATCCTGATGTCGAGTGTGGAGTTCGTACCGTGAGGCGGGCGATCTCTGTCGTGCTGGTTGCGGTTCTCGCGATTGCCGCGTGTGCACTGCTGTGGATCCGCCGCGACACCGCTGCACTCGAATCGGTGCGAGCGGATGCGATGGCACAGGCACCCGCGTTGGTGGAGGACTTGCTCACGTACACCAGTGAAATGGTGGACAGAGACCTCGCTGCCGGAGCTGGCGGTGCCACCGGAACATTCAGGGACGAATTCGTCGAGTTTTCCGCGACAACCGTTGCGCCCCAATCGAAAGTGCAAGGAATCAGTACCAGCGCCCGGGTTGTGGATGTCGGGTTGCTCGATACCACGCGCGATCGCGTCGAATTGCTGATGTTCGTCGATCAGATCACCACCAGTTTTGCGCAGCCGGCACCGGCGTCGAGTTCGAGTCGCGTGCAGGTCGCCGTCGAACGCGTCGGCGATCGGTGGTTGGTGAGTGAACTGACACCGATCTGAGTTCTGCTCAGCCCTTGTCGTGCCCCGCCATGATCAGCTTCGCCGTGATCTCGAGGCGATCCGCGATCTGCGAGTAGGACTCGTACCCCATTCCAGCCCGCACCAATGCACCTGACCAGGCAATTTCAAGGGCTTCGAGGACGTCGGCGTCGTGTTCCGGTCCCAATGCCTCGACAAGGCGTTCGCGAATGTTCTTCCCGATCCGGGCGCGGAGGTGTTCGACATCCGGGTCGTCGGCCATCATCGCGGTGGTGACTGCGGCGGCGAGTTCAGGTTCATCGGACACCAGGAGTGCCACACTGCGCAGGACCGAACAGACCTGAGTCTCGCGGTCCTGCTCTGCGTTGGCCTCATGAGGGAGCGCGTCGAGGCGTCGCCAGAACAGTTCTGCGACAAGGTGACTCTTGGACGAGAAGTAGGTGTACGCGGTTGCCGGCGCGACCCCTGCTTCGCCTGCGACCATGCGAATGGTCAGGGTCGAAAACCCATGCGTACGCAGAATGGCCACAGCTGCGGTGGTCAAACGATCGACAGTTTCGGCCTGTTGCCCCGACAGGCGCCGGCGGGTGGACTCGAAGTTGGCCTTACCAGACATGTGTCCAGACACTACGGGAGCCGGGGAAGTTGTGCGCGGTGTGGGTCGTCGAGTCAGGCTTTCCCGAGTCCGCCGGCAATTCCCTTGTCGAGTTGGTCGACCATGGCGGCGCCCAATGCGGAGAGTTGGGCGACCTGGCTGTCGTCGAGGCCTTCGAACACCAAGGCTTGGACCAGCCGAACGTGGCCTGGCGATGCCTCGATGACTTTTGCCATTCCGGCATCGGTGAGTACCGCGTTGGAGCCTCGGCTACCACGGATCACTTCACGCTTGACCCAGCCGGCCTTCTCCATCTTCGTGACGACGTGGGAGAGGCGTGACAGAGACGCATTGGCTTGCTGTGCCAGGAGGGAGAGTTGCAGCTTGTGGTCGGGTACTTCCGACAGCGCCGACAGTACGAAGTACTCGAAATGTGTTAGTGCTGAATCGCGTTGGAGCTGGGTGTCGAGAGCCGCCGGTAGGCGGGTCACCAAGGAGATGAGGGTGCGCCAGGCCTGCTGCTCCTCGGTGGTGAGCCACTTGGTCTGAACCGGCGACTCGGCCTGGCCGTTCGATGCACTCATCGGTCATTACCCCTTCGAAGCACTGTGCGGTACCACTACAGGGTTGCAGACGAGTGTCCAGTCGGTGCAGGCAGGGAATAGTTGCGCGTTTCACGCGTTGAGTTCTATATTAGCTTGAAGCTTCAACTTAAACCGCTCGGTGAACTCACGAGGAGCCGCTATGTCCGCCACCACAATGCCCGCGCTGTATCTCAGCCACGGTGCCCCGCCGTTGGTGGACAGCGCTCTCTGGGTGAAGCAACTCGGCGCGTGGGCCGGTGACCTGCCACGGCCGACGGCAATCCTGATCGTGTCGGCGCATTGGGAATCAGCACCGCTGACGATCGGGTCGACGACCACGGGAACCCCGCTGATCTACGACTTCGGCGGATTCCCCGAGCGGTTCTATCGAGCTCAGTACAACTCGCCGGGCGCGCCGGACTTGGCCGCGCAGGTGGCAGCGTTGATGCCCGACAACGAGCAAGTTGTCCAGCAACCCAACCGTGGCCTCGATCACGGCGCCTACGTTCCGTTGACGGTGATGTACCCGGACGCGGACATCCCCGTGCTGCAGATCTCCCTGCCGACTCTGGACCCCGAACGTCTGCTGCACCTCGGCCAACGATTGCGTCCACTGCGCGAGCAGGGTGTGTTGATCGTGGGATCCGGATTTACCACCCATGGTCTGCCATTTCTGCGTGACCCGTCGCCCGAGGCAAAGGCGCCAGGATGGTCTGCCGAATTCGACGCCTGGGCCGGGGAGCGGTTCGCAGCCGGCGATATCGATTCGCTCATCGATTTCCGGGCGCAGGCTCCCGGTATGCCGTACGCACACCCGACCATCGAGCACTTCGCGCCGCTGTTCGTGACTCTCGGTGCGTCGTCCGATCCGGAGCAGGTGCCCACCCAGGTCATCGACGGTTTCTGGATGGGACTTGCGAAGCGCTCGATTCAGGTCGCGTAGCGGTCAGGTGCGGCTGCGGAGAAACTCGAGTGCCTGATCGCCATGAGTGCTCGCGCGGAATTCGCTCGAGATGACCTTCAATACGGTTCGATCCGTGTCGATCACGAACGTGGAACGTTTGACCGGCATCAACTTGCCGAGCAGTCCGCGTTTGACGCCGAACTGCTCGGCAACGGTGCCGTCGGTGTCGGCGAGCAGGGGATAGTCGAAGGACTGGGCAGTGGCAAACGTCGACTGCGCTTCGACGGTGTCGGTGCTGATGCCCGCACGAGCGGCGCCTACCTCCGCAAAATCCTTGCCGAGGTCGCGGAAGTGGCACGCTTCCGCGGTGCACACCGGCGTGGAGGCTGCCGGATAGAAGAACAGTACGAGGGGCCCCTTCTCCAGCAGGCTGGTCAGCGAACGGGGCGTTCCGTCCTGATCGGGCAGAGTGAAATCGGGAGCAAGCTGACCTGGTTTCATTCGGCTGAGGTTACCCGCGAACGCGGCCCGCACGGGTGAGCCTGGGATGATGGAGTCATGCACGGCGAGCCCACCTCCAAGTCCGCACCCTCGTCCGACACCGCGATCGTCGATGCGGCGTCCGATTCCACCACCACGCGAGAGCAGTTCCGTGCTCTCGCCGCCGAGCATCGGGTAGTTCCGGTGACGCGAAAAGTGCTGGCGGACTCCGAAACCCCGCTCTCCGCCTATGAGAAGTTGGCCGGAAACCGTCCGGGAACCTTCCTTCTCGAGTCTGCGGAGAACGGCCGGTCGTGGTCACGATGGTCCTTCATCGGCGTCGGCAGTCCCGCGGCGCTGACCGTCATCGACGGTGAAGCTGCCTGGTACGGCAACGTCCCCGCCGGCGCACCGTCCGGTGGCAACCCCGTCGACGCGCTCGGTGCCACTCTCGAACTGTTGCGCTCGGAGCGTCTGCCCGACCTGCCGCCTCTTACCGGCGGGATGGTCGGATTCCTCGGATACGACGCCGTCCGGCGGCTCGAAAACGTGGGCAACTCGGCAGTCGACGACCTGCAGATCCCCGAGATGGTCATGCTGCTGGCCGCGGACATCGCCGCCGTCGATCATCACGAGGGTGCGATCACGCTTATCGCCAACGCGGTCAACTGGGACGGTACCGAGGAGCGTGTCGAGGAGGCATACGACGACGCTGTCGCGCGACTCGACGCCATGACGCGGGCGCTTTCGGCACCAGCCAAGTCGACGGTCTCCACGTTTGCCAAGGTCACCCCGAGCTATCGCCGTCAGCGCACGACGGAGAGCTTCGGCGTCGATGTGAAGAAGCTGATCGGCGATATCGAAGCGGGCGAGGCATTCCAGGTCGTGCTCTCCCAACGATTCGAGATCGACTGCACCGCAGCACCTATCGATGTGTACCGAATGTTGCGGGCCTCGAACCCCAGTCCGTACATGTATCTGCTCAACGTCCCGAACGGTGACGGCGAGACCGCTTTCTCCATTGTCGGCTCCAGCCCCGAAGCGTTGGTTACCGTCTCGGAAGGTGTCGCAACCACCCACCCGATCGCCGGAACCCGGTGGCGCGGTGCAACCGAGGAAGACGACATCCTCCTCGAGAAGGACCTCCTCGCGGACGAGAAGGAAAACTCCGAGCACCTGATGTTGGTCGACCTCGGACGCAACGACCTCGGTCGTGTCTGCCGACCCGGCACGGTCAAGGTGCACGATTACCGCCACATCGAGCGATACAGCCACGTGATGCACCTGGTTTCTACTGTGACCGGGCACCTCGCGGAGGGCAAGCACGCGCTCGACGCAGTCACGGCCTGTTTCCCGGCCGGCACGCTCTCGGGCGCTCCCAAGGTCCGGGCAATGCAGTTGATCGAAGAACTCGAACCCACCCGCCGCGGGGTCTACGGCGGCATTGTCGGGTACCTCGACTTCGCCGGTGATGCCGACACTGCGATCGCGATTCGCACCGCACTCATCAAGGACGGCATCGGATACGTCCAAGCCGGGGCGGGCGTGGTCGCCGACTCCGATCCGGTCTACGAGGACACCGAGGCGCGGAACAAGGCGATGGCCGTGCTCAGCGCGATCGCATCGGCACACACGTTGCGCACCATCGGAGGTGAAGGTAAGTGAGCGAACAGGCTTCGGGCACCGGCGCGGACTCGCCGACACCACGTTCGGGCCGCAGCACCACGATGCTGACCACGCTCTTGCTGGGTCTCGCTGCCATTGCGCTGTGGGGAAGCTCGCGGATGACGTGGGTACAAGTAACCTCCAGTGACGGTAAGACATTGGCGCGCACCACGGATCTCGACGGTGGCACGTGGGCTGCGGCGATGACTCCGCTCGCTCTCACGCTTCTTGCTGCTGTTGCGGCGTCGTTCGCGGTCCGTGGGTGGGCGCTCCGAGTTGTGGGCCTGCTGGTGGGATTGGTCGGCATCGGAGTCGCAGTTCCAGCTGTCCAGCTGCTGGTTTCGGGAGCAGATGACGGCCGCGCGGCAGATCTTGCCGAACTGTCCTCGCACCTCGAAGAAGTGTCAGCTGAGGCATCGGTGTTACCGCCGCTGCTCGCGCTCGCCGGAGCCGTTGCTGCGCTCGCTGCCGGTGTTCTGCTCATGCGAAAGCCCAAGGCGCGTGCCGGTCTCTCGTCGAAGTACGACAACCCTGCGGCTCGCCGGGAGGCAGCGGCCAAGCTCGGACAGGGAAGCAAGGATGCGCCCGACGAGCCTGTGACACAACGGATGCTGTGGGACGCGCTCGACGCCGGGGAAGATCCGACGCTCGATTCCGATGGCGCTAAACCTGACGCGGACGGCAATGAGCCGGGCAAGGATTCACGATCGTGACCTCGATTGCGTCCGAACTCCCACGCGCGTGGGTACCCGGGCGGAGTAGCAAAAAATCGCCCAACTAGGCTGACACCACCCCGATGACGTATCTCACATCGGGCACTTGCCCAGAAAGGATTCGGGCCACGATGACCGTACTCGACTCGATTCTCGACGGGGTGCGCGCTGATGTCGCCGCCCGCGAAGCCGTACTCGACTTCGCTGCAGTCAAGGCTGCCGCGGCCACTGCACCGCCCGCCCTCGATGCTGTAGCGGCACTTCTGGAACCGAGCATCGGCGTCATCGCCGAGGTGAAGCGAGCCAGCCCGTCCAAGGGTGCACTAGCCGACATCGCAGACCCCGCCGAGTTGGCAGCTGCCTACCAAGCGGGCGGCGCTCGAATCATCAGTGTTCTCACCGAAGAGCGTCGCTTCCACGGATCGCTTGCCGATCTCGATGCCGTCCGCAAAGCCGTCACTATTCCGGTGTTGCGCAAGGACTTCATCGTGGGTCCGTACCAGATTCACGAGGCACGCGCGCACGGTGCCGATGTCATCCTCCTGATTGTCGCGGCACTCGAACAGCAGGCACTTGCCTCACTGATCGATCGCACCGAATCCTTGGGGATGACTGCACTTGTCGAGGTGCACACCGAGGAAGAGGCCAACCGCGCGCTCGAGGCAGGCGCCAAGGTCATCGGAGTCAACGCTCGCAACCTCAAGACTCTCGAGGTCGACAAGAACACCTTCGGTCAGATCGCCCCCGGACTTCCGACAGAAACCATCAAGATCGCCGAGTCCGGCGTTCGTGGCACCGCTGATCTGCTGGCGTACGCCGGCGCAGGCGCAGACGCAGTTCTGGTTGGCGAAGGCCTCGTGACCAGCGGTGATCCGCGTAAGGCCGTTGCGGATCTGGTCAACGCCGGAGCGCATCCGTCCTGCCCTAAACCGTCACGCTGAATCGCATCACCGCTCGGGAGCAATTTGCCCGCACCCGAGCGGTGACAATTGCCCGTACCCGGGCGGTGACAGGCGACACGCTTGGGGCAGACTGGTGGAGTGACTTCACGTACTCAGGGACCAGTCTTCAAGGGCGGCAATCTGCCGCCGGCCAGTGCCGGACTTGCCGAGCGCACCACTCATGATCCGGACGCCGGAGGGCACTTCGGTGTCTACGGCGGACGGCATGTGCCCGAGGCGCTCATGGCGGTTATCGAGGAAGTTACCGCCGAATACGAGAAGGCCCGCAGCGACGACGCTTTCCTGAACGAACTCGACCGACTGCAGCGCGACTACACCGGACGCCCGTCGCCGATTTTCGAAGCAACGCGCATGAGCGAATACGCGGGCGGCGCTCGCATCATCCTCAAGCGTGAAGATCTGAACCACACCGGTTCTCACAAGATCAACAACGTCCTCGGTCAGGTGCTTCTGGCCAAGCGAATGGGCAAGACGCGCATCATCGCCGAGACCGGAGCGGGACAGCACGGCGTCGCCTCGGCCACCGCCTGCGCGTTGCTCGGCCTCGAGTGTGTCATTTACATGGGTGCGGTCGACACCGAGCGTCAGGCGTTGAACGTCGCCCGGATGCGTCTGCTGGGCGCCGAGGTCGTCTCGGTCGAAACCGGTTCGCGCACACTCAAGGATGCGATCAACGAAGCTCTCCGCGATTGGGTTTCCCACGCTGACGATACCTACTACTGCTTCGGCACCGCTGCCGGTCCGCATCCGTTCCCGACCATCGTTCGCGATTTCCAGCGGGTCATCGGTCTCGAGGCCCGCGCTCAGGTTCAGGCATTGACCGGTCGGCTTCCCGACGCCGTCACGGCTTGCGTCGGTGGCGGTTCCAACGCCATCGGTATTTTCCACCCGTTCATCGACGATCTGTCCGTGCGGTTGGTCGGTTACGAGGCAGCGGGCGACGGCGTCGAAACCGGTAGGCATGCAGCAACATTCGCAGGCGGAACGCCAGGCGCATTCCAGGGTGCGTACTCGTACCTGCTGCAGGACGAAGATGGTCAGACCATCGAATCGCATTCCATCTCCGCAGGTTTGGACTATCCGGGTGTCGGACCGGAACATGCGTATCTCAACGACATCGGTCGGGCCACCTACGAGCCCGTCACCGACTCCGAGGCAATGGATGCCCTCCTGCTGCTCTCGCGGCGCGAAGGCATCATCCCGGCCATCGAGTCCGCGCACGCGATTGCCGGCGCGCTGCGCCTGGGCAAGGAACTCGGCGAAGGCGCCATCATCCTCGTCAACCTGTCCGGTCGTGGCGACAAGGACATGGATACTGCCGCGAGTTGGTTCGGTCTGTTCGACAACGCAGACCAGCCCGCAGACCAGAACAACACGGAAGGCTCGGACAAGTGAGCGAACGACCATCACGCCTCGCATCCACGTTTGCGGCATGCAAGGCGGAAAACCGAGCTGCGCTCGTCGGATACCTGCCCGCAGGCTACCCAACGGTGTCCGAATCCATCGACGTCTTCAAGACGATGGTCGACGGCGGCTGCGACATCATCGAGGTCGGGGTCGCGTACTCCGACCCCGTGATGGACGGACCGACCATTCAGCGTGCCGCTGAAACTGCCCTGAGCAACGGCGTCCGCTTGCACGACATCTTCACCGTCGTCGAGCAGATCAGCTCGGTCGGCGGCAAGGCCGTAGTCATGACGTACTGGAACCCGGTCATGCAATACGGCATCGACAAGTTCTCCCGCGACCTTGCTGCCGCAGGCGGACTCGGACTGATCACCCCCAACCTCATCCCAGACGAGGCCGCCGACTGGATGGAGGCGTCCGAGAAGCACCACCTCGATCGGATCTTCCTCGTGGCACCGTCGTCTACCGAAGAGCGTCTGGCAATGACACTTGAGGCAAGCAGCGGGTTCGTGTACGCGGCCTCCACGATGGGTGTCACCGGAGCGCGCGACGCAGTGTCGTCGATGGCGCCGGAACTCACCGCACGGATCCGCGCGCATTCCGATATCCCGGTCGGTGTCGGGTTGGGCGTTCGCTCCGGCGCCCAGGCAGCAGAAATTGCCGGCTATGCCGACGCAGTGATCGTCGGGTCTGCGCTGGTCTCGGCGGTGGAAAACGGACTCGGAGCTGTCCGCGCCCTCACCGAAGAACTCGCTGAAGGTGTCCGCTCGGCTAACGTGGCGTCGTGACGTCAACTGTTGAACTACTGGCCTACATTCCCAGTCCTCCACAAGGTGTCTGGTACATCGGGCCCGTAGCACTGCGCGCCTACGCGCTCTGCATCATCGCCGGAATCATCGTCGCCATCGTCTGGGGCGACCGGCGGTGGGTCGCGCGAGGCGGCGAGAAGGGCACCGTTCTCGATATCGCAGTCTGGGCCGTGCCGTTCGGATTGATCGGTGGCCGGCTGTACCACGTGCTCACCGACTGGCCGCAGTATTTCGGTGAAGGCGGCACACCGATCGACGCACTCAAAGTGTGGAACGGTGGCCTCGGAATCTGGGGCGCAGTCTTCCTCGGCGGTGTCGGCGCATGGATCGGGTGCCGCAGGCGTGGGATCCCCGTCGCGGCGCTGGGCGACGCCATCGCGCCTGGTGTGCTGCTTGCGCAGGCGATAGGCCGGTTCGGCAACTACTTCAACCAGGAGTTGTACGGGCGCGAAACGACAGTGCCGTGGGGCTTGGAAATCTTCCAGCGTGTGAACTCGTCAGGTCAGACTGATGCGTTGTCCGGTGTATCGACCGGCGTCGTCGAGAAGGTCGTGCACCCCACCTTCCTGTACGAGGCCGTGTGGAACGTCCTCATCGTCGTCCTGCTTGTCGTGGTCGACCGTCGATTCAAGATCGGCCATGGGCGTCTGTTCGCCCTCTATGTGGCGGGCTACTGCGCCGGTCGGTTCTTCGTCGAACTCATGCGCGACGATCCGGCGTACGAACTTGCAGGCATTCGCGTCAACTCCTTCACCTCGGTGATCGTGTTCGTGGCGGCAGTTGCGTACTTCCTGCTGGCCAAGAAAGGTCGTGAAGATCCTTCCGAATTGAAGTCCAAGGACTACGTCGAGAACGCGTCTGTCGAGAACTCAGCTTCGGGGGCCACCGACAGTGATACCGACTCGGATGACGGTGTCGCAACGGCAAAGGCAGCCGATTCAACCGGCGTGGACGCAAAGCAGGACGTTGATCTGAAGAAGCCGGACAAGCCATGACTGGTCCGTATCGCACCCAGTTCGAGGTATAAAGATCACTTGCCTCAACGATTTGCCGGACCGTCGTCGACCCGAAGGAATGCACGTTGCCTGACTTGAACAAGTATCCGGATCCAGCAGAGTCGGGGGACTCCTCGAACTCTCAGTCCCCGGTTCCCCCACAGTTCGGTTCGCCCTTCGATTACGAGGCAACCGCTGATGCTTCCCTGAGTGAAACCTCGGCGCCCACGGAGAAGACTCCGTCAACCGAAACGACGGGCACCGGTCCTGGCTGGGACACGTATGCGGGAATGGGTAACGGCCCGGGCTGGGGAAGTCATCCGATTTACCCGCCGCCGGCGGGGTCAGAGCCCACCACTGCTTTCCCGGCCTCATCTGATCCCACGGCTGCAAACCCCACGGCCGCCTATCCGCTCTCGGAGCCCGCGCCGCCGAACTACCAGCCGCCGAGCAACGAGCAGCCGACTTATCAGCAGTCGTACCAGCAGCAGAGCTATCCGCCTCCCGCGGATGGTCCGGTGTACGGAGTCCCAGCCGATCAGAGCGCAAATCCGTATGCAGCGCCACCGGTTCAGGGGTACACCGCTCCGCCGCAGAACCCTGGTTACGGGCAGCAGCCCTATGCCCAGCCTTTCGGTTATGTCGATCCTTCGGCGCCGTTCGGTCGTGATCCGATCACCGGGCAGCCGTTCTCCGACAAGTCGAAGGTGACGGCCGGCCTGCTCGGCATTCTGCTCGGCGGATTCGGAGCCGGCCGGTTCTATCTCAATCAGCCCGGTACCGCGATCGCACAGATTGCGGTGACCTGGTTGACGTGTGGAATCGGTGGAATCTGGCCGTTGGTCGACGGCATCATGATGCTCACGGGAAGTGTGAAGGACAAGTACGGGCGACCACTCCGCAGCTGACCCGCTCGCTCGTCTCACCGTGGCACCTCGATACCGGGGTGCCACGGTTTTTTCTTTCGCAACCTGCACATACCGGCTGTAAACTGACCCTTGCCGGTTGCGGGTTCGTGTGGCGGCCCCGCATGGTGGAGGGCACGCATGCTGTTTTCTCAGATGCCTGGTCCACAGGGGCTGTACAACCCCGATCAGGAAGCAGATTCGTGTGGTGTCGCCGTTGTCGCTGACATCTACGGCAGACGCTCTCATTCGATCGTGCGAGACGGCTTGTCTGCACTGCGCAAGCTGTCCCATCGCGGCGCCATCGGAGCAGATTCCACTACAGGCGACGGAGCGGGGATACTTCTTCAGTTGCCCGTCGAACTACTGAGGGCGGCCACCGACTTCGTGTTACCGGATGTAAACGGGCGTGGTGAGAGTAGGTTTGCGGCCGGTATCTGCTTCCTTCCCCGAACTGCGCAGCCCCGGCGGAATGCGATCGAGCGGATCGAGCGGTGTGCGAGTTCTGCGGGATTGGCGGTACTCGGCTGGCGAGAAGTTCCTGTCGATTCGGAGGTCTTGGGTACATCGGCTACGGAATGCGCGCCGTTCATCAGTCAGTGCTTTGTCGCGGACATACGTGGGGGCTCGGCGGGTATCGCTTTGGATCGCCGTGTCCTCGAACTACGTAAGCAGGCCGAACGGATCACCCCAGATGTTGTGGACGAGGGTTCCGGCGCCTACTTTCCATCGTTGTCCGCGCGAACGATGGTGTACAAGGCGATGGTGACGCCGTGTCAGTTGCCGCTGTTCTACCCGGACCTGCAGGACGAGCGGATGCGTAGCGCACTGGCCGTCGTACACAGCAGGTTCTCGACCAACACCTTTCCGTCGTGGACGTTGGCGCAACCGTTCAGATTTGTTGCACACAACGGCGAGTTCAATACCATTGTGGGAAACAGAAATTGGATGCGCGCGCGCGAGCCGCAACTTCGGAGCGAGCTCTTCGGCGGCAACCTCGACGGGCTGACGCCGATCTGCACGTCCGGGGTGTCGGATTCTGCGTCGTTCGACGAGGCGCTCGAGCTCTTGTCCCTCGGTGGGCGCAGTGTGCCCCATGCTGTGGCGATGATGATTCCCGCTGCCTGGGAACAGGATTCGGCCATGTCGGCCGAGTTGCGTGCATTTTATCAATTTCATGCATGCCTGATGGAGGCATGGGACGGGCCTGCTTCAGTGACGTTCACTGACGGCACCGTGGTAGGAGCTGTCCTCGACCGCAACGGGCTTCGGCCGGGGCGCTGGTGGCGCACCCGGGCGGGTCTGGTCGTATTGTCCAGCGAGAGCGGTGTGTTCGATGTGCCGCCGGCCGACGTGATTGCAAAGGGACGACTCGAACCCGGTCGAATGTTCCTGCTGGACACGTCGCAACAGCGCATTGTTCCAGACGACGAGGTCAAGTCCGAGTTGGCCGGAGCGGCGCCCTATCAGCGCTGGCTCGACGCGAACCTCACGCTGGTCGGCAACACACCTGATCCGCCCAGATCCCGTGGTGACCCGGCGGTATTGGTGCGGCATCAGCAGGTCTTCGGGTACACCGAGGAAGAGTTGAGTGTAGTTCTGACGCCGATGGCCGCCACCGGTCACGAGCCGGTGGGATCGATGGGAACCGATACTCCGCTGGCAGTGCTCTCGGCGCGTCCCAGGTTGCTGTACGACTACTTCGTTCAACTGTTCGCGCAGGTCACCAATCCACCGTCGGATGCGATTCGAGAAGAAGTTGTCACCACGTTGTCGGTAGTTCTGGGCTCCGAACAGAATCTCCTCGACCCGGACGAATCATCGTGTAGGCGAACCCTGGTGCACAGGCCCGTGGTGTCCCGGGCTGAACTGGCGGAGATCGTCCGCGTATCCGGCGCTGGTTGTGTGACGACACTGCACGGTGTGTTCGACATTGCCGCCGGCGCAGAAGGTCTGGAAGCGGCGCTCGACGAGCTACGCGACGAAGCCGGTGCAGCAGTAGACGCCGGGCGCCACATCCTGGTCATCTCCGATCGACCGTGGGACCGTGACCACGCGCCGATTCCGTCGTTGCTCGCAGTTGGCGCAGTCCATCACCACCTCGTACGGAAGCGTCGGCGCAGCAAGGTCTCGTTGATCGTCGAGACCGGCGACGCTCGGGAGATTCACCACTGCGCATTGCTGCTCGGATACGGCGCTGCCGTTGTCCACCCGTATCTGGCACTCGAGTCGGTTGCGGAATGTGGCCTGGACGGGGTGGATTCGGAAACTGCGGCGACGCGTTACCTGGACGCGGCCAATCAGGGCGTGCTCAAGGTGATGTCGAAGATGGGAATCTCGACTGTCCAATCCTATACCGGTGCACAGGTATTCGAGGCCTTCGGACTGAGTGCACGGCTTGTCGACGAGTACTTCTGTGGCACCACGAGCAAGCTCGGCGGCATAGGTATCGCGGAGCTTGCCGAGGACGTGTTGGTGCGCCATTCCGCCGCGCATGCCGGTCGACGTCAACTCGACTTCGGCGGTGAGTACCACTATCGCCGGGATGGTGAGATGCATGTTTTCACACCGGAATCGGTGTTCTTCCTCCAGCACGCCACACGGTCCGGCCGTGCGGACGTGTTCCGTCGGTACAGCGACGAGGTCGATCGAAGCAGCGCGCAGGGCGGAACACTGCGGGGGCTACTCGGTTTCCGAAGCGGAATTCGGCCTGCAATCAGCGTCGACGACGTGGAACCTGCCGAGGCGATTCTGCGCCGATTCAACACCGGAGCCATGAGCTACGGCTCCTTGTCCGCGGAAGCCCACGAGACGATGGCGATTGCGATGAATTCCATGGGCGGGCGATCCAATTCGGGAGAGGGCGGCGAGGAACGGGATCGCCTGTACGACCGTGCGCGTCGTAGCGCCGTGAAACAAGTTGCCAGTGGCCGGTTCGGCGTGACCAGCGATTATCTGGTCAGTGCAAGCGATATTCAGATCAAGATGGCGCAGGGAGCCAAGCCGGGCGAAGGTGGGCAACTACCGGGCAGCAAGGTGTATCCGTGGATTGCCCGGACGCGATATTCGACGCCGGGTGTCGGTCTCATCTCGCCGCCGCAGCATCACGACATCTACTCGATCGAGGACCTCGCACAACTGATCTACGATCTGCGCCAAGCCAACAACAAGGCCCGGATTCACGTCAAACTTGTCAGCGCTGTCGGCGTCGGAACCGTTGCAGCAGGCGTGGTCAAAGCGCATGCTGACGTGGTGCTGATCTCCGGTCACGACGGCGGTACCGGTGCGGCCGCGTTGACATCGATCGAACACGCCGGGACGCCGTGGGAGCTCGGGCTCGCGGAAACTCAGCAGACATTGGTGCTCAATGGGTTACGGGAAAGAGTTGTGCTGCAATGCGACGGTGGGATGCGCACGGCCCGTGATGTTGTCGTGGCAGCGTTACTCGGCGCGCAGGAATACGGTTTCTCGACGGCGCCGTTGATCGCCTCCGGTTGCGTCATGATGCGAGTGTGCCATCTCGACACCTGCCCGGTCGGGGTGGCGACGCAGAATCCGCAGTTGCGGGCGCGGTTCACCGGACGCCCCGAGTACGTCACCAGTTTCTTCCGGTTCATCGCCGACGGTGTGCGGGAGATACTGGCCGACATCGGTTTTCGAAGCCTCGACGAGGCGGTGGGGCGTGCTGACATGTTGGTGCCCTGCACCGAAAGTGGTAATCGGAAGAGTCGCCACCTGGACTTGGCGCCACTCCTGTCGGTTCCGGTCGCGGCAAGGCGCGGCGCCTCTGGTCCGGCGCGGCCCGGCATCGGTGATCTCAACAGGATGCTTGTCGAGCGCGCTACCGACGCACTCCACAATGCGACACTCGTTCGGATCGACTGCCACGTCCATACCGGGGACAGGGCAGTGGGTACAGCCCTCGGCGCCGAGGTGACCCGGAGATACGGGGCACCAGGGTTGCCGGACAACACCATTCTGGTGCGGCTCCACGGAACAGCCGGTCAATCGCTCGGTGCATTCCTACCGCGAGGGATCACGCTCGACTTGACCGGCGACGCCAATGATTATGTGGGAAAGGGGCTTTCGGGAGGTCGGATAGCCCTCCGTCCCGACGCTGACGTCGGCTTTCGCCCCGAGGAGCAGGTGATTGCCGGCAACACACTCTTGTACGGGGCCACTGCAGGGGAACTGTTTGCGCGCGGCCGGGTGGGGGAGCGCTGTGCTGTGCGCAATTCCGGCGCCGACGCAGTTGTCGAAGGGGCAGGTGATCACGCGTGTGAGTACATGACCGGCGGGCGGGTGGTGATCCTCGGTGCAACCGGTCGAAATCTCGCAGCGGGGATGTCCGGCGGTATCGCATTTGTTCTCGACGTCGATCCGAACAACGTGAACCTGACGTCGGTCACGTTGCAGGAACCGACGCCCGACGATCTCCAGTGGTTGAAGATGATGATGACCGCCCATGTCGAATGGACGAGGTCCTGCGTCGGGGCCCGTCTGCTTGCGCATTGGTCGTGCGAGTCGGGGCGATTCACCAAGGTGATGCCGGTGGACTACGAGCGAGTAATCGAGGAACAAAAACTGGCAGGCGTAGCGGAGGCCGGCGACATTGTGACGGAGCGGGCCAGTGCCTGATCCGCGGGGTTTCCTCGGTGTCGCGCGAGCTGCGACGCCGATGCGCCCGGTGCCGGAGCGAACAGCTGACTGGAGTGAGGTCTATACCGAGCTTCCCACCGATCAGCGCAAGCGCGAGGTGTCCGAGCAAGCATCGCGCTGCATGGATTGCGGAATTCCTTACTGCCATTCGGGTCTGTCCGGGTGCCCTTTGGGGAATCTGATTCCGGACTGGAACGACCTTGTGCGGCGCGACGACTGGTCCCTTGCCGCGGACCGATTGCACGAGACCAACAACTTTCCGGAGTTCACCGGACGGCTGTGTCCGGCACCCTGTGAAACTGCCTGCGTACTTGCTCTTTCCAGTCACTTGACCAGCGGAAGTGTGGCAATCAAACGCATCGAAGCGGCGATTGCCGACACCGCGTGGGAAGACGGTTCGGTGCCCCCGCAGATCCCGACCGCGGATTCCGGTGCCCGGGTGGCCATCGTCGGGTCGGGACCTGCGGGTCTCGCTGCGGCGCAACAGCTGACGCGTGTAGGTCACCGAGTGACGGTGTTCGAGCGGCATGACCGCGCCGGCGGGCTGCTGCGATACGGCATCCCCGATTTCAAGATCTCGAAGCACCACATCGACCGCAGGCTTGAACAGATGCGCGCCGAGGGGACCGAGTTCGTGACGGATTGTGATGTGGGAACCGACCTCGCGGCGGGCGAGCTCCTCTCGATCAACGACGCCGTTGTTCTGGCAGTCGGTGCCGGGAGAGCACGCGACGTCGAGGTTCCTGGCCGTCACCTGAAAGGAATTTATCCGGCGATGGACTACCTCGTGCCGGCCAACCGCGAATGTGCTGGTGACGGGCCGAGCAGGATCAGTGCAGCGGGCAAGAATGTCGTCATCATCGGCGGCGGTGATACCGGTGCCGATTGTCTCGGAACCGTTCACCGTCAGGGAGCTGCGTCGATTGTCGAATTGGATTTCCACGAACAACCCCCACTCGAACGCGACGACGGCGCAGACCCGTGGCCACTCTGGCCGTTGGTGCTGCGGAGCGCTCCCGCCGACGCCGAAGGGGGAGTGCGTGAGTTCGAGGTAGCCGCTCAGGAATTCACGGGTAAGAGTCACGTCCGGGCAGTGCGCGTCGCGCCTGTTCACGTGTCTCGGGATGAGAGTGGTCGACGAATTGCCGAACCGGTGGGGGCTGTCTTCGATGTGCCGTGTGACCTCGTGTTCTTGGCCGTCGGGTTTACGGGCGTCGAGCGCAGCGGCTTGCTGCGCGGCTTCGGGCTCGAGCCGAATTCACGAGGGGTGATCGCCTGCGGACGCGACTGGCAGACTTCGTGCCCCGGCGTCTTCGTGTGCGGTGACGCACACCGGGGTGCGTCGTTGGTGGTGTGGGCAATCGCCGAAGGACGCTCGGTTGCGCGCGCGGTCGATCGGTATCTGACTGGGGCATCGACACTTCCGGCTCCCGTGCATCCTGGTGCGTTGCCACTCGTGATCAGGAACCGAAACTGAATCGAGTAAGAACAAAACATGCACGTCGGACGCGCCGGATAGAACTGCGCACTGCGAGCGACTAGGCTCGAGCCGTGAACCGACGGACAAAAATTGTATGCACCCTGGGACCCGCAACAGCTACCGGTGACCGGATCCGTGAGCTCGTGGAGAGCGGCATGGACGTGGCCCGGCTCAACTTCAGCCATGGCGAGCACGCCGATCACGAAGAGAACTACATCCGCGTCCGCGCAGCGTCAGACGCGACAGGCAAGGCCGTCGGCGTCCTCGCCGACCTGCAGGGCCCAAAAATCCGCCTCGGTCGATTCAAGGACGAGCGGACCGTCTGGGAAAGCGGTGAAGAGGTTCGTATCACCGTCGACGACGTCGAGGGCACTCACGACCGCGTCGGAACCACGTACAAGGAACTCGCGCGCGACGCCAAGGCCGGCGATCGATTGCTCGTCGACGACGGCAAGGTCGGTCTTGTTGTCACTGCGGTCGAAGGCAACGACGTCGTTTGCACGGTCACCGAGGGTGGACCGGTCAGCAATAACAAGGGCCTTTCGCTTCCCGGCATGAATGTCTCCGTTCCGGCATTGTCGGGCAAAGATATCGCCGATCTGGAATTTGCCCTGAAGTTGGGTGTCGACTTCATCGCTCTGTCCTTCGTTCGTTCGCCTGCGGACGTCGAACTGGTTCACGCCATCATGGACCGAGTCGGTCGCCGCGTTCCCGTTATCGCGAAGCTCGAAAAGCCGGAAGCTATCGACAATCTCGAAGCTATCGTGTTGGCATTCGACGCTGTGATGGTTGCCCGTGGCGACCTCGGCGTGGAGTTGCCTCTCGAGCAGGTACCGCTCGTACAGAAGCGTGCCATCCAGATCGCCCGCGAAAACGCCAAGCCCGTCATCGTGGCAACGCAGATGCTCGAGTCGATGATCGAGAACTCGCGCCCCACCCGCGCTGAGGCTTCCGACGTTGCCAACGCTGTCCTCGACGGCGCCGACGCGGTCATGCTTTCCGGTGAGACATCGGTTGGCAAGTACGTCATGGAAACCGTCCGCACGATGGCACGCATCGTCGAGGCAGTCGAAACCGAATCCACTCGCGTTCCTCCGCTCACCCACGTGCCGCGCACCAAGCGAGGCGTGATCTCCTACGCTGCGCGTGATATCGGAGAGCGTCTCGACGCCAAGGCCCTTGTTGCCTTCACCCAGTCCGGCGACACCGTGCGCAGGTTGGCGCGTCTGCACACCCCGTTGCCGCTGCTCGCGTTCACACCGTTGCCCGAGGTGCGCAGTCAGCTGTCACTCACCTGGGGAACCGAAACATTCCTCGTCGACTCGGTGTCCACCACCGATGAGATGGTGCGTCAGGTGGACAGTGCGTTGCTGTCGCTCGGGCGCTACGCGAAAGGCGATCTTGTTGTTATCGTTGCCGGTTCGCCTCCGGGAACTGTGGGCTCCACCAACCTGATTCACGTTCACCGCATCGGCGAAGAACTCCACTAGCGTGAGCGACGCGGACGCGTCGACAGACCTGGAAACACTTCTCGGTCTGCTCGATCTCGAAAGTATCGGAGACGACGCGTTCCGCGGTCATCACCCGGCGCAGGTAAGTTCGCGGACGTTCGGCGGTCAATTGGTGTCTCAGGCACTGATGGCCGCCGGCCGTACCGTCGACGGTGATCGACCGATCCACGCGATCAACGGCCATTTCATTCGCGGCGGAGATGTCAAGGCGCCCATCGAATATCGCGTCGAGAGGCATCGCGACGGGCGCGCGTTCGCAAACCGTCAGGTCACCGCGTATCAAGGCGACAACGAGCTGTTCGTGATGCTCGCAGCGTTCCAGGATTCCGGTAAAGGGCTCGAGCATGCCGTCGAAATCCCGGACGTTCCGTTACCGGAGTCGTTGCCGCCCTTGGGTGATCGACTGTCCGGCTACGAGGCGACGCTTCCGCATTTTGTGGGCGCACTCAAACCGATCGACATGCGTTACGCCAACGATCCGGCGTGGATTTTGAAAGGCACGGGGGAGAAGCTCACCCATAATCGCGTGTGGATGCGACCGGACGGTGTGCTGCCGGACGACTCCCTGATTCACGCCGCTGTGTTGGCGTACTCGTCGGATACCACTGTGCTGGATTCCATCCTGACCACCCATGGATTGTCGTGGGGGCACGATCGGATTGTTGCAGCGACGGTGAATCATTCGATCTGGTTTCACAGGCCGTTCCGCTTCGACGACTGGGTTCTGTACGCGACGGAGTCACCGGTTGCCGCGGGTTCACGGGGATTGGCAACCGGGCGATACTTCTCGATCGAAGGCATGCTGATGGCAACGGTGGTGCAGGAAGGCGTCATCAGGCACTTCCCCCGGAGGGGGGAATAGGACCCAGCCCCCGGAGGGGGAAATAGGGCCCAGTCCCCGGAGGGGGGAATAGTCAGGCTGATTTGCGGTACTGCGATGCCAGTTCGTCGGCGCGATCCCAGGGCGACCAGTCGACTTCACGGCCGTCGAGTTGTGCCGCAACCACTTCCAGGCCGGCATGCCAGCCAGCTGCGTGCGCGTACGCGGACTCCTCGTCCTCCATCGTGTGTGTGAGGGTCAGCCAACATCCTCCCGTGCCGTCGGGGTGAAGTTCCCAGTGCAATGTGTCTGCGTCCCACAGGTACTCGAATATGTGGTGAGGATGGACGCTGATGACAGTGCCGTGCGTGCTGTGATCTGCGGGCAATCCGTACCGCTTGACCTGTTGTGGCGTCACTTTGAACAGTAGATCTGCGCCGGGAGTGAGTGGGAAATCGACGTCGGCGGGAAACCACATGTCGAGGAATTCGCGTTGAGTGATGACTTTCCATACTTTGTCCGGCGATTGTGGAACGGCGAGCCGGAAGTTCAGAGACACCCGACCGTCGTACGTCAGGTTGATTGTGCCGTTGTCCATCGGTGCCTCCAACGTTGGTGCCCGTGCGGTTGCCACTATCGTGCCATTTTTGTGGCGCGGACGGAATAACTGCAGGTCAGATCGTTGTAATGTGTTCATGTCGATGTTCTCGTAGCGAGCGGTTCTTCTCGGTCGGTGATGACACCAGAGGGGAAGAGGCAATTGTTTGGTTATCGTTCATTGTTGGCTTCCGGCGGATCGCCGTGCGTCTTGTGCTGGCGATTCTCTGCCTAGCTGTGCGGAGTGTGCCGAAAGTACTAGGCGTGGTGAACACTTAGTAATGTAATGGTAAGTTCGCGTCATGGTCGTAACGAAGGTGTCCCGGACGGAGTGTGTCGACGTCTCGGATCGCGCTGGTGTCGACACTGTGCGCTTCCACGACAACCCGGATGCGATCCGCGGGGACTGGGAGCGTTTGGCTGCCCGTGTCGGGACTCGAATGTCGTCGCGTTTCCTGTACGCCGTAGGCGCTCACCAAACCGACGGCAAGGGCTCATTCCTATTGGTCGCGGTGTACCGGGGCGCAGAGATGGTAGCGCTGGCACCCTTTGCGGTTCGTCGCATGCTCACTGTCGAGGTGGTTCGCCTTCTCGGGCATGGGCGCGGTGTGGTCGGCGAGATCCTTGCCGAAGACGCCGATGCTGCTCGGGTTCTCTGGCGAGCGGTCGCTGCCCGTGGATTAGTACTGCACGCCGATCTTGTTGTCGGTTCGGACACCGCGGTCAGTGTACTGTTGGACGATCCACGATGGAACTGCGTTGTGCGAGTACGGGATACCAACCTCTCTGTCGATGTCTCGGAAGGTACTGTTCCCGTGGATGTTCGGAGCGCCCGTTCGTTGAAGCGGCTGCGTTCCTATCGGGCGGCACTCGCTCGATCGGGGTCTTCACTGGAATTCGAGCAGTTGACAACTCCGGCCGATGTGGATCGGCGATGGTCCGACATGTGCACGGTTGCTGCCATCGGGACGACGGGCCGCGACCGCGTCAATTTCTTGGCATCGCCGAACGAGCCGTTTGTGCACCGATTCCTCCGGGCCGAAGCAGAACTCGGACGCCTCCTCATCGTCGGGTTGGTCATCGACGGAGTGTGGTGTGCCCACGATGTTTCCGTTCGGACCGGTCGTCGGCTCGAAGGATGGGTCACGCATTACCGCCCCGAATGTGCCCGGACTCAACCCGGACATCAAATGATGGAATGGCTTGTCGCGCAGAGCAACGAGCTTGCCGTCGACGAACTCGATATGGGAATCGGTCCCACCGAATTGAAATTGGCTTGGGCGAACAACCGCACCCCGGTTGTGACCATCAGCGCCGTGCGCTCGGGCAGAATCGGTGCACGGGCAATCGTTCGCGTCATCGAGACGTGGGAATCGGGATCGTTTGTCAGCCACTCGAGAAATCTGCGCGACAAGGCTCGGTCGGCTTGGCGCCGTGTGCGCTAGCCTCGGCGTTTGCCGTTCGATCAGGTCGGTGGCAACCACGTCCTCGTTGCCGTGACCAGTGCGGACACTCCGATGGTCAGTGTCGGTTCGATCACGGGCGCGTAGTGCGGAGAGTGGTTCGACGGCACGGTCCGTAGGGCCGGGTCGGTCATGTCACCCGTGGTGAACAGGGACGGGTCGGTACCGCCGAGCAGCCAGTACGACAGCTGTGCGCCCGAACTTGTCGCGAGGATGCCGACATCCTCGCTACCGGCTCCGGCCCCCGGATCGAGAATGTTGTCCTGGCCCAACCATGCGGCAAACGCGTCGAGGGTTTTGCCCAGAGCAGCCGGATCGTTCACGACAATGGGGAATCGTTCGATCTCGGTGATAGTGGGTTCTTCCGGGGCGCCGGCCGTTGCGGCTTCGCCTCGGACGATGCGGTCGACGCTGCTCAGAATGCGCTCCCGGACGGCAGAGTCGTAACTGCGGATGTTCAACTGCAGTTCGGCTTCGCCGGGAATGACATTGGCTGCGTCGCCGGCGTGGATCGACCCGACCGTGAGCACTGCGATCGCCGTGCTCGGTACCTCGCGGGAGACGATTGTCTGCAGGCGCAGAACGGTTTCCGCTGCCATCACCACGGGGTCGACGGAGTTCTCCGGCATGGATCCGTGCGCACCTTTGCCGACAAGTCGCACGCGCAGCGAGTCGGAACCCGCATACGACGGGCCTGCGTGGCCGGCGATCTTTCCGGCAGGCAACGGTGCTACGTGTTGCCCGAGTACAACGTCGGGTTTGGGGACCTTGTCGAACAACCCGTCGTCGACCATGGCTTGGGAACCGGCACCCAGTTCTTCTGCGGGTTGGAATACGAGTAGCAGGGTGCCAGACCAACTAGAGGTGTCCGTGGAGAGGATCTGGGCGGCGCCCAACAGACATGTCGTGTGGAGGTCGTGGCCGCACGCATGAGCCACCGGAACGGTTTTCCCGTTCTGATCGGTCGCGGTCACGGTGCTGGCATAATCCAGTCCGGTGTCTTCCTTGACTGGCAGTGCGTCCATGTCGGCACGCAGGAGTGCGGTTGGTCCGGGGCCGTTTTTCAGGACGCCGACTACTCCTGTTTTCCCGATGCCGGTGGTGACGTCGAAACCGAGTGAGGTCAGGCGCGTGGCAACTATTTCGGCGGTTCGATGTTCTTGGAAGCCCAGTTCAGGGTGACTGTGGAGGTCCTTGTACAGGGCGGCGAGCGTTGGATCTACGGTGATGTTCTCGTGCGCGGCGTGGGGCATGAGAGTCCTCTCGATCGAGAAAAGCAGACTAATCGGACGATTTTCACGGTAACAGTGTTGAGGCACCCGGGCGCCGAACGTTACCTGAATGAGTCGATGGACTTCAGCGCTGCAAAGTGGGGAGTGTCGTGGTACTCAGGCCGGCGCGTAGAAGACGTCGACAACAATGTGACCAGGCGATTCCGTTCCGGTTGCCTGGAACTCTGGACGCCCTGCGGCAGTGCCGACAAAAGACTGAACGATGTCACGACTCACCAGTGCGGTCTCGACACTCGAGATGGTGCCGCCATACGTTTCGATTGGTGGGAACTGTTGTAGCGCAGTAACTCCCACGATATCAACCTGAAGGATCGATGAGCCGTTCACGTCGACCACGTGATTGTCGCCGCCGCGAATCGCTTCGCTGACATACTCGACCTTCCATGTCACAGTGCCGGTTCCACTGAGGTGATACGTCACCCGCGAACGGTCGTGAAGGTGGTCGACGGCAACGGCGGTGACCTCAGCGATGGGAAGCGGTGCGTTTGTTTCAGTTCCGGGAACGACGAGACTGGGTCGCTCATCGGGTGCAGGGCTGCCGATTCTCATAGTTCCAGTCCGCGCCTCTGAACCTTCGACGGTTGAATATGTCGGCCTCGAGGGGCCGCCGGAATCTGGTTGCGGAGATTCGGATTGGCTTTGGCAGCCGGTTAGCGTCGCGGCGAAAAAGAGGGCTCCGTAGCACGCAATGAGATATCGGTGCCGCATGAGGGAAACTTATCGGCTCCGTGGAACATCCATACCGCGAATACGAATATCAGGTTCGGTGTACGTCGCGTACCGCCGGTAGGCCTTGGGTGAGGATGGGCGCGCTGAACGCGTCCACCGGCGTCGCGGTCTCCGTAGCTTTGCGGACGGCGTCGACGAACGGCTCAGCGGTGTTGTCCTTCAGCCCCTTCGGGAGGTATCCATCGACGTCCTCCATGACATCCTTCTGGTAGCCCACGCCGCCCAGGGGAGGAACCGCACCCAGTGTCCCTCAGGTGAGGCCGACCCTGGGTACGAATCTGCCGACATTGCGGCTGTAGGTGCGGTAGGTGTTGCCGTGGCAGTCGCGGAGGTAGGGCTCTTCGACGACACGGACCTGCAATTCTATGGTGGCGAGCAGCAGCACGAAGCCGGTAAGCGCGAGTGGGTTCGGTGTGAGGAGCGTGATGCCGGCACCGAAAACGAGCATGGCGGTGAAGATGGGATTGCGGACGAGGCCGAAGACCCCGGTCTGGACGAGATCGGTTGTCTCGGTGGGATCGACGCCGATGCGCCAGGATTCACCCATCTGGTTCTGTGCGTAGAGCGTGCCGAAGATTCCGGCCAGCGCGAGCACGATCCCCGTTGTCTGGACAGCGGGAGCGGTGAGGATACCGATCGGGTGCAGCATTGCAGCTAGCTGCAGTGCGGGCGCTGCGACGCCCACAGCTATCGCGACGAGAAATCCGGTGCCGGCGATCCATTCCATCGAGCCGAGTCGTCCGGTGACACCACGGAATCCGGTCGAGCCGGTCCGGTGGTACTGCAGCCAGCTGCGCCAACCGAAACCGAGGACCCCGAACAGGGCGTAGAACACGAGCGCGGTCACAGCCATGGCAGATCTTTCCTCGTTTGTAGTCGGTGGTCAGTCGCAGCAGTCCCGGCCCGCCGCAATGTTTGTGGTTGTTGTCGGTGTGGGGCAGCAGGTGTCGCCTTTCCAGGCGTTGAGGCCTTCTTTGGCTGCGAGAACGGCGATCACGAGGGCGGCGACAGGGTCGGCCCACGACCAGCCGAACAGGCTGTTGAGAAGTAGCCCGGCAAGCAGGACGGCGGACAGGTAGGTGCAGAGCAGGGTCTGCTTGGAGTCGGCGACCGCCGACAGTGACCCGAGCTCACGGCCGGCGCGGCGCTGCGCGTAGGACAGCACCGGCATGATCGCGAGACTGGCTGCAGCCAAACCGATCCCGATCGGGGAGTGCTGCGCATCGCCGAATCCTGTCAGGGCCCGGACGGCGTCGACGGCGACGTAGGTGGCGAGAGCGAAGAAGGAGAACGCGATGATCCGGAGCGCGATCTTCTCCCGCGCTTCGGGGTTGCGGCCGGCGAACTGCCAGGCAACCGCGGCGGCGGAGGACACCTCGATCACCGAGTCCAGCCCGAACCCGAAGAGTGCGGTCGACGACACGCGCGCCCCCTCGGTGAGAGCTATTGCCGCCTCGATCACGTTGTAGGTGATCGTCGCCGCGACGAACCACCGAATCCGACGCGACAGCAAAGCCTTTCGGTGCGGCGTAGGTATCGCTGATGTCCGGGACGGCATGCCCAGCGGGTTCTCCATCAGCAGCAGTCCTCGGCCTCGGAGACTGGACAGCAGTCCGGGTCGACGGCCAGGACCAAACCCACGAGGTCGTCAAGCGCTCTACCGATGCGAGGGTCGGCGAGCTCGTATCGGCTGCGTCTGCCTTCCGGGATGGCGACGACCAGACCGCATCCGCGCAAACAAGCCAGGTGGTTGGACAGAATCTGGCGCGACACCCCGATTTTTTCCGCCATTTCGGACGGGTAACCCGGAGTAGTGCGCAAGCTCAACAAGATCTGGGTACGCGTCGAATCCGATAGGGCGTAACCGAACCTCGACAGGGCATCGGCGTGGATTGCGATCTTCATCCTTTCGATAGTACAGAGAGTTCTGTATTCAGAAAAGGCTGTATTCCCCATGGCGCCAGGAGCGAGGGCGGAGGTTTGCTTGCGGATTTCGTCTTGCCATGGCGAGTGTGCGGCCGAGGTTGGCTGACACCTGGCAGTCCCGCATGAGCTACGTCACACTGCGGATCGTTGGCGACCAAGTCCGGTGTGAGAGTCACAGGTGTTCAAGGGGTTGCTGGGTATAGGAGCGCAAGGCTGAGATTGGGCCTATGCGGGCATATGTCTCGATGAACTTGGTGCATCGGCTTTTCAACTTGATGAAGATCGGATCAAGGCTTTAGCGAATCGGGTTTCTCGATGTGCTGCGGACTGAGATCCTATTACCCCGTTGGGATAACTGAGATCCTATTACCCCGTTGGGATATAAGACTAAATTTCGCGCTAGCCTGCACCTTTCGGTGCCCTCGGTGAGACTCGAACTCACACTGGACGGGTTTTGAATCCGTTTCCTCTGCCAATTGGGATACGAGGGCTTGTTGCGATGACTACATTAGAAGATGCGATTCGAATGTCAAACACCGGTACCCTCTAAATGTTCGCGCCTCGTGTCGGGGCGGTTCGATCGAGGAGGGTGGTGGCCATGAATTCGCTAGAGCTGCAAGGCAATCAGAGCAAATCACGTCGAGTTGTTGTTGCCGAGGACGAAGCGTTGATCCGGATGGATCTGGTCGAGATGCTCCGCGAAGAGGGCTACGACGTTGTCGGCGAGGCCGGCGACGGTCAGGTTGCAGTCGAACTTGCGGAGGAACTCAAGCCCGATCTTGTGATCATGGACGTAAAAATGCCCAGGCGCGACGGAATTGACGCTGCTTCGGAAATCGCAGCCAAGCGAATTGCTCCTGTGGTCATTCTCACAGCGTTCAGTCAGCGTGAATTGGTGGAGCGAGCGCGGGACGCGGGCGCTATGGCGTATCTGGTCAAACCTTTCTCGATTTCCGATCTTGTGCCGGCTGTTGAATTGGCCGTCAGCAGGTTTCGTGAGGTTACTGCGCTGGAACGAGAAGTCGCGGATCTGTCCGACCGCTTGGAGGCGCGCAAGCTGATCGAGCGGGCGAAGAGTGTGTTGATGGTGCGCCAGGCGCTCACCGAACCAGAGGCGTTCAAATGGATCCAGCGCGCTGCCATGGATCGTCGCTCCACGATGAAGGCCGTCGCCCTGGTCGTGATCGAAACCTTGGGCGGCGAACCTAACGCCTGACCCTGGTGCTCGTTTCCATCGGCAGATTAAACCGCGCATTCGGCACGGTTGTGTAAATTGTCGAGGCAATCAGGTAACAGTCAGGTCACAGGGCTTTCTTGTCGGATCGCGATACGGTTTCGAGGTCTAGCGTCTTTTCCCACAGCGAGCGTCGTTTCGGTGGACGCGAGCACCGGCTGATCTAAGGAGCGTGGGATGGCTAGACGAACACTTGTGCGCACTGCCGCAGTTCTCGGCGTTGCAGCGTTGGCATTGGCAGGCTGTAGCTCGGACGACTCCGACAGTTCGTCATCGGGCACCACCACGTCCGGCTCGGCAGCGGCAACAACCGTCTCGACGGATTGCACGCCGCAGCAGGCTACAGCGGGCGCTACACCGTCTACTGAACCTCTGCGTATCGGTACCTTGTTGCCGGACACGGGAAGTCTGTCCTTCCTGGGCCCGCCGATGGTTGCCGGTACGCAACTCGGTGTCAACGACGTCAACGCAGCGGGCGGTGTACTCGGACAGCCAGTTCAGTTGATCCCCGGCGATTCCGGCGATACGACCACGGACACGGCCACCACCACGGTCGACCGCGAATTGGCGGCAGGCACCCAGGTGATTGTCGGCGCGGCGTCGTCGTCCGTGTCACTGAAGGTGATCGACAAGATCGCAAGTGCGGGCGTCGTCATGTTCTCCCCGGCCAATACCTCCGACCAGTTTGTCTGCTACCCCGACAAGGGTATGTACTTCCGCACCGCTCCCACGGACGTACTGCAGGCTCAAGCAGTCGCACAGCTCATTTCAGACGACGGTGGACAGCGAGTAGCCATCTTGGCTATGAACGACCCCTACGGCACGGGTCTTGCCGACAACATCCAGAAGAATCTGATCGACTCCGGCGTTCCGTCGGATCAGGTCGAGAAGATCATCTACGACCCCAACGCGCAGTCGTTCAACTCCGAGGTCGATCAGATCAAGAACTTCAATCCGGACGCAGTGGCGTTGGTGGGCTTCGAGGAATCGGCGAAGATCATCACCCGTATGCACGAGGTGGGCATCGGACCGTCCGATGGAATGGCGCTGTACGGCGTCGACGGCAACATGGGTAACGCACTCGGCGAAGCCGTTGCGACACCGCTGCTCGACACCATGCAGGGCACTACGCCGCTGACGGATGTGGGAGCCGCGTTCCAGGATCGCCTGAAGGCTGTCAACAGCGCTTTGATCGACTTCAACTACGCGGGTGAGTCTTACGACGCCGTGGTGATCTCGGCCCTCGCGGCGGAGCAGGCAAAGTCGACGGCAGGTGTCGATATCGCAGCCAACATCAACAGCGTCACCGAAGGCGGCACCAAGTGCACGTCGTACGCGGAATGCCTTCCGCTCGTGAAGGCGGGAACCGACATCGACTACGACGGCATCACCGGTGAACTCGACTTCAACGACTCGGGCGAGCCGTCCATCGGTTCGTACGGCAAGTTGGTGTTCGGACCTACGAACACACTGACCACCGAAGGATTTGTGGTCGTCGGTAAGTAGGTAGATCAACACACGAAAGGTGGGCCAGGGTCTCGAAGACCCTGGCCCACCTTTTGCCGTGGTTACTTCTCTTTGTTGCCGGCCAGCGTTCCGAGGTACAACTCGATGACCTTGGGGTCGTTCATGAGGTTGGCTCCCGTATCGGTGTACGCGTTCTTGCCCTGATCCAGCACGTACCCCCGATCGCAGATCTGCAGGCACCGGCGAGCATTCTGCTCGACCATGATGACCGACACACCGGCCGCATTGATCTTCTTGCAGCGAATGAACACCTCGTCCTGGAACATCGGTGAGAGCCCGGCCGACGGTTCGTCGAGGAGCAACACCGACGGATCCATCATCAGGGCCCGGCCCATCGCGACCATCTGACGTTCGCCGCCGGACAGTGCGCCGGCCTTGACCTTTCGGCGTTCGCTCAGAAGTGGGAACAGGTCACTGACAAAAGCGAACCGCTCGGCGAAGGCCTTGGGCCGCAGATAGATTCCCATTTCCAGATTCTCTTCGATCGTCAAGGACTGGAAGACGTTCTGGGTTTGGGGAACGTATCCGACCCCCTTCTGGACGAGAACGTGCGCGGGAGCGGACGTGATGTTGTCCTCCCGGAGAGTGACCGAACCTTCGCGGACGGGGATAAGCCCGAACAGCGATTTGAGCAGCGTCGACTTGCCGGCGCCGTTCGGCCCGATGATGCCGACGATTTCGCCTTCCTTCAGGAAGAAGTTGCATTCCCGCAGAATGTTGACGCCGGGAATGTACCCGGCCACGACGCTGTCGGCGCGAAGCAGCGCGCCCGCCGACAGGCGTGCGTGTTCCTCAGGCGTTGCGGCGAATTCAGCTGGAGTGAGTGACCGTGCTTCGTTCTCGCTCATGGCTTCTCGTGCCTTCCGCGCGATTCCTCTGGACTGGATTCGAGCACCTCGACAACCTCGACCGGTAGGTTCCCCAGATCCGGCTCCGACAGATCACCTCCGGCTTCGAGTGTCTCGACTTCGGCTTCGGCCAGAGCGGCCGCGAGAATGGCGGTGTCACCCACAGGGTTGCCGTCGTCGTCGAATTCGAGAGCCTGATCGTGATGACTACCCAGATAGGCGTCGACGACTGCTGTATTCGACGACAATTCGTCCGGCGTCGACTCCGCGATAACGCTGCCCTGAGCCATTACGACCACCCAATCGCTGATGTCACGGATGACGTCCATGTCGTGTTCGACGAAGACGACCGTCATACCGTCGTCGCGTAGCGATTTGATGTGCCCGAGCAGACTCTGAGTCAGTGCGGGATTGACGCCCGCCATCGGCTCGTCGAGCATCACGACGGACGGTTCCGTCATCAGTGCCCGTGCCATTTCGAGGAGTTTGCGTTGCCCGCCCGACAGCGAACCGGCAAGGTCGTCGGCTTTGGTTTCGAGCTTGAATCGTCCGAGAAGTTCGTGGGCGCGCTCCGTGATCTCGCGTTCCTGCGCCTTCCAGGTCCAGGGCAGCAGCGAGGTGAAGATTCGTTCGCCTCGTTGCCCGGTTGCTCCGAGCCGAACATTGTCGAGCACCGTCAGTTTCGACAGCGCCTTGGTCAGCTGGAACGTGCGGACCACGCCTTTACGCGCCACCTGGTGGGGATACATGCGTCCCAAGGACTGACCGTCCATCGACCATGTTCCGGTGTCCGGTCGATCGAAGCCGGTGAGAAGGTTGAACAGTGTGGTTTTCCCGGCGCCGTTGGGGCCGATCAGCCCGGTGATACATCCGCGTTGGATTTCGAGATGGTCGACGTCGACGGCTTTGAGGCCACCGAACGTCCGTGAGACCTTGTCGGCCACCAACACCGGGTCGGGTTTGGCCGATCCCGGAACGTGGGGGACATCGGCAAAGATCTGTGCTCGTGTTTCGGCGTCAAGCATTGAGTTGCACCTCCCGCTTGTTACCCAGTATTCCCTGCGGCCGGAACACCATCAGGAGAGCGATCATCAAACCCAGTAGTACGTAGCGCGTCGCGCCGACCTGCTGTTCCGTCAGCGACAGCAGCGGGTTCTCGCCCGAGATCGCCTGACGGAGCAACGCGTCGGGGATGGCGAGGAGGAACCAGAACAGCATCGCCCCCACGACCGGGCCGAATACCGTTGCGGCACCGCCCAGAATCAACGCTCCGAACGCGAAGAAGGTCTGAGCCGTCGAGTAGAAATCGGGGTTGATGGATTTGGTCTGTAGCGCGTTGAAGACTCCGGCCATACCGCCGATCACGCCGCCGATAACCAACGCCTGCATCTTGTACACGAAGACGTTTTTTCCCAGCGACCGTGCCGCGTCCTCGTCTTCACGGACTGCTTTGAGGACACGACCCCACGGACTGTGGCTGAGCAGGTACACAATTCCACAGAGGACCAGTACGAGGGTCCACCCCACGACCATCGACCACAGGTCATCGCCGTAGAACTTCACGCCGAGGAACGAGTACTGCTTTGCGGAGTCGAATGGGCTCAGCGAAGTGAAGGGTTCGGCAAAGTTGAAGAGTCCGTTAGTTGATCCGGTGACGGAGTCCGATGCCGTCGACCGGAAGATCAGTCGCAGGATCTCTGCGGCGGCAATGGTGACGATGGCGAGATAGTCCGCGCGAAGGCGAAGCGTCGGTATACCGAGGACCAACGCGAGAAGGCCGGCGGCGGTCAGGCCGACGATGATTCCCAGCCACAGTGGTTGGTCGTATGTCACGGTCATGATGCCGACGCCGTACCCGCCGAGCAGGGCAAAGCCGATCTGGCCGAAGTTCAGCAGACCGGCATACCCGAAGTGCAGGTTGAGGCCGATGGCCAGCAACGCGTAGAAGATCGCCGACGGCCCGATGAACTGGGCGAAGGAGACCTGGAGTGCTCCGATGATGTCCATATCCACTCACCCGATCCGTTGTCTGGATCCGAGGATGCCCTGAGGGCGAACCACGAGGATCACGATCAAGACGAGAAGCCCGCCGATGTATTTGAGGTCGGGGTTGATGATCAGCGTCGAAAGCTGAACCAGCAGGCCGACTATGACGCACCCGAGAAGCGCACCGTAGGCGGTGCCGAGTCCGCCGAGAGTGATACCGGCGAACATCAGGAGCAGGAGCTTGAATCCCATCTCCCACTGGACGCGGCCACCGAGTTCGGAGATGCCGAACAAGACACCGCCGAGGGCAGCCAATCCGCCGCCGAGTCCCCAGACGAACATGATCACGCGTTCGACGTTGATACCGGACGACGCGGCGAGGTCGCGGTTGTCGGCGACGGCGCGCATCGCCTTGCCGATGCGCGTCTTCTGCAGAAGGAGTGCCACTCCGACCAGCACGATCAGACTGACGACCATGACAGCGGCATTGGCGTCGGTCAGCGCGATCGGCCCCCAGTTCTTCTCGACCTGACCTTGATAGTCGTCGAATGGTTCGGCGCGGTCGGAGAAGAAGATCAGAATCAGGTAGCGCAGGGCGATGGCGAGGCCGATCGAGACCACCAACTGCGCGATCAATCCGGTCTTGCGTTTGCGCAAGGGTTTCCAGACAATCCCGTTTGTCGCCAGTCCGATACCGATGCCGACGATGATCGCGAGCAGCGTCGCCGGTATGAGGGGGATGCCGACCGAGGTGTTGAATGCCCACGCGGCGACGGCGCCTAACGTCACCATCTCACCGTGCGCGAAGTTGGTCAGTCCGGTGGTTCCGTAGATCAGGCTCAATCCGACACCGGCGATGGCGATCACGAGTCCGAAGCGGAGACCGTCGACGGTTGTTCTGATGAGTTTTTCGCCGAAGCTCACGTTGGATGCGGTGCGCACTTCACCGAACGAAAAGATCACAGTGTTCGCGCGGCCGGCGATCACTTCGCGATCGACGGTGGCCTGCACGCTCACCCCGTCCGGCAGGGTGTCGGCAACAATCTCGAATGTGTAGACACCCGGCGCGACCGCCAATTCCCAGCGGCCGTTCTGGGCTGATTCGCCGGTGGCGACTTCGGTGCCGGACGAGTCGAGGGCGCGAACGGTTACGCCTTCGAGTCGTGTTCCACCGTTGTTGAGGTTGCCACTGACGGGAACGGCATTGTCCGGCACTACCGGCGCGGTGGATACGGTCGGAGATTCGGGGCTGGTGGTCGGTTCCTGCGCCGATGCGGTTCCGGCGAATGTCAGTAGAGCAACTATCACGAGCAGGGCAAAGGCCAGGATTCGGCTCAATGTGGCGAGGGTATGCCGTTGTACTACGGGTGGGGCCACGTACGTCCTCCGAGCGGGTCGGGACAAGGTTGCCGCGCAGCTATCGAGGTGTCAGCCCGATGCTGCGATTTCCGGACTCTAACGGCTCTGTTCGCTTCAGACGGGGTTCTGCGATTTCCGGCATGTTTCGGTTCCGTATCGAAGCCGCGCGCAGGGGCGATTGACCGGATTTCGGGCGTGTTCCCGCGTAAAGCACCGTGGGCGGCATGTGTGTCGGTCCGAATCCCTAGACTGATGAACCGTGAGCCCCGCAACCACGACTCGGTCCAGCACGTCCACCGCCGCAACCGGTACATCCGGCAAGGCAGACGATCGTCCCCTTTTGATGCTTCTCGACGGGCATTCTCTGGCATTTCGTGCCTTCTACGCGTTGCCGGCGGAGAACTTCAAGACGCAGAGTGGTCAAACCACCAATGCGGTGTACGGCTTCACGTCGATGCTGATCAATTTGCTCCGTGACGAACAGCCCACCCACTTGGCCGCCGCTTTCGACGTATCCCGTCAGACGTTCCGCGCCGAGCTGTTTCCGGAATACAAGGCGCAGCGCGCCAAGGCTCCGGACGAGTTCAAGGGGCAAATCGACATCACCAAGGACGTCCTCGGCGCCATGGGGATTCCGGTCATGGCCGAAGACGGTTTCGAAGCCGACGACGTCATCGCCACGTTGACGACGCAAGCCGAGGCGCTCGGGTACCGCGTACTCGTTGTCACGGGCGACCGCGACTCACTGCAATTGGTCACCGAGAACGTGACGGTGCTGTATCCGAAAAAGGGCGTGTCGGAACTCACCCGCTTCACACCGGACGCCGTCGAGGAGAAGTACAACCTGTCGCCCGCCCAGTACCCGGATTTTGCGGCGCTGCGCGGCGACCCGAGTGACAACCTTCCCGGCATCCCGGGAGTGGGGGAGAAGACGGCCACCAAATGGATTCGTGAATACGGAGACCTGCAGGGATTGGTCGACAACGTCGACAAGGTGAGGGGCAAGGTCGGCGACTCGTTGCGGGAAAACCTCGCCAATGTGTTGCTCAACCGTCAGCTCACCGAGATGATTCGCGACGTGCCGCTGCCGTACACACCTGAGCAGCTGGTTCTGGCTCCGTGGGATCGCGAGAAGATCCATGCGCTGTTCGACGACCTCGAGTTCAAGGTTCTCCGAGATCGCCTGTTTGCGACACTGTCATCCTCTGAGCCCGAAGCAGAAGAGGGCTTCGAGGTCTCCGGCGACGCACTCGCGCCCGGTGCGGTAGCCCAGTGGCTGGACACACACGCGCGTACCGGATCCCGCCACGGCGTCACCGTCCTCGGAACGCGCAGCACGTTCGCTGGAGATGTCACGGCACTGGCCATTGCTGCGTCCGACGGTGAGTGTGCCTACATCTCCACCACCTCGGCCACTGCGGAAGACGAAGCAGCGCTAGGTGATTGGCTCGCCGATGTGTCTGAGTCCAAGGCTGTGCACGAGGCCAAATGGGCAATTCACGCACTGCGCGGGCGCGGGTGGACCCTGGGTGGATTGACCAGCGACACCGCCCTCGCGGCCTATTTGGTGCGTCCCGGTCAGCGGTCCTTCAACCTCGACGATCTCTCGCTCCGTTACCTCAAGCGTGAACTGCGTGCCGAATCGTCGGGGCAGGAACAGCTTTCGCTGCTCGACGACACCGATCAGCTCGACGCCGAAGCGGCCGAGACGGCAATGCTCAGTGCGCAGGCCGTGCTCGACCTTGCACAGGCGCTCGACAACGAACTCGAGTCGATCGAGTCGACGTCGCTGCTCTCCGATATGGAGTTGCCGTTGACAATCGAACTCGCTCAGATCGAGGCAACCGGTATCGCGGTCGACACAGCGCATCTGCACGATCTCCAGAGCCGGTTTGCCTCCGAGGTCTCCGACGCCGCCAACTCGGCGTACGCCGTGATCGACAAGCAGATCAATCTCGGCTCCCCGAAGCAGCTGCAGGTTGTGCTGTTCGAGGACCTCGACATGCCCAAGACCAAGAAGACCAAGACCGGATACACCACAGACGCCGAGGCGTTGCAGGGTCTGTTCGACAAGACGGGGCACCCGTTCCTCGAGCACCTCCTCGCGCACCGCGACGCAACACGCATGAAGGTCACCGTGGACGGCCTGCTCAAGTCGGTCGCCGAGGATGGTCGGATCCACACCACGTTCAACCAGACCGTCGCCGCCACCGGACGCCTGTCTTCCACCGATCCGAACCTGCAGAACATCCCCGTGCGCAACCAGGCGGGACGCGAGATCCGCGACGGTTTTGTGGTCGGCAACGGCTTCGACGTTCTGCTGACCGCCGACTACAGCCAGATCGAGATGCGGATCATGGCGCACGTGTCGGGCGACGAAGGGCTCATCGAGGCATTCAACACCGGTGAGGACCTGCACAGCTTTGTCGGTTCGCGCGCCTTCGGTGTGCCGATCGAGGAGGTCACCCCGGAATTGCGTCGTCGGGTCAAGGCGATGTCGTACGGACTTGCCTATGGCCTCAGCGCATACGGTTTGGCGTCACAGCTGAAGATTTCGACCGAAGAGGCAAAGCAGCAGATGGATGCCTACTTCGCGCGATTCGGCGGAGTACGTGACTACCTCCACGCAGTGGTCGAGCAGGCGCGAAAGGACGGCTACACCTCGACGCTCTACGGCCGTCGTCGCTACCTGCCCGATCTCAACAGCGACAACCGCCAGCGCCGCGAGGTTGCCGAGCGCGCCGCGCTCAATGCCCCCATTCAGGGCACGGCAGCCGACATCATCAAGGTCGCGATGATCAACGTCCAGAAGGCGCTTGCCGATGCGGGACTCAAATCGCGAATGCTGTTGCAGGTTCACGACGAGTTGGTACTCGAGGTCGTGGCTTCCGAACTCGAGCAGGTTACAGCTCTGGTCAAGGACAAGATGTCCACCGCTATCGAGCTGTCCGTTCCGCTTGACGTGTCGGTCGGAACCGGCCGCAGTTGGGACAGTGCCGCACACTGAGGTATGCAATGAAAAGTGGCGCAGGGCAATCGAATTCGATTGCCCTGCGCCACTTTTGTTGTAGCAGTTACTCGGCGGAAGCGGATTGCTCCGCGATCTGCTTGCGAACCTCGTCCATGTCGAGTGCCTTGACCTGAGTGATCAGATCCTCGAGTGCGGGGGCGGGCAGAGCGCCGGCCTGGTTGAACACGAGGACGCCTTCACGGAAAGCCATGATCGTGGGGATGGAGCGGATGTTTGCCGCTGCCGCGATACCCTGCTCGGCCTCGGTGTCGACCTTCGCATGGACAACATCGGTGTGCTTGCCCGCGGAAGCCTCGAAAGTGGGAGCGAACTGGCGGCACGGGCCGCACCATGAAGCCCAGAAGTCCACGAGCACGACATCGCTGCCGTTGATGGTTTCGTCGAAGTTTGCCTGGGTGAGTGTCTGGGTGGCCACGAGGGTCCTTTCCATAGTTCGGTGCGCTGTGAAGCAGCAGCTGTTGGTGTGTGCAACGCCGGGGAATCGTCAATTCTTCCCTGCAGCCCCGACCGGACTGCACACGAGGCCGCGTGGACGGGGCCGAAGTACCCGGTCAGGTACCTACGTGTGCCTATCTGAAGAGTCTTGCCAGTGCATCTACCAGCGTAAATGCATATTTGTGCGGGGTTGAACGAACTCGCCGGTCTCGAGATCTGCGCCCAATTCGCGGCACCGGGTGACGCGCGGCACACAAATTACGTGGTTCCAGGCGGAAAGCCGAAACAGGTATGCCATGGGCAGTTCAGCGGAAGTCAGGAACGCGAACCGCCGACAGAGTTGTGGACATCGCCGCAACCCGATCGGGCAGCGGGACATCCTGAAGGGAAATTCACAAGCTCATGGCAGTACGCACAACCTCTCGAACCAACACCGCGCTGACCCGCATTCTTCGAAGCGCCATCATTATCGGTGCACTCACCGCAGGAGCTTTTGCCTCGACTACCGCCGGCGCGAGTGCTCAACCGCTGGCAGCTCCGTCTCAGTCGACGCACGTTCAGCAGGTCGCGTTCTACTCGTCAGCCGGATCGCAGGCCGCGAGCGCGGCGGAGTCGAAGATCGGGGCACCGTACGTGTGGGGAGCGACCGGACCTAGCTCGTTCGACTGCTCCGGACTTGTTCAGTGGGCATACGCGCAGGCCGGAGTTTCCGTTCCCCGCACGACCTACGCCCAGGAAGCCGGCGGTGTCCCCGTATCTCGAGGAGAACTGCAGCCGGGTGACCTGGTGCTCTACTACGGCGGCGACCACGTTGGTATCTACGCCGGCAACGGCACGGTAGTACACGCGCCGACATCCGGACAGTCGGTCACGTACGCGCCGGTCGACTCGATGCCTTTCCACGCCGCACGCCGGTACTGATCTAACGCCCACAACGTCGCGAGGTGCAGAGAGTGATGGACAGTCGAACTACAGATATTCGATGCCTGACAATTCTGCACTGCGATGGGTGCGGAAGGTTGTCTGCACCAATGACGCAGTCCTGCCCTGAATGTGGCTGTCGGTTTCTCCACTCGGTGCCGTGCTGCGGTACAGGCACCATTGTCTCCTGGCGATATGTGCAAGGCGAGAAGTGCACGTCAGGATCTGCGCGGATTCCGATCATCGCGATTGTCGAGTTGGACGAAGGTCCGTGGTTGTACACGCTGATCGATCCTGTCCGGCACACGATGCCCGACAAACAGTCGCGAGTGGCATTTCGGTGCAAGGAGCCGGGCGATCGGTTTCCCCACTTCAGCCTCACGTGACGTTGCGTGCCCGTTCGACAACCCATCCGGCGATCTGAGCACGCGAGCTGAACCCGAGCTTGGTCAGGATATGTTCGACGTGTCCCTGGGCAGTGCGAATCGAAATCACTAGTTTCGCGGCAATCGCTTTGTTCGTCAGCCCTTGGGCAACGAGGTCGGCGACTTCCGACTCGCGTTTGGTCAGGCTCGGGCCGTCTTGGTTCGACGGAACCGTGATCGGTGGATCCTCGTCGAGCGCCAATGCTGTTGCCTCCGAGATCTTCAGGTTCGCGCCCTTCTTGAACTCGGTGTCGAATTTTCGAGCACCGAGCTGGAGTTTGGACACTCGTGCGCACTCCTCGTGATTGGCAGTCATGCCGAGAACACGTATCGCCGGAGTATCGATCTCGTCCAATAACGTCTGCGTTGCGCCCATCAGCGCAGCGGCATGTCCGTAGCGCTTCGCGTCTGCCGCGATCCATGCCAGTACTTCCATGCACCATGCCGAACCGAATGGATCCTCCACGAGCCGCGCCAGTGTCAGCCCCTTCTTCAGCTGCGATTCCGCGCGCGCATGGTTGCCGTCCGACCACAATGCGAGCCCGAGATTCCAGCACGAACGTCCCCGGTACACGATCTCTCCCAGTGGTTCGGTGATCGCCAGTGACTCCTCGTAGCACGCGATGGCGCGACTGGTGTCACCAATCTGCTGGTAGGCCAGGCCGAGATGGTTCAACGCCCAGACATGCCGAAGCAGGTTGTCCTCGGGGCGGAACACCTCGAATGCACGTGAGATGTCCGTGACTGCCTTCTTCGAATTGCCGCTGAAGAGTGCAAGAACGCCGCAGGCGTACGACGCGAGCGCATCTGCGTCCGGACTTCCCAGCGACTCCGCGCTTTCGCGCGCTTCCTCGCCAAGAGCAGCGCCCGCCGCGGTGTCGCCTTGGATAGATGCAAGCCGACAGTCGGCGTAGAGCGCTTCCAATCGGGCGACCGTCGGTGTCTCGGAATCGCAGGCAAGAATTCGGTCGAACCAGTGTCTAGCTTCGCTGAACAGCCCTCGGGAGAACCAGAACGGAAAAATTGCCACGGCCATCCGAAGCCCAGCCTCGGTATGGTCTACGCCTGATTCCGAGATGCACAATTCCATGGCCTCGTGCAGATTTGGCTGTTCTCGTCCCAGCCGGTCGATCCAGTCCAGTTGATTGGGTCCGATCCACTCGGCTGCTGCCCGTAATGCCAACTGCTCGAACCACTCTCGATGCCGAAGACGCAATTGCGCGGCTTCGCCGGACTCGACCAGTTTCTCCGCACCGTACTCCCGGAGGGTCTCGAGGAATCGATACCGAACCACGGACGTCGGCTCCTCGCGAATGAGGATCGACTTGTCGATCAGCGACACAAGCACGTCCAGCACATCGGCCGATGTCAACGCGTCAGCGCAGATTCCCTCCACAGCATCCAACTCGAAGCCGCCGGTGAACACGGACAACCGGGCCCACAGCTTCTGTTCGAGCGGGGTGCACAGTTCGTAACTCCAGTCCATGCACAACTGCAGGGTTTGCTGGCGCGTCGGAGCCGTGCGGTTGCCTCCGGTCAGAAGCCGGTACCTGTCAGTGAGATGCTCGAGAATCTGAGTGGTGGACATCGAACGCAATCGGGCCGCCGCCAACTCGATGGGAAGTGGAAGCCCGTCGAGTTGATGGCAGATCTGCGTCACCGAGGCCCTGTTGTCCTCAGTGATCGCGAAGGTCGGAAGCACAGCGCATGCACGTTCGATGAACAACGTCACCGCGTCGTATCCCGACAATCCCTGCAGGGAGGGTGTTTGATCGTGATCCGGGACGGTCAGTGGTGACAGTCGGAGCACGCTCTCCCCGCCGATGCCGAGTGGTTCGCGGCTCGTGGCCAGGATTCGCAGCTCCGGGCAGGTCTGCAATAGTGCTTGTGCCAGTGCAGCAATAGCGTCGAGCATCTGCTCACAATTGTCGAGCACCAACAACGTTCGATGTGGACGCAGGTGCTCGACCAACGTCTGCTGTACCGGTCGGGCGGAGAGGTTCCGTAGCCCGAGGGAGGCGGTCACTGTTTCGGCCACCAGGGGCTCGTCTCGGATCTCGCCCAGTTCGACCAACCAGACTCCGTCGGGAAATGCTTGCCGGCAACTCCTCGCAACTTGCAGCGCAAGTCTGGTTTTACCGACACCGCCGACCCCGGCCAGTGTCACCAGCCTGTTGGCGGCCAGCGCCTTCTTCGTTTCGGTCAACTCGCGGCGACGCCCGACGAAACTGGTCAGATCGAGCGGTAGGTTCCCCATGTCGTCTCGGCCACGTGTCGAGGCGTTTCCGGACACGGGGTCGGTTCCACGTGGTGGCGAAAAGGTGGTGCGAGGCTTCGAGCTGTTCGAATTCGGGTCACCGAGTTCGGGATTCAACGCCATGTCGTCCAATGACCATCCGCGACGGCGTTGAGTGTGCCTGAGTTCCTCGCCGAATTCTGCGGCAGATGTGGGTCTGTCACCGGGATACACGGCCATCGCGTGTTCGAGGACTACCCGTAAGTCCTGGGGGAGGTCGGGTTCGGCGGCGACGTCCGGAACCTGCCTGCCGGAAATGGCTGCGAGCAAGGTAGCGCCGAGGCTGTAAATATCAGCAGCGGCATCCGACTGATCTCCGCGCAGGACCTCCGGAGCAGTGAACGCGGGAGAACCGGTGACGACACCCCTCGCGGTTTCGAAGGCGTCGACCACGTGCACATCAGACCGGTCGTTGCGATAGCCGTTCACATGAGCAATACCGAAATCGGCAAGTTCAGGTTCCCCGTAGTCGCTCAGAAGCACATTTGCCGGCTTCACGTCCCGATGGAGGATCCCCGCGCGGTGCGCAGTTTCCAGCGCGCCCGCGACCTTGATTCCCAGGCGCCAGGCCGCCTCGTATTCGAACCGGCCATTGGCGTGGATCCACGCTGCCATCGAACCTTGAAGGTGGTAAGGCATCACAATGTACGGCCGCCCACTGCTGGTCGCGCCCACCGACAGCACATTGACAATATTCGGGTGCCCGGTCAATCGGCCCATCGCACGCTGTTCGCGGAGGAATCGCGCGAGATTCTCACTGTCGAATTCGCCGGTCAACACCTTGACGGCCACGATGCGGTCCAGTGCGGGCTGGGAACAACGGAATACAACACCGAATCCACCGCGGCCGATCTCGCGGGCATCCGCGAATCCGGCCACCGTCAGTTCCGCGGCGGCCAGGGCCGCTCGTGTCGGGCCGTCGTGCTGTGTTATCTCGCCGAGCTGCGTCGGCGGTGGATGATTCTCGATCATCAGTTACTTCGATCCGGTGCGATGGCTTTCGGTGTGTAAAGGTCACCGAGAAAGCCTCGAGCAGACCGCGGCGCGGTCGCTTGAACATGCACACGTCACTTCTCGGCGAGTATCTACAGGGTAACTCTGCGCGCGAATTGTGGGGAAAGTCTTATATGGGGAGATTGTCCGTCAGTTAAGTTGCGTGGCGGCCCGGAACGTTCGGCGGTACGCCTGCGGTGTCGTGCACCGCAGCCGGAGAAAGTGTTGGCGAAGGACTGCGCCACCGCCGAAACCCACCCGCTCGGCTATGACGTCGATGGGCAGATCACTGTTTTCGAGTAATTGCTGCGCCGCGAGGACGCGCTGATCGCTGAGCCAGCGAGCCGGGGTTGCACCTGTTTCTGATTGGAAACGGCGGGCGAAGGTTCGAGGCGACATATTGGCGCGCGCCGCGACCCGCGTCACTGTGAGGTTCTCGGCAAGGTGTGCCGTCATCCAGTCGAGTAACGGACTCAGCGTTGTATCGGGAACTGTGGCAAGGGGACTGGCGACGTACTGAGCTTGTCCACCGTCGCGGTGTGGCGGAACAACCATGCGTCTGGCGATCCCGTTCGCGACGCGACTGCCCTGCTCTTTCCGGACTATATGCAGACACAGGTCGATTCCCGCAGCCGTTCCGGCGCTCGTGAAAACAGGATCCTCGTCGACGTACAACACGTCGGGATCGACCTTGGCGTCTGGATAGGCGTCGGCCAATCGCTTGGCGTGGCGCCAATGGGTGGTACACCGCTTTCCGTCAAGTAAGCCTGCTGCTCCCAATATGAAGGCGCCGGTACACAGGCTTGCCACTTTCGCGCCGCGGCTCACCGCTTCCTGGAGTTTGAGAAGGAGCGGATCTGCGCTCGAATCGGGGCGCGGGGCGCACATGTAGTCGTCGTCTGCGGCGTAGGTCCCGCCGGCCGAGACGATGATCAGATCCGCGTCGTCGAGAGTGTCCAGGTTGTACGGAACGTCGATGCCGTATCCGAACCGAGTTCGGATCGGGCTTGGAACTGCCGCGACCAACGAGAAATCGTACGTCGGCAAATTCTCGTCCGAGCGATCGAATCCGAACACCTCGCAGGCCACCCCGAGTTCGAAAGCCTCGGTCATCGGCATGAGTGGAACCACCACTTTTTCGAGCATGTGTCGAGTCTGACAGAAAAATGGCATCATGGCAGAAAATCGTTCAACTATGGCATTTCTGCCACTATTGCGGCATCTCCACGTGCGTCAAGCTTTGTACATGGCAATCATCATCGTCAGTCTGATCGTCCTCATCGCCCTCAACGTTCTGGCTCTGACCGGGCGCACGCCCGACACCCGCCACGACGTGAGCCCCCACGGTGAATTCACCTTGTGAGGGCGAGCCTTCTCTTTCAGTACGTCGCCGCCTCGATGGTGTGGGGCGCAAGCTTCCTTTTTATGAAGATCGGCCTCGAAGGATTGTCCTTCACTCAAGTTGTCTTGTGGCGCTTGGTTTTCGGAGCACTGGCGTTGGCGCTCGTTTCAGCGCTCAATCGGATCGGATTGCCGCGGGACCGTCGCACGTGGAAGCACATGTCATTTCTCGCCGCGATGCAATGTGTGGTTCCATGGCTGTTGTTCAGTTGGGCTGAACAGAGCATGTCGTCGGGGCTCGCCAGCATCTACAACGCCACGACACCGCTCATGACCATGGCGGCGTCCCTCGCATTCCTGCCCGGGGAAACCTTGACGCGATACAAAGCCACCGGCCTCATGCTCGGATTCGTGGGTGTTCTGATTGTGCTGTCCCCGTGGAACATCGGAGTTGGTGGAAGCGTCAGCGCACAGATCGCCTGCCTCGGAGCGACCGCGTCGTATGGCGTTTCGTTTGTCTACCTCCGTCGGTTCGTCCTTCCGCTCGGTGTTGATACCCGCACCATCGCGTTGCTGCAGATCAGCATCGGGGCATTGTTCATGGTGCTCGCGTCACCGGTCATCGCGAACACACCGATGCGCCTGACACCGGCAGTCATCGGGTCGATGATCGCCCTGGGCGCGTTCGGAACGGGATTGGCATTCATCTGGAACACCAATGTCGTGCAGGGGTGGGGCCCGACAGCGGCATCGACTGTCACGTACCTCAGCCCAGTCGTCGGCGTCGCGCTCGGCGCGATAGTGCTCGGCGAGAACATCGGCTGGAATCAACCGCTAGGAGCGCTGATCGTGATCGCGGGAATCCTGGTCACCAGGAGGGCAACTCGATCGCTCACCCAGGGGGAGTCAGCGACCACTCCACTCTCGCATCGCCGTCCCACCGTCTGATCGGTCCGCAATCGCCGGCGATGACGTCCTTGCTCAGTAGGGAGATCGCGCCACCCAGTTGATCCGGCTCGATCCTCCGAGCCAATGTCACATGCGGAGTCCAGGTGCCCGGCTCGATGTGCCCGGGAATACCACTGGACCCGGCTGCGGCGTCGAAGACATCACGGTGAAGTCGCAGGAGAGCTCTCGACGGGATGACCGAACGAGCCAATACGAACTGCCTACCGCCGAACACGATGTAACCACCCAATCTGATCTCGAAGGGTGGTAGCGAGAACCGTCTGGTCAGGACTTCGTCGACCTCAGGTGGAATCGAGCGCGCGACGAACAACGTGATGTGCGGTCGATTGCTCTCGCGCACCATCTTTCCCTGACTCGGGAGACCTGCGTCAGCGAGCGCAGACCACTGACCGCGTATCGCAGACTCGCTCGACTCGCCGAGCAACAACTCCACCGACTGGACCATGATGGGTAATGATTGCCCGATGACAGGTACGAGTGCAATCGGATCGTCGGGCCTGCGGCTGGGACTCATGCGCGGCGACGGAATCGGTCAGGACATCGTCCCAGCCACTCGGGAGATCGTGGACGGCGCAATGTCGTCGGTTCACGCCCAACCGGTGGAGTGGGTGGAACTGCCGCTCGGCTTCGAAGCCATCGACAGTCACGGGACACCGATTCCCGACGAGACCCTCACTGCGCTCGAACAGCTACCCGGCTGGATCCTCGGACCACATGACAGCGCGTCGTACCCGAGCGAGTTTCGTGGACAGCTGACACCTGGCGGTGTGATCCGAAAGAAGTTCGAACTCTTTGCGAACATCCGTCCGGCCGCCGTTCTGAGCGGAGTGAAGGCGACCGTTCCTGACTTGGACTTGGTGATTGTTCGCGAGAACACCGAGGGGCTGTACGCAGACCGCAACATGGCTGTCGGTAGCGGTGAATTCATGCCGACACCGGATCTCGCACTCGCAGTTGGAGTTTTCACCCGCGCAGCGTGCGAGCGAATTGCCCGAACTGCGTTCGCTCTGGCGACACGTCGACGCAATCACGTCACTATCGTCCACAAAGCGAATGTCCTGACCCTCACCACCGGGCTTTTCCGCGACGCCTGCCTCGCTGTGGCCGCCGATTATCCTCACGTTGTTGTCGACGATGAACATGTCGATGCCATGGCCGCACTTCTGGTTCGGCGAGGTGGAGATTTCGATGTCGTGGTCACCGAGAACATGTTCGGCGACATCCTGTCGGACCTCGCAGGAGAGTTGGCCGGCTCGCTCGGGACAGCGCCGTCGATCAATGTGTCGGACACTCAGGTCATGGCGCAGGCTGCGCATGGAGCGGCGCCGGACATAGCGGGCAAGAACCGAGCCAACCCCACAGCCCTGTTTCTTTCGAGCGCGATGATGCTGGACTGGCTTGCAGATGTCCGTCGCGATCACGTGTTGTCGGCTGCGGCGAGTCGAATCAGAAATGCGGTGAACGCCACTATTTCCTCGGGAATCGCGACCGCTGACCTTGGCGGCCTTGCGTCGACCAGCGAATTCGCCGAAGTGGTGTACGCACATACACTTCGTCGCTGATTCTTGTATCGCACGGGTGGGGAAGGAGTTCGGAATCGCTAGTCGTGGAAGTCCTGCCGTACCCTACCGTTCTACTGAATTTCGAATGAACGTTGCTCGATGCGGCGATCGACGAGTGGAGAGCAGAGTCGTGGTCGGTGAAAACGCGCGAGCAAGAGTGTTTCGTCGCGGGGGAGTACGCATGCATCTGGTTCGGCTCCTGTTGGTCGGCGTGATTGTCGCGCTCTGCGGGGGATGTGTGGTCAATGACGAAGGTCTTGTGCCGGAAGGTCCTCCACTCACGGTGCAGAAGGTGCCTGAGATTGCGGCACTGTTGCCGCCGAAGGTCGCTGAATCCGGGAAGCTCCAGATCGGGGTGAACATTCCCTACGCCCCCAACGAATTCAAGGATGCGAACGGCAACATCGTCGGATTCGACGTCGATCTGATGAAAGCTGTTGCGGCAGTGCTCGGAGTCGAGCCGGTCTTCAACCAAGCAGACTTCGACAAGATCATTCCCGCAATCCAATCGGGGAGCTACGACATGGGAATGTCGTCTTTCACCGATTCCAAGGAACGTGAGAAGACTGTCGACTTCGTGACCTACTACAGCGCAGGCATTCAATGGGCGCAGCGCCCGGACAATCCTGTCGACCCGAACAATGCGTGTGGGTTGCGGGTCGCTGTGCAAACCACGACCACCGAGGACATCGACGAAGTGCCTGCGAAGAGCGAGGCATGTGTTGCCGCAGGCAAACCGCCGATCGAGAAGGTCAAATACGACAGCCAGGACGATGCGGCGAATGCGCTCATCCTCGGCCGCGTCGACGCACTGTCCGCGGACTCGCCGGTCACCGGTTACGCGATCAAGCGCAGCAAGGGCCGGATGGAAGCGGCGGGTGAGCCCTTCGATTCGGCACCGTACGGTTGGCCGATCGTCAAGGGCTCGGAGCTGGGTCCCGCTCTGCAGCAGGCCATGCAATACCTGATCGACAACGGCGTCTATCAACAGATCGCTCAGACGTGGAGCGTCGAGGCCGGCGTCATCGAAGTATCCAAGATCAACGGCGCGGAGAGCTGATGAACATGACAACAACCGAGAGTGGCGATCCGGCGCCGATCAAGGCGATTCCACTGCGTAGGCCAGGGCGCTGGATCGCTGCAGTCGTAATCCTTGTGCTGGTGGGGCTGTTTCTCTACGGTTCGGCGACCAATGAACAGTTCGGGTGGGCGACATACCGTCAGTACCTCTTCGACGCGCGCATTTCCAAGGCGGCCTGGGTCACTATTCAATTGACGGTTTTGTCGATGGCGGCGGCGATCCTCCTGGGCATCGTCCTGGCTGTCATGCGACTATCACCGAACCCGGTGTTGAAGTCCGCGGCCTGGGTCTATTTGTGGGTCTTCCGCGGCACCCCCGTTTACGTCCAGCTTGTTTTCTGGGGACTCTTTCCCTCCATCTACAAGAGCATCGATCTCGGTGTTCCGTTCGGGCCCCAGTTCGTGCATTTCGACATGCAGGATCTACAGGCTGCGTTTCTCTTCGCAGTCGTCGGACTTGCGTTGAACGAGGCGGCGTACATGGCCGAAATCGTCCGTGCAGGTATTGCCTCGGTCAATGAAGGTCAGACCGAAGCGTCCGTAGCTTTGGGAATGACGTGGGGCCAGACGATGCGGCGAACGGTTCTTCCCCAGGCCATGCGCGTGATCATCCCGCCGACGGGCAACGAGTTGATCAGCTTGCTCAAGACGACTTCTCTGGTGACAGCTGTGCCCCTGAGTACCGAACTCTACGGTCGCGCGAGAGACATATCCGGTGCAAATTTCGAGCCGATTCCGCTCTTGATGGTTGCGGTGACGTGGTACCTCGCAATGACCAGTGTCCTGATGGTCGGGCAGTACTACGTCGAGCGCCACTACTCGAAGGGTTCGACGCGGACTCTGACCACCCGCCAGCTTCAGGCACTCGCTGACGCGCAGGGTAAAGCAACGGTAGTGGAGACACTCCCCGACATCCCAGGAGGAGAACGCAGATGACACCGATGGTGAAAGCGGACCGAGTCTGCAAGAACTTCGGCGCCCTAGAGGTTCTCAAAGGTGTGTCTCTCGAAATCGATCGCGGGCAAGTACTTTGCCTCGTCGGTCCGTCAGGGTCGGGCAAGTCGACTTTCTTGCGCTGCATCAACCACCTCGAGCAGGTCAATGCGGGACGTCTGTATGTCGACGGCGACCTGGTCGGCTACTCGGAGAAGAACGGCAAGCTTTACGAACTGCACCCACGGGCGGCGGCGAAGCAACGTCAGGACATCGGCATGGTGTTCCAGCACTTCAACCTGTTCCCGCATCGAACAGCGCTGGAGAACATCATCGAAGCGCCCACCCAGGTGAAGCGCGTGAGCAAGAAGAAGGCGATCGAGCGGGCAAAGGATCTGCTCGATCAGGTTGGTTTGAGCGCCAAGGCAAACGCATACCCCGCTCAGTTGTCCGGTGGACAGCAACAGCGCGTAGCCATTGCGCGGGCACTCGCGATGGACCCGAAACTGATGCTCTTCGACGAGCCGACGTCGGCGCTCGACCCGGAACTTGTCGGTGAAGTTCTGACAGTCATGAAACAACTCGCGAAAGACGGAATGACGATGGTCGTCGTCACTCACGAGATGGGCTTTGCTCGTGAGGTTGCCGATCAGCTGGTGTTCATGGATGGCGGAGTTGTCGTCGAATCCGGTGAGCCGCGACAACTTCTGGCCAACCCGCAGCAGGATCGCACCAAGGCATTCCTGTCGAACCTTCTGTAGCCGTCAGGGTTTGACGGCGCTGAATATCGCGGTGCCCGGAAAGAGCTGGCCGCGTAGGGGACTCCACTGTCCCCACTCGCGGTCCAGCCACTCCGGCCACTCCGGTTCGATGATGTCGTGAACCTGCAGGCCGGCTGCCACCAGTTCGCGGACGCGGTCTCCGATCGTGCGGTGGTGTTCGACGTAGGTAGGCACTCCGTTGTCGTCGACCTCGACGTAGGGGGTGCGGTCGAAGTAGGGGAGTGTCGCGGTCAGTCCCTTGGGACCTGGATCGTCGGGGAAGATCCAGCGAATCGGATGGTTGACGGCAAACACCCACTTGCCGCCCGGCCGCAGAACTCGCGCGACCTCGTTCATCACCTGCTGCGAATCGGCCACGAACGGAACGGCTCCGAAGGCGGAGCAGACGATGTCGAAGCTCGCGTCGGCAAACGGTAGCAATTCGGCGCTCGCCTGGATCAGCGGTACGCGTGGTCCGCCTGCAGTCATGGCGTCGACTCCGCGCGTGAGCATGCCCATCGAAATGTCGAGTCCGACGGCGCGGGCGCCGTGACCGGCCAGCCACCGGGCGCAGGGTGCGGATCCGCACCCTACTTCGAGGATGTCCTTGTCGACGATGTCGCCGAGCAGATGGTGATCGCCTTCGTGTAGACCCTCGGGGCACCAGACGAATTCACCGTCTGCGCTGTTCACGCCCAGAAATTCGCCATGAGTGCGGTGATAGTCCTCGGCGTCTGCGTCCCACCATGCGCGGCTGGCGCGGTCGCTCGCATCGGAGTCGACCCTGACCCTGCCGACTCCGCTGGTCCCGAGAATGGAATTGGCGGCGGCGTGGCGATCGTCAGACATATCGAACAGACTAGAGCGCTACCAGCGGCGACAGGGTACCCGGGTTTGCCCGCTCGCACCGCCGACGCGTAGTCTTACCCACGCGAGTGTCTGTCATTCAGTCGAATATCTGTACTAGGCCTTTACCGAGGCCTTGGATCGGCGTGAACGAGAGATCTTGCGGTGCTCCGTTCGGGTGCGGAATGTGTTTCGGTTTCCGGTTGTTAGTTTCTGTGCAACTGGGTACTGCATTTCGGTACCTCAATGTTGCATCTCGTCCGACAAAATCCATCAACCGACCACAACTCGTCCGGAGCAATTCAACATATGCCCTCCACAACCGTCACCTCGCCGCAGGTTGCCATTAACGACATTGGCTCTGCCGAGGACTTCCTCGCCGCCATCGACGCAACGATCAAGTACTTCAACGATGGCGACATCGTCGAAGGCACCATCGTCAAGGTCGACCGCGACGAGGTTCTGCTCGACATCGGTTACAAGACCGAAGGTGTCATCCCTTCTCGTGAGCTCTCCATCAAGCACGACGTCGACCCTAACGAGGTCGTCTCCGTGGGAGATGCGGTCGAGGCTCTCGTCCTCACCAAGGAGGACAAAGAAGGTCGACTGATCCTGTCGAAGAAGCGTGCTCAGTACGAGCGTGCCTGGGGCACCATCGAGGAGCTCAAGGAGAAGGACGAGGCCGTCAAGGGCACCGTCATCGAGGTCGTCAAGGGCGGCCTCATCCTTGACATCGGCCTTCGTGGCTTCCTCCCCGCCTCGCTCGTCGAAATGCGTCGCGTCCGCGACCTCCAGCCGTACGTCGGCAAGGAGATCGAGGCCAAGATCATCGAGCTCGACAAGAACCGCAACAACGTGGTCCTGTCGCGCCGTGCATGGCTCGAGCAGACTCAGTCCGAGGTTCGCAGCGAATTCCTGCACCAGCTCCAGAAGGGCCAGGTCCGCAAGGGCGTCGTGTCCTCCATCGTCAACTTCGGTGCATTCGTGGACCTGGGCGGCGTAGACGGTCTGGTTCACGTTTCCGAGCTGTCTTGGAAGCACATCGATCACCCGTCCGAGGTTGTCGAGGTCGGCACCGAGGTCACCGTCGAGGTTCTCGACGTCGACCTGGACCGCGAGCGCGTCTCCCTGTCGCTCAAGGCAACGCAGGAAGATCCGTGGCGTCAGTTCGCCCGCACGCACGCCATCGGCCAGATCGTGCCCGGCAAGGTCACGAAGCTGGTTCCGTTCGGTGCATTCGTGCGCGTCGAAGAGGGAATCGAAGGCCTCGTTCACATCTCGGAGCTCGCTGAGCGCCACGTCGAGGTTCCGGACCAGGTTGTCGGCGTCGGCGACGATGCACTCGTCAAGGTCATCGACATCGACCTCGAGCGTCGTCGTATCTCGCTGTCGCTGAAGCAGGCCAACGAGGATTACAACGCCGAGTTCGATCCGTCCAAGTACGGCATGGCCGACTCGTACGACGAGCAGGGCAACTACATCTTCCCCGAGGGCTTCGATCCCGAGACCAACGAATGGCTCGAGGGCTTCGACAAGCAGCGCGAAGAGTGGGAGAACCGCTACGCCGAGGCTGAGCGTCGTCACAAGATGCACACCGTTCAGATGGAGAAGACCGCTGCAGACGAGGCCGCTGAAGCTGCCACCGCTGCTGCCGGCTACTCCTCGGAGACGGCTTCTGCAGACGACGAAGAGGCTCCGGCCTCCGCAGGCTCCGCTCCGGCAGAGTCCGCTGGCGGATCGCTTGCAAGCGATGCACAGCTCGCCGCACTTCGTGAGAAGCTGTCGGGCAACGCATAAGGATTACCGCTTGATCTGATCAAGCGAGATCTGTGAAAGAACCCCGCTCCTGCGCAAGCAGGAGCGGGGTTCTTTTGTTGTGTGGCACAAGTATTGGCGTCGCACCGGTTTTGTATCGGAGGAAAATGCGACAGCCACCAGTCTGGCGACTGGTGGCTGTCGGGTGAAAGCTGCGGTGCTGCTACGTCAGGCCGTGGTAGCCGGAGCCGGGACCCAGTACGTCGCGGTGGCTTCGGCTGTGCGCTTGCGCATCGACGCGAAGCTGTGACGGCCCTGGCTCACGAGGACGGTGAACCACGTTCGCCGATGTTCGGCCAACGCAAAGGCAACCTCGGGAAATTCGATACAGTGCACGCCGTTCGGCATTCCGAGGCGATGCTGACCAAGATGGTCACGATCTGCTCGCATGGCGTCCACTTTCTCGAGAAGGTGCAGGGCGTTCGCTAGAACTTAACCACACGGATTGCCTCGATTGTGGTATTTACGTCTCGAGTTGTGTGGCGTGTTCGATTTCAGGACTCGAATCTCGTGCCGTGAGCATAGGTGAGAGACTGTCGGTTGTGTTGAGAGTTGGCCTCACTGGAGGCATCGGAGCCGGCAAGTCGACTGTGTCGAAAATCCTCACCGAACTGGGAGCAGTGATCGTTGATGCCGATCTAATTGCCCGAGAGGTCGTCGAACCCGGCACCCCGGGGTTGGCTGCGTTGGCGCAGGCGTTCGGTGACGGCATCATCGCGTCCGACGGCACCCTCGATCGACCCGCGCTTGCGGCGTTGGCGTTTGCCGACGACGCTTCCCGCGGCACTCTCAATTCGATCCTGCATCCGTTGATCGGCCGTCGTACGGCCGAAGCCCTTGATGCTGCGCCGGCGAATTCTGTTCTGGTACAGGACATCCCGCTGCTGGTTGAGGCAGGAATGGCTCCGGCGTTCAATTTGGTCGTCATCGTGTACGTCGACGCCGAAGAACGCGTCAGGCGGTTGGTCGAGTCGCGGGGGATGCCCGAGAGCGATGCCCGGGCGCGGATCGCGGCGCAAGCGACCGACGATCAGCGCCGCGCCGTTGCGGACGTCTGGCTCGACAACAGCGGTGATCCAGGAGCCCTTGACGCTGTGGTCCGTGAACTGTGGGCCGATCGAATCGCACCGTTCGAAGAGAATCTGCGCACCGGAACAGTGGTTCGTGCGCTTCCTGAGCTGAGCCCCGCGGATCCGCAGTGGCCAGTTCAGGCCGATCGGCTGATCAAGCGGTTGGCGCTGCTGTGCGGTGATCGAGCCACGCGTATCGATCACATCGGTTCCACTGCAGTACCGGGACTCGACGCGAAGGACGTGATCGATCTTCAGATCACTGTCGAACACATCGGGATTGCGGACGACTTGGCCGCTGACCTTGCAACCGGCGGTTTTCCGCGTCTCGAGAGCATCGTCGCGGACGATCCGAAGCCTGCCTATGTCGGGGGTGAAACCGATCCGAGCGTGTGGGCGAAGCGGATTCACGCCAGCGCAGATCCGGGTCGGCCGGCGAACATCCACATTCGCGTCGACGGTTGGCCTGGTCAGCAATTTGCCGTGTTGTTCCGAGACTGGCTGCGGGCGGATGACGAGGCCCGCGCGGAGTATGCCGCGCTGAAGGTCCGGGCCGCGGAGCACGCGTCCGGAATCGATGATTACGACAAGGCGATGGATGCGTACCTCGCGGTCAAGACCCCCTGGTTCGACGCGGCGTTCCACCGTGCGTGGGAATGGGCAGCCAAGTCGGGCTGGACGGCCTGACGCCTAACGCCAGGTGATCGGCATACCCAACGACGACAGCCACGCGCCGAGATCGTGACCGTGGGCGGCGATGCCGTCGATGGTGCGGGCAGCGGTCAGCATTGCCTGTTCGGAAGTCTGGGCGTCGAGTATTCCGGATGCGTGCGCTGCCAGGAGTTCGTCGACGTCGAGGAGTTCGGTGCTGCGGCCGGTCTGCACAATCAGATCGAGATAGTGGTCTTCGGATCTCCATGCATGCTCACCGCGCGTGAATGTGCCGATGTCGATGTAGTGATCCTGGTCCCGTTCGTGCCCCGGCGTGAAGTGGAAGATCGACGCTCGGATTCCGAGGTCGGGGAGCATCCACGACTCCAGATAGTGGAATTGTGGATGGTCTGCGTGTCGGCCCATGTACAGGCCCCATGGCTCTTCGCGGTAGGTTTCGACCTGGCGAACGAAGCCCTTGGGATCGATATTGGTTCGGGCCTCGAGGTCGAATGTTTCGACTTTGGGCGGGTGAATGTGGATGCGCGCTTCGCTCATGATGCATGAACCTACCGCTGCGACGAGCTTGTGCCCACGCATGATGTCGGTGGGTGCGCATACCCTGGTTTCATGGCGTTTGCTTCCGAACATCCAGTCGTCGCACATTCCGAGTTTCGTCCGGTCAGCGACATCGAGCGCTCCGACGGCCGGTTCGAGGTCGTCAGCGAATACGAGCCTGCCGGCGATCAGCCCGCAGCCATCGCCGAGCTCGAGAAACGGCTCGAGGCGGGCGAGAAGGACATAGTGCTTCTCGGTGCCACCGGCACCGGAAAATCTGCGACGACGGCCTGGCTGATCGAACGAGTGCAGCGGCCGACGCTGGTGATGGCGCCGAACAAGACCTTGGCTGCTCAGTTGGCCAACGAGCTTCGCGAGATGTTGCCGAACAACGCGGTTGAATACTTCGTCTCGTACTACGACTACTACCAGCCTGAGGCATATATCGCTCAGACGGATACGTATATCGAGAAAGACTCGTCGGTCAACGACGACGTCGAACGCCTGCGCCACTCCGCGACGTCGAGCCTGCTCTCGCGACGGGACGTTGTTGTGGTTGCGTCCGTGTCGTGCATCTATGGTCTCGGCACGCCGCAGTCTTATCTCGATCGATCCATCTCACTCGACGTGGGCGTCGAGGTTCCGCGTGATGCGTTTCTGCGCCTCCTGGTCGACGTGCAGTACAACCGCAACGATGTTGCGTTCACCCGTGGTTCGTTCCGCGTCCGGGGCGACACGGTGGAAATCATCCCGTCGTACGAAGAGTTGGCGGTTCGGATCGAGTTCTTCGGCGACGAAATCGAGGCGCTGTACTACCTTCATCCGCTCACCGGCGACATCGTCCGGAAAGTGGATACGGTTCGGATCTTCCCCGCAACCCACTATGTTGCCGGACCCGAGCGGCTCGAGCGTGCAGTCAAGGACATTGAGCAAGAGTTGGAGCAACGCCTCGAAGAGTTGGAGGGCAAGGGCAAACTGCTCGAGGCGCAGCGGCTACGGATGCGAACGCAGTACGACCTCGAGATGATCAAACAGGTCGGATTCTGCTCCGGAATCGAGAACTATTCACGGCACATCGACGGTCGTGGACCCGGTACCGCGCCGGCTACGCTGATCGACTACTTCCCCGAGGATTTCCTACTGGTCATCGACGAGTCGCATGTGACCGTTCCGCAGATCGGCGCCATGTACGAGGGTGACATGTCGCGTAAGCGCAACCTGGTGGAGTTCGGTTTCCGGCTACCGTCGGCGACGGATAACCGGCCGCTGACGTGGGAAGAATTCAGTCAGCGGATCGGTCAGACCGTCTACCTGTCTGCAACGCCGGGCAAGTACGAGTTGGGGCAATCTGGCGGTGAGTTCGTCGAGCAGGTGATTCGTCCGACAGGCCTCATCGATCCCGAGGTGATCGTCAAGCCGACCAAGGGGCAGATCGACGACCTGGTTCACGAGATCCAGGAACGCGCGGCAAAGGACGAGCGCGTTCTTGTCACGACCTTGACCAAGAAGATGTCGGAAGACCTCACCGATTATCTGCTCGAACTCGGAATCCGGGTTCGCTATCTGCACTCCGACATCGACACGTTGCGTCGCGTCGAATTGCTGCGGCAGTTGCGACTGGGGGAGTACGACGTCCTGGTCGGCATCAACCTTCTGCGTGAGGGCCTCGACCTTCCCGAGGTGTCGCTTGTTGCCATTCTCGATGCCGACAAGGAGGGGTTCCTGCGGAGTTCCACCAGCCTTATCCAGACCATCGGCCGCGCTGCTCGTAACGTGTCCGGCCAGGTTCACATGTACGCGGACAAGATCACCGCCTCCATGGCGCAGGCAATCGAAGAGACCGAGCGTCGCCGTGAGAAGCAGGTCGAATACAACAAGAAGATGGGGGTTGATCCGCAGCCTCTCCGCAAGAAGATCGCCGACATCCTCGATCAGGTCTACGAGGAAGCCGAGGACACCGCAGCGTCCGTCGACATCGGTGGTTCCGGACGTAACTCGACGCGTGGCCGTCGAGCGCAGGGCGAAGCAGGCCGCGCGGTCAGTGCAGGCGTGTACGAAGGCCGCGACACCAAATCGATGCCCCGGGCCGAATTGGCAGACCTGGTCAAGGAACTCACCGATCAGATGATGAATGCCGCTCGGGACTTGCAGTTCGAGTTGGCCGGTCGTTTGCGTGATGAAATCTCGGATCTCAAGAAGGAGCTTCGAGGCATGGACGCGGCCGGTTTGAAGTAGTTCGGTGGGATGTGTGTGAATCGGGAACGCCCGCTACGGTTCACATATGGATGCACAGACTGCCGGCAAGACCGGCCGTACTCTCGAACTTCTCCATTCGTTGGCTTACTTCGTTCCGGAGACGGAAAAGGAATTGGTTGCGCTCGGGCTCGAACCCGGCCGGATGGTGTACTTCGCGGGTCGAGCTGCGCCCTTGGGTACTCCGCCTGCCACCGTAGTGACGTCGGCGTTCTACAACTTCAATCCGGAGTTGGTCGCCAGCGTGATTCCGCGCGCGTGGGACCTCGCGAAACCGTCGGAGATTGTTGCTGCGCGCTACCGCGCTATCGACGCCGCGTACGTTCGTCTCCTCGGCGAAGAGGTGACGTCCTCACCGGACATGGCTGAAGCTGCCGAGTTGGTTTCCATCGCAGCGCGGAACATCCCCGGCGTCGAGGGGCGTCCGCTGTACGCCGGTTGGGCTTCCGTCGAGTGGCCGACCGTGCCGCACCTCGCATTCTGGCACGCGCTGACTTTGCTGCGGGAGTACCGCGGTGACGGCCACATCGCCGCTCTGCAGACTGCCGGGCTGAACGGGTTGGATGCCTTGATCACCCACACCGCCACCGGTATCGGATTCCAGCAGAAGTTTGCCCAGAGTCGTCGAGGGTGGTCTGCGGAGCAGTGGGCGCAAGGCGTCCAGGATCTTCAGGATCGAGAGTTGCTCGATCGTAAGTCGGGAGCACTGACCGAGGACGGGCAGGAACTGCGCGACGTCGTGGAGGACTTGACGGACGATCTGGCTTTGGCGCCGTGGGACGCCTTGGGCGAATCCGGAGCCGACAGGCTTCTCGAATTGGCGGCGCCGTGGCGTGCTGCGTTGACTGAACAGGACGTGTTTCCCGCCGCGCTTTTCGGTCCGCGATTCGGAAACCTGCGCTGATCCGGAATTCAGTGTAATTTTTTGATGTGACTGCAGATCACATTCACTGCGGTGTTGTGGTGTGTATGGCAAACGGCACTTTTACCGAGTTCTGCCCGCTAATGTCAGCAGCGCTGACTATCCCGTAACCGCTGACTATTTCGTAACCATGGAGGATGAATGAGTGCCTACCGGACCGTTGTCGTAGGAACCGATGGCTCCGAGTCGTCACTGAAAGCAGTCGACCGGGCCGCAAGCATTGCCGCCGACGCCAGTGCACAGTTGATCATCGCGTGCGCGTACTACCCCGCAGACCCCAAGGACGTCAGCGCTGCGGCCGATGTACTCGGCGACGAGGCATACCAGGTCACAGGTTCGACACCTACCTACGAAATCCTCCGAACCGCCCGAGAGCGCGCACATGCGGCCGGCGCGGAGAAGGTCGTGGAACGGGCAATCGTCGGAGCACCCGTCGAGTCCTTGCTCGCTTTGCTCGACGAGGTCGAGGGTGATCTGCTGGTCATCGGTAACCGTGGACTCAACACACTGACCGGCCGTCTACTCGGATCGGTACCGTCGGATGCTGCACGAAAGGCAACATCCGACGTCCTGATCGTTCATACCGTTCGCTGAAAGATTTCAGCAGTACTCGGTCTCGGCCGCATCGACGATCAATGTTCCCAATCGATAGGGATCGGCACTGATCGGCGATGCGGCCGAACTGTTTTCGGTGCTCTCCACGTCTTGGAGTTGGCCTGGTCGGCTGGTGGCGCCGTTGTGCGTCACGCTGCGCAAATTCTCGACGATCATCGTTCGATCCGTGCCCACCGCCAGCTGGCGGCAGATTCCGTCCCCGAGTGCCTGCAGGGTGTCGTCGGTAAGCGGTGTGGTGACGCCGTCTGCCGTGATCGCGTCCCGGAACCGTTCGAGTGCCTGAAGCTCGGGTGAGTCGGCCATGGCAGTGGCCGGTGCGGCGTTGTCGGCGGTATCCGACGGCGAAGACTCGGCCTGAGCGCATCCGATCAGCGTCCCGGCGCACAGGCCGATCAGCGCAGCTCCGACGACCTGTGGGCGGCGACGGAGTAGCCACTGCGGCATGCGTGCGGCGATCGGAGCGGTCACGAGAAGATTTCCTTCAGTAGAAGTGGCACGAGAGAACCTACTCGGTCGCATCACATCACGGGTGTGAATGCAGCTTCGGCGATGTTGTCGAGCACAGCCGGAAGCGATTCGATGTGAATGATGCCGAGCCGCTGTGTTGCGCGGGTCAGTGCGACGTACAGGTCGTTCATGCCACGCGGCGATTCCTCGAGGATATCTGAGGGTTCGACGATGAAAACGGTGTCGAATTCCAGACCCTTGACGTCCTTGACGGAGAGCACACTGACAGAGTCGCCGGCGAGGCCGGACAGGTTCTTCACCGTCTCGTGCCCGGCGATCACTGCGGTCAGGCCTGTGTGCGACTCGTGCTCGATGCAGCGACGCACCGTTTCCTCGAGATTCTCCGCAGTGGTTTTCAGTGACCACGGTGCAAAACCGCTGTCTCGAACCGACCGGGGTACTGCTTGCGTGGGATCGATTTTTTCGAGCACCCGGTGTGCCACATCCATGATTTCCGACGGGGTTCGGTAGTTCACGGTCAGCTGCGTGAGCTTCCACCGCTGTGCGACGTACGGTTCGAGGATTGTCTGCCATGACGACGTGCCGGCGGGATCACCCGTCTGCGCAGTGTCGCCCACTAACGTCATCCAACGATTCGGTATGCGGCGCATCAACATTCGCCACGCCATGGCCGACAACTCCTGAGCCTCGTCGACGATCACGTGACCGTACGTCCAGGTTCGATCACCCGCGGCGCGCTCGGCAGTGGTCTGATGCTGGCCCAGGTCGTGACGCTGCGCGAGTTGACTGGCGTCGATCAGGTCGTAGGCCATCAGGATTTCGGGGTCCATCTCGTCTTCGAGATCCTGCGGCGCCGACCCTGTCAGAATATCGAGAGCGCCCTGTGCGTCGGCAATCTGAGCGCGCCATTGTCGTTGTGCCCGTTCGCGTTCCGCGGCATCGTCAACGCCGAGAATTTCGGCCAGCTCGTCGAGTAGCGGTGCGTCGGCAGCGCTGAATCCGGGGCCGACGCTCTGCAACAATTCCGAGCGCTGGTTGTCGTCGAATTGTGGAGCGGCTTTTTCCAGTCGTCTCGGTGACGTCCAGAGTTCGGCGAGAATCTGTTGCGGCGACAACTCGGGCCATAGCGAGCCGATCGCGGACATGATGTCGGCGTCTTCGCGCATCTCGTCACGAATGTCGGCGATGTCGTCTCGACTCAGGAGCGAACCGCCGTCCACCAGATTTCCGCCGATGATCTCAGCCATCTGCAGAGCCAGCGCTTCGATGACCGCGGACACGAAGATCGGCCTGGCCAAGTTGTGCGGACGGCGGGATGAGCGGGCACGGCCACGGGCCTTGGTGACTGTCTTTCGATCCAGTTTCAGGTCGTAGGTGTCGAAGCGGAGAACAATCGGCGAGGACGGTACTTCCTGGCGATCACGGACAGCGTTCTTGAGTACGTCGAGGATGTCGAGTGAACCCTTGATCTCCCCGGCCGCAAGCGAATCGATTCGCGTTGCGCGCACTCCGGGATACAGGTCGCCGATGGTGGAGAGTAGAACGCCGGTTTCGCCCAGTGACGGGAGTACCTGACTGATGTAGTCGAGGAACGTTGCGTTGGGGCCGATGATGAGTACGCCGGCCTTCGCCAACTGCTGGCGATACGTATAGAGCAGGAACGCTGCACGGTGGAGCGCCACAGCGGTTTTGCCGGTACCGGGGCCACCCTGAACCACGAGCACACTCTTGTGTTCGGATCGGATGATCGAATCCTGCTCGGTTTGGATGGTTTCGACGATGTCGTTCATCTGGCCGGTGCGGGCAGCGTTCAATGCGTCGAGTAGCGCGCTCTCACCGGCCACGCCACCGGCTTCGGTGACAACACCGGCAGCGCGAGCCGCGTCGAGGTCGAGGTATTCGTCGTTGATCCCGGTGACCGCGCGGCTACGGCTACGGATGTGGCGTCGACGCTTCACGCCCTCCGGCGCCGCCGGTGTCGCGAGGTAGAACGGGCGGGCCATCGGGGCGCGCCAGTCGAGGAGGAGCGTCTCGTAGTCGTTCTCGGTGTCGAGAATGCCCAAACGCCCGACGTAGCGATGTTCTTCGTCGAAATCGATTCTGCCGAAACACAGTCCATTTTCGGCCGCGTCGTACTTGGCTAGATCCTCGGTGTACATCGCGTTGAACGATTCACGTTCACTGCGTGCCTGCGGGGTTCCACCGCTTTCCAGCAAGACGGTGCTCAGGCGCGATTTGGCATGCTTCCGGAGCTCGTCGAGACGGGAATACAGCATCGTCACGTACTGCTGCTCGAGCTGTTGCTCGGTGTGTGACGGGTCCGCGTCGGGCAAGGGTTCTCCTAGGCTTGGTGACAGTAGTTCGAGCACCGCAAAAGTGCCAAGACAGTCTAGTTCGCTTAGGTGAATGGGGTGTATCCAACGAGGTCAGGCCACCCGAGGGTGGCCTGACCGGACGTTCGAATGCGTCAGTGCGTCAATTCGTCGCGCTTCTCGCGGGCCTTCGCCAGTGCGATTTCGGCGCGTTTGCGGGCTCGTTTGCCGAGGACCTCTGACTGCTCGGATGCAGTCTCCGCCCACTCGTTGCTTTTTTCGAGCGCAAGTTCTGCGAACTCGGCGCCGCGCTTTCCGGCCAACTCTGCCAGTTCCGATCCGCGCTCTCTAGCCGTCTCTGCCAGTTCCGCACCGCGCTTCTGTGCAACCTCGAGAATCTCGGGGCCACGTTCCTTGGCGATCTCGAGCAATTCGGAACCGTGTACCTTTGCAGCTTCGGCTAGTTCGGTGCCACGCTCCGAGGCTACGGCGAGAGCATGCTCGAGGCGTTCGCCTGTGTGCTCGTCGTGGTTTGCGGCCGCCAAGGGGAGTGTCGCCGCGATCGATGCCTGCGCCTTCCTCGCAGCGCGTCGACCGCGCCAACCGAGTGACGGTTTGCCTTCGGTATCGACGGACGCGATCATCAGGCCGCCGAGCAGGCTGACGTTCTTGATGAAGTTGGTGCGCTGCATCGCGCGAAGTGTTGGGTCGGTCTCGTTCCAGAAATCATGGCCTGCAACTGTGGTGGGAATCAGGCTTCCAGCCAGTGCCAACGATGCGATGCGTGGAGCCTTACCGCTTGCCAGCAATGCCCCACCGCCGATCTGGATCACCGCGTTGAGCTTGATCAGTGTCTCTGGATCTGCGGGCAATTTCTGTGTCACCGCGCCGGGGAGTGTTTCCACTGATTTGTCGATCAGTGGAGTTGCTTTTGCCGCGCGTTGCGCAGGATTGCGGAGCGCATCGATCCCCCCGGCAATGAAGATGGTGGAAAGAAGTGGACGAGCAATTCGACGTACCAGCATGTTCCAAGCCTCCCGATGTAGGTCCTTTCCACCCTAGCGATTCGAACGGAACCCGGGAGAGGTTACGTTTGGCCAGCCCCTGTGGGAAGACTGCAAAAACCACGTCGAACAGCGAAGAATTGACCGAAACTCGGCCGCGACACACCTTGAGACGACGGCGTGGGAGGTTTGACAATGGATCGCAACGTCGACGTCGTGGTGGTCGGTGGGGGCCCAGCAGGCATGACCGTCGCAACGCCTGCGGGGTTTTTGTTTTCATCCGCGAGCACGGAACCACCTCGACGATGCAGAACCCGGGAACCGATCGACTCGTCCAAGCACGACGCATGGGCGGCGGACCGGAGCGCGACAGTTATCGCCGCGCCGCCCAGCGATGCGGGTCGCTCTCCAGCGCGGCTCTGTCCCAGTGGCCCGAATCGGCGGCGGCAGCATATGTGGTCTGCAGGAACGCCAGAAGTGTCGCGTCAGGGTCGGTGGCAGTTCGGACTGCTTCGTACGGCAGAAGAAACTGACCGAAATCGTTGCTGTAGAACGCTGCCGACGGTTCGACGCGATAGTCCTCGAACGCCGCAGGCGCGGGGTACGAGTACGAATAGAACGCGCCTTCCTCTCCGCCGCCCGGCCAGAAGCCGCAGCTGCTCAATTCGTGAGAGTAACCTTCCACCATCACCCAGTCTCCGCAGTTGGGGGCTCCCCCCGGATGTGGTGGCGCAGTGCGACCGGAGAAACGAGTACATGCGAGGTCCATTGCGCCCCAGAAGAAATGGACCGGCGATACCTTTCCGATGAATCCCGCGCGGAACGACGCGATGACGCGGTCGGCCTGAACGAGTTGCCGCCAGAACAAGTGGACGGCTGCGGCGTCGTAGGTGCAGTGCACATGATCGTCGGCAAACGGAAGTGCCGGATCAACCTCATTCGGTGTTGGCGCAATGTCCACTGAAATACCCAGGGTGCGTAGCGCTTCCATCGTGCGTGCATAGAATGTCGATACCGATTGAGGTTCGAGCGGAATCTCGTGCGACGCCCCGGAACTGTCGCGGATGCGTAGTTGGTGCTCGCAGAAATCGAATTCGATATCGAAAATGCGGTCGCCGTAGGGGATGGACGACGTCGTCAACCCTCGGGGAGTGACGTACAGGGTGACCTGCCACCAGTGGTTGACTAGCGGCGAACACGCGAGTCGAATCTTCCCCACGATCTGCACCCACATGTGCAGGGTGTCGCGCGTGTCGGTCCAGTCGTCGACGCGTAGCGCGGGCCACTCCGCCGGTGTGTTGGATGTTGTCATTCGACGTCCTCCGCGCTCGATCGACAATCGGGCCTACTTCGGAGTCTGGCACGAGTGGGTTCGACGTGTATACAACCGCGTTGGGTCACACCAGCGTGCGCCTCGAGACGACAGCGAAGTTCAGCGGGATCTTCGGCGACCCCGGCGGCAGTGTCCAGCCGTTGGCACAGGGGATGAGGTCAGGGGCGTGCTTCGTGTCCGGGATATCCGTGAGTTCGCCGGGCTTCTTTCATTTCGGACTCGAAGACGTGTCGGCTCCCGTTGCACAGCTCGTTGCGCACGAGCATTTCGGACTTTCGGAACGCGGACCAGAAGTTGTCGTCGAACTCCTCGACGATTTGGAAGGTCCATCGTCCGTGAAGAACGTTGCGTCCGACCAGCTCGGTTTCTATTTTCTCTGCGAGGTCGTCGCGGCCGGCGTCGCGCAGTTTCTGGACCGCTTGGTCGAGCATCAGGTCGGCATGCCCGATCAATTGGTGAAAGTCGTACAAGCGTCCACGGGCGCGTTCGACGGTCTCGAGAGCTTCGGAGAGTTTGCCTGCGGCGGCAACCTCGTCGTCGCTCGCTTCGTGGGGCCGTGAATTGTCGGGTGGATCGGGTATCTGCTGATTCGGCATGGCTCGCACATACCCATCGCACACAAATACCGAACATCGTCATTTCGAGATAGTGGTCTTCGTCGAAAGCTTCAACCCGCTACCGAGGGTGCCGGGTGGCTCAGGCGGGCTGGTTTGCACTCGGAGTGATGGTGAGGCGTTCGAGTCGACCGGAGTCGTCCAGTTGGAAGCAGTAGTCGAGGTCGACCAGCCCACCGGGGAACGTTCCTTCGAGCCGGCACCTGACCGAGGTCGTTCTAGTGGCGGCGTCGCTGGTCGTGGATATCGGCGTTGTGGTGTACGTGTACTGACTTGCGACTCGACCCAGCCATGCCCTGATCTGGGTGACACCGATGTAGTCGTGCCCGTCGTCTGTGACGTGTGCATCTTCGACAAATAGCGACACCGCGGCTGTGCGATCCTCCGCTTCAGCGAGGGTCAGGTAGGCGCGTACGGCGTCTGGGCAGTCTGCAATCAGCGGATTCGTCATGGCAGTTCCTCCAGGGAGTTTTGGTGTGGTCGAAAAAAGGCTCGCTGCGGCGTCCTCGCGAGTGCCGTGTCGGCCAACGCTCCGAAATCGGAACGCTTCGTATCATCGAGCTACTCACGACGCAGGCTCGCTGTCCGAGTTGCTTTCCGATCGACAGCATCGAAGATCGGTTCGAGTCTCAGCGTTTGTCGAGGAGACGGCGAATCCCGCCGATTCGGTCGCTCAGCCTCGGCGGCGTGCGCTCCGGATCCATCAGTGCATTTTCAGCGAGCACGTGGTCTTCGCTGTCGACTGTGTTCCGGTCGAATTCACGCAGACTGCGGCCGTCTGAGGACGCAAGTGCGCGAACCGTCGTCAACAGTGAGTGCTCCCGCAACGTGTCGTCGACCTCATTCTCGGTGACGTCGAGGTGCTCGCTGAGCAGTCGGCGCCGCAGTCCGACGATCGAGGCCCGCAACTCGACATCTGAATCGTCGTCGGATTCGACGGCGATGTCACACTCGGTGTCGAAGCCCATCGAACGGTTGTTGAGGTTCGATGACCCGATTCGCAGGAGTCGATCATCCATCACCAGGATCTTTGCGTGCACGTAAATAGTTGCACCAGAGGAGGTCACGGGATAGAACGCACCGAACCGGTCATGGACGTCAGCAGTCCACAACAGATGCAACAGGTCGTGGCGTGCCCCGTCCATCGCCTTTTTTTCCAGCCATCCGTCGGCGTTGCGCGGAATGACCAGAACGATCTCCGGTCCGTCGGCCTCACGCAGGCGCGCGGCAATCGCCTCGGCCAGCGTGCGTGAGGCGAGGTACTGGCTTTCGATGTACAGCATGTGTTCGGCACCGGCGATGGCCGCGAGATAGAGCGCCTCGATCTCGCGTACCTCCGTGCGTTCGCCGAGTTCCGGCAGCGTTCTGGCGATGGCTACGTCGACGACGCGCAAAGTGGGAGCCAAATTGACAGGCCACGGCGTCGTAGTGCTCTGGACCGGTGCCAGGTCCTCGCCGGTTGCGGATTTCCAGCGTGCCCGCGCCAATTCACCGATGGCCGCAGCTGCACTGCCGTCTACCGCTGTGGTCGCGTCATGCCAAGGGCCGTAACGCCTTCCGCTCGGTGTGATTCGGTAGTCGTTGCGGTCGACGTGATCCGAGGTGTCCCAGCGGTCCACCGTCATGTCGATGCCGCCGCAGAACGCCAGAGCATCGTCGATGACGATGATTTTCTGATGGTGTGCGGCGCCCACGGGGTGGGCGCCGTCGATTTCGAACCGAAGACGCTCGTTGGTCAACCAGTTCGACACGAAGACGGGAGTCATGCCGCGTCCGATTGCGGTGAAGGCCCCTATGTTCCATTTCAGGACGAGGATTTCGAGGTCGGGTTTCTCGCGGACAAGCCAGCGTAGGAACATGCCCAGCCGATTTGGGCCGTCGAGCGTCTTCTCGCGCGGCTCGAGTTTGATGCGCGTGTCGAAGTCCCAGCCGATCAACATGATTCGTTTTTCCGCTTGTAGCATCGCGGACTTCGCATGATGAAAGTAGTCAGCGGCATCGACAATGCAGGCAAGATTGTCAGCCGGCTCGATGCGCCAGCAGGTTTCGCCCGGAGCCAGAATTCTGCTCACACAGCGACCATATCGGCGTGGGCAGTTTCCGACCCTGCTTCCTTGGATACTTCTCGCGCCACGACGTCGACATGTGTGGCGAGCAACTCCGAAAGCTCTTCCCCTGCAACGGTGCTGGCTACCAACCCGAAGATTCTCACCTCGGATGCTCCGTAGCGGCGGCGCACCGACTCCCGCTCAGTGCGCTTCGCGCTCGACACGGACCGCAGTTGCCGACTGTGGAGCGGTGCGGTCATGTGGGCTCCTTGGAAGTGACGGTTCGCGATGATGATACCGCTCAGCTAAAGAAGCCGAGGAGCGGTCCTTAGCTCCGCGTTCCAGGTATCGCGGCCATGAGTGACGGACCCTGGGTAGGCGTTGCGGCCCAGTTAGCTGCGTGACAGTAGAGCTAGTCCGATTGTCGACCACTTGAAGTCGAAGGCCATTCCGTCCGAGTCGGTTGCTGAACGACTTCTCGGCCTGATCACGTCCGTCGACGGGTGGTCATCCCCAACGCGCGTGGCGGGGCAGCGCTGGGGATGTGCGGTGCAAGGGTCACCAACCGCGCTCGCGCCATTCCTGCAGGTGCGGACGCTCGGCGCCCAGCGTCGTGTCCTTGCCGTGGCCGGGGTAGACGATGGCGGAGTCGTCGTAGCGTGCGAAGAGCTTGGTCTCGACGTCGCTGAGCAGTGAGGTGAATTTCTCGGGATCAGCGGTCTTGCCGACTCCGCCTGGAAAGAGCGAATCGCCGGTGAAGATGTGAAGCTGACCGGACGGTTCGGTGAGCACGAGTGCGATGGAGCCGGGGGTGTGGCCGGACAGGTGGATGACATCCAAGCTCAGGTTGCCGACCGTGACGCTGTCGCCGTCCTCGAGCAGTACGTCCGGGGTCACGGGAAGTGCTTCGGCGTCGAGGGGGTGCGCAGCGGTTGGCACGTTGGTGGCAGCGTGGACGTCTTTCAGTGCCAGCCAGTGGTCGCCGTGCTGGTGTGTGGTGACGATGGAGTCGAACACCGGAGCTTCCTGCTCGATCAGCGCAACGATTTTCTCGGCTTCGTTGGCCGCGTCGATCAGGAGTGATTTCCCGGTTGCGGAACAGACCACGAGGTAGGTGTTGTTGTCCATGGGGCCGACTGACATCTTCGTGATGGTTGCACTGTCGATGGTGCGTCGTTGAGGCGCAGAATCGGGGGAGAGCTGACCGGTATAGGAGTTGTCGATCACGATGGGCTGATTCGTCATGATTCGCAGGCTACCTTCGAATAGGGGCTGGTAGAACGCTGGGTTCGTGCTTGCAGTCAAAACTTGTCGGTGGCTCGGCCTACCATGGCGTCGTTCGAGGACTCGCTGCGTTTGAGTGCTCGAGATGTCGGTGATGTCGCTGGTGGACAGCCCAGATGAATGACGATGAAGGGAATTGGTGTGTCGGATCGCCTGATCGTGCGGGGTGCGCGAGAGCACAATCTGCGAGGAGTCGACCTGGATCTCCCGCGAGACAGCATGATCGTCTTCACGGGTTTGTCGGGTTCGGGTAAATCCAGCCTTGCGTTCGACACGATCTTCGCCGAAGGACAGCGTCGGTATGTCGAGTCACTCTCGGCGTACGCGCGTCAGTTCCTGGGCCAGATGGACAAACCCGACGTCGATTTCATCGAAGGCTTGTCGCCTGCGGTGTCGATCGATCAGAAGTCGACCAACCGGAACCCTCGATCAACCGTCGGAACCATTACCGAGGTCTACGACTACCTTCGTCTCCTCTATGCCCGCGCGGGTTCCGCTCACTGCCCGGTATGTGGTGAGAAAATCGCGCGTCAGACGCCTCAACAGATCGTCGATCAGGTCCTCGACATGGAGGAGGGCATCAAGTTTCAGGTCCTCGCTCCGGTGGTGCGCACCCGCAAGGGTGAGTTCGTCGACCTTTTCGAACAGCTCAACACGCAGGGTTACTCACGTGTACGGGTTGATGGTGTCGTCTACCCCTTGACCGATCCGCCGAAGCTGAAGAAGCAGGAAAAGCACGACATCGAAGTTGTCGTCGATCGTCTGCAGGTGAAGGCAAGCTCCAAGCAGCGACTCACGGATTCGGTCGAGACCGCTCTCCGCCTTGCCGAGGGCATTGTTGTTCTCGACTTTGTCGACCGTGAAGAAAACGCGCCTGACCGGGAGCGGCGATTCTCCGAAAAGCTGGCGTGCCCCAACGCCCATCCACTCGCGATCGACGATCTCGAGCCGCGTTCGTTCTCGTTCAACTCGCCGTACGGAGCCTGCCCGGAGTGCACGGGTCTGGGTATTCGTAAAGAGGTAGACCCCGAACTTGTTGTTCCCGATGCGGAATTGAGTCTCGAGGACGGAGCTATCGCGCCGTGGTCGATGGGGCAGAGTTCCGAGTACTTCGGGCGCTTGCTGTCCGGCCTCGGCGACATCCTCGGCTTCGACATGAAGACGCCGTGGAACAAGCTTCCAGCCAAGGCGCGCAAGGCAATTCTCGAGGGCAGTGAGGAACAGGTCCACGTCCGGTACAAGAACCGGTACGGGCGTACCCGTTCTTACTATGCGGAGTTCGAGGGCGTCATGCCCTTCCTGCATCGCAGGCTCGAGCAGACCGAATCTGATCAGATGAAGGAACGCTACGACGGCTACATGCGCGACACCCCGTGTCCCGCGTGTGGCGGTGCGCGACTGCGTCCGGAAATCCTGTCGGTGACCATTGCCGCCGGAGATTTCGGCAGCAAGTCCATCGCGGAGGTGTGTGAACTCTCGATCTCCGACTGCGCAGATTTCCTGAACAGTCTCACGCTCGGTTCACGCGAAGAAGCCATCGCGGGACAGGTGCTCAAGGAAGTTCAGGCCCGCCTCGGATTCCTCCTCGACGTCGGCCTCGAATATCTCTCGCTGTCGCGTGCCGCTGGCACCCTGTCCGGCGGCGAGGCCCAGCGAATCCGGCTGGCAACGCAGATCGGTTCGGGTCTTGTCGGTGTGCTCTACGTGCTGGACGAGCCGTCCATCGGTTTGCACCAGAGAGACAACCGTCGCCTGATCGAAACGCTGACCAGGCTTCGCGATCTCGGCAATACCCTGATTGTGGTCGAGCACGACGAAGACACGATTCGTACCTCCGACTGGGTGGTCGACATCGGTCCGTACGCCGGCGAGCACGGCGGCCAGGTAGTTCACAGCGGACCCTACGAAGAGCTGCTCACCTGCGACGAGTCCATTACCGGCGCGTACCTGTCCGGGCGAAAGTTCATCGAGGTCCCCGAGATCCGTCGCCCGGTCGATCGTAAGCGGCAGGTCACCGTTGTCGGTGCGCGTGAGCACAACCTCGACGGCATCGACGTGAGCTTCCCGTTGGGTGTTCTCACCGCCGTCACCGGCGTTTCCGGTTCGGGGAAGTCGACGTTGGTGAACGACATCCTGGCCACCGTCATGGCAAACAAGCTCAACGGTGCTCGTCAGGTGCCGGGCCGCCACACCCGAATCAACGGACTCGATCAACTCGACAAGTTGGTTCAGGTCGATCAGTCGCCGATCGGCCGTACCCCGCGGTCCAACGCGGCCACCTACACCGGTGTGTTCGACAAGATTCGTACGCTGTTCGCTGCGACCACCGAAGCCAAGGTGCGAGGCTATCAGCCGGGCCGTTTCTCGTTCAACGTCAAGGGCGGTCGCTGCGAGGCATGCTCTGGTGACGGCACACTCAAGATCGAGATGAACTTCCTGCCCGACGTGTACGTACCGTGCGAAGTTTGCCACGGGGCTCGGTACAACCGCGAGACTCTCGAGGTTCACTACAAGGGCAAGTCCATCGCCGAGGTGCTGGACATGCCCATCGAGGAGGCAGCGGAGTTCTTCCAGCCGGTCACCTCGATTCACCGGTACTTGAAGACTCTGGTGGACGTCGGTCTCGGTTACGTGCGACTGGGACAGCCGGCACCGACGCTGTCCGGTGGTGAGGCTCAGCGCGTGAAGCTTGCTGCCGAGCTTCAGAAGCGTTCCACCGGACGTACCGTCTACATCCTCGACGAGCCGACAACCGGCCTGCATTTCGAAGACATTCGCAAGTTGCTGATCGTGATCAACGGATTGGTCGACAAGGGCAACAGTGTCATCGTGATCGAGCACAACCTCGACGTCATCAAGACATCGGACTGGGTTGTCGACATGGGTCCCGAAGGTGGATCCGGCGGCGGAACCGTTGTGGCAGAAGGAACACCGGAAGAAATTGCTGCCGTGCCCGAGAGCTACACCGGCAAGTTCCTCAGCGAGGTGCTCAGCGCGCAAAAGGCTCCCGTGAAGACGAAGACTGTGGCGAAGAAGCGCGCGGCGAAGGCTGCCGCCCCCAAGAAGGCTGCGCCGCGGAAGAAGTCCGCCTCGGTGGCCTGACCAGGTGAGATAGGTGTGATGTCAGTGATGCCGGGACAGTCTGTCTGTCCCGGCATCACTGCTATGCCGGCGTCGTGAGGCTACGCGTCTGCAGCGTCGAGGATGGCGTGAGCCAACTCCTTCGGGCGTGACCACATCGGCCAGTGTCCGGTGGGGAGATCGACGTACGTCACCGGCAACTTCGCCAGTTCGACGGCAACGGGCAATCCGCCGTCGGCCATCTGTTTGATGACGTCGGAGGGAAAGCTGCTGCACACCACAGTGGTGGGAACCGAATAGCGTCTCGGATCGGTCAGGACGATCTGATCTCGAGCTGCGCCCGCAGGTTCGGGGACAGCGCGATCACGAAACGCCGTCAGTGCGTCGTCGTCGAGTCCCTCGATGCTGCTCCCGTCTGCTTCCAGTTCGGCCCAAGTCGGCAGTGGAACCTCGACCGCGTCGTCGGCGAGATCGGGTCGAAGAGCGGTGCCGTCCGGCATCGGACCGCTGTCGACGTAGACGATGCGCGCAATCTGGTCGGGCACGCGATCGGTCGCGGCGTAGCCGGACGCTCCGGCACCACTGTGTACGACGAGGATCGTGCGTTGGTCCGACCGCGAGACGGCGTCGACGATTGCGCTGACGTGGGAATCGAGAGTCACGGTGTTCCGGGGCGAGTCCATCGACTCGAGTCCCGGAAGTGTTAGTGCGGTGACGCGGGTGTCAGGGCGTTCCAGGTGGGGGAGTACCGCATCCCACGCCCATGCGCCGAGCCAGAATCCGGGAACCAGAATGATGTGAGTTTTCATGAGCCCATAGTGGCGGGCTATCGGTGACAACTGCGTGTCACCGATTTTGTCACCGTTTGGTATCGAAATTTGCGACAATCGGAAACGTGAATCGAGCGGCCAGATTGCACGCACTCCTCGAAGAGTTGCGTCGTCGTGGCGATCGCGGGTCAAATGCTGCGCAGTTGGCTGCGCAATTCGGTGTCACGCCGCGCACAGTCAAGCGTGACATCGAGACATTGACGGAGTCGGGGTCCGCGATCGAAGGTCGCTGCGGACCTGGCGGCGGCTACCGTCTGATTGGCCGCGCGACGCTACCTCCGGTGAATTTCACTGTCCCGCAGGCAGTGTCGATCGCCTTGGCCTTGACTGCCGTCGGAGACGCCCCGTTCACGGACGACGGACGGGCAGCCCTGGCCAAACTCCTCGACGTCATGGACGCCGACAGTCGGGCCAGAGTTGAGGAACTCAGCGGGCGCGTCTGGGTCCGGCATGGCGAAGAATCCGATGACGAGTCAGGAGTGAACCGGCGCGCGATCGAGCAGGCATTGGAACGTAAGTGCGTTGTGTCGTTGCGGTACATCGACGGAGACGGTGCCGAATCGACGCGTGCGGTCGAGCCACATTTGCTGGCTCACACCCGAGATCGGTGGTTCGTGATCGGTTGGTGCCGAACGAGGGACGCGGTTCGGTGGTTTCGTCTCGATCGGATCCAGAAAGCAACGCTGACCAAGGAGCTTTTCGTTCCCCGGGAGACTGCGCTGTTCGGAGAGCCGCCGCCGACGGCGCGGTCGGCGGCCAACGTGAGTTGACGGCTCAGGAGCTCATATTCCGTGCCGCAGCAACGGATTCCGCGACAAGTTCTTCCAAGACGGAGCGATCGACGTCACTGAGTCGTTTGACATAGAGGCAACCTTTGCCGATCTTGTGCTTGCCTAGGCGGCCGAGTGTCTCGGCGTGCTCGTCGAAGTTCAGTGACAAGTAGAGAGTCAATGCGGTGGCTCGGGGTGAGAACCCGATCAGTGCGGTGTCACCTTCGTGTCCGCTTGCGTAGCGATAGTGGCGGGCGCCGAATCCGATGATGCTGGTGCCCCACATCACCGGCGGTTCTCCGGTCGCAGCCGACAGTACGGAAATCAGTTCCGTACTGTCGGCGCGTTTGACCGGGTCGGCAATTCGATCGACAAAGGCGCCGACGTCGTCTGGAGTCGGTTGCGTTTTGTTCGCGGTTGCCATGTTTGCGGTCGCAGTTCGCGGCTCAGTAGACCGGACCGGTGAACTTCTCGCCCGGGCCCTTGCCGGGCTCGTCGGGGTGCGACGACGCTTCCCGGAACGCGCGCTGGAGGGCCTGCAGGCCTTCGCGAATGGGACCGGCGTGGGGGCCGAGGTATTCGACGGATGCGGTGACCAGTCCGGCCAGTGCGGTGATGACGCGGCGCGCTTCGTCCAGGTCCAGGTACGGGCTGGCCGACGGGTCGGCGTCGGACAGTCCGAGCTTCTCTGCTGCGGAGCTCATCAGCATCACGGCGGCGCGGCTGATGACCTCGACTGCGGGAACCTCGGAGAGTTCGCGGACATCAGGGTTCGCGTCGGTGTTCTGATCTGCTTCGAAGTTCTCACTCATGTCTGCAAGGATTCCATCACTGTCCGCAGCAGTTCAATCTGGCCTTGTCTTGTGCAGGCGCGATTAGATTCATCGCCGTCGGCCTGATACTCTTGTGCCAACGACCGCCTCCGACATGTTCGGGGGCAGCAAGTGGAGCCCGACTCCCACCTCTGCACGGCAGGTAAAACTGCAGTTCAGTGGTTCCGGTCACCTGAAGGAAGAATCTATTCTTCTTCAGGTTCCTCGTCTAGTCGAGGAGATTGTTCCTGGCGTGAGCTGGGTTTGATCTGATCGGTCGACATCGGGCCCCGCGGAGAAATATCACCGCGGGGTTTTTTGTTGGGGTTTGGGTAGAACTAGCTGCGTGCGGTCATAAGACCGCACCGTTCAACCTAGGAGGCCCCATCAGCACTGAGACCCGCATCAACGATCGAATCCGCGTTCCCGAGGTCCGTTTGGTCGGACCTGGCGGTGAACAGGTAGGCATCGTGCGTGTTGAAGATGCACTCCGCTTGGCTCTGGAAGCCGACCTCGACCTTGTCGAGGTAGCTCCTGATGCCCGTCCGCCGGTCTGCAAGATCATGGACTACGGCAAGTTCAAGTACGAAGCTGCACAGAAAGCCCGTGAGTCTCGCAAGAACCAGACTCTTACGGTCATCAAGGAGCAGAAGCTTCGCCCCAAGATCGACGCCCACGACTACGAGACCAAGAAGCGCAACGTTGTTCGCTTTCTCGAAGCTGGTTCCAAGGTCAAGGTCACGATCATGTTCCGCGGTCGTGAGCAGTCACGCCCCGAACTCGGCTACCGCCTTCTGCAGCGTCTGGGAGCAGACGTCGCGGATCTCGGATTCGTCGAGACCTCGGCCAAGCAGGACGGTCGCAACATGACGATGGTTCTGGCGCCACACAAGGGTGCCAAGACTCGCGTCAAGGCTCAGGAAAGCGCTCAGGCGCCAGTCGCTCAGGCGGCTCCGAAGCCGGCGCCCGAAGCCCCGGCAGCGCCGGCAGCCCCGGCAGCCGACGAAGCGGCTCCCGAAGCTCCGACCAGCTAGTCGATTCCCTAAGCATCATCACGTAACAAAGAACTGAGGACTCCATGCCCAAGATGAAGACCCACAGCGGCGCCTCGAAGCGATTCAAGGTATCCGGTTCCGGCAAGCTCCTGCGCCAGAAGGCCGGCCGTCGCCACCTTCTCGAGCACAAGGCCAGCAAGGTCACCCGTCGTCTCGACGGTGTCGCTGTCGTCAGCCCTGATGACGCACCGCGCATCAAGCGCATGCTCGGCATCTGAGTCGTCCCCCTTACTGACCACCCGGGGCCGAATCTCAGCCCCTAGATTGACAGGATTTTCACGTGGCACGCGTAAAGAGGGCGGTCAACGCCCAGAAGAAGCGTCGTTCAATTCTTGCTGCATCCAGCGGCTACCGTGGACAGCGTTCGCGTCTGTACACCAAGGCCAAGGAGCAGCAGCTCCACTCGATGGTGTACGCATACCGCGACCGTCGTGCACGCAAGGGTGAGTTCCGCAAGCTGTGGATCACGCGTATCAACGCTGCAGCTCGGGCCAACGACATCACGTACAACCGCCTGATCCAGGGCCTGCGCCTGGCTGAGGTCGACGTCGACCGCAAGATCCTCGCCGAGCTCGCCGTCTCCGATGCAGAGGCCTTTGCCGGCCTCGTTGCACTCGCGAAGGCCGCTCTGCCGGCTGACGTGAATGCGCCTGCCGGAGAAGCAGCCTGATCGACGCATCACAGCAACGGCCCGTGGATCCGCTCACCGAGCGGACTCCGCGGGTCGTTTCTGCTGTCAAGCTCCTGCGCACAGCAGAACGACGTAAAGCAGGACGATTCCTGGTCGAGGGCGAAAACTCCGTCACGGAGGTTTTGAAGGCCAACAGCTCTACAGCCACCGTGGTCCGCGACCTCTTCTACACCGAGGCCGCTGCCGATCGGTATCAACACGTCATCGATCTGGCGTTGAGCTCCGGAGTTCGCGCTGCGCTCGTCACCGACCGCGCAGCCAAGGCATTGAGCGACACCGTGACTCCGCCCGGCCTGGTTGCCGTGTGTGATCTCCTCGATGTTCCGCTGTCGGACGCGATCCGCCCGGATACCAAGCTCTTGGCTGTTCCGGTCGAGGTCAATGAACCCGGCAACGCTGGCACGGTAATTCGGATTGCCGACGCAGTTGGCGCTGATGCCGCGATTCTCGCCGGCGACAGTGTGGACCCGCACAACGGCAAAGTCGTTCGTTCGTCGGCGGGCAGCCTGTTCCATCTTCCGGTTGTTCGTGAACGCGATACCGATTCGGTGATCGAACAGATCCGCGCCGCCGGTATTCAGATACTGGCGACTGCTGCCGACGGAGAGATCGACCTCGACAACGCAGACGAGTTGTTGAGCAAGCCGACGGCCTGGCTGTTCGGAAACGAAGCGCACGGTCTTGATCCAGCCGTAGCGGCCCGCGCTGATTACCGTGTCCGTATTCCGATCCACGGGCGCGCCGAAAGCCTTAATCTGGCGACTGCAGCCGCTATCTGCCTCTATGCGAGTGCGCGGGTGCAAAATCGCGACACCGATCAGGGCTGACAAATAAGACGGAAGTGACCTCTCGGAATTCCGTTTGCGGAAGCCTGAGAGAATGCAAGAGCGTAACAATGCTCGACACAATGCTCGACCGCAGTAGAGAAGCAAACCGAGAAGCGACAGGAGTGTCACAGCCGTGGCCAAAAATGAGGGCGCGACCCCGCCGGACGTCGATGCGAGTGCGCTCACCGAAGAGGCGCTGACCGCGGCCGCGGAGAACGCAGAGAAGGCGCTCGCGGAGGCAGCGGACCTGGATGCATTGGCTCAGGTCAAGGTTGAGCACATGGGGGACAAGTCCCCGATCGCCCTCGCTCGCCGTGGTCTCGGCAGCCTTCCCGGTAAGGAAAAGGCCGAAGCGGGTAAACGCGTCAACATCTTCCGCACTCGCATCAGTTCGGCGTACGACGCGCGACGCGAGGTCCTCCTTGCCGAACGTGACGCCGCGGTGCTGGTTGCCGAGGCAATCGACGTCACCCTGCCGTCCGATCGTTATCCAGTGGGTGCCCGTCATCCCATCAGCTTGATCTCCGAGCAGGTCGCCGACGTATTTGTCGCGATGGGCTGGGAGGTCGCCGAGGGGCCGGAGGTCGAGACCGAGCACTTCAACTTCGACGCTCTGAACTTCCTGCCGGATCATCCCGCGCGGACCATGCAGGACACGTTCCACCTGGCTCCGGAGAACTCGCGTCAGGTGCTGCGCACGCACACCTCGCCGGTGCAGGTGCGCACGATGCTCACGCGTGAGGTTCCGATTTACGTCGTCTGCCCCGGTCGTACGTTCCGTACCGACGAACTCGATGCGACGCACACCCCGGTGTTCTCTCAGGTCGAGGGCCTTGCTGTCGACAAGGGCCTGACGATGGCCAATCTTCGGGGAACTCTGGACGCGTTCGCGCGCGCATTGTTCGGTCCCGAGACTCGGACGCGTATGCGCCCCAACTACTTCCCGTTCACGGAACCGTCGGCCGAGGTCGACGTGTGGTTCGCGAACAAGAAGGGTGGCGCAGGGTGGGTCGAATGGGGTGGCTGCGGCATGGTCAACCCGAACGTGCTGCGCGCCAGCGGAATTGATCCCGACGAGTACTCGGGATTTGCGTTCGGTATGGGTCTGGAGCGGACTTTGCAGTTCCGCAACGGTATCCCGGACATGCGTGACATCGTCGAAGGCGACGTGCGTTTCACGCTGCCTTTCGGTGTTGCCGGCTGACCGGTCCGGCATTCGGACCTTTTCGACCAACAGACTTATCGAGAAAACGAGAGAGCTGAGCTGACGTGCGAGTAGCGCAATCCTGGCTGACCGAGATCCTGCAGCGGGCAACTCCGGAGTGGGAGGTCACTCCCGAAGAGTTGGACGCGGGGTTCGTCCGGGTAGGACTCGAAGTCGAGGAACTCGACACACTCGAGGCAATCGACGGCCCCCTGGTGGTCGGCAAGGTCCTCGAGATCACCGAACTCACCGAGTTCAAGAAGCCGATCCGTTTCTGCCAGGTCGAGGTCGGCGAAGCAGAGCCTCGCGGCATCGTCTGTGGTGCTCGCAATTTCGCCGAGGGTGACCTCGTCGTTGTTGCGTTGCCCGGCGCTGTCCTACCTGGCGGCTTCGCCATCGCGAGTCGTGAGACGTACGGCAAGATTTCCGACGGAATGATCTGCTCAGTCGCGGAACTCGGCATCGGCAAGGATCACTCGGGCATTCTGGTGCTCGAGCCCGGCACTGCTGAGCCCGGCGCGGACGGCAACGAGTTGCTCGGACTCGGTGACACGATCATCGAACTGAACATCACCCCGGACCGTGGTTACTGCTTCTCGGTGCGCGGCCTTACCCGTGAACTCGCGTGCGGCTTCGATCTCGAATTTGCCGATCCCGCTTCGGTTCCCGCTCACCCCGCTGAGGGGCAGGCCTGGCCGGTGCAGCTCGAACCGGAGTCCAAGGCGACGCGTTTCGTGATGCGCAAGGTCACCGGTATCGACCCCAAGGCAGTCAGCCCGTGGTGGATGCAGCGACGGTTGCTGCTCTCGGGTGTTCGCCCGATCTCTCCCGCTGTTGACGTCACCAACTACGTGATGCTCGAACTGGGTCAGCCGCTGCACGCATTCGATGCGAATGCGGTGAAGGGTGACCTGGTGATTCGCCGCGCGAAGGCCGGTGAGAAGCTCACCACTCTCGATGAGGTCGAGCGCACCCTCGATCCCGAGGATGTGGTGATCGTCGACGATTCCGGCGTCATCTCGTTGGCTGCAGTCATGGGCGGCGCGACCACCGAGGTCGGGTCCGAGACCACGGACATCCTGCTCGAGGCAGCTACCTGGGATCCGCTTGCGGTCTTCAAGACTGCGCGTCGGCACAAGCTGTCCAGTGAGGCCAGCAAGCGTTTCGAGCGCGTTGTCGACCCGGCGATCCCGGTTGCGGCAGTCGACCGCGCAGCAGCACTCCTCGTCGAGATCGCTGGTGGCCGTATCGAACCCGTCCTCACCGATGTCGGTGCGGTTGCGCCGCGTGAAGCGATTCGGATGGACATCGACCTTCCCGATCGGGTAGCCGGAGTCAGCTACCCCAACGGCACGGCTGCCCGTCGTCTCACTCAGGTCGGTTGCACTGTCGAGGTGGGAGTCAGCGACGAAGGGCACGGCCAGTTGGTCGCGACCCCGCCGTCGTGGCGTCCGGACCTGGTTCAGCCTGCTGATCTGGTCGAAGAGGTCCTGCGTCTCGAAGGCCTCGAGCAGATTCCGTCGGTTCTCCCGGCCGCACCTGCCGGACGTGGACTGACGCCGAAACAGCGCCGCAAGCGTACGGTGTCCAAGGCGATTGCACATGCCGGATTCGTCGAGGTGCTGCCGCCGGTGTTCCTGCCCACCAACATCTTCGATGTCTGGGGCCTGGACAGTGACGATCCGCGTCGCAACACCAGCAAGGTGCTCAATCCGCTCGAGGCGGATCGCCCCGAACTGGCTACGACGCTCCTGCCGGGCTTGTTGGAGGTATTGGCTCGCAACGCTTCTCGTGGCCAGCGTGATCTTGCGCTGTACGGCATTGCCCAGGTTGTGCTTCCGGGGCCGGATACCAAGCCTGTCGACGCATTGCCGGTCGACCGTCGCCCGACGGACGATCAGATCGCAAACCTGATCGCGTCACTGCCCGAGCAGCCCGTACACGTTGCGGCTGTACTCAGTGGTTTGCGTGAGCTCAACGGCCCGTGGGGTCCCGGCCGCGCCGCAGAGGCATCGGACACGTTTGCTGCAGTGCGAGTCATTGCAGCGGCAGCCGGCGTCGAGGTTGAACTGCGTGCGGCGCAGTACCTGCCGTGGCATCCGGGACGTTGCGCCGAGGTTATTGTCGACGGCAACGTTGTCGGGCATGCCGGCGAATTGCATCCGGCTGTTCTCGAGCGTGCCGGACTTCCTGCCCGCACCTGCGCACTGGAAATCGATCTGGACGCGTTGCCGTTGGTCGAGAACCTGCCCGCTCCGCGTGTGTCGCCCTTCCCGGCTGTTCTGCAGGACGTTGCCGTTGTTGTCGACCGCAGCGTTCCGGCTGCCGAGGTTCAGGAAGCTCTACGCGTCGGCGGCGGCGAACTTCTCGAAGATATCCGTCTCTTCGACGTCTTCGAGGGCGAGCAGGTTGGTGAAGGCCGCAAGTCGCTGGCGTTCGCACTTCGCTTCCGCGGCGTGGATCGCACCCTGACCGAGGACGAGGCCAGTGCCGCGCGTGACGCAGCAGTAGCGGCAGCGTCCAAGGCTGTTGGCGCGCAGATGCGCGGCTAACAGCACGAGTCGTCAAGGGACCCGAGGCCGCACAGGCCTCGGGTCCTTTTCTCCGTTCAGCCGTTTTCGAGAGTGTTCAGGCTTCTCGGGGAAGCCAGACGTCCGGCGCGATGGTGTCCGTCCGGCGACCCCGCTGGTCGAGCACGTGACCGAGCAGTTTGCGGAGGTAGAGCACGATCGACCGTTCCCCGATATACAACTCGGGGAACTCTCTGCGAATGCGGATCTCGAAAGTGTCGAGTTCTGCAGGCGAATGCAGCCACAACTGCACCACCAGATTCTCACTACCCACGACGGCAAAACAGTTCCGCACCTCAGGTGCTCGACTCAGGAGCCGACCCACCATGTCCAGATGCTCGGCGTCGACACGGCACCACAGCGTTGCGAGTATCGGTAGTCCCGCGATGGGCCGGGCAAATTCGCATCGTAATGCCACCAAACCCGATGAGGTCAATCGGTCGATTTGCCGTTTGCATGCGGCTGGACTGATTCCGATCGAATCGGCAAGTTCCCGCATCGGGGTGCGCCCGTCGTGAGCGAGCGTGGTGAGAAGTGTGCGGTCTTGTTCCGACACCGCGGCTACTCGCGAACGTGAGCGTCGCCCACTCGATTCGCCTGCAGCAAGGATGCCGCGCTCGGATGGCGCAAGCGCATTGAGTCGCCACCGGCCGCCCTCGGTGAACCAGCGCGTGATGATCGACGTTCGCAAGCCCTGCACGCCGTCGATCGTGGCGATCTGTTGGGAGATGAACTGCGACATGGATGCCAGATCCGGTGTTCCGGCAGTGACCAGGAGATCGGCTCTGCCCGTTGAGATTTCGATGGTTACCGCGTGGGCCGAGCTCGTCAGGTGGTCGGCAATGGCTTCGAGTTGTGACGGTGCGCAGTCGATTTCGACAGCAGCTGTCACGATGGCGTCGAGGACGCGTGGTCCAGGGGTAACTGTTACCCAGGCCAGTGCGGAGTCGGAGAGGCGGTTCCACCGGCGGGCGATTGTCGCAGCATCCAGTTCGAGTGGCGCGGCAAGTGAGAGCCACGTGGAGCGCGGGGCGAGTTGGAGCGCATTGATTATCCTCAAGTCTATTTCATCGATATACAGACCTTTGTCGGCATAATCAGCATTCATTCCGTCATTATCCGGCATATCAGCGTTAATTTCGGACTATCTGCCACTCTCGAGCGACAAGAAGGATCTGCGTCGAGCAGGCAGGGCGGACGGAAACAACGGATGAGCACAGAGAACAAGTACGCGGTGATCGGTGCGGGACCGTCGGGTTTGGCCGGGGCTCGCAACCTCGATCGGGCAGGCATCGAGTTCGACGGTTTCGAGAGCCACGATGATGTCGGTGGTCTCTGGGACATCGACAACCCGCACAGCACTGTGTACGAGTCGGCTCACCTCATCTCGTCGAAAAGTACTACAGCGTTCACGGAATTTCCGATGGCGGATTCGGTGGCCGACTATCCTAGCCACGTGGAGCTCGCCGAGTATTTCCGCGACTATGCAGATGCCCACGACCTCCGAAAACACTTCAGATTCGGAACCACCGTCGTCGAGGTCACACCAACGGACTCGCTCTGGCAGGTGACGACCCGCGGACGAGACGGGGAGACCACGTCCGCGAAGTATCGGGGTGTAATCATCGCCAACGGAACGTTGTCCAAGCCGAATATGCCCACGTTTCGCGGGCAGTTCAGCGGCGAACTCCTGCACACGAGCGAGTACCGGAGCGCAGAGATTTTCCGCGGCAAGAGGGTACTGATCATCGGGGCGGGAAACAGTGGGTGCGATATCGCCGTCGACGCCGTTCACTACGCAGATTCCGTGGATCTGAGTGTCCGACGCGGATACTATTTTGTTCCGAAGTACCTGTTCGGGCGTCCTTCGGACACGTTGAACCAGGGAAAGCCGTTGCCGCCGTGGATCAAACAACGACTCGACACTCTGGTGCTCAAACAGTTCACCGGCGATCCGGTGCGCTTCGGGTTTCCGGCGCCCGACTACAAGATCTACGAGTCTCATCCGGTGGTGAACTCGTTGATCCTGCATCACATCGGTCACGGCGACGTGCAGGTTCGCGCTGACATTGACGGGTTCGACGGGGACAGTGTCCATTTTGTCGACGGATCGGTGTCGGACTACGACCTCGTGCTGTGTGCGACCGGCTACCACCTCGACTACCCGTTCATTGCCCGTAAACATCTGGATTGGGCAGGGGCAGCGCCGGATCTGTTTCTCAACGTCGCAAGCCGGCGTCACGACAATCTGTTTGTCCTCGGGATGGTCGAAGCGTCGGGCCTCGGGTGGCAGGGTCGCTTCGAGCAGGCCGAGATGGTCGCGAAACTGATCAAAGCGCGGACCGACGCTCCCGCGGCGGCACGTGAATTCGATGCGGCCTCAGCTGGTCCGCCGCCCGACCTGTCCGGGGGATATCGGTATCTGACGTTGGGCCGGATGGCCTACTACGTGAACAAGGATGCCTACCGCGCGGCGATCAAGCGTCACATCGGTCTGCTCGACACAGCATTGACGGAAGGCGGGCAGTGATGCCGATCGACGAGGTGGTTCTCAACTTCAATCCCGGTTCGTTGATGATTCTCAACGTGGTGCTGGCCGCGATCATGCTCGGGATCGCGCTCGACACGTCGGTCGACGACTTCCGGCGAGCGTTGACCAAACCAAAGGCGATGGCGGTGGGCATCGCGGCGCAATTTGTATTGCTGCCCGCCGTGACATTTGTTCTCACACTGATTCTTTCACCGGCTCCGTCGGTTGCGCTCGGCATGATCTTGGTGGCGTGCTGCCCACCAGGCAACATCTCGAACGTCCTGACTCACCGCGCCGGCGGTGACGTCGCACTGTCGGTGTCGATGACGGCCGTGTCGAACGTGCTCGCGATCTTTCTGATGCCACTCAACTTTGCCTTCTGGGGGAGTAGACGCCCGGAGACCGACGCGTTGCTCGCGTCGGTGGACCTGAACGCACTCGAGATGGTCGTGCAGATCGCGCTCATCATCGGCGTCCCGTTCGTCCTCGGAATCTGGGCTGCCCGGACGTTCCCGGACTTGGCCGCGAAGGCCCAACCCTGGGTGAAGAACGGCGCGCTGATCGCACTGCTGATTTTCATCGTGGCAGGAGTAGCGGGCAACGCGTCGTACTTCGTCGACTACATCGGTGTGGTGCTGATTGCTGTGTTCCTGCACGACGCTGTCGCGCTCGGCCTGGGATACGTGTGTGGTGTCGCGACCGGGTTGAACGAATACAGCCGTCGCGCAGTCTCGTTCGAAGTCGGTATCCGTAACGCCGGCCTCGGGCTCGGGTTGGTCTTCACGTTCTTCGACGGCCTCGGCGGCATGGCGATCGTTGCCGGCTGGTGGGGGATCTGGGACATCATCGCAGGATTGGCGCTCGCGACACTGTGGTCGAAGCGGCGAATCCGTACGGAGGTAGCAGCGTGAGCACCGCACTGATCACAGGTGGAAACGGATTCCTCGGCACTGCAGTCGTAGCGGCCTTGACGGCGCAAGGCGTCACGGTTGTCAGTGCTGATCTGTCCGTGCCCGAGGTGGCCGCAGACCAAGTACGCCGAGTACAAGCGGACGTCCGCAGCGCTACGGAGTTGGCCGAAGTGTTTGCCGAGCACCGCCCCGACGTCGTGGTGCATCTTGCATCCATCGTCAATCCGGGCAAGCACACCACCGCAGAACAGGAGTACAGCGTCGATGTCGACGGGACGCGGAATGTACTGGCTGCGTGCGTCGAGTTCGGCGTGCGGCGAGTCGTTGTGTCGTCGTCCGGTGCGGCGTACGGCTATCACGCCGATAATCCGCCGTGGATCACCGAGGACGTCGCGGTCAGGGGCAACGACGCATTTACCTACAGCCGCCACAAGCGGCTCGTCGAGGAAATGCTGGCGGAATACCGAATGGTGCACCCGGAACTCGAGCAGGTGATCTTCCGTATCGGCACGATCCTCGGGGAGACGGTGAACAACCAGATCACCGCACTGTTCGACCGCCCCCGGCTTCTCAAGGTCGCCGGTAGCGACAGTCCATTCGTATTTGTCTGGCACACCGATGTGGCGGGTGCCTTCGCCGAAGCGGTGACGGGCGAGCAGGTCGGCATTTTCAACGTTGCCGGAGACGGAGCGTTGACGGTCGATGATCTGGCAGCACAGATGGGGAAGGGAACTCTGACACTGCCGGCGTGGCTGTTGCGTGGTGTTCTGCGCGTCGGGCGGCGTCTCGGCGTGACGGAGCACGGTCCGGAACGGGTCGGTTTTCTTCAGTACCGGCCGGTTCTCGACAATCGGCGGCTCAAGGAGCAGTTCGGTTACGTTCCCGCGTATTCGAGTCAGGAGGCGTTCACCGCGTATCTCGCGTCACGCTGACGTTCCTGGTGGCCGCCGTGGAAGGATCGAGGTTGTCCGTCGGCGTTTTCGAGAAGGGACTGACGATGACCGAGCACGGTGGTTCAGTACATGATGTGGTCGAAGCTGCACACGCACTCGACGACAAGGATTTTCTGGCGGTCATTCGTGCGGTCGCGGAACGTCGCCCCAGTTTGTCGGTTCTGCTCTCCGTCGTCGATGCGGCTGCCGCGAGCATCGACCAGAGTCGAGCACAAGCCGAATCAACGGCCACCGATGCCGAGGTGGTCGAACTTCCCGACACCGTGGTGGAAGTTGACGAGATCATCGACGTCCCGGTGGTGTCCGTGAGCGGCGCAATAATCCCTGAAGCCGATTACGCCCAGCCTGATTACGCCCAGCCTGATTACACCGAGGCGGGAGTTCCCACCTTCGATCGCGTTCGGGAGAAGATCGAGGGACGGTTCGGTACGTCGATCGGTTCGGCGGAGTTGGCGCACGAAAGCCCGGTGGGCAAGACCGTCGACGAACAGTGGGACGAGCGTCAGAAGGCTGCAAAGGCCAAACTGGAAGAGATTCGGCGCTCGATGGGTAAATAACAACCCGGGTAAGTAATTATGCATTCCCTTGCACAATGATGCATAATGATGTGTATGACTGAGGACATACGCAAGCCGATCAGAGTCGCCGTCGCCGGTGCCAGCGGGTATGCCGGTGGTGAGGTTCTGCGTCTGCTTCTCGGACACCCCTCGTACACCGACGGCAGCCTGGTGATCGGTTCGCTGACTGCCGGTGGAAACGCCGGTTCGACGCTCGGTGAGCATCACCCCCACCTTCTTCCGTTGTCGGCTCGGGTTCTCGAAGAGACCACTGTCGACATTCTGGCCGGGCATGACGTGGTGTTCCTGGGCCTTCCGCACGGAAACTCCGCGCAGTATGCCAAAGCGCTGCCCGAGTCGACCGTCATCATCGACTGCGGCGCAGATTTCCGGCTTCAGGACGGCGCGCTGTGGGAAAAGTTCTACAACAGCCCCCATGCCGGAACGTGGCCGTACGGCCTCCCTGAATTGCCCGGCAACCGGGAGAAGCTGATGGGCGCAACGCGTATCGCCGTACCGGGTTGCTACCCGACGGCCGCAAGTCTTGCCTTGGCGCCCGCAGTTGCGGCCGGAATTGTCGGCTCGCATGTCAATGTTGTTGCCGTGAGCGGCACTTCGGGCGCCGGCCGGGCTCCCAAGGCTGATCTGCTCGGCTCCGAGGTGATGGGTTCGGCCCGTGCATACGGTGTCGGCGGCGTACATCGCCACACTCCCGAGATCATCCAGAACCTGAAAGCCGCAGGCGGACAGGACATCAGCGTTTCGTTCACTCCTGTCCTCGCTCCGATGCCTCGTGGCATCCTCGCAACCTGCACTGCCGCCACCACGGCCAGCGAAGCGCAGGCGCGGGAAGTATACGAAAACGCCTACAAGGACGAACCGTTCATCCATGTGCTGCCTGCTGGAGTGTTCCCGCAGACCGGCGCAGTGATCGGGTCCAATGCCGTACAGATCGGTATCGCCGTTGACAGCGACGCCGGTCAACTCGTTGTGATTTCAGCAATCGACAATCTCACCAAGGGCACGGCCGGTGGCGCAGTGCAATCGATGAATCTTGCCCTTGGTCTACCCGAGACCGCAGGTCTCTCTACCGTGGGAGTAGCTCCGTGAGCACCGACAATCCGCAGCAGGTCGACGACGCAACCGAATCCGACGTGGTGCACGTCGCCGGGGGCCGTCTGCTGCGTACTCAGGGTGTGACGGCACCTGCCGGATTCCGCGGCGCCGGAATTGCCGCCGGTATCAAGAAGAGTGGCAAGTCGGATCTCGCGCTCGTGCTGAACGAAGGACCTGATCTTGCGGCTGCGGGAGTGTTCACCCTCAACAAGGTGAAGGCTGCGCCGGTTCTGTGGTCGCAGCAGGTCTTGACGACGGGCAAGCTGCGCGCAGTGGTGCTCAACTCCGGCGGCGCCAACGCGTGCACCGGTGCCGGTGGATTTCAGGATGCGCACAAGACCGCTGAGGAAGTGGCGTCGGCGCTGAGCAATTGGGGAACCGAGACGGGCGCGATCGAGGTTGCGGTGTGTTCCACCGGACTAATCGGTGACCGGCTGCCCATGGACAAGCTGATTCCCGGTGTCACCGAGGTAGTGCACGAACTGGCCGGCGGTATTTCCGGTGGTACCGACGCGGCGTACGCGATCATGACCACCGACACCGTGCCGAAGCAGGCGTCTTTGCACCACGCAAACAAGTGGAATGTCGGCGGTATGGCCAAGGGCGCAGGCATGCTCGCGCCCGCACTGGCGACGATGCTGTGTGTCGTCACGACCGATGCGGTTGCCACCGCCGAGAAGCTCGACACCGCGCTGCGCGCCGCAACTCACATGAGCTTCGATCGTCTCGATGTCGACGGTGCCACGTCGACTAACGACACTGTGCTGTTGCTGGCATCCGGTGCCAGTGGCGTTGCCCCCAGTCAGGACGAATTGAACGCTGCCGTGCTGGCAGTGTGCGACGACCTCGCCGATCAGATGATGGCCGACGCCGAGGGTGTCACCAAACGTGTGAAGGTGACGGTTCGCGGCGCTGCTTCCGAGTCCGACGCGTTGATCGGTGCGCGGACCATCGCGCGTGACAGCCTGGTCAAGACCGCGCTGTTCGGTTCCGATCCCAACTGGGGCCGCGTGCTCGCGGCCGTCGGTATCGCTCCCATCGAACTTGATCCTGATCGAATCAGTGTGTCCTTCAACGGAAGTCCCGTTTGCATCGACGGCGTCGGCGCACCGGGCGCGCGCGATGTCGATCTCAGCGGCATCGACATCGAACTCGACATCAATCTCGGGATCGGCGACGAGTCCGTGACGATTCGCACGACGGACCTGTCGCACGCGTACGTCGAAGAGAACTCGGCGTACTCGTCATGACCGATCTGTTGAGCTCGATCAGCGAGCATCAGAAGGCGCACGTCCTGGCCGGAGCGTTGCCGTGGCTGCAGCGTTTCCGCGACAAGATCGTTGTCGTCAAGTACGGCGGCAATGCGATGGTCGACGACGAACTCAAGACCGCGTTTGCCGCGGACATGGCGTTTCTCCGTACTGTCGGCATTCACCCCGTCGTGGTTCACGGCGGTGGACCGCAGATCAACGCCATGCTGGCGCGTCTGGGCATGAAGGGCGAATTCCGCGGTGGATTCCGGGTCACGACACCCGAGGTCATGGACGTCGTCCGGATGGTGCTCTTCGGCCAGGTGGGCCGTGAGCTCGTCGGACTGATTAATGCGCACGGACCGTACGCGGTCGGAATTTCCGGCGAAGACGCACATCTGTTCACCGCGACGCGTCGAACCGTTGCGGTGGAAGGCGAGCAGACCGATATCGGCCTGGTCGGAGACGTCACCACGGTCAACCCCGACGCGGTGCTCGATCTTATTGCGGCAGGACGCATTCCGGTGGTTTCGACTATCGCCCCCGACGTGGACGGTGTTGTTCACAACATCAATGCTGATACGGCTGCAGCGGCGTTGGCCGAAGCGATCGGTGCGGAAAAGCTCGTAGTCCTGACCGATGTCGAAGGGCTGTACACGGATTGGCCGGACCGTTCCTCACTCGCGAGCGAAATCGACACCGACGCACTGGCAAAGCTTCTGCCGAGTCTCGACGCCGGAATGGTGCCGAAGATGGAGGCCTGCCTGCGCGCTGTTCGCGGGGGAGTTCCGTCGGCGCACGTTATCGACGGACGGCTGGCGCATTCCGTTCTACTCGAACTTTTCACAGGTGAGGGCATCGGCACGATGGTTGTGCCCGGCGCCGACATCACCGAGGGAGCCAAATCATGAGCACGATCGAATTGCAGCAGCGGTGGTCCGCTTCGCTGATGAACAACTACGGCGTACCGCGGGTAGCTCTTGTGCGCGGTGACGGCGCCGTTCTCACCGATGCCGACGGTAAGCAGTACGTCGATTTCCTGGCCGGTATCGCCGTCAACATTCTCGGTCACGCGCATCCTGCGATCATCGAGGCTGTCACGAATCAGCTGTCGACCCTCGGGCATGTCTCCAATCTCTATGCGAGTGAGCCTGCCATCGAACTGGCAGAGCAGTTGCTCGGACATCTGGGCAATGTGTCGGGTCGGGCGTTTTTCTGCAACTCGGGCACCGAGGCCAACGAAGCAGCCTTCAAACTCGCCCGCGCCACGGGACGCAAGAAGATCATCTCTGCCGAGAACTCCTTCCACGGCCGGACGATGGGCGCGTTGGCATTGACCGGTCAGCCGGCCAAGCGGGCGCCGTTCGAACCGATGCCTGCCGGCGTCGAATACGTTCCCTACGGCGATATCGAGGCTCTCGACCGGGCCGTCGATTCCGATACCGCAGCAGTGTTCCTCGAACCGATCATGGGTGAGAGCGGCGTTGTCGTGCCGCCGGAGGGATACCTGGTCGAAGCTCGCCGGATCACCGCCGAGCGGGGCGCTCTGCTGGTACTGGACGAGGTGCAGACGGGCATCGGCCGGACCGGCTGGTTCTACGCTCATCAGGCTGTCGGCATCGTTCCGGACGTCATCACTCTCGCGAAGGGACTCGGCGGCGGAATGCCGATCGGCGCCTGCATCGCGACGGGTGCTACCGCAGAGCTGTTCGGCCCCGGCAAACACGGGACGACGTTCGGCGGAAACCCGGTGTGCGCTGCGGCGGCACTTGCCGTGCTGAAGACCGTTGCGGACGAAGACTTGATCTCGCGCGCAGACAGCCTGGGCAAGTCCATCACCGCAGGCATCGAGGAACTGGGCCATCCGCTGGTCGACTACGTTCGCGGTTCCGGCCTTCTCTTGGGTGTGGTGTTGACGCAGGACGTTGCGCCCGCCGTGGAAAATGCGGCCCGTGAAGCCGGGTATCTTGTGAATGCAGCGAATCCCGGAGTCATCCGGTTGGCACCGCCGCTGATCCTCACCGACGAGCAGGCCGAGGCGTTTGTGGCGGCACTACCTGCCATTTTCGATCACGCATTATCGGCTGATCAGCCGGGGGAGAAGTGACTACCATGGTGAAACACTTTCTCAGGGACGACGATCTGACTCCTGCGCAGCAGGCCGAGGTCCTCGCTCTGGCTGCCGAGCTCAAGAAGAATCCGTTCTCGCGCCGCCCACTCGAGGGACCGCGTGGCGTCGGAGTGATCTTCGAGAAGAACTCGACCCGCACGAGGTTTTCCTTCGAGATGGGCATCGCACAGATGGGCGGCCATGCCGTTGTCGTCGACGGTCGGAGCACGCAGCTCGGCCGCGAGGAGACGTTGGCCGACACCGGACGCGTCCTCTCCCGTTACGTCGACGCCGTTGTGTGGCGCACGTTCGGCCAGAAGCGCTTGGAGCAGATGGCAACGGGCGCAACAATTCCCATTGTCAACGCACTTTCCGACGAGTTCCATCCGTGTCAGGTCCTGGCGGATCTGCAGACATTGGCCGAGCACAAGGGCGAGTTGACGGGACTGAACCTCACCTACCTCGGTGACGGTGCAAACAACATGGCCCACTCGCTGATGCTCGGCGGAGTCACGGCCGGTATCAACGTCACCATCTGTGGTCCGGAGGGTTTCGAGCCGGCCGAGTGGATTCTTGCCGCAGCACGTAAGCGGGCCGAGGAAACCGGTGCCACGATCACGGTGACCCGAGATCCGCGGGCGGCGGCTGCGGGTGCAGATGCACTCGTGACCGACGCGTGGACGTCGATGGGTCAGGAAAACGACGGTCTCGATCGGGTCGGTCCCTTCCGCCCCTATCAGATCAACGCCGAACTGTTGGCACTCGCCGACCCCAAGGCCGTTGTCCTGCACTGCCTTCCCGCCCATCGAGGTGAAGAGGTCACCGACGAGGTGCTCGACGGCCCACAGAGTGTTGTGTGGGACGAGGCCGAGAACCGTTTGCATGCCCAGAAGGCCCTACTGGTTTGGCTGCTGGAGCAGAGAACCGCAGGCGCGGCGTGAGCATCGCTCCTACTCGGGCCGGTCGCCAGTCGCGCATCATCGCGCTGCTGGCGGCGCACCCGGTTCGCAGCCAGACGGAACTTGCGTCGCTGCTGGGAGAAGAAGGCATCGAGGCGACACAGGCGACCCTCTCGCGTGACCTCGAAGAGCTGGGAGCGGTGAAACTGCGGGCAGCGGACGGCGGCGCCGGTGTGTATGTGGTGCCCGAGGACGGCAACCCCGTACGCGGTGTTTCCGGCGGCACCGATCGCCTGTCGCGGCTGCTCGGAGAGCTGTTGGTCTCCACGGACTCCAGCGGCAATATGGCGGTACTCCGGACCCCACCGGGAGCTGCGCACTACCTGGCGAGTGCACTTGATCGTGCCTCGCTGACCGATATCGTGGGGACTATCGCCGGGGATGACACCATCTTCGTGATGGCCCGGGAACCGCTTTCCGGAGCGGAACTCAGCGCCATGATCGAATCCCTCGCCTGACCCCTTATTCTTGATAGAAGATTTTCAACCGAAGGAGCACACACACCATGGCCGATCGCGTCGTACTCGCCTACTCGGGCGGGCTGGACACCTCTGTTGCCATCAGTTGGATCGGTAAGGAGACAGGCGCTGAAGTTGTCGCCGTCGCCATCGATCTGGGACAGGGCGGCGAGGACATGGAGGTCGTGCGTCAGCGCGCACTCGACTGCGGCGCAGTCGAATCCGTTGTCGTCGACGCCCGTGACGAGTTTGCGGACGAGTACTGCCTTCCGACCATCCAGGCCAACGCCCTGTACATGGATCGCTACCCGCTCGTGTCCGCGATCAGCCGTCCGCTGATCGTCAAGCACATCGTCGAGGCCGCACGCTCGCACGGCGGAACCATCGTTTCGCACGGTTGCACCGGTAAGGGCAACGACCAGGTTCGTTTCGAGGTCGGCTTCGGCGCCCTCGCGCCCGACCTCTCGGTCATTGCACCGGTTCGTGACTACGCGTGGACCCGCGAGAAGGCAATCGCCTTTGCGGAAGAGAACAATATCCCGATCAACGTGTCCAAGAAGTCGCCGTTCTCGATCGACCAGAACGTCTGGGGCCGCGCCGTCGAAACCGGATTCCTCGAGGACCTGTGGAACGCGCCCACCAAGGACGTCTACGACTACACCGAGGATCCGACGGCCAACTGGAACGCACCGGACGAGCTGATCATCAGCTTCGACAAGGGTCGCCCGGTCGCCATCGACGGTCGCCCAGTCTCCGTCCTCGAAGCAATCCAGGAACTGAACCGCCGCGCCGGCGCTCAGGGTGTCGGTCGTCTCGACGTCGTCGAGGACCGTCTCGTGGGCATCAAGAGCCGTGAGATCTACGAAGCTCCCGGTGCGATGGTGCTCATCACCGCTCACCAGGAACTCGAGCACGTCACCCTCGAACGCGAACTCGGTCGCTACAAGCGTCAGATGGAGCAGCGTTGGTCCGAGCTGGTCTACGACGGCCTGTGGTTCTCGCCGCTCAAGGATGCTCTCGACACGTTTGTCGAGAAGACGCAGGAACGCGTCACCGGCGACATCCGTCTCTTCCTGCACGGTGGAGCCATCACGGTCAACGGCCGTCGTAGCCCCGAGTCGCTGTACGACTTCAACCTGGCAACGTACGACGAGGGTGACAGCTTCGACCAGTCCGCATCGAAGGGCTTCGTCGAGATCCACGGTCTGTCGTCGAAGGTCGCCGCGAAGCGCGATCTGGGTCTGTAAGGATGACAGCGCACGGCACGAACGAAGGTGCTCTGTGGGGCGGGCGGTTCGAATCCGGACCGGCCGCCGCCATGGCGGCGCTGAGTAAGTCGACTCACTTCGACTGGGTTCTGGCTCCGTACGACGTGCGGGCATCGCAGGCTCATGCTCGCGTGTTGAACAAGGCCGGTCTCCTCAGCGAAGCCGATCTTGGAACCATGCTCGACGGTTTGGAGCGCCTCGCCGCTGATGTCGCGAGTGGTGCGTTCGGGCCGAGCGAGTCCGACGAGGACGTGCACGGTGCACTCGAGCGCGGCTTGATCGAACGAGTCGGTCCCGGGGTCGGTGGGCGTCTGCGCGCCGGTCGTTCGCGCAACGACCAGGTGGCGACTCTGTTCCGTATGTGGCTCCGTGATGCGGTGCGCCGCGTCGCGGACGGGGTGCTCGACGTCGTCGACGCACTTGCCACTCAGGCCGGTGCACATCCTGACGCAGTCATGCCGGGTAAGACGCACCTGCAGGCCGCTCAGCCGGTGTTGCTCGCGCATCACCTCCTGGCCCATGCGCATCCGTTGTTGCGTGACGTTGCGCGTCTGCGTGACTTCGACGTGCGCGCTGCCGTGTCCCCGTACGGTTCCGGTGCGCTCGCCGGTTCCTCGCTCGGACTCGACCCTGAAGCCATTGCGGCTGAACTGAAGTTCGACAGCTCTGCGGAGAACTCGATCGATGCGACGGCGTCGCGCGACTTCGCTGCCGAGGCGGCTTTCGTGTTGGCGATGATCGGCGTCGACCTGTCGCGGATGGCCGAAGAGGTCATCATCTGGAGCACACCGGAATTCGGCTACATCACGCTCGCCGACGCGTGGTCGACCGGATCGTCGATCATGCCGCAGAAGAAGAACCCGGATGTTTCCGAGCTCACGCGCGGTAAGTCGGGTCGTCTGATCGGCAACCTCACGGGATTGTTGGCGACACTCAAGGCTCAACCCTTGGCGTACAACCGCGATCTGCAAGAGGACAAAGAACCGGTTTTCGATTCGGTTGCGCAACTTGAAATGTTGCTCCCGGCCATCACCGGTCTGGTGCAGACACTCGAGTTCCACACCGAGCGCATGGCGGAGTTGGCTCCGGCCGGCTTCACGTTGGCCACCGACATCGCGGAATGGATGGTCCGTCAGGGCGTTCCGTTCCGTGTCGCACATGAGGCCGCAGGCGCATGTGTACGCGTCGCCGAGGCGCGTGGCGTTGGACTCGAAGATCTGACCGATGAGGAACTGGCCGGAGTCGACGCGTCGTTGACGCCTGCTGTTCGGGAAGTGCTGACCGTCGAGGGTTCCATCGCCTCACGCAACGCACGAGGCGGAACCGCAGGTGTCCGGGTGGCCGAGCAACTGAACGGTGTACGCACGCTGGCTCAGTCGCTGCGGGAGTGGCCCCTTTAAAGTCAGTTATTGGTTGTCGGTGTCGTCGTACGCGGTCAGAGAGGATTTTTCCTCACTGGCCGCGTACGTGTTCTCGGGGGCAGTAGGCTTGTTTAGCTCGACACGATTGCGACAGAGTTTTCGACGCGAGTTACTTGGGAGTGAAATGGTGGGATTGAATTCCAAGTCGGTGCTGGGCCCGATTCGGCGGGTGGTCGCGACAGCGCAGAACGGCCTGGAGGTTGTTCGTCTGGGCGGACTCGAGACGGATCTGACGACCTCGCCGTTCGAGATCGTCGAACGTGCGCCGATGTACCGTCTGCGGCGGTATTTTCCCGACGCGGATCCAGGCGAGACCGGTCCGCCGATCGTGTTGGTCCCGCCGATGATGATGTCGGCCGGTGTGTACGACGTGACGCGCGATCAGGGGGCAGTCGGCATCCTGCACGAGATGGGACTTGATCCGTGGGTTGTCGACTTCGGTGAACCTGACGCCCAGGACGGTGGCTGGGGCCGTAATCTTGCCGACCACATCATCGCGCTCAGTGAGGTAGTCGATCACGTTCATCGGCATACGGGCAAAGACGTTCACCTGTCCGGATATTCGCAGGGCGGAATGTTCGCGTACCAAGCTGCGGCATATCGGCAGAGCCGAAACATCGCCAGTCTCATCACTTTCGGAAGTCCCGTCGACACCCTTGCGGCGCTCCCGTTCGGTATTCCGGCCGGGATAGCCACGTGGGGAGCAGACTTCCTCGCGGATCACGTCTTCAACAGGCTGGCAGTCACGGGGTGGATGGCTCGGACAGGCTTCCAGTTGCTCGATCCCGTCAAGACGCTCAAGTCGCGTGTCGACTTCCTGCTTCAACTTCACGATCGTGAGGCGCTCCTGCCGCGGGAGCAGCAACGACGCTTCCTGGCGACGGAGGGATGGGTCGGCTGGTCCGGGCCCGCTGTTGCCGAACTGCTCAAGCAGTTCGTCGTGCATAACCGGATGATGTCCGGTGGGTTTGTCATCAAGGATCAAGCGGTGACGCTTGCGTCGATCACCTGTCCCGTACTGGCTTTTGTCGGTGAGGTCGACGACATCGGGCAGCCGCAGGCCGTCCGCGGTATCACGCAGGCAGCGCCGCGAGCTGACGTCTACGAATCAACCTTGCGTGCTGGGCATTTCGGCCTCGTGGTCGGTTCCGTCGCCGCAAATCACACGTGGCCGACAACGGGCGAATTCGTGCAGTGGATCGAGCAGGGCGGGACTCGGCCGGCGCGCGTCGACCGGATGCCGCAGGGTCCGTACCCCGAAGACGAGACCGGGGTGTCGATGAGCAATCGGATCATTCACACCGTCGCGTCGGTAGCGGAGGTCGGCGTCGGCGTGACCAAGGGCATCAGCGATCTGGCCAGCGGAGCGTTGCGTGGGACTTTCGAATTGTCCGGCGAGGCTGCTCGGGCTCTGCCCAGGTTGGCCAGGCTCAATCAAATTCAGCCGCACACCAAGATTTCGCTCAGTGCGCTCTTGGCCGAGCAACGCCGTAAGGCTCCGGCCGGCGAGTGCTTCCTCTTCGACAACCGCGTGCATACCTACGAAGCCGTCAACATTCGCATCGACAACGTTGTTCGCGGTTTGATTTCGGTTGGAGTGCGCCCGGCAGCGCACGTCGGCATTCTCATGGAGACCCGGCCGAGTGCTCTCGCTGCCATCGCAGCGCTGTCGCGACTCGGAGCTGTTGCAGTCATGCTCCCACCCGGCGGCGACCTTGCGACGGCGGTGAAACTCGGGAATGTCGACCGGATTATCACCGATCCGGACAACGTTCAGGAAGTGTTGGCAGCTGGGCGTCCGGTACTGGTACTCGGCGGTGGTGACGCGCGTGGGTTGAGCGTCGATCCTGCGCACGACGTCATCGATCTCGAACAGATCAACCCGACGACGGTCAGTCTGCCGGGTTGGTACAGGCCCGATCCGGGGATTGCGCGCGAACTTGCTTTCATCATCTTCGCCGAATCCGGTGGCCGGCTCGAAGCCAAACAGATTACCAACTACCGGTGGGCGTTGTCGGCATTCGGTACGGCCTCGGCCGCCGACCTCGATCGCGGCGATACGGTGTATTGCCTTGCACCGCTTCATCATTCGTCGAGTTTGCTGGCGACTATCGGCGGCGCAATGGCTGGTGGCAGCCGGATCGCGCTGTCGAGAGGGCTGGACCCGGCTCGATTTGTCGAGGAGACCCATCGCTACGGCGTCACCGTCGTGAGTTACACGTGGTCGATGATGCGCCAGATTCTCGACGAGGATCTTCTCCTGCTCGACGGTACTCATCCCGTTCGGCTGTTCATCGGATCCGGAATGCCGCCGGGGCTGTGGAAGCGCACCACCGAGGCATTCGATCCTGCCCAGATCCTCGAGTTCTACGCCTCCACCGAAGGTGACGTGATCCTCGCGAATGTGGCCGGATCGAAGATCGGGTGCAAGGGGCGTCCGTTGCCCGGTAGCGCGCGGGTGCGCCTTGCGGCGTACGACCCGCTCAGCGGCCGACTCCTCGAGAACGAGGACGGATTTGTCCGCGAGTGCGCCGACGACGAAGTCGGGTTGTTGCTCGGTCGTGCAGGATTCAACGCCGATCTGTCCGGTGGTGCCATGCGCGGGCTCTTCGAGGCCGGCGATTCCTGGATTCCGACCGAAAACCTCTTCCGACGCGATTCCGGTGGCGACTACTGGCTGGTCGACCACAAGAACACGGTGATCTCTACGGTGCGCGGACCCGTGTTCACCGCCCCGATCGTCGACGCACTGTCGAGTGTCTCGCGGGTGGATCTTGCAGTGGCGTACGCGGTAGGCGAGGCCCCGTTCCAGTTGGCTGTCGCCGCGGTGACCTGGTTGCCCGGCCGTAATTTCCGTGCGGCCGAACTTGCCGAGACGTTGGATCACCTCGCCTTCGATGCTCGTCCGGACATCGTGCACGTGGTCGACGAAATCGCCGTTGGTTCGTCGTTCCGGCCCAATCCGGCCGTGCTCGCCGCGGCCGGGCTTCCGGCTCCGGGACCGCGGACCTGGTATCTCGACTCCGAAACCCAGTCGTACAAGCGGCTCACCAAGGCGGTTGCGGCGCAATTGATGCCAACCAGGATGGGTACGGGTTCGCGGTGAGTATCGGCTCAGCGGGTAGCCTGAACCCGATCGGTTCGTGTTCGGTTCGAGAGGATAAACGTGGCTATTGATTCGACGTTGCTCAGCATTTTGGCCTGCCCGCAAGACAAGGGTCCACTGCTGCTGGTCGGGGACGAGCTGCTCTACAACCCTCGCCTGCGACGCGCCTACCCGATCGAAAACGGTATTCCGGTGTTGCTGATCGACGAAGCGCGTGATGTTTCGGACGACGAGCATGAGCAGTTGCTCGCCAAAGCAGAAGGTTAGATCGGTAGTTCGGGCTGAATCGGCAATTCGCCGGTGAGGTACCGCTGGAGGTTCGGAGCCACCAGCGGTACCAGTGCGTCGACACTCAGCGATTTCAGCGGTTCAAGCTCGAGAATGTAGCGAGTGACCAGGAGTCCAGCGATCTGTGACGCCACCAATTCGGCGCGAATAATTCCTGTCCCGGCCGGTGAATCCACCCGCGGGATGATGTCCCGTAAGACGATGTTCAGAAGGAAACTCTGAATCAGTCGGGTTCCCTCGCCGGAAATCGCCGAGCGGAATGCGGCCAGAATCGCGGCCTGATGCTCCGATTCCCAGACGCCGAGGACGGCGGTCAACAGGCTCGTACCCAGTCGGTCACTTGTCGACGAATGAACCGGGGCTAGAACTTTCTTCGGATCCAGCGGTAGGGCGATTGCGGCGGTGAACAATTGCTCCTTGCTGCCGAAGTAGTGATGTATCAGGGCCGGATCGACTTGGGCTTCGGTTGCGATGGCGCGGACCGTGGTTCGCGAATATCCGGTTTGTGAGAATGCGCGTCTGGCGCTCTCGAGGATCTGCGTGCGGGTGTCGGACTTCCCCGGACGTCGCCCCGGCCGCAGCGGTATGTTGTTGCTGCTCATGGGGTTCGGCGGTCAAGTGTTGCAGCAGCCAGGGTGAGGGCGGCTGCGGCAAAGAGAGCCATCACCGCGAGATCGCGCCACATTTGGCCGGTTGCGTCAGCATGTGTGGATACTTGTTGAAGTGCGTCGACGGCGTAGCTCAACGGTAGGACGTTGCTGATCCATTCGAGCCATGTCGGTAGTTGGTCGCGTGGAACCAGGAGTCCGCAGAGGAACAGTTGGGGAACCACGACCACCGGCATGAACTGGACGGCTTGGAACTCGGTCTTTGCGAAGGCGCTGGCCAACAGGCCGAGGGCAACCCCGAGTATTGCGCCCAGTACGGCGATGACTATCACCCAGCCGAGGCTTCCGGCGATAGTGAGACCCAGAAAGCCGAAGGCAACGGCGCATGCGAGGGCAGCTTGGGCTGCAGCCGACAGCGAAAACGCCGCCGCGTACCCGGCGAGAAGGTCAAGTTTGCCCATCGGGGTGGTGAGCAGTCGTTCGAGGGTTCCGGAACTGCGCTCACGCTGCATAGCGATGGAAGTGACCAGAAACATCACGACAAAAGGCAGTATCCCGAGCATGGTGATGGCGACCCGTTGGAAAAGCGGCACTGCACCTGGCGCAGTCGGGACGTCGACATAGAGGAAGTAGAGCAGGATCATCAGCAATGACGGAACCAACAAGATCATGGCAACCGTGCGGCGGTCCTGGCGCAGTTGCATGAGGATGCGAACCGTCGTTGCTCCGAAGATGGTGACACTCATGATATTTCGCCTCCCACCGGCGAGGTCCGGATGAGCTCCAGGAACGCGTCTTCGAGGCGTTCGCACCTGGTCTTGGCGCGAAGTTCATCGGGCGTCAGTTGCGCAAGTAGGTATCCGTCGCGCATCAGTATCAGCTCGGCGCAATGATCTGCTTCGTCCATGACGTGACTGGAGATCAACAGCGTGGTTCCGCCCTTGGCGAGTTCGGCAAATCTTTCCCAGAGTTCAACTCGTAGGACCGGGTCGAGTCCTACGGTCGGCTCGTCGAGAACCAGCAGATCGGGATCGGCAACCAAAGCGCAGGCCAGTGACACGCGTCCGATCTGTCCGCCGGACAGGTCTGCCCCGATCTGGTTCGCATAGCGAGTGAGCCCGACGGCGTCGACTGCCGTGCGCACATCGGCACCGGACTTGCCGTACAGCGAACCGAAATACTGGACGTTGCGAGTGACAGTCAGGTCGCCGTAGACGCTGGGGGATTGGGTGACGTAACCGACGTGTCGACGTAGTGCCGGTGTTCCGGCCTGATCGCCGAGAACTCGCACGTCGCCGCTCTTGACGATCTGAGTTCCGACGATCGAGCGCATCAGTGTTGTCTTGCCGCAGCCCGACGGGCCGAGCAGACCGGTGACCGATCCGGCGGATACCTGCAGATCTATGGAGTGGAGAACGTCCTGTTTTCCACGGGTGACAGTGAGTCCTCGGATGTCGATGGCAGGTGCTGTGGTCACGGTGAACCTCGATTCCGTTAATTCATCACATGTTGAATTGTGAAACCGGACGCGCCTCGACGTCAAGAGGAAAGGCACAATCGAATGGTGAGCATCAAGCAATTGGCGAGCGTGAATTCTCCGCTGGAGGCAGGACTGATCATTCTCGGTTCGACACTGTCAGTCGACGACGTCAGCCTTCGGATCGTCGAAGTCGAGGCCTACGGCGGGGAGAAGGACGGACCGTGGCCCGACCCGGCAGCACATTCCTATCGGGGGCGTACATCGCGTAATCGGGTGATGTTCGAGCGCGCCGGTTTGCTGTACGTGTATCGCAGCTACGGGATGCATTTCTGCATGAACATCTCGTACGGGCCGACCGGAGTGGCCGGTGGAGTCCTTCTCCGGGCAGCTGAGGTCGAAGCTGGTCACGATGTTGTATCGGGCCGGCGTTCGCCGGACCGTCCGCGTCGCGATTGGGCACGCGGCCCCGGTAATCTCGGGTCGGCGGCGGGAATTACGTTGGCGGACAACGGGGCTGATGTCTTCGATCAGGATTCACGAATTCGATTGGACGTGAGTGAGTCGGACGACTGGGTAGCGGGGCCCCGGGTTGGTGTCAGCTCGGCAGCGGAGATCCCGTGGCGGCTGTGGATTCCTGATTCGCCGGCCGTCTCGGCCTACCGTCGAAGCCCGCGAGCGCCCGCACTTTCGTGAGGGTGGGATGATCTAGCCCGTGACTGAGAATATTCTCGACGAACTGACCTGGCGTGGGCTCATCGCCCAATCAACCGATCTCGACGCTCTGCGTAAGGATCTCGAGGCCGGACCGGTCACGCTCTATGCGGGGTTCGACCCGACTGGGCCGAGCCTGCATGCCGGACATTTGGTTCCCCTTCTTGCGCTCAAGCGTTTTCAGCGTGCCGGAAACCGCCCGATCGTTCTTGCCGGCGGCGCAACCGGTCTGATCGGTGACCCCCGCGACGTTGGGGAACGCACGATGAACTCGGCCGATACGGTCGCAGACTGGGCCGGACGCATTCGTAGCCAACTCGAACGATTTGTCGACTTCGACGATTCTCCGACGAGCGCCGTCATCGAGAACAACATGAACTGGACCGGCAAGATGTCGGCCATCGACTTCTTACGCGACGTCGGTAAGCACTTCTCCGTGAACGTCATGCTCGCGCGTGACACCGTCAAGCGTCGTCTCGAATCCGACGGGATGTCGTACACCGAGTTCAGCTACATGCTGCTTCAGGCAAACGACTACCTGCACCTCCGACGCGACCTTGGCTGCACATTGCAGGTGGGTGGCTCGGATCAGTGGGGCAACATCATCGCCGGCGTCGAACTCAACCGTCGCGTGGACGGCGAAAGCGTCCACGCGATGACCGTCCCGCTCGTGACCTCCGCCGACGGAAAGAAGTTCGGCAAGTCGACCGGCGGCGGCAGCCTGTGGCTCGATCCGGAAATGACCAGCCCGTACGCCTGGTACCAGTACTTCGTGAACACCGGCGACGCCGATGTCATCAAGTACTTGCGTTGGTTCACGTTCCTGAGTGCAGAGGAATTGGCAGAACTCGAGACCTCAACCGCGGAACGCCCGCACGCTCGTGAAGCGCAGAAGCGTCTCGCGGCCGAGATGACAACGCTGGTGCACGGCGAGCACAACACACGCGCAGTGGAGTTGGCCAGCCAGGCGCTGTTCGGAAAAGCCGAACTGACGGAACTCGACGAATCCACACTTGCCGCTGCTTTGAAGGAAGCCTCGGTCAGTGAACTGGCACCGGGGGAGCCTCGGACGATCGTCGACCTCCTTGTTGCCAGCGGATTGTGCGAAAGCAAGGGTGCTGCCCGGCGCGCGGTGAAAGAGGGTGGCGCTTCGGTGAACAACCAGAAGGTGTCAGCCGAGGACTGGGAGCCGGCCGCCACCGATCTCCTGCACGGCAGCTGGTTGGTTGTACGACGTGGAAAGCGCAACTTTGCCGGCGTGAAAGTACTGTCGAGCTGACGTGTGTGGGGTCACAGTTGCCTAAAGTGACTCCTGAGCCCGCTGGTGGCTCGCCTGCAAGCGAGCTACCAGCGGATTTAACACAATGATCATCTGCGACCTGGGAGTTTGACGCTCCGTTTTCCGTCGCGTAACTTTATCCAAGTCAGAGCGACACGGACACCAACCCCGACCGAGAGGCCGGGGACACGCGGTAGGACGAAGTCGGAGACAAGCACTTGCACTGGGAACTTGCTTCCCGGTGGTGCACAAGCTAAGATTGTAACCCTTGCCCCGGAGCATTCGACACTAGTTGATGCGAAGGTGTGCACGTGTTCTTTGAGAACTCAACAGTGTGTCGATGAATGTCAGTGCCAAAATTAATTTGGTACTTCACATGTCGAATGA
>NZ_JAZFNF010000009.1:0-387955 GCF_050586165.1 Rhodococcus sp. 24CO | reverse complement strand
TGAGTCACCCCCTCCCGCACCAACAACTCCCGAAGATCATCACCTCCGAACACCTCCGGCGGAGCCACCACCAACCGGCCACCAGAACCCAACGCCCACAGCTGCTCGAGCACCGCAGCATCAAAACTCGGCGACGCGCCGTGCAACACTACTGAGTTGGCGTCTAAACCGAACCGAACACACTGATCGGCAACCAAATTCGCCAAACCCCGATGCGAAACCACCACACCCTTCGGCACCCCCGTCGAACCCGACGTATACACCACATACGCCGCCCCATCCGGAAACAGCACTCCACCCCGATCCGCATCCGTCACAGCAGCACCCGACAGCGTGGACAACTCACCCTCGATCACGGGATCGTCGAGCACCACCCAGTCCACAAATCCAGGTAACCGATCGCGCCAATCCGAATTCGTCATCCCCACCGTCACCATAGAATCGGTGAGCATGTACTCGACCCTGGAGGCCGGATACTCCGGATCAACCGCAACAAACGCCGCCCCCGACTTCGCCACCGCACACAACACCACCACCGACAACACCGACCGCGACAACGCCACCGCAACACACGACCCAGAACCAACACCCCGACCGATCAACAACCGCGCCAACCGATTCGACCGAACCTCCAACTCCCCACCCGACACACGCTCATCACCACACACCACCGCCAGCGAATTCCGATCCCCCGCAGCCGACAAACAGTCCGGCAACACCACCACCCGACCACTCGAAACACCCGACACCGGAACCAACTCACCACATTCCGCCGGCGAAAGGAGTCGCATATCCCCCACTCGGGTTGACGGCGCAGACACGATGTCCTCGAGGATGCGGACAAAACGATCCGCGAAGCCCTGCACGGTATCTCGGTCGAGAATGTCGACGGCAAAGCCGAAGGACGCAGACATCCCGGCGGGAGAACCGTCGCTGGGATCGAATTCCTCGGCGAGGCTCAAGTGCAGGTCGTACCGGGCGACCTCGACGTCGACGTCGAGAAGTTCGACGGTCAAATCCGGAAGCACCAGTTCCGGCAACGCGGCATTCCTGAACTCGAGCATCACTTGAAACAACGGTGAGTGTGCCGTCGAGCGGACTGGATCGATTGCCTCGACCACTTGCTCGAACGGGGTCTGTGCATGCGCGAACGCCCCCAGATCGCTTTCCCGAGCTTTCGCCAGCACCTCCTCGAAAGACGACCCGGATGTTACTGCCGTCCGCAGCACCACGGTGTTGACGAACATGCCCACCAAATTGTCGAGTGCAGCCTCACCACGCCCGGCTACCGGAGTACCCACCGCAATGTCGCCGGTCCCAGTCAACCGGCTGAGAAGGACGGCAAGCGCCGCATGCATGGTCATGAATATCGTGGAATCATGCTTGCGCGCAAGCAGTTGCAGCGCGCGATGCAACTGCGCACCGATCTCGAAGTGCACTGCGCTTCCTCGCATCTGGCGCCATGTCGGGCGGGCTCGATCCGTCGGCAACGGCAGGACGGCCGGTAACCCGGACAGTGCCTGTTGCCAGTACGTGAGCTCCTCGCCGGCAAGCGAACTCGGATCGGATTCGACGCCGTGCACGCGGCGCTGCCACAGGGTGTAATCGGCATAGGTCACGGGAAGCGGCACCCAGTCGGGGATTCGCCGGTTTGCACGCGCGGTGTACGCGGTCATCACATCGCGGGCCAGTGGCGGCATCGAGGAACCGTCCGCCGCGATGTGGTGCACCACAATCACCAGCACATGCTGCTCCGGGTCGAGCCTGAACAACGCTATCCGTACCGGAACTTCGTCGGTGACATCAAAGCCGGACGATGCAAGCCGCTCGATGCGCCCGAGCAATTCGCTCTCACTCGCCACCTCCACCGGACTGAAATCCGGCAGCACGTGCGCTGCCGGAACAACCACCTGGTGGGGACCGTCCGACGATCCGGGGTACACCGTGCGAAGAGTGTCGTGACGCTCGACGACGTCTGTCAGCGCCGCCCGGAAGGCGTCGGTATCCAGTTCTCCGGTCAGGCGGAGCGCGATGGGAATGTTGTACGCGGGCGACGACGTGTCCAATTGATTGACCAGCCACATGCGATGCTGGGCGAGGGACACCGGCACTCTCTCGGGTCGCACACCTGCCCTCAAAGCAGGTCCCGCGGAAGTTCGTCCGTCGGTGCGCTCGATCCAGTCTGCGAGCGCAATCACGGTAGGTGCGTCGAACAGGTCCCGTACACCCACTCCCTCATTCAGCGCTGAATTGATCCGCGCCACAGCTTTGGTCGCGCTCAGGGAATTGCCGCCGAGGTCGAAGAAGTGTGCATCGGCGCCGAGGTGCTCGACGCCCAGCACCTCGCCGAAAACACCGGCAATGGTCTCTTCGATCGGGGTTCGCGGCTGCCGGAACTCGGTATGTGACGTCCCGACATCGGGTTCGGGCAGGGCGCCGCGATCGAGCTTGCCGACCGGGGTCAGAGGGATAGCGTCGAGCACCGTGATTGTTGCCGGCACCATGTAGTCGGGCAGCAATCCCCGGACGTGGGTTCGCAATTGAGTCGGGTCGACGGTGTTGCCATCGGCGGGAAGCACATACGATGCCAGGGTGGTGTTTCCAGTGGATTCGGCGCGTCCGAGTGTGACCGCAAATGTCACACTCGGATGTTCGGTCAATGCCGCGTCGATCTCGCCGAGTTCTATCCGGAAACCGCGGATCTTCACCTGAAAATCGTTGCGGCCCAAGTACTCGATTGTCAGACTTCCCTCCTGATCACGGCGCCATCGCACTATGTCCCCGGTGCGATACATACGGCGCCCCGGAGGTCCGAACGGATCGGCAACAAACCTCGACGCTGTTGTTCCCGTCCGGTTCCGATAGCCGCGCGCCACGCCGACGCCGCCCACATACAGCTCCCCGACCACTCCGACCGGCACCGGCCGCAGCCGATCGTCGAGGACTGCTTCGGCGAGACCGCGGATCGGACCTCCCAATGTCAGTAGCTCACTACCCGTCTCGATCGCCCCGACATTTGCCATGACTGTCGACTCCGTCGGGCCGTAGGCATCGAACATCAACCGGCCGGGCGACCACCGCCCCGCCAATTCCGGTGAACAGGCCTCCCCGGCAACAACAAGGCACTCCAGCGAGGTTCGCCCCGCGGGGTCCAGCGATGCCAGCGCGGATGGTGTGAGGACGGCATGAGTGACCTTCTCACGATCGAGCAGCGCCGTGAGTTCGTCACCGCCGTACGTGGTTGGCGGCGTGATCACCAATCGGGCGCACGACCCCAAGGCCCACATCAATTCGAACACCGACGCGTCGAAACTCGGAGACGCACAGTGCAACACACGCGCGCGCGGCCCCGTCTCGAATCGTGTGCACTGCTCCGTCATCAGATCGAACAACCCTCGGTGCGGCACCACCACCCCTTTCGGAATCCCGGTCGACCCGGATGTGTAGATCACGTATGCCGGGTGGTCGATGTCCAGAGCCGCTGTCCGTTCCGCGTCGGCCACCGGCGCAGCGGAGGAACCCACGATCTCGGCAGCGGTGTCCTGGTCGTCGAGCACCAGCCACGGCACCGTCTGAGGCAGTTTTCGGGCACAGCTGGTGTTCGCCAGACCGAGTACCGCCCCGGAATCGACGAGCATGTGTTCGAGTCGGGCCGACGGGTATCCCGGATCCACTGGAACAAACGCCGCGCCGCTCTTCGTCACGGCCAATAGCGCCATCACCGAGTCGATCGACCGCGGCAGTCCGATAGCCACCACCGACTCGGGACCTATCTCACGGCCGATCAGATAGTGGGCCAGGCGATTCGATCGGCGATCCAGCTCTTCGTACGTCAGTGTGCAATCGCCGTCCGCAAGCGCAATCGCGGTTGGATCAGCAGCGACAGCCTCTGAAAAAATCAGCGGCAAACTCCGTGGTGGCAGTGCGGCCCCGCCCCGTACCGGTGTCAGGTGTTCGCGCTCTGACGGCAGCAGCAAATCAATCTCGTGGATCCGAACCCCAGGATTCGCGACGCCACACTCGAGCACACCCACCAGACGCTCGGCGAGGGCATCGACTGTTTCCGGGTCGTACAGGTCGGCGGCAAAACCGAGATCCACCTGTATGCCCGAAGGTCGACCGGAATCGGTAAACCTTTCGCCTACTATGATGTTCAGGTCGCAGTTCCGTGACGGGTACCAGGCGTCGGGTGCGGTGAGAGCCACATCCGCCGTCGTGGTCGGCTCACTGCCACGGACGCCCAGCATCACGTGGAAGAGGGTCGAACCTAGCGCCTCCGCGACCCGCTCCACTGCCACCTGGCCATGAGCGAATGCATCACGCTCGCATCGGGCTGCCTGATCCACCAGGTCAGCAAAGGACATGTCCGGATCCACCGAGGTCCGCAGGACAACCGCGTCGACGACTGGGTCGGCCGTCTCATCACGCCTGCGAACCGGCGCTCCCACCGCGATATCGTCGGCTGCGGTCAGGCGCGCCAGCAGGACAACCAAACCTGCGTGCATCACCGCATATACGGTCGAACCATGCTCGTGGGCAAGGGATTCAAGGTGGCGATGCACATCGGCACCCAGCTCGACCTGCCGCAAGTCCGACAACGGGGGCCGCTCGGTCGAGCGACGCCGATCCGTCGGTAGGTCCAGCCGCGCCGGTAGACCGGCCAGGGTGCGCCGCCAATAGTCCAGGTGCTGCGCTGATTCCATCCGGTGCTTGCCCACCACCGCACTGGCAGCATGGATTGTGGAGATCGGTGTCGCCGGCCCGGCCGCGGCGAACTCCTCGATGACTGCGGCGCAGCCGCGATGATGGCATTGCAACTCGTCTTCCGTATAGCGACCCTGATTTCCCCGGAACTCGACGAATGTCTTTACTGGAGTCCCACTTTGATAGATATTCACCAGCAGATCTTCGATCGGACCTGAAGTCAGCACGTGGAAGTCACCGCGCACCGATCCGAAGTTGATCTCCTGACGGAACAGCATCACGTTGACTATTGGCCCGGTGGCCATGGAACGCCGCGCACCGGCACTCAAACCACGGGCGATTTCTTCGAGATTGCCACGCTGATGCCGCAGAGCACCGGTCAACTCCAGGCGGACGCGATCGACCAGCTCGCCAACTGTGTCGTCGGGGCGGATGTCAATCCGCAGCGGAACGATGTTGACGAGCATTCCGCCTGATCGGCGGAGCACTGCGGTTGTCCGGCCGGAAACCGGGATCTGCACGCAGACATCGGTTTGCCCCGTCATCCGCGAGAGGTAGCAGGCAAACCCGGCAATGATGGTGGCCGCCGACGTTCCGCTCCCGCGCTTTTCCGAATCCATCAGACGCGCAACAGTATTCTCTCCCAACGTCGACGCCACCAGCGTGTCGGTGGCGACCGGAATCGCATACCGCTCGGCGAGACTCGAGCCTTCCGCCATGCCCGCCAACCGCTCGGTCCAGTAGGCGCGATCGGACTCGAAGCGGGTTGAAGCACGGTATGCGCAGTCGAGTTCGTACAAGGTGCGCAGATCTGCTGTCGGGTTAGGTGGCGGTTCACGGCCCTCCACAGCGGCTGAGTAGATCACGCCCATCCGATTGACCATCGTCACCGCGGCATAGGCGTCGAGCGCGACATGGTGAGCCCGGCCGTACCAGAGGTAATGAGCATCTCCTACTTGCAGGAGCGAGGACGCGATCAGACGCTCACGCATGGGATCCGTCGGCGTTGTGTATTCGTCGCGCATCCAGGCTTGTGCTGCCGCGACCGGATCGCGCTCACCACGAAGGTCGACAAATCCCAGTTCCTTGTCCTGACTGGGATCAAGAATCTGACGTGGCTCGCCGTCGACCTCGATCAGCCGGAGAAACGCCCACTGGACCTCTCGTCCGGCGGTCACCGCCACCGAACGGAACAGCGCAAGATCAAGTTCTCCGTGGAACTCGACGTATTCGGCGATGCAATACGGCAATTCCGGGACGAGTTGCTGCGCCAGCCACACACCGTACTGAGCAGACGACAGTGGAAACGGATCTGAGGGTGAATCGGCGGGAGTAAGTTCCGGATCCGCGTTCGATTCGGGAACGCGGGTGTCGTTGCTACTGAGTCGAATCTCATCCATCAGTTATCTCCACATCCTGTCCATCGCACGCTTCGGCAAGATCCCACGGACTCAGCTCGACCTCGATGCCGACGTTCCCGCCGCCGACCACGACCGATGAGTGGGCCATCAGCGATGCGTCGATGACAACCACAATGTCGCGCGGCAATCCGAGCGGTGACACTCCGAGACGTCGATATCCACATTTCTTCGAGACGCTCTCCTCACCCGCCACTTCCAGCCGACCCAGCCCCAGATGACGGGAAATCGACGCCATGTCGATCCGCCGATCGATCGGGCACACCGCGAGGACAAAACGGGTTCCGGACTGTTGTTGCAACAGGATCGATTTTGTTATCCGCCCCAACGGAATCCCGAGTGTCCTCGACACATCTTTCGGCGATAAAACAGGCAGCTCGAAAGTGGAGTGGTCATGGACGACGACAGGGAGCTGGAATTCTTCGACCGCCGCAGCAACTTGATCGTGCAATTCATTCACGGTGCACTCCTGCCGATTGTTCGCACTCCAGCGCGTCGAGTTAAGACTCCAGTTTCGAGACGATGTACGCGCGAGCAGGCGGCGGAACAGTCGGCGCAAATCGCTTCAAATATGCAGCCATCCATTCGGCACGTTCGGTCAGGAACGGGTAGTCCGTGCTGACCATGTGCCTCACCGCCAGCATCGGAAGCGGCGCATCCAGCGGTTTGAAATCGTCGTTCCATAAACCGGGTCTGGTACACCCTGGATAAAATTGCCCCAGCATGAGGCCTTTGTTGATGAAGGTGGACTTTCCATACGATTGAACTGCGTCGATGATCGAGAAATCGGTCAGGTCCGGAAATATCGCCAGAATCGCCTTGAATATTGCATCTTTCCCGTCACTCGGACTCAGTTCCGGAAAAATGTCGGCCATGTCCTGCGCGATCTTGGTCATCAAAGAACAATCTATGTCGTCACCGCGGACGATTCCTGCCCAGAAAAGGCGTCGTTCCAGCGATGGACCGGTAAACGGGCACACTGGACCTGCTCGCCCCAGATCCTGGTGTGGTTCAGTCAGATACCGGCGTGCCCAGTTTCGAAGAATTCCCATAGTCCGATCCGGATTATCGAATTCTTCCTCATCCAAGATATTGAGGAATTCTATGTTTGATCTGGTGCCTACAGTCCGTTGATACGCCATTCGATTCGTCATTGTCGCAATCCTTATCACTGGCGAGGCTCCGCTTGTCGATAACGAAACTGTGCCTCCTGAGGAAGAACGTCGCGATCACGAGAGACCAATCGTCCGACCACGACCGTCACGCCTGTCGATAGTGCGCTGACGGCACAGGTGCTCCTTGCGATGTGGTCATGTTGCCTCCCGAAATTACTTCTGACTCCCAGAATCGTCGGCACACGTACCGATGTCGTCACCGCTGACGCCCATCTGCGCTACCGACTGCCCCCACCGCGGCCATTCCCGCTACCTTCAATGCCACCACCGAACCGCAATCGGCAACGTCGCCAGCCACGCATATACCTGCAGACCGCAACTCGGTAGGCTCGAAGTTGATCGGCCCGGCGACGTTTGGGTAAACACCCAGTCATGGACCGGGAGTCTCGGAGCCGACGATGACAGATTTCAATTTTGTTGCACCACATCGAGATAGAGACAGCAACGGCCGAAGCACAGTCCGGGTGGTGCTGGCCGAGGACGACGTCCTACTCCGCGAAGGTCTCGCGAGCTTGCTCACCCGCTCGGGCGTCGACGTTGTGGGTCAGGCCGGCGACGCAGCGCAATTGCTGGATTCGGTCCGGGAAACGTCACCCGATCTCGTAGTGGTCGACATCCGAATGCCGCCGACTCATACAACCGAGGGACTCGACGCAGCCAAGGTGATCCGCGATGAACTCCCGGAAACCGGCATTCTGGTCCTGTCGGCGCATGCCGACGTCGAGCGGGCAATGGAATTGCTCGCAAGCGGTCAGGGTATTGGCTATCTGCTCAAGAGCCGCATCACCGACGTGGACGATTTTGTCGAGACCCTCCAGCGAATTGCCAAGGGCGCGGCTGTTATCGACCCTGCTTTGGTTCGGGAGTTGGTGACGGCTCGCCGACGAAACGACCCACTCGCCGCTCTCAGTGCGCGCGAACGGGAAGTGCTGGCATTGATGGCTGAAGGTCGTTCTAATGTGGGGATCGCCCACAGGCTGTGTGTTACTCCGGGCACCGTCGAGAAACACGTCCGGAGCATTCTCACCAAACTGGAACTCACCGAGACCGGTGAAAACCACCGCCGAGTGCTCGCTGTTGTGACCTACCTCGAGGCGCACTGACTGCTCGAGTCTCCAGGCGCACTGACTGCTCGAGTCTCCAAGCGCACTGACTGCTCGAGCTGTTCACGCGCGATGGCTTAGTCCCCTGCCACCGCCGTAGACTGAGGCAGGAAACCAACGCCTCGTCAGTGCTGGGCGGGATAGCGGCGGCAACGTTTGTCGCCAACGGGTTACTCATGGCGATTTTTCGGACGAAAATCACTCCAGGTAGGACGGCCGGATTGTTGGGCCGCCTGAAGGGGTTGCTGCGCGCGAGTCGCGATCGCGAATCGAGCGATCACACATCGACAGTCGGCGTGGGCGATCTGGAGACGTTCTTCGACCTCTCGTCCGACCTGCTCTGCATCGGCGGCATCGACGGTTTCTGCAAGCGCGTCAACCCTGCGTTCGAGAAGGCACTCGGATATACGTCACAGGAAATGCTGGAGCGCCCCTTCCTGGATCTCGTCCATCCCGCCGACAGACCACGAACCATCCAGGCTCTCGCCGATCTGGCCCGAGGTCTTCCAGTCGCGCAATTCGAATCACGACTCATCTGCAAAGACGGCTCCGCGAGATGGATCGAATGGAACACCGTGCCGGCGCGCGATTCGCTCTACGCAGCCGGCCGCGACGTGACAGAGCGCCGCGTGGCCCAACATATGATCGAAGCGAGCCATGCGGAACTCAGGGCACTTGCAGAGCAACAAGCCGCACTTCGACGCGTTGCGACCCTGATTGCGCACGGCGCTTCCCCGTCGGACGTATGTGCTTCCGTGGCAGCGGAATTGACCCGCATATTCGGCGACCGATCGACCGGTCTGTATCGCTTCACTCCTGACGGTATGTCCACGGTGTTCGCCTCCGATTCGGAACCGGTCCGCGAGTCTGCGCGGGGCGCACCCCACCCCGTCGACGGCGAAAGTATTGCGTCACGAGTCTTCCGTTCCGGCCACGCCGCCAGGATCGACTCGGCGCACAAATCGGAGGTCGGCGTGCCGATCGTCGTCGACGGCAACTTGTGGGGCTCGGCGGTAGTCGGTTCTACCGAATCCGATCCCCTACCGCCAGACGCCGAAGCCCGTGTCGGTGACTTCACCGATCTGTTGGCAACCGCAATCGCCAACGCCCAAGCCCACACACAACTCACCGCGTCGCGCGCCCGGATCGTCGCGGCTGCCGACGACGCGCGGCACAAACTCGAACGCGATCTACACGACGGCGCACAACAGCGCCTCGTCTCGCTCGGGCTCGCACTCCGGTCCGCCGAAGCGTCGGCGGATTCCGAACCGGCCGCCCTCAAGGAACGGATCTCCGACATCGCGACAGGACTCAACGATGTCTCCGCCGATCTCCGAGAAATCTCACGCGGAATTTATCCCGCAATACGGTCGAAGGGAGGACTCGGCCCGGCACTGAAAGCCCTTGCACGCCGTTCCGCGATTCCCGTCGATCTGGATCTGCACCTAGAACCGCGAGTGCCTGAATCCACGGAAGTAGCGGCTTACTACGTCGCAGCGGAAGCCCTGACAAATGCAGCCAAGCATGCCCGCGCGTCGGGGGTGCACCTGCAGGCCAGAACCGCCGGCGCACACCTCGAACTCTCGGTCCGCGACGACGGGACCGGAGGAGCCGACCCCGCCAAAGGGTCCGGCCTCACTGGAATCAAAGATCGCGTCGAGGCCCTCGGTGGCCAGTTGGAGATCATTTCGCGAGTCGGAAGCGGTACCGCACTTCTTGCCGAGATACCCATGAATTTCCCGTAAGTGTTGTCAATTCATGGGATCGCCCTCGACCTCCGGTTTCCGCACCCTTGGTCTATACCAACCGTTAACCTGACGTTCGTTTCGATGATCCTTGTTGGTCTAGACCAAAGGTCATGATCTCTTCATGCAAATTTTGATTGTCGGTGGCGGGATACTCGGAACGACGCACGCCGACGAGGCAATCCGCCGCGGACACGACGTCATTCATCTCGAACGTGAACCTGAGGCTCGTGGTGCAACGGTCCGGAACTTCGGATTGGTCTGGGTATCGGGGCGCGCACCTCACGAACTCGAGGCCGCTCTCCGATCACGCGAACTATGGGCTGATCTAGCCGTTCGCGTCCCCGGAATCGGATACCGCGCGGCCGGGTCCATCACACTGATGCGCACGGAGGAAGAAGTTGCGGTAGCCGAAGAGGCGTTTGCCCGAGAAGATGCAGAGCACCGCGGCTTTTCGCTTCTCGACGCCGACGCAGTTCGCACGATCAATCCCGCCCTCCAGGGAAAGTTCCTCGGCGGATTGCACTGCACCCTCGACGCGGCCGTTGAATCGCGCCAAGCACTCCCGGCGATCCGCGGCTATCTCGCCGCCACCGGACGGTACACATTCCACGCCGGCACCGAAGCCCGCGAGATCACCCCCACCGAATCCGGAGTTCATGTTCGCGACGACCACGGACGCAGCTACGACGCAGATCTGGTAATCGTCTGCCCCGGAGCCACATTGGGCGGATTGGCCCGCGACCTGGCCGGAGACCTACCCCTTCGCCGAGTACGACTGCAGATGATGCAAACAGCGCCGCTCGGCGAAAAGTTCACCACCGCAATCGCCGACGGAGACAGCTTCCGCTACTACCCCGGCTTTGCGGGCCCCGCACTGGAGCGCCTCCACAAAGTCCAACCTCAGGAGCCGACTGCCGAACAGCACCGCATGCAACTTCTGTGCGTCCAGCGCCTGCACGGCGGGCTCACGATCGGCGACACCCACGAGTACGAGGAGCCCTTCGACTTCGACGTGGACGAGGCGCCCTATCGACACCTGTCCGGCGTCGTGGAAACCCTTCTCGGACGCGATCTTCCACCGATCGTCAAGCGTTGGGCCGGCGTGTACAGCCAATGCCTCGATCCCACGCAACTGGTTCACCGCGCGCAAGCCGCAGACAACGTCTGGGTGGTTGCCGGCCCCGGCGGGCGCGGAATGACGCTCGGCCCCGCCCTGGCCGAACAAACTGCCGACCAACTCGGACTCTGAAACCTGCTGTGCGCCTTTGTCAACCGCCCGCGGTCAACAAAGGCGCACAGCGGGATTACCCCTTACGCAAGATGTACCGCTGAACCTTGCCACTCGGAGTCTTGGGCAAGCTCGGAACGAAGTGCACCGTACGCGGGTAGGCGTGAGCGGCAAACTTCTTCTTCACCAGGGTCTGCAGTTCCTTCTCCAAATCGTCGTCACCCTCGACGCCTTCGCGCAGAACGACAAACGCCTCGAGAACCTCGCCGCGCAACTCGTCCGGCATACCCACAACGGCAGCCTCGATGACGTGCTCGTGCATGACCAGCACGCTTTCCACGTCGAAGGGGCCGATGCGGTAGCCCGCCATGATGATGACGTCGTCGTCACGCGAGGAGAAGAAGTAGAAGCCGTCCTCGTCCGTCATGCCCGCGTCGCCGGTGATGTACCAGCGTCCGTCTTCGGTGAAACGCTGCTTCGTCTTCTCCGGCGCGTCGACGTACCCGGTGAACCACATGAGCGGACTGTTGTGGGTATCGATCGCCACCCGGCCCGGTGTCCCGGCCGGAGCAATGTCGTCGGAATTGTCTTCCAGCACAGCGGTGGACCAACCCGGCAACGGCAGACCCATGGAGCCGGGGCGTACGTCCTCACGCAGACCGTCGGCCCACGCGTTGACGATGAACATGCCGTGCTCGGTCTGCCCGTAGTGATCACGAACCTCGACACCCAGCGAGTTCTTGGACCAGGCAACAACATCCGGCGTCAACGGCTCACCTGCGGACGACGCGCGTCGCAAGGAGATGCCAGCGGGGACGGGTGTTTTGTCAGCGCGCAGACTGCGGTACACCGTCGGAGCGGCCGCAAAATTGGTGACACCGAACTTCTCGATGATCTGCCACGTCAACGGCGCCGAGAAACCGGCGTGCAGCAGCAGGCTTCGACTACCTGCGGCCAGCGGTCCGAGCAACGCGTAGTACAGACCGTACGCCCAGCCCGGATCAGCGGCGTTCCAGAACACGTCGTCGGCGCGGACGTCGAGACCGAACTCCTGATACGCGTGGAACGACGCCAGCGCACGCACGGGAACCGGCACACCCTTCGGCGTTCCGGTGGTGCCACTGGTGAACAACTGCACCATCGGGCCGTTGCCCCCGACAGCCTGAGCAGCGCCCTTCGGATCCTCGGCGTCCTGCGCCGCGACCAGGGTGCCGAAGTCCAACTCGTCGCCGACAGCGCCACCCGCGACGATGATCCGCCACGAGGCGTCGGCGGGGATGTCTTCACCCGGTGCCAGCTTCTCCAGCTGATTCGCGTCGGAAATAACGACCTTCGCGCCGCTGGCCGTCAGCCGGAACGCAATCGCCGGAGCAGCAAACGCCGTGAACAACGGCACGTGAACTGCGCCGCGGCGCCAGATACCGAGCAACGCGACCACCAGATCAGCGGACTTGCCCATGAGCGTCGCGACGTGGTCACCCGGTTCGACTCCGAGGTCCGACAGCGCCGCGGCAAACCGAGCGGACTGCTCACGTAGGTACCCGTAGGTGAGGTCCACTGAGCTAAGGTCTGCCTCGACAACGGTGAAGGCAACGCCGTCCGCGGGGTGCCGGTCGCACAGCAGTTCTGCGGCGCTGGCCTCGGGGGTGTCGTACTGATCCAAAAGCTCACGCACCCGCGCCGTGGGATCGGTGCTCATCAACATGCTCCTTTGTCATGGTCGTATTGTGGGTCGGCGGGTTTGATCACCGACTCGTCATACGCAGTGTCCACCACTTATGATCTAGCTCACAAGGAAACTTCACTACCCCCGGAAAGGGGTGCGGCGTGACCCGAAGTTCATCGTCACTTCTACGCCCCCGAGACGGGGACGCCATGCGGAGCGAACTCCGTTCGATCGCCGCTCAGGGCGTTGTTCCCGTGCTGTTCGGCGGCGAGGTCCAAGGCGAGACCCTGCACCTGACCGAGTTTGTCGGCACACGCACCAACAACCTCAAGGGCCTCGCCATCCCGCCGCGCTCCGGAATGGGTGGCCGCGCCGTCGCGCAGCGGGCACCGATCCTGGTTCACGACTACGGCAACTCCCAGTCCATCACTCATCACTTCGATCGACCGGTGTTGAGCGAGGGATTGCACTCCATCATCGCCGTTCCGGTCATGGTTGCCGGCAAATCTCGGGCAGTGCTCTATGCCGCAATCCGTGAGAGCGCCCCACTCGGCGACCGCGCCGGCGACGTCATGGTGTCTGCCTCCCGTCGACTGGGTATGGAATTCGCGATCCGCGACGAAGTCGACCGCCGCCTCCAGCTCCTGCAAGCCGCGTCGGCCGTAAGCACCGACGGCATGTCCACTGAAGAGATCCGCGACGTGCACGCCGAACTGCGCAGTGTCGCCAACAGCGTCACGGATACCGATCTGCAGATCAAACTCCGCGGACTCTCACAACGTCTCGCATCGATCCTGCGCCCCGCCGACCGCGACATGGCATCGGCCGTGACCCTGACGCCACGCGAAATCGACGTCCTCTCCCAGGTCGCCCTGGGATGTACCAACATCGAAGCAGCACAGCGTCTCTCAGTCAGCGCGGAAACCGTCAAGAGCTACCTGAGAAGCGCAATGGGCAAGCTCGACGCAAGCTCGCGCCACGAAGCAGTGGTGACGGCACGACGATTGGGCATACTGCCGTAGAGATCGCCGAGAGCGCTCGTGATGAAGGGTGACGCTGATGTCGGAAACCACGGACAACAGGCAATCCTCGGAACAACCGAGCCTCAAACGCGTCATGGGCCCAGGCCTACTTCTCCTGTTCATCGTCGGAGACATTCTGGGTACCGGAATCTACGCACTGACCGGGAAGGTCGCGAATCAAGTAGGCGGCGCAGTCTGGGTACCATTCCTCGTCGCGTTCGTGATCGCGATGATCACCGCGTTCAGCTACCTCGAACTGGTGACCAAATATCCCAAAGCCGCAGGCGCAGCACTGTATACACACAAAGCGTTCGGCATCCACTTTCTGACGTACATGGTCGCCTTTGCCGTCATGTGCTCCGGGATCACGTCGGCGTCCACCGCCTCTCGGGCATTCGCAGCCAATTTTGTCGAGGCCTTCGACCTCGACTTCACCACCGGAATCGGTATCACGCTGCTGGGAATCGCCTTCATTGGCGTAGTCGCGATCGTCAACTTCCGGGGCGTCAGCGAAAGCGTCAAGACAAACGTAGTTCTGACCTGCATCGAATTGTCCGGACTGTTGATCATCATCATGATCGGCATGTGGGCACTCGGCGTCGGTGACGGCGATTTCTCGCGGGTCACCACATTCGACACCGGCGATCGCAGCGCCCTCTCCGCGGTGATCGCCGGCACCGCGCTCGCGTTCTTCGCGATGGTCGGTTTCGAGGACTCGGTGAACATGGCCGAGGAATGCAAGGAACCGACCCGGATCTTCCCGAAAGTTCTCCTCACCGGATTGGTGATCACCGGAATCATCTACATCTTGGTCTCCATCACCGCAATTGCTTTGGTAACCCCGAGCGAACTCGGCGAAGGTGACACCCCACTCCTCAAAGTGGTCCAGGCGGGGGCACCCGGATTCCCCATTGGAATCTTCGCGTTCATCACGATGTTCGCCGTCGCAAACACGGCACTGATCAACATGCTGATGGCATCGCGACTCCTGTACGGAATCAGTCGTGAAGGCATACTCCCGTCGGCGTTCGGCAAAGTCCACCGCACCCGGCGGACACCCTATGTCGCCATCATCTTCACCACGCTTGTCGCATTCGGGTTGATCACCTTTGTCGGCGAGGTTCCGGAACTGGGCGGAACCACCGCACTACTGCTGCTGTGCGTCTTCACGATCGTCAACATCGCAGTTCTGGTGCTGCGCAGACATCCCGTGGAACACAAGCACTTCCGGGTTCCGACAATCTTTCCAATTATCGGAGCCATCACCTCCGGCCTACTGGTCACACCCATCGCCGACCGCCCCGTCGTCCAATACCAGATCGCCGGGATTCTCCTCGGGATCGGAGCAGTTCTCTGGCTCGTCACCTATGCCGTGAACAAGCGATCCGGACGAAGCGGACCCGAGATCGACCCGGAGCATCTCGCAGAACGCTGACGTCAGTACCCTTCCGGGAGGGCTGTGAACATGTCCCGCGTTACGCCGACGGCATTGTCCGAACTTCCGCCGCGCACAACCAAAGTCGCAAAAGCCAAGTCACCCCGATATCCGACGAACCATGCATGCGAGCCACCGTCGACCTCGGCCTCACCGGTCTTGCCGAACACCTCACCCTGATCCTCGACGCGCTCAGCCGTACCGCTCGTCACCACCAAGCGCATCATGCCGCGCAACCCGTCGACCATCTCTGGACTGATGGGTGTGCGATCACCGTCGATGACGGTTTCCCGACCCGAAATCAGTTGCGGCACCGGCGTAGACCCGTGGGCCACCGTCGCTGCAGCCAATGCCATACCGAACGGACTCACGACCACCAAGCCCTGCCCGAAGCCGTCCTCGGTGCGCTGCACCAGGTCAGGCGCGGGCGGGACCGAACCGGAATCGGTCGGCAATCCCACGACCTTGTAATCCGGGCCGATACCGAACTGCGCTGCCGCAGTGGTCAAGGCATCGGGTTCCATCTCACTGGCCAGCTTCGCGAAACTTGTGTTGCACGAACGGGCGAACGCCGTTGCCATCGGTACCGTCCCGAGTGAGAACTCGTTGTAGTTCGGCACACTGCGCTCACCGATCTCGATGCGACCCGGGCACGGCACCATCGTCTCCGGTGTCGCTTGTCCACCCGAAATTGCGGCACCGGCAGTCACGATCTTGAACGTGGAACCGGGCGGGTACAGGCCCGTCGTCGCGACCGGACCGTCGCGGTCCGCCGCCTTGTTCTGGGCTACCGCCAGGATCGCGCCGGTGGACGCCTCGATCACCACCATCATCGCCTGATCCGCATTCACATTGACGGCACGTTGCGCGGCGATCTGAATATTGCGGTCGAGACTGATGGTGAACGACGGAACCGGTTGCGGCGCAGTCTCCGTCAAGATATCGGTGTCGACGCCGTTCTGGTTGACCGTGACCACGCTCCACCCGGCCTTGCCGTCCACCTCGTCGATGATCGTCTTCTTGATCTGCCCCAGCAGGTCCGGTGCGAACTCCGGATCTGTGGACACCAGATCCGATTCATCGGTGACGCTCACCCCGGAAATCCCGGCCAACTGCGCAGCTACCCGCTCGTAGTCGTCGCTACGCAAACGAGTGACCAGGTAGTCACCCTTCACCGCCGTCGACGACTCTGCGATCGACTGGCCCGACAGCGTGGAATCGAACTGAGCCAAGGTCGCGGCCAAGGCGTTTGCCGCGCCGACTACGTCGGCGCTCTTCGAGCGATCGAACTTGACCCGGTACACGATTCCCGGAACCAGAACATCGGTACCCGAATGTTCGTTGACGCGAGCCCGTGGCGCCGGTTTCGACCGCAACGACATGGTCTGCTTGTCGCCAAGCTTCGGATGCACATCGGTGGAACTCCAACGGACGGACCAGCCCCCATCCTTTCGACCCATCTGCATCTCACCGTCGTACGTCCACACACGCTCTTTCGGTAGGTGCCACACGTAGGTGTAGCCGACCGTCGCGGTATCACCGTCGATCTTGACCTTGGTGGTCTCCGCTGACATCGACTCGGCCTGTAACTCGTCCCACGTATCGCTCAACACAGCCCCGGCTGCATCGGGTCGATCCGTCAACTCCGCTGCTTCCTCGATATCCCGGTCCGCAAAGGCACTCAAGAACTGCTGAGCAACAGGTTCCGGCCCCGCCGGCTTCGGGGTACACGAGCTAACCCCCACCGCCAGGAAAACAGCAGTGCAGGACGCCAGGATTTGGGCGGAGCGGCTACGCGCGAAAGTCCGAGTGTTCATCGGACCCCATACTAAGTCGACACAAACTCGAGGCAGCGGAGGCACGACTCAATCGAGGAGAACCGTCGCAAATGTTGCGACCTGCCGGAACCCGACCCGCGCGTACGTGGACCGCGCCACCGTATTGAAGCTGTTGACGTACAGACTCGCGACCCTGCCGGTTGCCATGATCGATTCGGCGACTGCGGCCGTCCCCGTCACTCCGTATCCACGACCACGGAATTCGGGATTGACCCACACGCCTTGGATCTGACCGCACCGTGACGACACGGAACCCACCTCGGCCTTGAAAACAACCTGGCCGTCGTCGATTCTTGCCCACGCCCGCCCCGACGCGATCAGGCTCGCGACACGATGACGGTATCCACGTCCACCGTCGTTCGTCCGGGGATCGATGCCCACTTCTTCGATGAACATGGCAACGGCGGCGGGCAGATAAATGTCGAGTTCGTCGGGCCGGACCTGTCGGACCAACGGGTCGGACAAACATGAAAGGGGTTCGGACACCGCGAGCAAGGGTTGCTCGGCCCGCACCTCTCGTGCGGTCCCCCAATCCAACTCGAGCATCTCCCACAACGGCAAGGCCAATTCGGCCCGGCCGACCACCGACGAACACATCCGCGGAATCCGGCACGCCCGATCCGCGAACGCACGGATGCTGTCGATGTCACCGCGAAGGGGCACAAGATTGGCGCCGGCAAAACACAACGACGACGACGGACCGCCGCGGCTCCACAGTTCGCCGTGGATCATGCGGGGATCAACACCGCATTCCTCGACGCGCGAGGCGATCATGCACGACGCAATGGGGTCGGCGTCGAGGACACGACGAACGTCGTCGAGATCGCGGCCCCCGACCGGCTTGGCTCCGAGGAGTTTCAGCATTGATTGACCCCTCCCCTCTCAGTGCGCCCGCACCGTACAGACTTGTGCACCCAGATTGCCACGAACCGGGAACTTGCGGGAAGGTTTCATCCGGCTATCGCTCAACTCACACTGCCGACAGGTTCATCAACTCACCGAATCCATGGGCTCGTCAACTCACCGTGACAACCGGTGCGCCGTCGGGAGATTCACCTTCCATGGCTTCCGCGATCTTCATAGCCTCCTCGATGAGAGTCTCGACGATCATGGCTTCGGGCACCGTTTTGATGACCTCACCCTTCACGAAAATCTGACCCTTGCCATTGCCGGACGCCACTCCGAGATCGGCTTCGCGGGCTTCTCCTGGACCGTTGACAACGCAGCCCATCACAGCCACGCGCAACGGGATCTCCATGCCTTCGAGACCAGCAGACACCTGATCCGCCAACGTGTAGACATCGACCTGGGCGCGCCCGCAGGACGGGCACGACACGATTTCGAGCTTGCGCGGACGCAGATTCAAGGACTGCAGGATCTGGTTGCCGACCTTGATTTCCTCAGCCGGCGGCGCGGACAGTGACACACGAATGGTGTCGCCGATACCTTCTGCCAGCAAAGCGCCGAACGCCACAGCGGACTTGATGGTTCCCTGGAATGCCGGACCGGCTTCCGTAACACCGAGATGCAGTGGGTAGTCGCATTTTGCGGCGAGCTGACGGTAAGCCTCGACCATCACAACGGGGTCGTTGTGCTTGACGGAGATCTTGATGTCACCGAAACCGTGTTCCTCGAACAGTCCGGCCTCCCACAGCGCGGATTCGACCAGCGCTTCGGGAGTGGCCTTGCCGTACTTCGCCATCAATCGGGGATCCAACGAGCCTGCGTTGACGCCGATACGAATCGGGATTCCCGCGTCACCGGCAGCCTTGGCCACCTCTTTCACGCGGCCGTCGAACTCCTTGATGTTGCCGGGGTTGACGCGGACAGCGGCGCATCCGGCGTCGATGGCGGCAAAGATATAACGCGGCTGGAAATGAATATCCGCGATGACCGGAATCTGGCTCTTCTTCGCGATGGTCGCGAGAGCGTCCGCGTCTTCCTGACGTGGACAGGCAACGCGCACGATGTCACAACCGGAAGCCGTCAGTTCGGCGATCTGCTGCAGCGTCGCATTGATGTCATGCGTCTTCGTGGTGCACATCGACTGCACCGAGATGGGGAAATCGCTACCCACACCCACGTCGCCGACCTTCAACTGACGGGTCTTGCGTCGCGGAGCGAGAATCGCTGCGGGTGCGGAGGGCATTCCCAAACCGATGGGGGTGGTCACGTCTGTGCCTACTTTCATAGCTTCACTGCAAGTTTAGCCGGGCCGTGGCTGTGCCAGCGCCTCGAAACGATTGCGCTGATCACACCGCCTTAGAAAATCTTGATCGGATTGACGATGTCAGCTGTGAGTGTCAGCAACATGAACGCGCCACCGATCACGATGAAGACGTAAGTGATCGGGAGAAGCTTGGTGTAGTCGACCGGTCCCCCGGCAATAAGTCCGCGCCGGGCCCGGAACCAGTCGCGAATCTTCTCGTAGAAGACCACGGCGATGTGCCCACCGTCGAGTGGCAGCAGCGGGAGGATGTTGAAAACGCCGAGGAAGAAGTTGATCGACGCGAGCAGCAGGACAAAGGTTGGCCACGCAGCGCGTTCGGCGGCCTCACCGCCGATGACGCTGGCTCCCACCACACTGATCGGCGTATCCAGCCCGCGCTCACCTCCGGTGATCGACTCCCACAGTGCTCCGACCTTCGACGGAATATCCGCCAAGGCTTTCACTGAATCGACCAGAATTTCGCCGGTGAAGATCGCGGTGCCCGGAATAGCAGAGAAGGCGTTGAACTCGAGGGGTGGGGGCCCGACCGTACCGAGACCCATTCCGATCGCACCGACCGTCACCGAACGATTTTCACCCGTTGACGGGTCCTTGACCACGCGCTGTGCTTGCTCGACTTCAACCGGGATGGTCAGCGATTGTCCGTCGCGATCCACCGACAGCACTGCCGTTCCGGTGACAGGTTGAACAAGCGCCACAACCTCCGCTGACGTCGTTGTCGGGTGACCGTCGACGGCGGTGACGATGTCTCCGGGCTGAAGCCCTGCTTGTTGCGCGGGACCTTCGCCGACACATTGCGCGAGTGAACCGTCCTCCGCCTGGGTCGGCGCTACACAGGAGAGGTTGCCCACCAGGGCTTGCGTGGAGCCGTTGCGATCTGGCAGACCCCAGCCCAGGGCCAACCCGTAGAGAATCGCGAAACCGAGAATGAAGTTCATCGCGATGCCGCCGGACATGACAACGACGCGCTTCCACGCCGCTTTCTTGTACATGGCGTGCGGTTCTTCTTCGGGGGTCATCTCGTCGAGCGCCGTCATTCCGGCGATGTCGCAGAAACCGCCGAGAGGCAAGGCCTTGAGGCCGTACTCCGTTTCACCCCGGCGGAAGGAGAAGATCTTGGGACCGAAGCCGATGTAGTAGCGGCGGACCTTCATGCCCAGCGCCTTTGCCGTCCACATGTGGCCGGCTTCGTGCAGGGCGATGGACACGCCGATTCCGAGGGCGAACAGGATGACGCCCAATGCAAAAACCATGGAAGCTCTAGCCCTCCTGCTTCACGAGCTGACGCGCGCGTGTGCGTGCCCAGCCGTCTGCGGCCAGAACGTCGTCTACCGTAGTCGGTTCTGCCGACCACTCCGACGCGTCGTCGAGAACTGCGGACACTGTCCGGACAATTGTCGGGAACGTGATGACGCCGTCGAGAAATGCCTGCGCGGCAACTTCGTTGGCAGCGTTGTAGATGGCAGTGAAGCAGCCGCCCGCCTTGCCGGCGCTACGGGCCAACGCGACTGCCGGAAAGACCGTCTCGTCGAGGGGTTCGAACTCCCACGTGGATGCCTTCGTGAAATCGCACGCCGATGCCGCGCCGGCAATCCGATCGGGCCACCCCAGGGCGAGCGCGATGGGGAGTTTCATGTCCGGCGGGCTGGCCTGCGCCAAGGTAGAGCCGTCGAAGAACGTCACCATCGAATGCACGATCGACTGCGGATGGACAGTGACGTCGATGCGGTCGTAGTCGATCCCGAACAGAAGATTGGTCTCGATCAGTTCGAGCCCCTTGTTCACCAACGTCGCCGAGTTGAGTGTGTTCATCGGGCCCATCGACCACGTGGGATGGGCACCGGCTTGTTCGGGTGTCACAGATTCGAGAGCGTCGGCGCTCCACCCACGGAACGGACCACCGGACGCAGTGAGAATCAAGCGCGACACTTCGCCCGCGGCGCCTCCACGGAGGCACTGCGCCAATGCCGAGTGTTCGGAGTCCACCGGAACGATCTGACCGGGTGCGGCGGCCTTCGTGACCAGTGCACCACCCGCAACGAGCGATTCCTTGTTGGCCAGCGCCAATCGCGCACAGGACTCGAGTGCTGCCAGTGTCGGCTCCAGACCCAGCGATCCCACCAGCGCATTGAGGACGACGTCGGCTCCACTTGCGCGAACCAGTTCCGCCGCGGCGGACGGCCCGGATCGAGCAGTCACGCCATTGAGCGCAGCGGCGGCGTCCGGGTTCGCCACCGCAACCTCAGTCACCCCGGTTGCCCTGATCTGCTCGGACAACAACGCGACGTTGTTGCCACCCGCAGCCAAGCCGACCACCTCGAACCGTTCGGGGTTGGCTGCGATGACTTCCAAGGCCTGTGTACCGATGGAGCCGGTGCTGCCGAGGAGAAGGACGCGGGTGGGTGTGGTTTCCTGCACGCATCCATTGTTGCTGATAACACCTGAGAACAACCTTATCGACGCCCCACTACGTACGACGGTCGGTCGTATGTCACCATATTGAGCAGTAGTGCAACCTATTGAGCAGGAGGATCGACCGTGGCCGATACCCAGTTGGACGTCAAGTCCAGCGCCCCCGTCGTGGTCTCACATGTCGATGAGGCCGAGGTTCCCTCTGCCGCATGGGGGTGGAGTGGTGAAAGCCTCAAGACTTTCCGTATCGCCGGATGGTTCTTCACGGCATTCCTGCTCCTGATGATCATCGGCAATCACAGTGGCAAGGTCGAAGACCTGTGGCTGATCGGTACCGCCGCTTTGATGGCGATCGTCTTGATCCGCGACGTGATCGTCCGTCGCCACCCGCGATAACCAACGCAGACAAAAAACCTCCACGAACTTCGAGTTCGTGGAGGTTTTTTGTTGCGGTACTTCAGTTTTCGGCAGCCAACTGACCACAGGCAGCAGCGATTTCCTGGCCACGCGTATCGCGGACCGTGCACGACACACCCTGCGCGATGACGCGGCGAACAAACTCCCGCTCGACGTCCTTCGGGCTCGCGTCCCATTCGCTTCCCGGAGTCGGGTTCAGCGGAATCAGGTTGACGTGAACCAGTCCGCCGAGGGCCTTCTTGAGTTTCTTGCCGAGCATGTCCGCGCGCCACGGCTGATCGTTGACGTTCTTGATCATCGCGTATTCGATCGACACACGGCGACCGGTCTGATCTGCGTAGTACCGCGCTGCCTGCAGAACCTCGGCCACCGACCACCGATTGTTGACCGGTACCAAAGTGTCGCGGAGTTCGTCGTCAGGAGTGTGCAAGGACACCGCCAGCGTCACGCTCAGGCCTTCGTCGGCCAGCTTGCGGATCGCTGGAGCCAAGCCGACCGTCGAGACGGTGACGGATCGCTGAGACAGCCCCAGACCGTCCGGTGCCGGTGACGTGATGCGACGCACGGCCGCGACGACGCGCTTGTAGTTGGCCAGCGGTTCACCCATGCCCATGAAGACGACATTGGAGAGACGGCCGGGTCCACCCGCAATTTCACCGTCGCGCATGGCAGCAGCGGCGTCGCGAACCTGGTCGACGATTTCCGCCGTCGACAGATTGCGATCGAGTCCGCCCTGCCCGGTCGCGCAGAACGGGCAGGCCATTCCGCAGCCGGCTTGGCTGGAGATGCACAGCGTCGCGCGGTCCGGGTACCGCATGAGAACGCTCTCGAGAAGCGTGCCGTCGTGCGCCTTCCACAGCGTTTTGCGGGTATCACCGGCATCGCAGGCGAGGTGCTTGACCGGTGTCAGCAACCTCGGGAAGAGCGATTCCCCCACCTTCTCGCGTACCGCCGCCGGCAGATCCGTCATCTTCTCGGGATCAGCTTCGAGGCGGGCGTAGTACTGGCGGGCGATCTGATCGGCCCGGAAAGCCGGTAACCCGAGCTCCTTGACCGCCTCTTTGCGCTCGTCGGAGTCGAGGTCAGCGAGGTGCCGAGGAGGCATTCCGCGCTTGGGTGCATTGAAAACGAGGGGAAGAGAGGCAGCCATAGTTACACCATTCTCCCATTGATTTGGCGTTCACCCCTACTTCGGCCCGATTGAGCGGCGAGAACACGTGCATGTTCGTGCTTCTTGCGTGATGATCGACTCATGTCGAGCACACCAGAGGATCCCTCCAACGCACCCGTGTACGGCCCCGCCGACGGGTTCGGATCCGACCCGCCACTCCCCGCCGCAGATGACGCGGCGGCGGTGGAGAAACACGAACCGGCGCCGGCAGTAGAACCCACCCCGAGTACCACCGGAACTGCCGTCACCGACCGAACTCGCGCGGCAACAACGTGGGTTGGCCTGGTCATCGGTGCAATTGTGCTGATCCTGCTACTTGTCTTCATCCTGCAGAATCTCGAGAACGTGTCGGTCGAAATCCTGGCGTGGCAACTGGATTTCCCACTCGGGATCACCATCCTGCTGGCGGCGATTGCCGGCGCCCTCATCATGGCCCTCGCCGGCGGTGTCCGGATTGTTCAGATTCGCCGCGCGGCCAAACGTCAGCTGTGACTGAAATCTAGTTACGCAATTGGGTCGATCGGTGGTCTGCCAGGCATCATTGATGTCGTACAAATCACCGGAAAGGACCTGCTGTGACCACTCACATGGAGAGACCTGTAACCATGCGGATCGCACCTGAACAAGCGCGATCCTGGCTACTCGTCCCCGCGTCCAAACCGGACACCTTCACCGCCGCGCTGAACAGCGCTGCTGATGCCGTGATTCTCGACGTCGAGGACGCGGTCGCCCCGGCACACAAGCCGAAGGCCCGAGAAGACGTCGTCGCGTTCCTGAGCGGGCATGCCCGTGCCTGGGTACGTATCAACGACGCCACCACACCTTTTTGGGAACAAGACCTCGCCGCACTGTCCGGCCTCCCCGGGCTCGAAGGCGTCATGCTCGCGAAGACCGAAAGCGGTCAGCAGGTAGACGCCACCGCCGAACGCCTCCCAGAGGGCACAAAAATCCTTGCTCTCGTCGAATCGGCAGTCGGCCTGGAGGCAGCCCCGGAAATCGCCCGGACCGAGGGCACGTTCCGGCTGGCATTCGGTAGTGGCGACTTCCGCCGCGACACAGGGATGGACGACTCCCCCACATCCATGTCCTATCCGCGCTCACGGCTCACCATCGCCAGCCGCGCCGCCCGGATCGCAGCTCCCATCGACGGCCCGACGCTGGGTACCGATCTTGATCTGCTGTCGCGCGATTGTGCCATCACACTGTCACTCGGAATGGCAGGCAAGCTCTGCATGACGCCGGCCCAGACAGAACCCGTCAACACCGGTTTGAGCCCCTCCGTTGCCGACGCCGCCTGGGCCCAGGACGTCATAGACGATCTCGGCGAAGACGGCTCACGCGTACGCGACGGCAGCGACCTGCCGAGACTGGCAAAGGCAAAGAAGATTCACGCCCTTGCAACCCTCTTCCACATCCCGACTCACAACTAATTCCGCCTAGTTCTGAATCGGTACAGAATGCGTCAGGCGCTCATGCTCACGAAGAGCGCCTGACGTGCGACTTTCTGAAGAGATTCACAGCAATTCCAACGACCGCGGCTTGAATCGGACGTGCACGCGATAGCGAACCGGGAACGACAAACCCGACACCGTCGAGAACGCGCGCGAGGCAGTTTTCTCAGTGAATTCGATCCCGAGAACCTTGCGCATATCGTCCCGATTCCGAAATTCCCATCGGGTGTCGACCCGGCTCAGTGAAAATCCCTGAGCCTCGAAGAACGCTTCTACTGCGGCCGCGTCGTACTTGGGCAGATCGGCCCGCATCCAGTCCCCGTACGGCGACGCACTGACATCGAGATCGACAATCACCAATGCGCCACCAGGCCTGAGAATGCGCATCGCCTCGGCGATGCCCCGGCCACAGCCCTTCCCGAAGAAGTACGCCGTGCGCGCATGAACCACATCGACGGACGAATCCGCCAACCCAGTCGACTCGGCAGAGCCCACGATTACGTTTATCTTCGCGTCGTCGTGGGTCCGAGCTTGGGCCAATCGCACCAAGGGTGCGTGCGGCTCAACCCCGACCACCCGGCGAGCGGTAAGCGCGAACTCGGGCAGATGAAAACCGGCGCCACAGCCGACGTCGACCACGTCACGATCCGTCCAGTCCACCGCAGCACGCATCGCCGTCCAGATTGCGCCGTCGACGTCCTGCGCGCGATTCTCCACCTCGTACACGTCCGGCCAATGCCAGATGTTCGGACTGGGAATCGGAGTCACGCCGTGTTCGATCACACGAGTGCGTACAGGATCAACCAGGTGACAAATGCGGACGGCAACAGCGAGTCCAGACGGTCCATGATGCCGCCGTGACCGGGCAGGAGCGTGCCCATGTCCTTGATTCCGAGTTCGCGTTTGACCTGCGACTCGATGAGGTCACCGACCGTGGCGACGATGACAAGAACAACGCCGAGCAGGACACCGATCATCGAATTGGCGTCGAGAATCAGCGTCACCGACAGCAAGCTGCCGATTACGCAGAAAATCATCGACCCCGCGAAACCCTCCCAGGATTTCTTCGGGCTGACCGCCGGGACCATGGGGTGCTTCCCGAACAGGACGCCTGCGGCGTAACCACCGACGTCGGAACACACGACGCCGATCATGAGGACGAACACGCGACCGGGTCCGTCGTCTTCGAGCACCATCAGAGCGCCGAACGACGCCAAGAGCGGGATCCACGCCAACACGAACACCGTGATCGACGTGTCCCGCAGGAAATTCTTCGGAGTGGCTTTGAGTCCGTGATCGAAAAGGCGCCACACCATGCACACCAGAACCGTGGCGGTGAAGGCGCTGATTACGCCAACCGGGCCCCATGGCCAGCCGAGCCAGATCGTTGCCTGACCGCCGACAAGCAACGGGATCCGCGGAACTTCGATGTCCGCTTCGCGAAGCCGAGTCGCTACTTCCCACGTCGCGATGAACATCGCAATCGCCACGACGGCAATCCAGCCTGGCGGCAGGAAGATCAGGGTCCCGATGACCAATGCGCCGAGACCAACTCCGACGCCGATGGCGGCAGGAAGATTCCTGCCTGCCTTCGACTTCGGCGGCTGCGCGCCAACAGCGCCCCCCGTCGGCCCGTCCGTGACGGGACCGCCGGCGGTTCCCTCTTGTGCGTGCACCCAAACTCCCTGATCTGCTACCGACTGACAAACACGAAAGCGAGGAGGTCTAGACCTCCATCAACTCCGATTCCTTGTGCTTGACCAGTTCCTCGACAGTGTGCACGTACTTGGCCGTGGTCTTGTCGAGTTCCTTCTCTGCGCGGCCGACCTCGTCCTCGCCGGCGTCGCCGTCCTTCTGGATCCGGCTGAGCTCGTCCATCGCCTTGCGACGAATGTTGCGGAGCGTGACCTTGGAATCCTCGCCCTTCGACTTGGCCTGCTTCACGAGCTCGCGACGACGCTCTTCCGTGAGCTGCGGAACCGAAATGCGAATGATGCTGCCGTCGTTGGAAGGGTTGACGCCGAGGTCCGAGTTGCGGATGGCCGTCTCGATGGCGTTCAGCTGTGAAGACTCGTACGGCTTCACGATCACCATGCGCGCCTCGGGAACGTTGATGCTCGCGAGCTGCGTGATCGGGGTGATCGAACCGTAGTAGTCGATCACGATACGAGAGAACATGCCCGGGTTCGCGCGGCCGGTGCGTACCGAACCGAGATCGTCCTTGGCTACCGCGACAGCCTTTTCCATCTTTTCTTCGGCTTCGAAGAGCGCTTCATCAATCACGGCTGTTCCTCCATGTCGTTCTGATTCATGTCGTTCACTGTCGAATTTTCGAGCGGGTCGCGGGTATTGCTCACGACTTCACCAGTGTTCCGATCTTCTCACCGGACACAGCGCGGGCGATGTTTCCCTCGACAAGCAAGTTGAAGACCATCATGGGCATCGAGTTGTCCATGCACAGGCTGAATGCGGTCGCGTCGGCAACCTTCAGTTCCCGCTCGATAACCTCGCGGTGTGTGATCTGGTCGTACATCGTTGCCGTCGGATCGAGACGCGGGTCTGCGGTGAATACGCCGTCGACGCCCTTTGCCATCAGAACTACCTCGGCGCCGATTTCCAGAGCACGCTGCGCTGCCGTGGTGTCGGTGGAGAAATACGGCATTCCCATGCCTGCACCGAAGATGACAACGCGGCCCTTCTCGAGGTGCCGACGTGCACGCAGGGGAAGGTACGGCTCGGCAACCTGACCCATCGTGATGGCGGTCTGCACGCGAGTATCTACTCCGGCCTTCTCGAGAAAGTCCTGCAACGCCAGCGAGTTCATGACGGTGCCGAGCATGCCCATGTAATCGGAACGCGCGCGGTCGAGACCGCGCTGCTGCAGTTCGGCGCCGCGGAAAAAGTTTCCGCCGCCGATAACCACAGCTACCTGCACGCCCGATCGGACGACCTCCGCGATTTGTTCAGCCACCTTCGTGACCACATCGGGGTCGAGTCCGACCTTGCCGCCTCCGAACATTTCGCCGCCGAGTTTGAGCAGGACCCTCTTGAATCCTGGACGTTCGTTGGCTGGTTCGGACATTGTTCTCCTCAGTTCGATACAAGACCCGTAGGCCATAAGTCCTTATTCGATCGCCGACCTGATCCGGCGACACAACAATCTTCCGGGACTGCTCCCGAAGGCACTCTTATCCTGCCTCATCGGAGGCCATAGGTACACGTAGACCCCGCCGGATGAGCATTGCTCTTCTGGCGGGGTCCAAGTGCACGGGCTCCGGATTAAGCGGAGGCGCCGACCTCGAAACGCACGAAGCGCTTGATGGTCACGCCGTTCTCGTCGAGGATCGCCTTGACGGTCTTCTTGGAATCCGTAACCGAAGACTGCTCGGTCAGTACGACGTCCTTGAAGAAACCGTTGACGCGGCCTTCGATGATCTTCGGCAGAGCCTGCTCGGGCTTGCCTTCTGCGCGGGCGGTCTCTTCGGCGATGTGGCGCTCGGAAGCGACGATCTCCTCGGGAACCTCGTCACGCGTGACGTACTTGGCCTTGAGTGCTGCGACCTGCATTGCAGCGCCGCGAGCGGCCTCAGCAGCAGCGTCGCCTTCACCGGTGTACTCGACGAGAACGCCGACAGCGGGCGGCAAGTCGGAGCTGCGCTTGTGCAGGTACACGGCAACGGGGCCGTCGAATGTTGCGACGCGGCTCAGTTCGAGCTTCTCGCCGATCTTCGCGGACTGCTCGGCGATGACGGTCTCGATGGTCTTGCCGTCGAGCTCGAGTGCCTTGAGAGCAGCGAGGTCAGCAGGCTTACCTGCAGCGGCGACGGTCACGATCTCGTCGGCCAGCTTGATGAACTCTTCGTTCTTGGCAACGAAGTCGGTCTCGCAGTTGATCTCGATCATGACGCCGTCCTTGGCGACAACGAGACCCTCAGCCGTGGTGCGCTCTGCGCGCTTTCCGACATCCTTTGCACCCTTGATGCGCAACTGCTCGACAGCCTTGTCGAAATCGCCATCGGATTCTACGAGTGCGTTCTTGCACGCCATCATTCCGGAGCCGGTGAGCTCACGGAGCCGCTTGACGTCAGCGGCGGTGTAGTTCGCCATGGTTAGCGAGCCTCCTCATATGTCTGTTTCGGACCAGGGACTAAATATGAAGCACGGGCCTAACGGTGAAACGGCCCTGACCACAGGAACTCTGGTCAGGGCCGGTTTCGACGAATCAGGCCTCGGTGGCCGGTGCCTCTGCGGCGGGGGCTTCAGCCTCTGCAGCGGGGGCTTCAGCAGCCGGAGCTGCTTCTGCGGCCGGAGCTGCTTCTGCGGCCGGAGCTGCCTGTGAAAGCAGTTCCTGCTCCCACTCGGCGAGGGGCTCGCCAGCGCCGGTCTCGGGCTTCGCGTCCTTGTCGGCGCTCAGTCCGGCACGCGCCTGCAGGCCTTCGGCCACAGCGGAAGCGACAACCTTGGTGAGCAGCGCTGCGGAGCGGATCGCGTCGTCGTTGCCCGGGATCGGGTAGTCGACGAGGTCAGGATCGCAGTTGGTGTCCAGGATCGCGATGACCGGGATGTTCAGCTTGCGAGCCTCGGCAACTGCCAGGTGCTCCTTGTTGGTGTCGACAACCCACACAGCGGAAGGAACCTTGGCCATGTCGCGGATACCACCGAGGGTGCGATCCAGCTTGGTCATCTCACGCGTGAGCATGAGGATTTCCTTCTTGGTGCGACCTTCGAATCCACCGGTCTGCTCCATTGCCTCGAGCTCCTTGAGGCGGATGAGACGCTTGTGGACGGTGGTGAAGTTGGTGAGCATGCCGCCGAGCCAGCGCTGGTTGACGTAAGGCATCCCGACGCGGGTTGCCTCAGAAGCGATGGATTCCTGCGCCTGCTTCTTGGTGCCGACGAAGAGGACGGTGCCGCCGTGGGCAACGGTCTCCTTGACGAACTCGTACGCCTTGTCGATGTACGTCAGCGTCTGCTGGAGGTCGATGATGTAGATGCCGTTGCGGTCGGTCAAGATGAAACGCTTCATCTTCGGGTTCCAACGACGGGTCTGGTGCCCGAAGTGGGTGCCGCTGTCAAGCATCTGTCGCATAGTTACAACAGGCATTGTTGTTCTCTCTTTCACATTCGGTTGCTGCGCGGTGCCGGTGGCACTGCGCCCTGGCGCCCACACGGCCGTCGGACCCGTATCCGGAAATACAGGACCAGCCGAAGGCCGAAAAAACGTGCGCGGGCGCGCGAAGTCGGACTGTGCGAACACAGACCGCTCGACAAGTGTACGTCCTTGCCTCGCAATGCCATAACCAGCACTACAACGCCAGTGCCGAAACAAACCTGTGGACGGAATCCGAACCTGTGGAAAACTGCCCTGATCTGCACCTTCACGCCGGACGCGCAGTGCAGGCTGAAGTGATGCCCCTACTGAAATCCATCCGTCGGACAATCATGGTGCTGGGCGGAGTTACTGCCGTGACGATCGGAGCCACGCCGGCTCTCGCCGACGCCGCAGACCGATTCGATTGGCCACTCATGCCCAGGCCGAGAGTCGAACGGGCCTTCGACAATCCCGAAAAGAACTGGTTGCCCGGCCATCGCGGGGTCGATCTGGCCAGTTCGACCGGACAGGCCGTGGTTGCCGCCGGACCCGGAGTTGTGGTGTTCGCCGGACACGTCGCCGGCAAACCAGTGGTGTCCATCGACCACATCGGCGGATTGCGCACCACATACGAACCCGTCACCGCAGTGGTATCGGCGGGCGACCGCGTGGGCCTCGGGACAGTGATCGGCACCCTCGAGCCCGGACACGAAGGCTGCACTCTTGCCGCCTGCCTCCACTGGGGGCTACGACGCGATCGCACCTACCTGGATCCGCTTGGCCTTATCCATGACCAGCCGCTGCGACTCAAACCGCTGGGACGCTGAGGAACGCTCAGCGCCACTCGGCCACAGCGTGGCGGCCCGCCGCATCGACAAAATCATCCGCCACCATCGCGGCCAGTTCCATGAAGGCCCGCTTGGTTGCCGGACGGAGCAGTTCCAGGTCCATGACCGACCCCTCGGCGAGGTGCTCGTCGAAGGGCACCACTTTCACGGCTCGGCACCGTCGCATGAAGTAGTCGGTGAGCGCGTCCATGTCGATGACGCTCGAACCCGGCCGCGCGGCACTGATGACAACTACGGTTCGTTCGACCAAATGCCCGTATCCGTGTAGTTGCAGCCAGTCCAGAGTGGCGGCAGCACTGCGTGCACCGTCAACTGCGGGCGAGCTGACCAGTACCAGCGAGTTGGCCAGATCGAGTACGCCGGACATGGCCGAATGCATGATGCCGGTGCCGCAATCGGTGAGGATGATGTTGTAGTACACCTGCAGGATGTCAATGACCTGGCGATAGTCGTCCTCACTGAACGCCTCGGAGATCGCCGGATCCTGTTCACTCGCGAGAACTTCGAGCCGACTGGGCGCTTGGGACGTGTGGGCGCGCACGTCCGAGTAGCTCTTGATATCCGGCCTCGATGCAATCAGATCGCGCACCGTCGAACGGGTTTGGAGCGGAACGCGCTGTCCCAACGTTCCGAAATCCGGATTGGCGTCGACGGCAACAACACAATCTCCGCGCAGAGACGCAAACGTCGATCCAAGACCCACCGTTACTGTCGTCTTTCCGACGCCACCCTTGAGAGAAAGGAGTGCAATGCGGTAGTCGTTCCGTATCGGTTGTTCAATTCGCTCGACCAACGCTCGTTGACGCTGGTCCGAGGTGGACTCCCCCAGGTTTACGTATCCACCGGTCGCGCGATGAACACCACGTCGCCACCCGCCGCGAGGCGTTCGCCGGGGCCGCTTCAGTAATGCTTCAGCTACCAAATCTTGATTGGTAACTTGCTGTTGGCTCATCTGATTCGAAACCGGGGGCGGAGCCGACCAGGAATCCTGCGGCCACACTCGCGGTTCCGGCGGCGCGACGGGCGCGGCTACAACCGGAGCGACTTCGGCAACCCACGCCGGTTCCCCGGTCTGTGGCAGGTGTTCGACATCAGTGCGATTCACAATTCCCCCGGATATTGCGTAGCAACGAGCGGTACAGTGCGATTGTGCCAACCGCGCCGTTGGTCCACCCTTCCGGGTCTCGACGCTACCAAATGGCTCGGAGGAACTCTCGTTCGACGAGCTTTTCAGGCTCGCGGATGCGCCTGATCGTGGACTGCACGGAGACGCTCGACCGAGACGTGGGTGTACAACTGAGTAGTCGCCAGGCTCGCGTGTCCTAGCAACTCCTGCACAACGCGTAGGTCCGCTCCACCTTCCAGCAAATGTGTCGCTGCCGAATGCCGCAAACCGTGCGGCGACAGATCAGGCGCTCCGGGTACGGCTGAAACGGTTTCGTGCACGACCGACCGCGCCTGACGTTGATCGAGTCGCCCGCCGCGCTTTCCCAGCAGCAGCGCACTACCCGATTTTTCCGATGCCAACAGTGGCCTGCCAACCCTGATCCATTGTTCGATGGCCGATTCGGCCGGCACACCGTAGGGCACCGAACGCTCTTTGTTTCCCTTGCCGAGCACTCGCAACAATCGACGGTTCGCATCTACCGATTCGATGTCGAGGCCGCACAGTTCTCCGACTCGAATTCCGGTGGAGTACAACAACTCAACGATGAGCCGATCACGCAGAGCTATCGGATCATGTTGTTGCGCGCCACTTTCCGCCGCTTCCATTGCCTCGATCGCCTGATTCTGACGTAAGACGACTGGCAACGTTCGCCTGGCCGGCGGCGCAGCTAGTCGCACCCCGGGATCAACCTCGATGCGCGCCGTCCGCGCAAGCCACGCAGTGAATCCGCGCGCCGAAGACGCGCGGCGGGCCACCGTTGTCCGCGCAGTCCCGGCAGCGGACTGCTGCGCCAACCAGGACCGAAGCACCCGAAGGTCCAGAGCGTCCAGATCGGTTCCAGTCGACTGCGCAGCAAGGTGTTCCAACAGCGAGCGGGCATCGCCGACGTACGCGCGGATCGTGTGCTCCGACCGTCCACGCCCCAGCCGCAGGTGCTCCGCATACGCGTCGAGGTGGATCGACAACGCTCGCGGTAATTCGTCACTCATCTTAATAACGTTGCCTGCCTCGCGTGAAACTTCAAGCGCCCTCGCCGATAGGGTGGGCCGGTGAACCGAGCAATTCCCTTGAAAATGCTATGCATTCTTGCCCTGATTTCAGCAATCGCGCCACTGTCGACCGACATGTATCTGCCAGGACTTCCCATCATGGCCGAGTCACTCGATACATCTGCCGCCAGTGTCCAATTGACGCTGACAACATTCATGGCAGGACTGGGAATCGGCCAGCTGATTATCGGACCGATCTCCGACGGAATTGGGCGGCGACGCCTTCTGCTCGGCGCCGCGGCGATCACCACGCTGGCAAGCGCTGCCTGCGCTCTTGCACCCAACATCGAATTCCTGATCGGCGCACGCCTGGTCCAGGGCCTCAGCGGCGGAGCTGCCATCGTGCTCGCACGCGCGTGCATCGCCGATCGCGCCCGTGGCAATGGAGCGGCAAAACTGTTCAGCATCATGATGATCATCGGCGGCGTCGCTCCAGTCATTGCCCCACTGCTCGGTGGAGTACTGCTCGGTCCGGTTGGTTGGCGAGGCATCTTCTGGGTGCTGACAGCTGCAGGCGCAGTCATGGTTGCCGGCGTGTTCACCCTCGTTCCGGAAACATTGCCGCCCGAGCGTCGACACGGCGGCGGATTGAAAGCGCTCGTCGCCAACCTAGGCTATGTCACCGGAAACCGTCGTTATCTCGGCTACGCGCTGGCCTTCATATTCGGGTTCGGCGCCCTGTTCTCCTACATCGCCGCTTCACCGTTTGTCGTGCAGAACGTCCTGGGATTGACCCCGTCACAGTTTTCTATGGTCTTTGCGGTCAACGCAGTGGGAATGGTTGTGGCGGCGACAATCACAGCGCGGTTGCTCGGTCGCCTGAACGCACGCACACTCTTGATCTTCGGAGTTGCTCTACTGACAACCTCTGGAGCTGTATTATTTTGTACTGCAGCCCTTTTCGACTCAACCAGTCCGGCCGCGTTACTCATTCCGCTGTTCGTTTCGGTATCCAGCATCGGATTTATCATGGGCAACGCAACAGCACTCGCACAAGGCGAGGTCACCGCTGCCGCCGGTACCGGCTCCGCATTGATGGGCGCGGGTCAGTTCGGATTGGCGGCAGCCGTGTCACCGCTAGTCGGTATTGCGGGCCCGGATACCGCCGTACCGATGGCAATCGCAATACCGACATTCGGGTTACTCGCGGCCCTTGCGTTGGCGCTGTTCGCTCGCAAGGCCGATGCCGCGAACTAACGTTCGGCCGCTGCCAGTTCCGACTTCCACACCCGGAATCCCTCTTCCGTGCGCCCACGCCGCCAGTAGCCCGAGATCGACGCGGAACCTGCTGGCACTCCACGTTCCTTCCGGACGTATGCGCGCAGATTATGCATCACAGCCTGCGCTTCGCCGTGAATGAACACCTGCGGATTTCCCGGCAACCATTCGAGATTTCTCACTGCGCTGACAATCGGCGAATTGTCGCCTGCGGATTCATCGGGAACTGCGTCCGAGGACGCACCTCGATGGACCCACTTCACAGAAACGCCATTCGGTGCATTGATAGCAATCTCGTCGTCGGCACTTCCAACTTCGAGGACCACATACCCGATTGCGTCGCCTGAAAGTCTCTCGACAGACGCTGATATCGCTGGAATGGCAGTTTCATCACCTGCATAGAGGTGCCAATCAGCTGATTCTGCCGGCGCAAAGGCGCCGCCGGGCCCACGGATTGTTATCTTGGCGCCCACTTCCACCGACGCGGCCCACGGTCCGGCGATCCCGATGTCACCGTGAACCACAAAATCAATCGCGATCTCGCGAGTACTACTGTCGTAACTTCGGATGGTATAGGTCCGAAGAGCCTGACCTTCCGGGGTCTCGAATTCGATTTTCACATACGAATCACTGAACTCACTAGGTGTGAAGTTGTCGAATCCCGGACCTCCCAGGAACACGCGGACCATGTGTGGGGTCAGTTTTTGAGTTCGCAAAACTGTCAGGGTTGTCGTCGGCTTGGCCACAGCCACATCCTTCCAAAGTTAGTGTTACCTAACTAGAGTACAGGACGGCGAGCGTGGCGCCGAGAGTCGATTCCCAGACAGCCCCTCTCAGCGAGCGTCGCTCAGTGATACATACCCATTCCGATGACCTTATTAATCGGCTGGAAACCGACCAACCCGAATGAAGAATCATTGCCAAAGAAAGGACAATTCCTCACATTCAGCGATCATGCGCACATTCGGAAGGCACTGCCAGCAAAGAAAGAGTAAAAACAACTCTGGCACTCCACAGATTCCGTGGAGTGCCAGCGAAGGTCAATGTGCTCTAGTGAGCAGCATCAAATGCGTCGATAATCTCTGCCTTGATACGACCGCGCGGTGCGACCTCGTAACCGTTCTTTGCTGCCCAGTCACGAATAGCCTGCAGGGTCTCCTTGGAACGCCCAGAACCCGACGTAGCCTGCGTAGATGGGAGCTGCGCCTTCTTGCCGCGACGTGCGGATACCTTTGCCGCAGCATCAACGAACGGCTTGACTGCTGCGTCGAACTTCTCCGCATTGGTTGCCCGAAGGTCGATCACATAATCGGTTCCCTGGTACGAGAACTCAATTCGATCACCGAAGCCATCGTCGATCGGCTTACCATCAAGGTCGTCAATGAGTTGCCGAATCAGCTTCTCAGCCATTGCACTCCTCTTTCAATGATCGATTTGCTTTCGCTTCACAATACACAGAAATTCATAGCAATAACAAAGATGCCCACAGAACCGAAAAAACAAACCGAACAGACTCAGCGGTTTGGATTAACGATAAGTTAGCGACACCGAGTTACCTCGATCCAGCGCTACAGCATTGGCGCGCAATCTATTTCGACCATCGGGCGCGACATGGAAACCCGCGTCTTTCTGGACGATACTGACTAAACGGCAAATCAGCACATCAACCTGAGACATTCCTGAGACACGCGGAGGGCATTCGTAACCTACCGCACAGTCTGGCCCGACATCGCAACCCTCTCATTCGGTGCAGCGCCCCACCACACCGCTCTGACGTGCCGATAAACAGTCTTTCGAAGAACCAACCGACACGCTACACAACATTGTGCCAACGATCTGGCAAATGACCGATCACACCATCGCGCCGAAAATAGACCCACTGCACAACGCCTATTTCGTACGAAACCACCCGCTGCCGTCAGAGTCGATATAACCCTCCAACTCGAGCAGTGGAAGTGTTGCACGAACCTGGGAAATCAGCAGCCCAGATGCCTCGGACAACTCATTTGTACTTCGTGAACCGCTTCCTGGTAATGCCTCGTACACGAGCCGAGAATTACCGGTCAACGAGTCGATGTCGCGAACCGCAGCAGCGTCCTGCTCTGAATTCAGAACACCGAACGGTCCGGAAACTTCTACGACGTCGACCGCGTTCGCAACAAGATATGCCTCTCCCTCACGAATCATTCTGTGACAACCGGCAGACGACGATGATGTCACCGGTCCTGGCACCGCCATTACCGGGCGACCTAATTTCCGCGCCCAGTTAGCGGTGTTCCTCGCACCACTTCGCCATCCCGCTTCAACCACGACCACCCCGTCGGACAACGCAGCGACCAGTCGATTCCGGGCAAGAAATCTGAACTTGGCCGGAGTAGTCCCCGGCGGGTATTCGCTCACCACTGCTCCGGAACTCACGATCTGACGCAGCAATCGAGCATGACCGGACGGGTAGGCGCGGTCCACTCCGCACGCCAACACAGCAACCGTGGTGCCGCCTACGCCCATTGCCGCTCGATGCGCTGCGCCGTCGATGCCGAAAGCTGCACCCGACGTCACCGTCCACCCGTCCACTGCCAAGTCGCCGGCTATCTCAGCGGTCACGTGTTCACCGTATGCCGTCGACGCTCTCGTACCGACAATCGCGACAGATCTCTCCGTCAGTTCCGTCAAATCACCAGAACCCAAGACCCACAGAACAAATGGTGGGACTTCACCTGCTGCTACGTCGAGATCGCCTAACGGGAGTAGTCGCCACGACGGCCATTCCGGCGAATCCGGCGTCACCAACCTGCCTCCCATCGCCGCCATCAGGTCCAGATCGCGTTGCGCCGTATCGATATGCGCCCGAGCCCGGGTCTTCTCCTCCAACGACGGCGGCAGATCCCTGGATTTCACGGCGCGTGCCGTCTCCTCGACGCCGAGGTGCTCGACCAACGCGGCCAAATGAACGCTCGGCCCTTGCGCAACTGCGGACAGGTACGCCCAGGCGAGTTGTCGCGGATCATGTGTGCTCACTGAAATCCCCTGTCTCGGAAATCGAGTGCCGTTGCAACCTGATCGGGGCCCGGCATTGATTCACCTGCCAAATCGGACACTGTCCAGGCAACTCTCAAAGCCCGATCAGCGCCTCGCGCGGTGATCACGCCTTTGCGAAGCGCACGCTCGACGGGCGCCAGAGCGTCGCGTGAGAGTCGGAACTTCTGTCGCAGCGCCGGGCCGGGAACTTCGGCATTGGTACGCCAGCCGTAGTCACTCCAGCGTTCCGCTGCGGCATCACGCGCCGCGGATACTCGCGTTCGGACGCTTTCGGTGCTCTCGCCCACTTCGTCGATCAACGCACCCGTTGCGACAGCCTGCATCCGCACCCGAATATCGACTCGATCGAGTAGTGGTCCCGACAGTTTGCCCAGATACCGTCGCCTCGCCGCGGGTGCACACACGCAGTCTGCGTCACGCGGTGGTGCGCACGGGCACGGGTTTGCAGCCAAGATCAACTGGAAACGCGCCGGGTACCGAGCGACTCCGTCACGTCGCGCTATCCGAACTTCGCCGTCTTCCAACGGTGTTCGCAAGGCTTCGAGCACTTTGACGCCGATCTCCGCGCACTCGTCGAGGAAGAGCACCCCGCGATGTGCCCTACTCACCGCACCTGGCCTCGCCATCCCGCTACCACCACCGACCAACGCACTCACGGACGAACTGTGATGCGGCGCAATGAACGGCGGCATGTCGATCAACGGATGCTCCGCCGTCAACACACCCGCCACCGAATGAATCGCCGTCACCTCCAGAGCCTCGGACTCCGTCAGCGGTGGCAATATCCCCGGAAGTCGCTGAGCCAGCATCGTCTTCCCAATTCCCGGCGGGCCCGTCAACATCAAATGATGTGCACCGGCGGCAGCCACTTCGATAGCCCAGCGCGCATCCGCCTGCCCGACCACCTCACTGAGATCACGCACACCCACCTCCACCGCCCGCTCGAAAGGCTCCGGAACAGGCAGGAAAATCTCACCCCGCAACCACGAAAGCACCGACGCCAAATCAGCGGCACCGAGCACCTCGATCCCCTTGACCAACCCCGCCTCCGCCATTGTCTGGCGCGGAACAACCACCGTCCCCCAACCCGCCCGCTTCGCCGCCAGAACCGCAGGCAACACACCCCGCACCGACCGCAACCGGCCATCCAACGCCAACTCACCCAAGAAGATGGTCTCGCGTAACTCCTTGCGCGGCAATTTCTTTGCCGCATCCAACACAGCCAAGGAAAGAGCAAGATCGTACACACTTCCCACCTTCGGCAACGTCGCCGGCGACAACGCCAAAATCACCTTGCTGTCCGGCCACTCCTCCCCCGAATTCGTCACTGCCGCCCTAATCCGATCCCGCGACTCGTGCAACGCCGTATCCGGCAACCCCACCAACTGCACACCCGGCAAACCACGCCCGATATCCGCTTCGATCTCCACGATCTGACCGTCGACGCCGCTGACCGCCACCGAATGCGCCCGCCCCAACGCCATCAGAACGCATCCACAAAATGCTCGACCACCGGATCTTGATCGCGGCGAATCAACACCGCCACCACATCAAAACGCACCTTCGACCACGACCGACCCGAATCACCGAGCCACTGCAACGCCAACACCCGAATCCGGCGCCGCTTCGCAAACGTCACAGCCTCCGCCGGCGACCCGTACCCCACCCCACTACGAGTCTTCACCTCGACAAAAACAATCCGATCATCAACCGTCGCAATAACATCCAACTCGCCGTACCGACACCGCCAATTCCGTTCGACAATCTCCAAACCCGCACCAACCAGGAACTCCGCAGCCACATCCTCGCCGCGCGCCCCCAATGCCATGTTCCCCGCCATCACAGCCCCCACCGTTCCGGTCCCGCGCGCCCGCCCATGCAAAACGCGTCCCACCCGTCACAGTGCCCCACCCACACCACACCCCGACAAAAAGAAAACCCACCTGTTGATAACTCGAGACCTGTGGAATTCGGCAGAACAGGCGGCATACCGGCAATATTCCGATTCCCACCAAAACTGGACGGCGGTCCAGTAGAACTGGTTATAGTTTTTGCTCGAACCTATAAGACCGCTGCAACCCGCTGAATGGAGTTCTACATGTCACGCCGCTCACTACGCCACGCAGTAGCGACCACTACGTCTCTCGTCCTCCTCGCCGCCGGCGTCACTGTCGGACTCGGAGCATCGGTGGCACAAGCCGCACCCGCATGCGCGCTCAGCCAGTCGGTCACCGACAACTGGCCCGGCTCCGTCTGGACGGACTACACCGTCAGCAAAGAGGTTGTCGGCGACGGCACCGTCGCACCGGGTCAGACAGTCACCTACATCACGAAGGTGTCCGGCTCGGGAGCACTCGTCAACGAGATCCGCGATTTCCACCCGGCAGGATTCCAGTTGGTCAAGGCTCGCCTTAACGTCAAATGGCTTATCGGAAACCAACAGTGGGAAGATGTCACAGGCACGGCCGTCGTCAACGGTACTTCCGTAGTGGCCAAGGGCGGCGGGTGGACGACGGCCGGCGGCGGCGTCATCGCTCTGGAAACCACCTACAAGGTTCCCGATAATGCCACGGTCGGCAGCAAGCTCGACAGCGGCGCCGGCACCAACATCGTGCTCGCGGCCGGCGACTGGAACATCAACCCGATGGGCGTGTGCGTCACCATCCGGCAGCCGAATCCTGTCGAGGCCGGCGCCGGCAGCCTCGAGGATATGGGCTTCGGTTCAGTGAACACCGGATCGGGCCAGGTATTCGGCTCCCTCACCGATCCGCAGGGATCGATGACCAACGTCCTCGGCGGAGTCCTGGGCAATGTGATCGGCAATTTGAGCTAACTCAGTTCGGGGAAGGAAATGGGCAGAGCCGCCCAGCGCATGCTGGTAGCTCTGCCCATTTCTACGTTGATTGCCCATTTCGACATTGAACTGTGGCCTGGATTCGCCCGGTCATGTGCGGCGTCGCCCCTATTCTCGACAGATGACAAAACCGCGAATGCGCCATTTCGCCCAAGCTGCCGTCGTCGCAGCTTCAGTTGCAGGAGTTTCCCTCGGCGGCGCCGCGCTCGCGCAGGCCCAGGACGAGTGGCCGCCGATTCCTCCGTACCCGAGTCCGTCGGTACCGTTCGAGGCTTCGAACTTCCTGACCCCCGAGAACCCGAATTACTGGAATCCGTTTGTGAATCAAGACCGGCTCACCTCGCCGTTCGGCACCAGCACACGCATTGTGTGCACGGCATTTCACGGAGTTCTGACCGGATGCTGGCAGGCCGATCAGTACGGTAATCCGCACAAATTGATTCGCCTCCAAGCCAATGTGCCCAACGTGTCCGGATCCGGTCTCCCCGGCGGTGGACCAGGCCACTTCGTATACCCGGGCTTCATCCCCGGCAGCTGACGATAAAACTCACCTTCGAATATCTGTTCGAAGAGTGCTAGCCTGAGACCAGGACGTATCGACGAGCACATCGAGGACCGCCATGGACGAAACAACGGACGCAACCTGCGAGTTGGCGCGGCTGGTCGAGGAGTTGACAGTGCTGGACCAGCGCCGCGTCGACATCGGCGAGAGCTTGGTCCACCTCGAGTACGTCTATTCGCACGCGGGGGCAGAGCATCAGGCTGCAGCGGCCCGAAAAGCCTTCCAGGAGAAGTACGTCGGCCGCATCTACGAACTTGCCGACGGCCTTCGGACCTGAAAATAGGTTGCGCACACCGCCTCTCGGCGCGCATGGTTGATCCCGCACACCACAAGGACCAGCAGGTCCTCGACGTGCACTATGTGGGAGAAAACTGATGGAGAAGATCACCGAAAGGCTGTGGAACTGGGCATCGATACTCGACGAGAAAACTCGCGAGCAAGCGTTGCGCACGTCCCAGATGCCTTTTGTCCGTCCACATCTGGCATTGATGCCTGATGCGCACCTCGGTGCGGGTGCGACGGTGGGTTCGGTCATCCCGACGGAAGGCGCGATCATGCCTGCCGCCGTCGGCGTGGATATCGGCTGCGGAATGATCGCAGTCAAAACCCAGTACAACGCTCAGGACCTGACCGGTCGCGATCTGAGCGCACTTCGCCACAGCATCGAACGCTCGGTCCCCCTGTCCGCCGGTGTCTACAACAAGTCACTGACCGCGACGGCGCAAACCCGTATCGCAGAGCTCGAGGCGATGGCCGGCGATCGACTGCCCTTCTACGACAAGTTCAAGAACAACTGGCGTTTCCAGCTGGGAACGCTGGGGTCGGGCAATCACTTCATCGAGGTCACCCTCGACGAAAATGACAACGTGTGGCTGTTCCTGCACTCGGGTAGCCGCGGTGTCGGCAACAAGATCGCACAGCACCACATCAAGGTCGCGCAAGAACTGTGCGCCCGTTGGCACATCGACCTCCCCGACCGGGATCTTGCCTACCTGGTCGAGAAGACACCCGAATTCGACTGCTACATCACCGATCTGAACTGGGCGCAGCATTTTGCTCTGCTGAACCGGGAGGAGATGATGGATCGGGTAGTGAAGGACTTCGCGTACTTCATGGGCGACGGCGTTCCGGCAGTCGTGGAGGAACTCGAGAGGATCAACTGTCACCACAACTTCACCCAGAAGGAATTCCACATGGGTCGCGGTGTGTGGTTGAGCAGGAAGGGTGCAATCAAGGCCGACGTTGGCGTGCCAGGACTCATCCCCGGGTCGATGGGAACGGCCAGCTACGTCGTGGTCGGCAAGGGCAATGTGCCATCGTTCAAGTCCAGCCCGCACGGCGCCGGTCGTGTCTACGCCAGGAACAAGGCAAGGCGGACGTTCACGATCGACGATCTCGACAAGGCCATGGTCGGCATCGAGTACAAGCGTTCGAAGGCGTTTCTCGACGAGATTCCGGGAGCGTACAAAGACATCGACGTCGTGATGGACGACGCCAAGGACTTGGTCGAAATCCGTCACACGCTGCGTCAGATCGTCAATGTGAAGGGCGACTGACCCGAATAAACAACAATGACGGCCGCGCCGAAATCGGCGAGGCCGTCATTGTTTGTAAAGGTCAGTCCGGCAGGCGCAGATCCGGCTTGTCCAGCTCTTCGATGTTGACATCCTTGAACGTCACGACGCGCACGTATTTCACGAATCGCGCCGGGCGGTACATATCCCACACCCACGCGTCGGACATCCGCAGTTCGAAGTAGATCTCGCCATCCGAATTATGGGGAAGCAACTCGACCGTGTTGGCGAGATAAAAACGTCGTTCGGTCTCCACGACGTAGGAGAACTGTCCGACGATGTCCCGGTATTCGCGGTAGAGCGACAGCTCCATCTCGGTTTCGTACTTCTCGAGATCCTCGGCACTCATCGGTTTAGCCAGTCCTCCCAGTTCGTCTGAACCTTCATCATCCCGTATGCCCCGCGCGCTGCTCCACCCGGAGTCCCGCAGCAACAACATTGGCGTAAGTCATCCGGTGCTCCGGGCACGGACCCAGCTCGTCGAGCGCGTCCATGTGCACGGGTGTGCTGTATCCCTTGTGGATCGCAAAGCCGTATCCGGGATGGGTGCCGTCCATCTCTTCCATCACGTGATCACGTGTCACTTTGGCGAGCACACTGGCGGCCGCGATGCACGCGGCTGCGGCATCACCACCGATGACTGGCAGCGACGGCGCAGGCAATCCGGGAACTCGAAACCCGTCGGTGAGCACATATCCGGGTGGAGTCTCGAGGCCGGCAACAGCGCGTCGCATCCCTTCGATGTTGGCGACATGGATGCCGATCCGATCAATTTCCTCGGCTTCGACAGAAATGACACTCCAGGACAATGCCAACCGCTTGATCTCCGGAAAAAGTTCTTCGCGGGCACGTTCGGTGAGCTTCTTCGAATCGTCGAGACGAGCAAGGGCCACATGCGGTTTCGGCGCCAGAACACACGCCGCGATGACCAGTGGGCCGGCGCACGCACCGCGTCCGGCTTCATCGACACCGGCGACCGGACCCATCCCCGTTCGATACAGCGCAGACTCCATCGTTCGCAAACCTGTTGATCTGCGAATGACCACTCGGGGTGGCCAAGTACTCGAACTACTCACGGTCGTCTGCGCTCAATTACTTTGGGGATCAGGTGAACTGATGCTACCCATCCGTGAGGGCGGGAGAACGATGAAGCGTGCCTGCCCGATGATGTTGTCGAGCGGGATCGTCCCCTGCAACTCGTCCTGCACATGGGCGCGCGAATCGGCGGAATTGCTCCGGTTGTCGCCCATCACCCACACGTGTCCCTCGGGAACGGTGACGGGAGCAAAGCATCTACCGGATTGAACAGCGGTTTGGCAATCCTGAACGCCGGGAGTGAACGGGTAGTCCATCTTGACGTACGGCTCGTCGAGCGGTTTGCCGTCCACGAGGACTCGGCCCTGTTCGTCGCAGCACTCGACGGTCTGTCCGCCGGTGGCGATGACGCGCTTGACCAAGTCGTTCTCGTCGGGCGGAACCAGGCCGACCCACGAGCCGACCTCTTGAACGCCGCGGACCAAGACATTGTCGGACCGAGTGGACGTGTAGTGGGTATTCCATGAATCAGGGCCCTTGAAGACGACTACGTCGCCGGGCTGCGGATCGCCGAAGCGGTATCCGATCTTTTCCACCACGATGCGGTCACCGGTGCATCCTGCACAGCCGTGCAGGGTCGGTTCCATCGACTCGGACGGAATGAGGAAAACGCGAAAGACGAATGCTTGTAAAACGATGCTGAGGACCAGCGCCACCCCGATCAGTATCGGGAGTTCCCGGAAGAACGATCGTTGTTTCTTGGGTGAGCGGTGTGATGTCTGTGGTCGAGGAGTGTTCTGTTCCTCGGGACTACCTGTTCCATCCTGATTCTCGGGTCCGGACGACAATGCCTGCTCCTTCGAAGAATCTGCCACAGAAACAGATTAGCCCGACACCGCGCGTACGCGGTGCCGGGCCAATAAGAAAGATCAGCGCTTTTCCTTGATCTTTGCCTTCTTGCCGCGCAGCTCGCGCAGGTAGTACAGCTTCGCGCGACGAACGTCACCGCGGGTCAGGATCTCGATGGAGGCCAGCGTGGGGCTGTGAACCGGGAACGTACGCTCGACACCGACGCCGAAGGAAACCTTGCGGACGGTGAAGGTTTCGCGAACGCCGCCACCCTGACGACGAATAACGACGCCCTTGAAGACCTGCACGCGCTCCTTCGAGCCTTCGATAACCTTGACGTTCACGTTGAGCGTGTCGCCGGGGCGGAAGTCAGGAATGTCGTCGCGCAGCGACTTCTTATCCAGGAAGTCCAAAGTGTTCATGTGTCATCCTTGCATTTCGCAGGAGCAGAGGAACCGAGCGGCGACGCTTCGGTAAGCCCGATACGACGCTCGACTGGTTCGTGCCCAGATCAAGTACTGCTGCCTGGTCCAGGCAACCCGTCCATTGTGCCAGACGCGGACAGCAAGGGCGAAACCGGAGGTGGCGGAGCCGGTTGAATCGTGTGGTCGAGTTCCTCCTCCGCCGCGGCCATCGCATGTTCGACGCTCGGCGACCCGGCGATCAGATCCTGGACGTAGATCTTGGCCCGGATGACTGGTCGTCGCCATTTTCGTTCACGTTCGAGCGCCCGTTTCATTCGTTTCGGTTTGCGGGTGTACCGCCACCGCGCCCACGGCGCACCGGGCCGACTGAGCCTGAGCGCTCCGACGATCAGCAGCGGGAGGATGAACAGCCCGACGAGGCCCGTCCAGATCTTGCCTTTGAGAATCACTATCGCGGCCAGGCCGAAGTTGATCAGCGCGACGAACACGAAAACCAATCTGATCCACGGGTTTTTCTCTTCGCGGAAGCCGGCCAAGTCCAGCAGCTCGAGCGGACGGAAGCCGAGTAGAACGAGGCCCGTCACCGCGATGGCGACAAAAACCGCGTCGACCGACGTCCTGCCCTGCTCCGACCAGTAGACGTCCTTCAAATAGAAGATGAGCGCAAATTCGTCGAGCACCAGTGCGGCGCCCATCCCGAAGATTGCAGCGAGGACCGCTCCCGTGGTTTGGGAACCGTCCACGTAAACCGCGATCAGTGCGCCACCCGACGCGATCATGGCGACGACGCCGAAGACCACGTGGTGAACGTGCTGACCACCCGGGGTGATGTTGCCCGGCCACCACTTCACCTGCGCGCGGATCATTCGCACGCTGATCCGGATGAACAGGAACGCAGCGAGAAATCCGAGAAGAAAGAACAACAGCGGCAATCGGCCGTGGGCGACTATCTCGCGGTCGAGCCACTCGCCCATTACTGCCCTCGCTCCACAAATTCCCCGACCCGGTCTGCTCAATTGTGGCAAACCGGGCGGGGTGAATCATTCGAACCCTCTTATTTGCCGAATCCCGCATTGCGCAAGGCATCGGCCATCGAACCGGATGCCGGTGCACGGTTGTCGGGGCGCTTGTCCCGACCGCCCTGCTGCTGGCCTCCGCCCCGGCGCTGCTGCTGCCCGCCTTGACCCTGACGTGGGTTCTGCCCACCGCGGGGACCGTCGGACTTTCGCGGCGGCGCACCCACTTCGTCGTCGAGTCGCAGTGTCAGCGCGATGCGTTGGCGGGCTTCGTCGACCTCGAGCACCTTGACCTTGACGACATCACCCGACTTCACCACTTCCCGCGGGTCCTTGACGAAGCTGTGCGACATCGCGGAGACGTGCACCAATCCGTCCTGGTGTACTCCCACGTCGACAAAGGCGCCGAAAGCCGCGACGTTGGTGACCACGCCTTCGAGCACCATTCCGGGCTTGAGGTGTGCGACCTTCTCGATGCCGGCGGCAAAGGTGGCTGTCTTGAACTCCGGACGCGGATCACGGCCCGGCTTCTCGAGTTCGGTGATGATGTCGGTGACGGTGGGGAGGCCGAAGCGGTCGTCGACGAAATCTGCGGCCCGCACCGAGCGCAATGCCGTCGCGTTGCCGATGACACTGCTGACATCACCACCGGTGCTCGCGACGATCTTGCGGACGACGGGATACGCCTCGGGGTGCACACTCGACGCGTCGAGCGGGTCGTCGCCGTCGGCGATGCGGAGGAAGCCCGCACACTGCTCGAACGCCTTGGGTCCCAACCGCGAGACATCCTTGAGTGCCTTGCGCGTTCGGAACGGCCCGTTCTGATCTCGATGCGAGACAATGCTTTCCGCCAGTGACCCGGCGATACCCGAGACACGGGCCAGCAGCGGCACCGACGCCGTGTTCACGTCGACGCCCACCGAGTTCACAGCATCCTCGACCACGGCGTTGAGTGAACGCGAGAGAAGCGATTCTGTGATGTCGTGCTGGTACTGGCCGACGCCGATGGACTTCGGGTCGATCTTCACCAGTTCGGCGAGGGGATCCTGGAGGCGACGCGCGATGGAGACGGCTCCGCGGATGGACACGTCGAGGTCCGGCAGTTCCGCAGATGCGTACGCCGACGCAGAGTACACGGACGCACCGGCTTCGGAGACAACGATCTTGGTGAGGTTGGTGGCGCCGGACTTGGTGATCAGATCGGCGGCCAACGTATCGGTCTCGCGTGACGCGGTGCCGTTGCCGATGGCGATCAATTCGACGCCGTGCTTGGCAACCAAGCTCGCCAGTGTGGCCAGGGCGGCGTCCCGCTTGTTGTGAGGCTGATGCGGATAGATGGTCTCGTACGCAACCACCTTGCCCGTACCGTCGACGACGGCAACCTTTGTGCCCGTTCGGAATCCGGGGTCGAGACCCATGGTCGGACGAGCGCCGGCGGGCGCCGCCAGGAGAAGGTCTTTGAGGTTGGTCGCGAACACGTCGACGGCATCCTTCTCCGCAGACTGGCGCAGGCGCATCCGGACGTCGACGCCGAGGGTGACGGCAAACTTGGTCCGCCACGCCCATCGAACGGTGTCGAGGAGCCAGCCGTCTGCCGCGCGTCCACGATCCGCGATGTCGAATCGGGTGGCGATGCGGCCTTCGTATACCGTCCGCTCCCCCGGTGCGAGTTCCGCAGTATCGGGGGCCATCGTCACCGACAGCACTTCTTCCTTCTCTCCGCGCAGTACCGCGAGGATTCGGTGGGACGGAAGTTTCGCGAAGGGTTCGGAGAACTCGAAGTAGTCAGCAAACTTCGAGCCATCGGTTTCCTTGCCCTTGCGAACCGCGGAGACAACCTGTCCGCGGGTCCACATCAGCTCACGCAATTCACCGACGAGGTCCGCGTCTTCGGCAAAACGCTCGACCAGGATCGATCGCGCACCGTCGAGTTGTTCCTCCGAATACTGCGCAGGATCGGTGGTGGGATCCCCGATGAGCGCATCCGCCACGGGCTCGTGGCCGGCCTCGCGAGCGATCTGCGCCTTGGTGCGGCGCTTCTTCTTGAACGGCAGGTAAATGTCTTCTAGCCGCGCTTTTGTGTCGGCAAGCATGATCTGACCACGCAAGGCGTCGTCGAGTTTTCCTTGAGATTCGATCTCGACGAGAACCGAGTCGCGCCGCTCGTCGAGTTCCCGAAGGTAGCGCAGCCGCTCCTCGAGAAGTCTCAATTGAGCGTCGTCGAGGGTGCCGGTGACTTCTTTTCGATACCGGGCGATAAAGGGCACGGTGGCCCCGCCGTCCAACAGGTCTACGGCCGCAGCCACCTGCCCTTCGCGGACGTCGAGTTCCTCGGCAATGCGCTGGTTCACGGTCTTGAGAATCACGAGAACCGAGCCTACCGCTATCCTGGAACAAGAAGACCGGCAGACAGCGCCGTGTCCGGAGTCCGGGGGAAATTGATGACTGCGCGGTTCGTCCGGGTTATCGCAATGATTGGCGCAGTTACTTGTGCGGCATCATGCAGCGCGGCCGCGAACCAGGCAGCGTCCACCGAGACCTCCCCTTTCCCCGATACCAACGTGCCGATCGCGCAGGCCCTGGACGTGCGACTCGAACAGGCCCGCACTGCAGCACTCGATCGCGGTGCAGAGGCGTCGATTGCCGTATTCGACCGGACCACGAACAACTATCTCGAGGTAGGCGGCGATCAACAGATCGAAACAGCCTCGGTAGCAAAGCTTTTCATCGCCGAAGATCTGCTCTACCAAGATTCGCGTGGCGAACGCCCACTCGGCGAGGACGACCGCACCCTCATGGTTGCCATGCTCGAATCTTCCGATGACACGGCCGCCAATCTCCTATGGGACACTGCCGGAGGATCCGACCTCGTGAACCGGGTCGCGCAGCGCTACTCGTTGACCTCCACCACCGCGCCATACGACGGTTTGTGGTGGAACACCGAAACTACGGCGCGCGACTTGATCACGTTCTACGACGGAGTTCTCGACGACGCCGCTGGGCTGGGGGCGGATCGGATCAATCTGATCGTCGACCACCTCCGCGAATCCACGGCGACTGCCGCCGACGGCTACGACCAACGCTTCGGCCTCCCGGACGCTCTCTTCAACGAACCGGTGCTTGCCGTCAAACAGGGATGGATGTGTTGCATCAGCGACCAGTGGGTCCATCTGACCACCGGCATCGTCGGCGAGGACAACCGATTCATCGTGACCGTCACCACGCGCGAGGATATTCAGTATCAGGACGACGACAACTACGGACTCATACCGGATACCTCGATGACAGACGCCACCAATGACGAGAGTGCGCTCCACGCCCGCGACACCATCACGGGCGTAGCGCAGATCATTTTCCCCGACGGCACGGTGGACGAATGGTCACCCTCCACACCCACAACGGAAAAGCCCGTTCAGGAAGCGTCCGGGCCCTAGACCTACACGCGATACGACACCGCAGCATCTACGACGCGGCCCTGCTGGTCGGCTGTGAGCATCGGCCACAGTGGAAGTCGAAGAATCGTGGTCGAGAACTGCAGACTACGAACGCACGGCGCAGGCGTTCGGCCGTAGCGCAGTCCGGCCGCACTCGTGTCGAGGGGCACGTAGTGGAACGGTGCCACAACGCCGCGCTCGGCCATGTGCCGGATCATGGCGTCGCGACTGCCCTCGTTCGGCAACCGGAGATAGAACAGGTGCGCAGTGTGCTCACGATCCTCCGGAACAGTCATCAATTGCACGTCGTGATTCTTCGCCCAATCGGACAGGTTCTCGCTGTAGTCGTTCCAGACGCGATGACGGCCCGCATGAATCGCGTCGAATTCGGCTAGTTGAGCGTCGAGCACTGCCGCGTTGAGTTCACTGGGCAGATAGCTCGAGCCGATGTCCTGCCACGAGTATTTGTCGACCTGACCACGCAGGAATCGAGCACGGTTCGTGCCCTTCTCGCGGATGATCTCGGCGCGCTCCATCAATGCATCGTCGGAGAGCAACAGTGCGCCGCCCTCCCCGCAATGAATGTTCTTGGTATCGTGGAAACTTTGGGTGCCGACGGTGCCGATGGTGCCGAGTGCTCGGCCCCGCCACGTGCCGCCCAGTCCGTGCGCGTTGTCCTCGATCAACGCTAAGCCGTGTTCCTTCGCAAGTGCCAGCAGCGGTTCCATGTCGGCAGCCACACCGCCGTAGTGCATGACCAGCACGGCTTTGGTGCGCGGTGTGATCGCGTCGGCGACGGCGGCCGGATCGATGTTCCCGGTTTCCAGATCGATGTCGACGAACACGACGGTTGCCCCGCGCAGCGCGACCGCAGTCGCTGCGGAACTGAAGGCAAAACTCGGAACGATTACTTCGTCGCCCGGCCCGATTTCCAACAGAAGTGCACCGAGTTCGAGCGCGTGAGTGCACGAGGTTGTCAGCAGTGCATGCTTGGCACCGGTGATCGCCTTGATCTTTGCGGTGGACGAGGCGGTGAATGTGCCGTCGCCGTGAATGTGATCCGATTCCAGAACCGTTGCCAGATTGGTCAATTCATTCGCGGCGCGGTAGGGCCGACTGAAGATGATGCGGTCAGCGTTCACGGGTGACACCGTCCATTTCGGGTACGCCCGGACGTGGTGCGTCCACCTTGAGATACAGAGGTTTGCCCACCAGAATATGCAGGGCAACCCCGAGATATTCGGCAATGAGGCCGAGCGAGAACAGAATTGCACCCGAGCAGAGCAGCATCGCCACGATCATCGACGCCCAGCCTTCAGGATCGTTGTTGTCGCCGGTCACCGCTTGGACGAAAATCACCGCAGCCACGACCACTCCGGCGAGCGCGAGAGTCACGCCGAGCAGGCTGACCAACCGGAGACCCCGGGTTCCGCTGCACAACACCATCTTCCAGAACAGAGAGAACAACCGGCGGTAGTTGTAGCCGGATTCCTCTCGGCCCTCCGCCCGCAAGGTGACCGGAACTGTGGCGGTGTTACCCACTACCCAGGTCAGAGCGACGTCGAGGTACGCACCGTTTGCGGCGACCTCCGCCAGTTGTCTCGCGATGTCGCCACGAACAAGTCGGAAGCTCTCGAATTGCGCCGATGCCGGGAACGAAAAGACCGTCGCCAGAACCATCTTTGCGCCGCGCGACGTCACGTTCCGCAGGAATCCGTGGGGGCGGGTGTTGACCGGCTTCGAATAGACGAGGTCGGCACGTTCGCGCAGTGCGGAGTCGAGAAACGCGCTGATCGACGCCGGGTCGTGCTGCCCGTCCTCGTCCATCGTGACAATCCAGTCGCCGCGGGCAGCGGCCATACCCGCAATCGTTGCGGCGTCCTGGCCGTAGTTGCGGCTCAGCCAGATCACCCGCACATGGCCGAAACGGCGTTCCAACTCGAGCAGAACGACGTCGGAGCGATCTGGCCCGTTGTCGTGGACGAGGACGATCTCGTCGACCGAGAATTCGGCACCACCTGCGGTGACACAGGTACCGGTGAGAGTGTTCAGCTCGTCGACCAGCGCGGAAATCGTGCGTTCGCCCTGGTACACGGGCACCACGACGGAGATCGAGTGCACTCGCTTACTGCTCCCTTCGGGAACTCGACGAAGGGTCGAGTGATCAGTGCGACCGGACTCACACCGCCGCGAACTTTAACACGCGCGCATGTACGACTCTTGTACTTTGCCAACGGTTTACCTGCGCGCGTCACCGCCCGATTCCCCCATCCTGTTAAGGTCTGGAACTCGTGGTGGAAACTCGCATTCGCGCCAGAGCTGATGTGTACAAATGGGGTGCCGGTACCGCGGTCGGTGTGATCGCGGGATACGTCGCTGTCGTCCTGGCAAATGCCCGCCATTTCTACACCGATGACACCGAGTCCCAGTACGCCCCGTTGTGGGTGATGTTGGGCCGAAATCTGCGCGAGGGCCACCTACCAGTCCTGGTGCCGGAGAATTGGATGGCCGGGAACTACGCCATCGAGGAAGCCGGCCTTCTCAACCCACCACAACTGCTGATCGACCTGATAGCGCCGTCCTTCGACAACCTCGCGTTGTACGCAACGCTGGTCAAGCTGATCTTCGCGATCATCCTCGGCCTCGGTGTATTTCGGATCTGCCTCGAATACGGCTCCAAGCCAGCGTGGGCGGCCGTAGCCGGCGTCTCGATTCCCTTCACCGGTTTCCTGCTGTTCTTCGACGAGGCCAGTTGGATGACGGCCTTTACCGGCACCGCCTGGATGGTGCAGGCCTGGGCGTCGGCGATCCGGTACGCCCGCGGCAAGAGCGGTCCGATACCGACGTTTGTATTCCTGTATCTCGCGATGTCGGTCCAATATGTATTTCCCGCAGTCGAATCCGGCCTGATGATCGTTGCCGTGGCTATCGGCGAAGTGGTCTACCAACGACGCTGGCTGCCGTCCGTGCGACTCCTCGCCGTCTCCGCGTGTGCCGCACTGGCCGGTCTCGCAACCTACCTGCCGAGTCTGCTCACCGCCGACGTCACCTGGCGCGGCGCATCCGAGGTCAAGAACGACGCCTTCCTCGCCGTACCGTGGTCGGAATCCCTCAACGCCAGCCTGCCGAGCACGATGCCCGCATTCGTCTCGTGGTGGGGCTACATCCAGACCATGCCGATGGTCTACATCGCCTGGTTCCTGATTCCTGCGCTTGCGTTCATCGACTGGGGCAAAGCTCGCGGCGCCGCACGCGAACTGACGGCCGTCGGAATCTTCACGGTGGCCGTCCTCATGTGGACTGCCGGACCGAGCACCATCGGCCCCCTCCGCTGGCCCGCTCGGGTGCTCCCGATGGTGGCGATCGGACTGCTACTTCTGGTGTGCATCCTCCTCGGGCGCTACGCCACTACCGACAACTTGCGTCGCCGCGGCGCGGCCGCCGGAATCCTTGTCGGCTTACTCCTGATCCGCTCGGCGTCGGCTGCACCCAGCCTCCTGGAATGGCACGTGATCTCAGCCGTCGCCGTCGCTGCTCTCGGCGCCGCGATGGTCTGGCTCGGCCGCACTCGGGGAACGGCCGCTGCCTGCATCCTCGCTATTGCCGCCGTCTCCCCCATCGCCTACGCCCAGGTTCGCGCCGCGCAACCGACACCGATGAGCTGGAACCTGCCGGAGTCCCGTTCGGATATGAAAGAGGCCTTCCCCGAGTTCGACGGAACAACACTGCAACTCGCCGATCGCGCGCTCATCACCCCCGACCAACGCACCCTCGACGGCGCGTACGGCTCACTCGCCTTCGGCAATTATCCGAAGGATCTCGAACTCACCTATACCAGCGGTTACACCCCCAACGGGCACTACTACTTCGGCAATCTCCTGTGTATGCGATGGGACATGAGCGTGTGCCCCGACGCGTTCGCACGGGTCTTCGCCGTCGAACCCGAAACCGGCCGCACATTGGTCGATCTCATGAACGTCGACCGCGTGGTTCTGCAGAACGCGTTGTATCCCGATGCGCGTAGACAACCGGCCCCCGACGGCTGGAAATGGGTCGACTACCCCGGCCACGAGGACTACATCTCGGTACTCGAACGCGTTGATGGTCCGGTCTCCACCCGCAACGGCCGAATCTCGCACACCCAAGGGGTGGAAGCGACGTCGGTCGCGGAGACGAACATGTCGAGCACTCTTCGGGTCAGCTCGAACGCCGGCGGAAAGGTCGTCTTCGCCCGTCTCGGCTGGCCTGGCTACCGCGCCACCTTGAACGGCGAATCTGTTCCCATCGACGTTGTTGCGAAGTCCTTTGTCACCGTGGATGTTCCAGCCGGAACCCAGGACGCGGAGCTTGTTCTCACCTGGCGTCCGCCGGGATGGAAGATCGGCGGCGCGTCGATGGTCGCCGGAATTCTCGGTCTCGGCGTACTCGAATGGATGTATCTGCGTGGGCGTCGACGCGACCGGATCGACAACGCAGCGAACAACGTATCGTGAGCGAGGACACCGCCCCGGTAGCCGACCCGGGCCCGCTGCTGCGGATAGTGAAACATCAGCCCATCGCGTTTGCCGTTGTGGGAGTGGCCAATACAGCCATCGGATACGGGCTGTTCGTCATCTGGATGCTCGCATTGGGCAATGACAACCTCTACCCGGTCGCCCTGATCGGTTCCTACAGCATCAGCGTCCTGATCGCGTTTGTACTGCACCGGACTTTGGTCTTCCGCGTCCGGGGACACGTCGCCCGCGACCTCGGGGCGTTCATCGTCGTCAATTCCGGTGGGCTCGTACTGAATCTGATCCTGGGAACTTTTGCGGTGTCCGTCCTCCATGCACCACCGCTACCGGCACAGGCCGTGGTGATGCTGATTGTGGCCGGCGTGAGTTTTCTGGGGCATCGATACTTCTCGTTCCGGCGGAGCACCGACAACCACTGACCGGCTACCGATGTGGCGGCAACGCTCGATCCACAGCCGCCTCGACGACCGCACGAACGTCCTCCTGTCCGAAAAGATTCGGCAGGGTGAGCCGATCGAGAACCAGCCAGTTCAACGACATGTAGAGCAGTCGAACGGTCATCGCATCACCTGGCACTCCCGAGGCCAGGTGGTTGGCGACGTTGAGTTCGAAGTCTTCTCGGATGCGGTCCGTCAGAACCGCTCGAAGGTCCGGTCGACGCGTCGCCTCGAGACGCAACTCCATGAGCGCGAGGAACCCCGTTCCGAATGAGGTGACCCGTTCGACCACTTCGAGCATGAGCGTCACCAGTCGTTCACGATCGGTGCCGTTGACGGGATCGATCATCGCCTCGAGGTTGTCCGGTATCAGTCGCTCGTAGATCCGGCCACCGGTTTGAGTGAGCAGGTCGTCTCGATTTGCGAAGTAGTTCGACGCAGTCCCGTTCGGCACGGCCGCCTGCGTATCGACGGCTCGAAATGTCAAGCCTCTAGCGCCCTCTCGTGCCAGTACCTCGATTGCCGCATCGATCAGCGCCAGTCGGCGTTCCGGGTTCTTTCGCACTTGACACCGCTCCTGTCACGACCCTAAATTTAAACCACTACAAACAGAGTACTACGAACGGAGTTGTACATGCGCAAGCTTGTGTACTACGTCGGAACGACGCTGGACGGATACATCGCGGGCCCCGGAGGAGAGTTCGATTTCTTTCCGCTCTCCGATCAGATGACCGCGTCGATGAACGAGCGTTACCCGGAAACGGTACCCACGCACATCCGGCCACACGTCGGAATGGGCAACCCGCCGAACAGGGTTTTCGACACCGTCCTCATGGGCCGCGGTTCCTACGAGCCTGCACGAAGCGTCGGCGTGAGCAGTCCATACGCGCACCTTCGGCAATACGTCGTATCGACAACGCTCCCGGATATCGACGATCCGGCAGTCAACCTTGTGCGGACCGACCCGTCAGCGAAGATCCAGGAGCTCAAAACTGAAGAAGGGCAAGATATCTGGCTGTGCGGCGGCGGAATACTTGCCGGGGAACTGCTGCCGGAGATCGACGAATTGATCGTCAAGAGGTACCCAGTCATTGCGGGTGCGGGAATACCGATGATCGCCGGAACATTCGAGCCGATACTTTTCACGCCTACGGCCAATGAAGTGTTCGACAACGGCGCAAGCGTCACCTGGCTGAAGCGAAACAGCTAGGGCAGTAGATCCGGCCGACGTTCGGTGGTGCGCTGCAGCGACTGCTCATGGCGCCATGCCTTGATCTTCGCGTGATCGCCGGACAGCAGGACGGGAGGAACTTCGAGGTCGCGCCAGACCGCCGGACGGGTGTAGCTGGGCCCTTCGAGGAGACCGTCGGAGAACGAATCCTCTTGGTGCGACAGCTGATTGCCGAGTACACCGGGCATCAAGCGAACTACGGCTTCCACCATAACGAGGACAGCTGCCTCGCCGCCGATCAGGACGTAATCGCCGATGCTGACCTCTTCGACGCGCACCCGCTTGGCCGCGTCGTCGAAGACACGTTGGTCGATGCCTTCGTACCGACCGCACGCAAACACAAGATGGTGCGCCTTCGACCAGCGATGTGCTGTTGCCTGAGTGAAGGGAACACCGGCGGGAGTTGGCACCACCAGAATGGTGTCGGCATCATCCGGGCCGGAAGAATCGGAGCGTCCGAGGACGTCGTCGAGGGCGGGACCCCACACGGTGGGTTTCATGACCATGCCCGGTCCCCCGCCATACGGGGAATCGTCGACGGCCTTGTGTACGTCATGGGTCCACGAACGCAGATCGTGGACGTCGACCGAGATCAAGCCACGTTCGATTGCCTTGCCCAGTAAGGCGGCACGAAGCGGTTCGAGGTACTCGGGGAAAATGGTGACGACGTCGAGACGCATGAATCGATCAGTCGCTATCGGAGTTAGACTTGTCGCTGTCGCTGTCGCTGTTCGACTTGTCACCGAAATCAGGGTCCAGCAGACCCTCGGGAGGCGTGATCTCGACCAGACCGTCGGCAATCGACACCTTGGTCACGATGGCGGCGACAAACGGGATCAGCAACTCACCGGATGTCTCACCGGTGCGGCGAATGGAAAGCAATTCGCCTGCAGCGGAGTGCAATACCTCGATCACAGAACCCACCTCGGTACCGTCGGCCAGAACGACCTTCAGTCCTTCGAGTTCGTGATCGTAGAACTCGTCCGGATCGTCGGACGGTTCGAGTTCACTGCTGTCGATGACAAACAACGTGCCACGCAAGGCATCTGCCTCACCGCGATCGTTGACGCCTTCGAGACGCAGCAGGAGCCGCCCGGAATGATCCCGGGCGGCTTCTACTGTGTAGGACTTGCTAGTGGACTCGCGTGGCTTATGCCCACGCAGCACAGTTCCAACGGCAAAGCGCTCTTCAGGTTCGTCAGTACGAACCTCTACGACCAGTTCACCTTTGATGCCATGCGACTTCGCGACACGACCGACGACGAGTTCCACTCGAGTTACTGCCGTCTACTGATCGGTGTCGACGACGTCGACGCGAATGCCACGGCCACCGATACCGGAGACCAGGGTACGCAGAGCGGTCGCGGTGCGGCCGCCCCTGCCGATGACCTTGCCGAGATCGTCGGGGTGCACGTGCACCTCGACGGTACGTCCACGGCGTCCGGTCATCAGTTCGACGCGTACGTCGTCAGGATTGGCGACAATGCCGCGAACCAAATGCTCTACCGCATCAGCGACGACGGCACTCACTTGTCAGCAGCCTCGGCGTCTGCAGCGGGAGCCTCGGCGTCAGCTGCGGCGTCGTCTGCCTTGGCCTCGTCTGCCTTGGCAGCCTTCTTCTTCTTGGGGGTGATTGCTTCTGCAACCGGCTCGTTCTCGGCCTGCGCGAGTGCAGCCTGGAACAGTTCGAGCTTGGAGGGCTTGGCTTCCTTGACACGCAGGGTGCCTTCGGTGCCCGGGAGGCCCTTGAACTTCTGCCAGTCACCGGTGATCTTGAGGAGAGCCTCGACGGGCTCGGTGGGCTGGGCGCCCACGGACAGCCAGTACTGAGCGCGCTCGGAATCGATGTCGATCAGCGACGGCTCTTCCTTGGGGTGGTACTTGCCGATGGTCTCGATCGCACGGCCGTCACGACGGGTGCGGGAGTCGGCGATGACAACGCGGTACTGAGCGTTGCGGATCTTGCCGAGGCGGGTGAGCTTGATCTTGACAGCCATGGCTGCGGTACTCCTTCAGCGCGCACAACAGTGCGGCGCGTGTCACGTGCAATTCAGCAACCCCCACGAATTTGGGGGCCCGGTTTTGCCTCTAACCTGTGACCGTCGCAGCGGTACGTAACCGTTTGCGACGAACAGTCGTCCATTGTGCCAGATACCGACTTGTGGATGAAATCCAGGCAAGCGTTATCGGGCGATTACATTGCCGCGAAGCACGACGTGGGCGGGCTTCGCCAGTACAGCGGTGTTTCCCCGAGGATCTTCGTCGAATACCACCAGGTCAGCGGGCGCTCCCTCGACCAATCCGGATCCGCCCAGCCAGGTGCGGGCGTCCCAGCAGGCCGCACCGAGCGCGTCGTGTGACGACATACCGGCGATCTGCAGTTCAGCCACCTCGTCGGCGATCCGGCCGTGCAGGATCGATCCCCCGGCATCCGTGCCGGCGTAGATCGGGATACCTGCTTCGTGCGCCGCACCGATCGTCCGATGGCGCCGAGAGTGCAGATCGCGCATGTGGGCCGCGTAGATCGGGTACCGCGTCGCGGAGTCGGCGATGCCGGGGAACGTCGCGATGTTGATCAGCGTCGGCACCAGTGCGGTGCCGTGAGCAACCATCAACTCGATGGTCTCGTCGGTCAATCCGGTGCCGTGCTCGATGCAGTCGATACCGGCGTTGATCAGTCCGGGAAGTGCGTCCTCGGCAAAAACGTGGGCCGTGACCTTGGCGCCTTCGGCGTGAGCCGCCGCAATAGCTTCCACCAGGATCTTGTCGCTCCACAGCGGCGCGAGGTCGCCGACAGAGCGGTCGATCCAGTCGCCGACGAGCTTGACCCAGCCGTCACCGGCCCTGGCCTGCCGCACGACCTCGTCGGGCAACTGCGATTCGTCTTCGAGATCGACGGGCAACCCCGGGATGTACCGCTTGGGCGCAGCGATGTGCTGACCCGCGCGGATGATCCGGGGAAGATCGTCCCGACCGTCAATGAATCGGGTATCGACGGGTGATCCCGCGTCACGCAACAGCAGGACACCGGCGTCGCGCTCGGTCTCGGCCTGGGTGATCAAACCGTCGACGGTCTCGCCGCCGCCCCCGCCGAAGCGGATACCGACATGGCAATGTGCGTCGACAAGACCGGGAGTGATCCACCCCGCATCGACGATCGTCTCGGCGCCGGAGACCGGTTCGTAAGTGATCCGGCCGTCGACAACCCACAGTTCGATGGGCGCAGCATCGGGCAGACCGCTGCCCCGCAGATGGAGGGCGTTCACGCGTCTACTTCTTGGGCAGCTTGAGCTGCGACAGGTCGATGCCTTCGAGTCCTGGCGGCAACTGGTCGAGTCCCTTGGGCATGTTCGACAGGTCAGGCATTCCGGCAGGCATGCCGCCTGGCATACCCGGGAATCCGCCCATACCGGGGAACCCTCCGCGCATCTTGGGCTGCGTCGGACCCTTGCCGCCCTTCTTGCCCTTCTTGCCCTTCTTGCTGCGCACCTGCTTACGGGCGCCGGGCATGCCCATGCGACCGGCCATGGCGGCCATCATCTTTCGGGCCTCGAAGAACCGGTCGACCAACTGGTTGACGTCGGAGACCTTGACACCCGAACCGTTGGCGATGCGCAGACGACGCGACGCGTTGATGATCTTGGGGTCTTCACGCTCGGCGGGCGTCATACCGCGGATGATCGCCTGGATACGGTCGAGTTGCTTCTCGTCGACGTTGGCCAGAGCGTCCTTCATTCCGCCGGCGCCGGGCAGCATGCCGAGAAGGTTGCCGATCGGGCCCATCTTGCGGACAGCCATCATCTGGTCGAGGAAATCCTCGAGCGTCAGCTGGCCGGAACCGATCTTCGCGGCGGTTGCTTCGGCCTGCTCGGCGTCGAAGACCTGCTCGGCCTGCTCGATGAGGCTCAGGACATCGCCCATGCCGAGGATGCGGCTGGCCATACGGTCCGGGTGGAAGACGTCGAAGTCTTCGAGCTTCTCGCCCGTCGACGCAAACAGAATCGGCTGACCCGTGATCTCACGAACGCTGAGCGCGGCGCCACCACGGGCGTCGCCGTCGAGCTTGGTGAGGACAACACCGGTGAAGCCGACACCCTCACGGAACGCCTCGGCCGTGCTGACCGCGTCCTGACCGATCATCGAGTCGAGAACAAAAATTGTCTCGTCCGGGTTGACGGCGTCACGAATACCGGCAGCCTGCTCCATCAGATCCGCGTCGATGCCGAGTCGGCCGGCGGTATCGACGATAACTACGTCGTACTGCTTGTTGCGCGCCTCTTCGACGCCGGCTCGGGCTACCTCGACGGGGTCGGCAGCGGAGACGCCGAGTGCGTTCTCGCCGCCGCCGATGGATGTACCCGGATGCGGTGCGAAGACGGCGGCACCGGCGCGTTCGCCGACAATCTGCAACTGCGTGACGGCGCCGGGACGCTGAAGGTCACACGCGACCAGCAGAGGCGTGTGCCCCTGATCCTTGAGCCACTTGGCCAGCTTGCCGGCGAGGGTGGTCTTACCGGAACCCTGCAGACCGGCCAGCATGATGACCGTCGGCGGGTTCTTCGCGAACTGCAACCGACGGGTTTCACCGCCGAGGATCTGAACAAGTTCCTCGTTGACGATCTTGACGACCTGCTGGGCCGGGTTCAGAGCGCCGGATACCTCGGCGCCCTTGGCGCGTTCCTTGATCTTGGCGATGAAGCTGCGCACGACGGGCAGCGCAACGTCGGCCTCGAGAAGTGCGAGGCGGATCTCACGGGCGGTCGCGTCGATATCGGCGCCGGACAGACGACCCTTACCACGCAGATCCTTGAGAGATCCGGTCAATCTGTCGGAAAGGGATTCGAACACCGAGTGCGCTCCTGAAGGTCGTGCGAGTTTGCCGTGGATATTCTCGGGCACCAGCCTAGCCGCTACGTCCGCATCGATCCCAGCCGATGCGGACGTAGGTGCTTTCAGGCGTGTCGCTACTGCGGCTTTTTCTCCGGCTGCGGCAGCGGCACAACACCCAGAACGGCGGCCTCGACACGCTCACGACTCGCCCGCGAATCGGCGCCGCCGAAGTCGAGGCAGAACGAGTCGATGACAGACGAACCCAGGGTCGCGACTTTTGCCCACCTGATGTCGGCGCCGCTGCGTTCGAGAGCTGCGGCGAGACGACACAGCAGTCCGACGCGATCCTCGGTGCGTACCTCGAGGATCGCTTGACCCTCACCAGGCGAATCGAACCAGATCACTCGCGGCGGTGCCTGTGCGTACAGAACCGGGATCGCCGAACTCTTGCTGAGCGCAATCGGATCTTCCCACTGTTGCGCCCGAGCTTCCTCTTCCTTGGCGTCGAGTAGCTCGAGCAGGTTCAGCTCACCCTCGGATGCGCGAATCAACTCCTGTCGTAGCAGCGCGGCTTGCGGCGGCGCCCCGAAACGCGGAGTCACGACAAACGAGTTGACCGCAGATCCCGCGTGGGCGCCGAGCGAAGCCGAATGCACCCGTAGCGACGACAACGCAAGAATCCCCGCGGCCCGTGACAACAGGCCCGGTGCGTCCGGAGCAATGACCGTGACCACGTACGTATGCGCGTTCTCAGCCGGAGACAACGACACGTGAACACCGCCGTCCTCCGCGATGGACAACTGCTCGGGATCGAGGGGATCCGGAGCGGGTAGCTCCTCCCCCGCCATCAGCAAGCGGCATCGACGAACAAGTTCACCGATCAACGACGATTTCCAATCGCCCCACACACCCGGACCCGTTGCCAGAGAATCCGCTTCGGCGAGCGCATGAAGAAGGTCGAGCAGCGTTCCGTCAGCGCCCAGCGAATCGACCACCCCCTGCACCGTCGCCGGATCGTCCAGATCGCGTCGCGTCGCCGTTTCGGGCAACAGCAGGTGATACCGGACCATCGCGGACAGCATTGCGACGTCGGAAGGCCACAGCCCCAACCTGTTTCCGATGGCCGTGGCCAATTCCGCACCGACCACACTGTGATCGCCGCCGCGCCCCTTGCCGATGTCGTGAATCAACGCACCGAGCATCAGCAGGTCCGGGCGAGCGACTCGCGTCGTGAATCCACTTGCGTATGCGGCTGTTTCGACGAGGTGCCGATCGACGGTCCAGGTATGGACAGCGTCACGCGGTGGTAGATCCCGAATCGTGCCCCACTCCGGCAGCAATCGCCCCCACAATCCGGTGCGATCAAGAGCTTCGATGACCGGCACCGCGCGAGAACCCGATCCCAACAACACCAGCAGATCGTTGACCGCATTCTTGGGCCATGGCTCACGCAGCTCAGGAGCGTTGTCCGCCAAGCGATTGAGCGTCGACGCCGAGATCGGCATCCCACCGGTTGCGGCAGCCGCCGCAACGCGCATGATCAACCCTGAATCCTTCTTGGGCCGAGCATCGCGCGCCAGCACCACTTCTCCGGCATGCTCGACAACACCCTCGTCCAGAGGATGACGCACCGGAGGCCGCCGTAGCCGCGACAACCCCCGCTTGGGCAAAGAGTTTCCGGCAGTACGGATTCCGACGTCCACCGAATAGCTGATGATGCGCGCCGATTCGCTGAGCAGGCGAGCCAGATCGAACCGATCACCGATCCGCAGGGCGGCACCGATCTCGTCGGCATCCTGAGCCCGCAACTGATCCCGGGGCCGACCGGCCACCCGGTGCAACTCGGTGCGTACGTCGAGCAGTCGCCGGTGCGCCAATGCCAGACCGCCGCCAGGCGAATTGGGACCGAGCCCCGGCATGCCGTCCGTCAACTGAGCGATGGACAGGGCATTGAGCAACTGCACGTCACGCAGTCCCCCGCGCCCGCTCTTGAGATCCGGTTCGGCTCGGTGAGCGATCTCGCCGCTGCTCGCCCACCGCGACTGTGTCTGCGCGATCAAATCGTCGAACCGCGAGCGAATGTCCATCCGCCATTGGCGTCGCACACCGCTGATCAGCAAATTGGTGAGTTCCATGTCGCCGGCAATGTGGCGAGCTTCCAGCATGCCCAGCGACGCGGTGATATCGGTTGCCGCAACCTGCAGGGCCTGCGGCAGCGTCCGCACGCTGTGGTCGAGCTTGATGTGCGCGTCCCACAACGGGTACCAGAGGCGTTCCGCCACCTGAGCCACCACGGCCGGGTCCATGTCGTCGTGCAGCAGAATCAGATCGAGATCGGAATAGGGCAGCAATTCGCGTCGACCCAGACCACCGACAGCAACAATCGCAAATCCGCAGTCGGGCTTGATTCCCAATTCGGCGCCCTTGGTGGTCAGCCAGAACTCGTGGAGATCAACCAGTGCGTGTCGCAGCGAAGGTGCATCGAGCCGACGATTCTTGGGTCCACCGTTGAGTAATGCCTTGCGTGCGCGGGCCAGGTCCGCGGCTTCATCGGATCCCCCTGACGAGACCGGCCCTGGCCCCGTCGCCTTAGCGACGGAACCAGGGCCGAAGTTCCCGGACCCATTCGGGTCAGAGTGCATCGCCACCACGTTCTCCGGTACGAACCCGGATGACCGACTCGACCGGCGAGACCCAGACCTTGCCGTCACCGATCTTGCCGGTGCGCGCAGCCTCGACGATCACCTCGACCACCTTGTCGACAGCCGCGTCGTCGATCACGACCTCCACCCGAACCTTCGGTACGAAGTCCACGGAGTACTCCGCGCCTCGGTACACCTCGGTGTGGCCCTTCTGACGACCGTAACCCTGAACTTCACTGACAGTCATACCCAGCACCCCGGCCTGCTCGAGCGCGGTTTTGACGTCCTCGAGCGTGAACGGCTTGACGATTGCTGTGATCAGCTTCATGTGCTCATCCCTTTCCCAACTCTGAAGTGCTGCGATTTCACTTTAATCACGTGCTGATCACGCGAGGTCGTATGCCGTCTCTGCGTGTTGGGTCTCGTCGATTCCACGGGCCTCGTCCTCAGCCGAGATGCGCCATCCGAGGGGCTTGAGTGCGTAGCCGATGATCGCAGTGAGAACACCGGTGAAGACAAGAGCGACAACTGCAATCACGATCTGAACCACCAACTGCTTGTAGTCACCGCCGTAGAAGAGACCGGTCGACGTACCGAAGAAGCCGATACCGATCGTGCCCCACAGGCCGGAAACGAGGTGAACACCGACAACGTCGAGCGAATCGTCGAAGCCGAAGCGGAACTTCAGGCCGACGGCCAGAGCGGAGAGAATACCGGCGATTGCGCCGAGGAAGATCGAGCCGACCGGGTTCAGTGCACCAGCTGCCGGGGTGATGGCAACCAGACCGGCAACGGCGCCGGAAGCAGCACCGAGGCTGGTGGCATGTCCGTCACGGATACGCTCCGTGAGCAACCAAGCGAGGATTGCCGCGGCGGTAGCGGTGGTGGTGTTGACCCAGGCGAGACCGGCAAAACCGTCGGCAGCAAATGCGGAACCGGCGTTGAAGCCGAACCAACCGAACCAGAGCAGAGCCGCACCGAGCATGACCAGCGGCAGGTTGTGCGGACGGAACGCGGTCTTGCCGAAGCCGGCGCGCTTGCCGACGATCAGAGCGAGAACCAGAGCGGCCATACCGGCGTTGATGTGAACAACTGTGCCGCCGGCGAAGTCAATCGGCGGGACCGCGGCAACGAGGCCACCGTCACCGTCGTCGGTGGTGCCGAAGATCTTTGCAGCGATGCCGTCCTCGGAACCCGAGAGCAGTCCGCCACCCCACACCATGTGAGCGAGCGGGAAGTAGACAACGGTGACCCAGATGCCCGAGAACAGCATCCACGTTCCGAACTTCACGCGCTCGGCCAACGCACCGCTGATAAGTGCGGTCGTGATGATGGCGAACGTCACCTGGAAGGCGATGTCGATGACATTGGGGTAGCCCCACGCACCGGCGATGAAGTTACCGTCCGCGTCGGTGATGCTGTCCTTGAGTCCGAAGAACTCGAAGGGATTCGCGAAAATGCCACCGATGTTCTCGGTGCCGTAGGACATGGACCATCCCCACAGCACGTAGATGACACCGATGACGGCCATCGAACCGAAGGACATCATCATCATGTTGAGCACGGACTTGGACCGAGACATGCCGCCGTAGAAGAACGCGACACCCGGTGTCATCAGCAGAACCAGTGATGCAGCCATCAGCATCCATGCGGCGTTACCGGAGTTCGCCAACAAATCGTCGGTACTCACTTACTACCTCCTAGTCGCACGTGCCGGGTGGCACGTCGTTGAGTAGAAGACTGCTGGGCTGGTGTTTCGTCCGTGGCGCGCTTACGTTTCGCGGACGTGAACCAATTACCCAACTTTGTTGCAAGTAAGTTTCGTCGTGGGGTTCTGCGAACCCGGTGCGCCTTTTTGGTAGCGCCCGCTACCGAAAAGGCGCACGGGGGCGCTAGCCCAACAATGCGTCGACAAACGCTCCCGGCTCGAACGGAGCCAGGTCGTCAGCGCCCTCACCGAGGCCGACAAGCTTCACCGGAACCCCGAGTTCATGCTGAACCTGGAAGACGATTCCGCCCTTCGCAGTACCGTCCAACTTGGTCAGAACAACACCGGTGATATCGACAACTTCGGCAAACACGCGGGCCTGCGCGAGACCGTTCTGCCCCACGGTGGCGTCGAGAACCAAAAGCACGTCGTCGACCGACGCCTTCTTCTCGATCACACGCTTGACCTTGCCGAGCTCGTCCATCAAACCGGTCTTGGTGTGCAAGCGGCCGGCGGTGTCGATCAGAACGACGTCAACGCCCTCCTCGATGCCACGAGTTACGGCATCGAAGGAAATTGCAGCGGGGTCGCCGCCTTCCTTTCCGCGAACAACCTCAGCACCGACGCGCTCGGCCCACGTCTGCAGCTGATCGGCCGCAGCAGCGCGGAACGTGTCAGCGGCACCAAGCAGTACCCGTCGTCCGTCTGCGACCAATACGCGGGCCAACTTGCCCGTCGTGGTGGTCTTGCCGGTTCCGTTCACACCGACAACAAGAAGAACCGCCGGATGGTTGTCGTGCGGAAGTGCCCGGATCGAGCGATCCAGCTCCGGACGAAGCTCTGCGACGAGAACCTCACGCAGCAACGCCCGAGCCTCCGCCTCGGTGCGAACACTGCGGGCCGCCATCTGCGCCCGCAACGTGGTGACAATCTTCTCCGTCGTCGCAGAGCCGAGGTCCGCGATCAGCAGGGTGTCCTCGACCTCTTCCCATGAATCCTCGTCCAGGTCGCCACCACCGAGCAGACCCAGCAAGCTCTTGCCGACTGCAGACTGTGAACGAGACAGGCGGCCGCGAAGGCGATCGAGCCGTCCTTCAGTCGGTTCGATCTCGTCGAGAACCCGCGGGGCGGGCTCGACTACAACAGGCTCGGCCGGGACGGGTTCGACGACAACAGGCTCGGCCGGGACGGGTTCGACGACAACAGGCTCGACCGGCGCGACAGGAGCTGTCTCGACGACCGGCTCTTCAACAACAGGTTCCTCGACAACCGGCTTTTCGACCACCGGCTCTTCGACAACGGGCTCTTCGACAACCGGTTTTTCAACCACCGGCTCTTCGACAACGGGCGGAACCGGTTCCGGTTCGACCGGCTTCTCCGGAACGACCGGCTTCTCCGGGACAGTCGGCTTTACCGGTGGAGCCGGCGCCGGCGGTGGCGCCGTTGCCGTTGATCCCTCACTGAAGTTGAACCCGCCGCCGGCTTTGTAGCCGCCCGACTTGTCCTTCTCCGGCGCACCGAGCTCCGGCTTCGTCTCGGGTGCCTTCAACGACACCTGGCGGCTGCGGTAGCGCAGGAAACCCGCCACAAGAGCAATAAGTATTACGGCCGCAACAGCCGCGATGATGATCCAAGCCTGGGTAGTCACCGGCTCATTGTTTCAGGCCTGGCAACAGAAAGTGACCAAGGCTTACCGAACGGCGAGGTCTTGCCCTCGCAATCGCTGGGAAATGACCGTCGTGATGCCGTCGCCACGCATGCTGACTCCGTACAGAGCATCCGCGATTTCCATGGTGGGTTTCTGGTGCGTGATCACGATCAACTGCGATTTTTCCCGCAACTGTTCGAAGAGTCCGATGAGGCGGCGCAGGTTGGTGTCGTCGAGTGCGGCTTCCACTTCGTCCATGACGTAGAACGGTGACGGCCGAGCCCGGAAGATCGCGACGAGCATGGCCACCGCTGTCAAGGATTTCTCTCCACCCGAGAGCAAGGAGAGCCGTTTGACTTTCTTTCCCGGCGGTCGCGCTTCCACCTCGATGCCGGTGGTGAGCATGTCCGACGGGTCGGTGAGGACAAGTCGGCCTTCGCCGCCCGGGAACAGTGTCTCGAAGACACCGACGAACTCACGGGCGACGTCGGTGTACGCCTCGGTGAACACTTGCAGGATCCGGGCGTCGACGTCGGCGACCACCGCGAGGAGATCCTTGCGTGCTGTTTTGACGTCTTCGAGTTGGGTGGAAAGAAAGGTGTACCGCTCTTCGAGTGCGGCAAACTCCTCGAGTGCCAGCGGATTGACCTTGCCGAGGGTCGCGAGGTCTTTCTCGGCCCGCTTGGCCCGACGCTCCTGCGTGGCGCGGTCGTATGGGGCGGGCGCCGGAGCCGTGACCTGCTCGCCGCGCGCCTTGGCCTCTTCGTACTCCGCCAATTCGAGAGAGGTCGGTGGCAATTCGACGTCGGGGCCGTATTCGGCGATCAGATCGTCGAGTCCGATTCCGTACTGCTCGAGAATGGACTCTTCCAATTGCTCGATGCGCATCGCCGCCTGAGCTTTGGCAACCTCGTCGCGGTGCACGGCGTCGGTCAACGACGCGAGTTGCCCGTTCAGCGCCTTGACGATCTCACGAACCTGCTCGAGCTTGGCGACGCATTCGGTGCGGGCGCGCGCCAGATCGTCACGATGAGCCAACGCCGACGCCACGACCGTCTCGAGTTCGCTCGCGACTCGCAGACCCGATTCTGCGACTGCCGCAGCCACGGCGGCCGCGTGTGCCCGTGCCCGCAACGCGTGTTCTGCCCGCACTCTCGCTTCGCGTTCGGCGGCCGCCGCGCGGCGCAGCGAATCAGCTTTTCCGCGAACGGATTCGGCGCGTTCCTCGGCAGTGCGCACGGTGAGTCGCGCATCCATTTCGACGATGCGCACTTCCGCGAGCGCTGCCGCCGCCATTTCCCGGTCGGTGACGGTTGATTCCGGTTCCCCGGCTTCGAGCCCGCCGTTGTTCTCCGCGTGGCGAAGGCGTTCCTCCAGTTCGGTGAGCGCAGTGAGAGATTCGACTCGACGGGCTTCGGCGCGACTGCGGTGCAGCGTCAGTCGCTCCGATTCTTCGTGTGCGACGCGCACCGCCTGGCCGAGTCGGCCCAACTGTTCGTAGATCGCGGAGATCGCCGCATCGGATTCGTTGAGTGCGGCAAGAGTCTGTTCTGCGGTTTCCTGCCGGGCTGCCTGTTCGGACAGAGCGCCGGCCAAGGCTGCGTCCAACTCTTCGGCCCGCAGTTGTGTCTGCGCCAACTCGGCCGCGGATGCGTCGATGGACGCTTGGGTTTCCAGCGTGCTCGGCCGTCGATCGGAACCGCCGACGAACCACCCCCGGCCGTGCAGGTTCCCGGAGCGGTCGACGGCCCGAATCATACTGTGCTCGGCCACAACTCGCATCGCCTCGTCGAGGGTGTCGACCAGAACCACGTCACCCAGGAGAGCATTGAGTCCGGCACGCAGTTCGGCTGCACACTCGACCACGTCGACGGCCCGGCGAATGCCAGGGCCCAGGTCCACCGGAGCGGCCACGTCGTTCGGCCCGTGAACAATCAACGCCGCGTGCCCACCGTCGTGTTCTGCCAACGCCGACACCGCAGATCGTGCGGCATCGATGGACTGTGCGACAACAGCATCCGCGGCCGGTCCCATCGCAGCGGCAATTGCACTCTCGTAGCCCGGCGTAACCCGAATCATGTCGGCCAGCGCGCCGGTGACGCCGTCGTGGCGCTCCAGAAGCCACCCCGCACCGTCCTTGCGGGCCAACCCGATCGAGAGTGCCTCGATGCGAGCGCTCAACGACGCGATGCGCTGCCCGCTCGACTTCTCCTCGGCGCGCAATTCGGCAACCCGCGCATCGATGATCGTGAGCGCTTCGACGGCACGCTCGTGATTCGTGTCGAGACCGACCTCGCCGGCGTCGAGGTCGCCGATGCTCTCCTGCACGGTCTCGAACTCGGCTTCCGCATCATTCCCTCGGCGGCGGGATTCGTCGATGGATTCCGTGAGCCGCGCAACTTCGGCGTCCGCGGATTCGACGCGCGTGCGCAGGGTATCCACCTGCCCGGACAGTCGAGCCAGCCCCTCGCGGCGATCGGCCACAGCGCGCACCTCGGCCATGTGTGCCCGTTCCGCTTCTGCTGCAGCGTCTTCCGTGGCGGCCAACTGTTCACGGGCGGCCTCGGCCGCAGCACGAGCAATCTCGACGCCTTCGATCAGCTCGGCTTCCTCGGCAGCCATTCGCTCGGCCCGCGCCTCCATCTCGTCCGGATCCTGGCCACGCGCGCCAACCGGTTCCGAGTCGAGGTGACGCGCACGCTCTCGAGCGATACGCACCGTGGCGTTGACTCGTTCCGCCAGCGCCGACAACTGGAACCAGGTCTGCGCTGCAGCTTCCGCGCCGGGTGTCAGGCGTGCCAGTGCTTGCTCCTGGCGACCGAGTTCGAGGTTTGCTTCGTCGAGCGCGGCGGCCACCTGATTGTGTTGCTCGCGCGCAGCCTTCTCGTCCTGCGCTTGATCCTGAAGGGCATTGCGCCGGGTCACGAGATCGTCTGCGGCCAAACGCATCTTGGCGTCACGTAGATCCGCCTGCACAGTCTGGGCGCGCCTGGCAACCTCGGCCTGACGCCCGAGTGGTTTGAGTTGGCGGCGCAATTCCGCGGTGAGATCGCTCAATCGGGCGAGGTTTGCCTGCATGGAATCGAGCTTGCGTACGGCTTTTTCCTTGCGGCGCCGGTGTTTCAGCACGCCGGCCGCTTCCTCGATGAATGCGCGGCGATCCTCCGGCCGCGATTCCAGGATCGCGGCGAGCCTGCCCTGGCCGACGATGACGTGCATTTCACGGCCGATTCCGGAGTCGCTGAGCAACTCCTGGACGTCCATCAATCGGCACGACGAGCCGTTGATCTCGTACTCTCCTGCGCCGTCACGGAACATCCGCCGCGTGATCGACACCTCGGTGTAGTCGATCGGAAGGGCGCCGTCGGAATTGTCGATGGTCAAGGTCACTTCGGCGCGGCCAAGCGGCGCCCGGCCGGAGGTTCCGGCAAAGATGACGTCTTCCATTTTTCCGCCGCGCAATGCCTTGGCGCCCTGCTCACCCATGACCCAGGACAGCGCGTCGACGACATTCGATTTTCCGGAACCGTTAGGACCGACCACGCAGGTGATGCCGGGTTCGAATCGCAGAGTCGTTGCCGACGCAAAAGACTTGAAGCCTTTGAGCGTCAGACTCTTGAGATGCATGCGGAGAACTTTACCGTCATCGCGGTCAGCGTTCGACGAACCCGGACAACTCTCCCCGCGCGGCGTCCCAACTGTCGACAACCAGATCGACAGTTCCCGGCGTGGTGCCCGAGCGCAACAGCTCCAGCAACCTTTCCAGCGACTCCCGATCGCCCTCCGCGACAACGAGTACCCGACCGTCGCGTTGATTCGACGCGTATCCCACCAACCCCAATTCCAACGCGCGAGCCCGGGTCCACCAGCGGAACCCGACGCCTTGCACGAAGCCGTGCACCCACGCCGTCAACCGCACCGGCTCACTCACGAAAACCGCCTACCTGCTCGAGCCTGTGCACGTCACCCAGGAAACTGGTGGTGTACAGCGCATTCGGATCCCACCCCGGTCCGGCGCCGAACTTCACCGCCGAGGTCAACGGCAAACCGGAAGCAATCTCACACGAAGTGCCCCACTCCGGATCCACACGCACAATCTTGCCACCGGCGTTGAACGCCACGTACAGCGCTCCGTCCGGTCCGACGGTCAGATCGTCGGCCATGTTCGCGGGGCCGAACCCCGGCAACGCAATGGTCCGCACAGCGCCGCCCAGATCGTCGGCATCGAGGATGTGAATTGCCGTGGTGAGGTCGAATGTTGTTGTCACAAAAATATTCTGCCCCGATCGAGCCAACCCGTCGACGGTCCCGAGATCCTCGCGCACCACCGTCGCCGAACCGTCACTGCCGATCACGGTCAGTCCAGGTTTTGTCAGAGTTCGCGTCGTCAGGAATCGATTGCCGTCCAGCGGCACAAGGCCATTGGGCATCACCAGGCCGTCGGCAATCGTCGTCACCGACCCGTCCGCGACGTCGACACTGCCGAGAGTGCCGTCTGCGATCCCGAACAGTCCTGAAACTGCAGAGTTTCCGGTGGTGAAGTACACGGCCCCGTCTTGGGTAACCAGCCCACCAGGCCCGTTCACGTTGCTCACCAAAGTCTTTCGGCTTCCGCCGGGCGCAACGGTCAGCAGCGATCCGGGCCCGACGGGAGCCGACTGCGACAGCACCATCGAACCCGCCCCGTCGAATTCCAGGTTTTCGAGCATTCCCGCGCCGGAGGTCACGAGCGTCGACGTCCACTCGCCACAACCGTCGCCGGCCAGGGCCGCCGCAGTGGACACTGCTGCCGCCGGAGTTGACACTGCTACAGCACAACCCAGTACCATCGCAGCGACAACACTGCCGGCGCGCAGCATCAGGCCTCCGTGTCGATGGTCAACGTGACCTTGGTGCCGGCCTTGAGAGTGCGTCCCACGGTGCAGACCTTGTCGACGGATCGCTCGATCAACGTGATCAATCGCTGCTGGGCATCGGCGTCGAGTTCGCTGAGGTCGAGTTCGAGTACCTCGTCCAGTTGCGGGTACACCTCGTTCTCACGATCCGCGGTTCCCGACACCCGAATGGTTGCGTCGTAGTTGTCACCGAGACGGCGCGAAATCGGGAAGTCCGAACTCATTCCCGAGCAGGCTGCCAAGGCGATCTTGAGAAGTTCACCCGGTGTGAAAACACCCGGTACCGATTCCGAGCCGATGAGGACTTCGGCGCCCCGCGAACTCTTGCCGGTGTAGAGGCGGGTGCCGGTACGTTCGACCCAGAGTTCGGTGTGCGCTGGTGCGTTGTCAGCGATCTGTTCAGCCATGCCGCAATCTTGCCACCCTTCTGCAGTGGCAAGTGCGACGACCTACGCTACGTTTCGCCTCGACCTGGGTGCCGGTTGGCAACGCGGGCAACTGAACGACGATCGGTTCATGAACTTCTCACGCCGAATGGGCGCACCGCAGCGCGGGCACGGCAGATTTTCCTGACCGTACGCGGAGAGTGAGCGATCGAAGTACCCGGATTCACCGTTCACGTTGACGTACAACGCGTCGAAGGACGTACCGCCCTGCTCGAGCGCCTCACCCATGACACTGCGGGCCGCCGTCACGAGTTCACGCAATTTCGGCTTTGTCAGGGTTTCGGCAATTCTGTTGCCGTGAACCTTTGCCCGCCACAATGATTCGTCGGCATAGATGTTGCCGATACCGGAGACGACCGTTTGATCGAGTAGTGCTCGTTTGATTTCGGTGTGTTTACCGCGCAAGACGCTCACCACCGATTCGAGATCGAACGCCTCGTCCATCGGGTCACGCGCGATGTGCGCCACCGACTCCGGCAGTAGGGTCCCGTCCACCTCCACCAACGGTGAGATCGACCAGCCACCGAAGGTGCGCTGATCGACAAACCGAAGATCGGCTCCGGAGTCCAGAGCCAGTCGGATACGGAGGTGCTTTTCCCAGTCCACAGTGGGCGGCTGAACGAGCATCTGACCGCTCATCCCGAGGTGAACCACTACACCGACACCGGCAGGTTCGAGAACCAGCCACAGGTATTTGCCGCGGCGCTCGGCGGAAGCGATGGTCTGTCCCGTCAACTGCCCGATCAGGTCGTCTGACCCGAGAACGTGGCGGCGAATAGCGCGGGGATGGAGAACTTCGACAGCTTCGATCGCCGCACCTACAGCGTGAGACTGTAGGCCGCGGCGAACGACTTCGACTTCGGGAAGTTCAGGCAAGAGAAGAACTCAACCGGCAAGATCAACAGAAGTATCGGCTACAGCAGCGCCCTCGGAAGCCTTCTCCGACATCGCTTTCCATGCCGTACTTGCTGCCTTCTGCTCAGCTTCCTTCTTGGACCGACCGACGCCGACGCCCAAGGGATTGCCGCCGATGAGCACAGTGGCCGTAAATTCCTTGTCGTGATCAGGGCCGGTAGCCGTGATCTCGTACACGGGAACACCGGCACTGTGTTCTGCGGTCAACTCCTGCAGACTGGTCTTCCAGTCCAAACCGGCACCCAGAAGCGGAGCACGCGTCAGAAGGTCGTCGAACAGATCGAGGACCACACGGCGCGCGGTGTCGATTCCGTGCTGCAAGTGGATGGCACCCAGAATGGATTCCATTCCGTCGGCGAGGATGGACGGCTTGTCACGGCCACCCGTCATTTCCTCGCCCTTGCCCAGAAGCAGATGCGCTCCGAGTCCGCCTTCACCCAGAGTCCGCGCAACCTCGGCCAGAGCGTGCATGTTCACAACGCTCGCACGAATCTTGGCGAGGTCACCTTCGGACTTGGCCGGGTGTGACAGGTAAAGATTTTCGGTAACGGTGAGACCGAGAACGGAATCCCCGAGAAACTCGAGGCGCTCGTTCGTCGGCAGTCCACCGTTCTCGTATGCGTACGAGCGGTGGGTGAGAGCCAGCGTCAAGAGGCCAGGCTCTATATCGACGCCGATAGCGGCGAGGAGCGTGTCGTGATTGCCCTCGCCGCCAGCGGCTGAAACTGTATTGTCGCTCGTCATAGTCTTTCTCCGTGGAGAACTAGACAGCAGCGGTTACCTGGCGGCCCTTGTACGTACCGCAGGACGGGCACGCGATGTGGGGCAAGGTCTGCTCGCCACAGCCACGGTTGGGGCAGGTAACGAGGGTGGGCACAGTGGTCTTCCACTGGCTACGACGCGACCGCGTGTTGGATCGCGACATTTTGCGCTTGGGGACAGCCACTTCTACTTCTCCTCGGCTTCGGTGATCACAAGATTTTCACTGGTGTTTGATTCCACGCCAAATTTGGCCGCGAGACCAGCCCAGCGAGGATCAAGTATGTCATGCCCATGCCCAGATTCCGCAATCGCCAGGCGAATGCCACATTCTGAGCACAATCCCAGGCAATCGTCACTGCACAAAGGCTGGAGCGGAAGCGCCAGTCCGACTGCATCGACGATGACCGGTTCCAGATCGATTTCTTCGTCTTCGACCTGGTAAACCTCGCCCTCCTCGGTTGTCTCCTCGGTGGCGCTGTCCGGGTAAGCGAACAACTCCGTGAGATAGACGTCCACAACGCTCGTGAACGGCTCGAGACACCGTGAGCACTCACCCGCGGTGGGTGCGTGCACGGTACCGGTGACGAGAACGCCCTCGGATACCGCTTCCATACGAAGATCGAGATCTATGTCCGAACCTGCTTCGATCGCGATGAGATCGAGACCAATGCGGTTCGGCGACTGGATCGTTCTCTCGACAGTGCGCATCGACCCTGGACGCCGACCTAACTTGACGGTGTCCAGCAAGAATCCCGCATCAGTTGACTGATGCGATGAATGACGACGATGCGTTGACAAAGAGAACTCACCTAACTGTTGAAACTGGATGGGCAACCACTCAACAATACCCGAGAGAGCGCAGCAGGCCGAATCCGGATTACAACCTAGCGCCGGCGATCCTGGCGCCGATCGTCGTCGAGGTAGTCCGGCACACCCGAACCCGTCCGCAATTGCTGACGACCGCGTCCGACGGATCGCACCGTCCCGTTGAGGAACTCCTCGAACTCCGCCAGTTTGGTGTCGACGTACAGATCGCACTCCGAACGCATCCGATCGGATTCCGCGTGCGCGGCGTCGATCACCCGAGCCGACTCGGCGCGCGCCGTCTGGACGACCTCGGTCTGGGAAACCAGGCGTGCCTGCTCCTCGGCGCCCTCGGACACCGAGCGGTCGTACGACGCCTTGCCTGCGTCGATCATGCGATCGGACTCGTCACGCGCGCGAGCAGTGACGGCGTCGTACTCGCGTCGTCCGTCGGTAACCGTGCGCTCGGCTTCCGCCTCGGCGTCGGCAACCAACTGGTCGGCGTGAGCGCTGGCCTCGGCAACCATGCGGTCCGCCTGGGCCTTTGCGTCGGACAGGATCCGATCGGCGTCGTCGCGGGCATTCTCGACCGTCGACGTCGCTTCCGCGTTGGCGCTGCTGACAGTTTTGTCCGCAGTGGAACGCGCGTCCGAGACCAACTTGTCACGATGGTCGAGGACGTCCTGGGCGTCGTCCAGCTCACTCGGAATGGCGTCACGGACATCGTCGAGCAGTTCGAGTACGTCGCCACGTGGGACGACGCACCCGGCAGTCATCGGAACGCCTCGTGCCTCTTCGACAATCGCGACCAGTTCGTCAAGCGCCTCGAATACCCGGTACACAAGCAACCCCAATCTTCACCGGCCAACTATCGGCCCACATCGTCACCGATCCACCTGGATCTGCGCCCGTTCCTTGTCGACAAGTTTGCCGGAAGATCGGCCCACCAGGTGCGTCTGGGGGCGGTGTGTCGGGTATCAGCTGTTTTCGGCTGCCCGTTCAGCGATGCGGTCGAGCAGTCGGGCGTGCACTTTTGCGGGCAACATGTCAGCGACATCACCACCGAAGGTGGCAACTTCCTTGACCAGCGAGCTGGACAGGTAACTGTAGGTGGGGTTGGTTGCGACGAACAACGTGTCGACACCGCTGAGCTTCTTGTTCATCTGCGCCATCTGCAGTTCGTAGTCGAAGTCGTTGGCGCCGCGCAGACCCTTGACGATCGCGGTGATGCCCTCTTGCTTCGCGTAGTCGACCAGAAGCCCGTGCCATGACGTCACTCGAACGTTGGGCAGGTGGCTCGTCGCGTCTTCGAGCATCTCGATGCGCTCGTCGACGGTGAACATTCCGCGCTTGTTCTTGTTGATCATCACGGTGACCACGACCTCGTCGAATTGCGCAGCAACTCTTCCGATTACGTCGAGGTGACCGTTGGTCACAGGGTCGAAGGATCCGGGGCAAACGGCGCCAGTCATGAGTCCAGACCGTAGCAGGTTGCGAGTTCGATCCGGGCCTCGCCGTACTTCTTCGCCTTGACGGGTTCGAACCCGTGCGGCCAGAGAGTCTCCGGCGATCGGGACGACCGTTCGAGAACGACGATCGTGCCCTCCCCCACCCACTTGTTGGTCTGAAGGTGCGCAAGGATGGACACCACCGCGTCGTCGGTCACCGCGTACGGCGGGTCTGCGATCACGATGTCGTATTCACGAGCACTCGGACCGGAGACGACGGCAGCGACCGGCGCTGCCCGTAGAACCGCGCCGGGCAGCCCCACCACACCGATGTTGTCCTTGATCACTGCCGCTGCCTTTGCATCGGACTCGACGAGCATCACGTGCTCGGCCCCGCGGGAGAGCGCTTCGAGGCCAAGGGCTCCGGAACCGGCGAACAAGTCGAGCACAGCACAACCGTCGAGGTCGATACGCGCTTCGAGCGCGCTGAAAAGAGCCTCGCGGACCCGGTCCGAAGTGGGCCGGGTTCCGCTCGGCGGGACTCGCAGGCGGCGACCGCCTGCGAGTCCCGAGATGATGCGTGTCACTCTGCGGCGCTCTCCCCGGTGGAGACGACAACGAGGAGGTCGCCGCCTTCGACTTGCTGGACTGCGCTGATCGCGATGCGGGAGACGATGCCGCCGCGCGGTGAGGTGATCGCCGCTTCCATCTTCATCGCTTCGATCGTGGCCACCGTGTCCCCGGCCTCGATCTTCTGGCCTTCCTTGACCGCAAGCGTCACGACGCCCGCGAACGGTGCCGCCACGTGGCCCGGGTTGTTCTTGTCGGCCTTCTCCGCCACCGGCACGTCACTGGCAATAGAGCGATCGCGGATCGAGACCGGCCGCAACTGTCCGTTGAGGATGCACATGACGGTGCGGAAGCCGCGCTCGTCGGGTTCGGAGATCGCTTCGAGTCCGATGATCAACTGCACACCCGGTGTGAGTTCGACGCGATGTTCTTCGCCGCGGCGCAGGCCGTAGAAGAACTGGTTCGCCGAGAGCCGCGAGGTGTCTCCGTACTTGTCGCGGTGCTCGAGGAATTCCTTGGTCGGGCCGGGGAACAGCAGACGGTTCAGCGCGCCCTGACGGTCCTTCGACGAGCCTTCGAGCAGCGCCTCGTCGGCAGCGGAGAGCGGCGTCTCCGGCTTCGCGGGGCCGCGGCCTTCGAGTGCCTTGCTGCGGAACGGTTCCGGCCAGCCGCCGGGCGGGGTGCCCAGTTCGCCGCGCAGGAAGCCGACAACCGAGTCGGGGATGTCGAACTTGGCCGGGTCGGCGGCAAATTCCTCCGACGGAACACCGGCACCCACGAGGTGCAGGGCGAGGTCGCCGACAACCTTCGACGACGGTGTCACCTTCACCAGGTGCCCGAGCATGCGGTCGGCGTCGGCGTACTTGGCTTCGACTTCTTCGAAGCGGTCACCGAGGCCCAGTGCCACAGCCTGAGTGCGGAGGTTGGAGAGCTGACCGCCGGGGATCTCGTGCGTGTAGACGCGTCCGGTCGGAGACGGAAGCCCGGACTCGAACGGCGCGTACACCTTTCGCAGCGCCTCCCAGTACGGCTCGAGGTCGCACACGTTCTGCAAATTCAGTCCGGTGTCGAACTCCGAGTGCGCGGCAGCAGCAACGATTGCCGACAGCGCAGGCTGGCTGGTGGTGCCGGCCAGAGCAGCCGAGGCGCCGTCGACAGCGTCGGCGCCCGCCTGCCAGGCGGCGAAGTACGTCGCCAACTGCCCACCGGGGGTGTCATGCGTATGCACGTGCACCGGCAGATCGAAGTTGGAGCGCAACGCGGTCACGAGCTTGGTCGCGGCCGGCGCGCGGAGCAGACCGGCCATGTCCTTGATCGCCAGGACGTGAGCGCCGGCATCGACGATTTCCTCGGCCAGTTTCAGGTAGTAGTCGAGGGTGTAGAGCGTTTCGTTCGGATCCGACAGATCGCCGGTGTAGCTCATCGCCACCTCGGCCAGAGCCGTACCGGTCTCGCGGACCGCGTCGATGGCCGGCCGCATCTGGTCGACATTGTTGAGCGCGTCGAAGATTCGGAAGATGTCGATACCGGTGTCGGTGGCTTCCTGCACGAAGGCGCGGGTGACCTTTTCGGGATACGGCGTGTAGCCCACCGTGTTTCGTCCACGCAGCAGCATCTGCAGGTTGATGTTCGGGATCGCTTCACGCAGTGCGGCGAGCCGGTACCACGGGTCCTCGTGCAGGAAGCGAAGTCCCACATCGTATGTCGCGCCGCCCCACGCTTCGATCGAGAGCAGTTCCGGCGTCAACCGGGCAACGTGACCGGCGACGTCAAGCAGGCCGCTGGTACGGACGCGGGTGGCCAACAGCGACTGGTGTGCGTCACGGAACGTGGTGTCGGTGACCGCAACAGCCTTCTGCTCACGCAGTGCCTTCGCGAATCCTTCCGGACCGAGTTCGAGCAACCGCTGGCGGCTACCGGCGGGCGGCGGAGTCGAGAGATCGATCTTGGGGAGCTTGTCCTGCGGGTACACCGCCGACGGGCGTTCACCGTGCGGCTTGTTGACCGTGACGTCGGCGAGGTACGTGAGGATCTTGGTACCGCGGTCTGCCGAGGAGCGCTGCGTCAACAGGTGGGGACGTTCCTCGATGAACGAGGTGGTGACCCGCCCCGCTTTGAAGTCCGGGTCGTCGAGAACAGCTTGCAGGAACGGGATATTCGTCGATACGCCGCGGATCCGGAACTCCGTGACCGCGCGACGCGCACGCGCCACGGCAGCCTCGAGGTCGCGTCCACGACAGGTGAGCTTGACCAGCATCGAGTCGAAGTATGCACCGACCTCGGCGCCGAGTGTTGCGCCGCCGTCGAGGCGGATACCGGCACCACCCGGGGTGCGGTACGCGGTGATCCGGCCCGTGTCGGGGCGGAACCCGTTGGCGGGATCCTCGGTGGTGATGCGGCACTGCAGCGCCGCGCCGCGCAGCTTGATCGAGTCCTGCGTCAGACCCAGGTCGTCGAGGGTGGAACCGGACGCGATCAGGAGCTGCGACTGGACGAGGTCGACATCGGTGACCTCTTCGGTGACCGTGTGCTCCACCTGGATTCGCGGATTCATCTCGATGAAGACGTGATTGCCACGGGTGTCGAGAAGGAACTCGACCGTGCCGGCGCACGTGTAACCGATCTGCTTCGCGAATGCCACGGCATCGGCGCAGATCTTGGCCCGCAACTCTTCCGACAGATTCGGGGCCGGGGCGAGTTCGATCACCTTCTGGTGGCGACGCTGCAACGAGCAGTCGCGCTCGAACAGGTGAATGACGTTGCCGTGCTCGTCGGCGAGGATCTGGACCTCGATGTGGCGGGGATCGATGACGGCCTGCTCGAGGAACACCGTCGGATCGCCGAAGGCGGATTCTGCTTCACGCGCCGCGGCTTCGATGGATTCCTTGAGCAGTGAGCGCTCGGCGACGCGGCGCATACCGCGGCCACCACCACCGGCGACGGCTTTCACGAAGATCGGGAACGTCATGTCCTCGGCCGCCGCGAGCAACTCGTCGATATCCGACGACGGCTCCGACGACGCCAGCACCGGCAGACCCGCAGCCTTCGCCGCCGCAATCGCCCGCGCCTTGTTTCCGGTCAGCTCGAGGATCTCCGCGGACGGGCCGACGAATTTGATGCCCGCCTCCGCACACGCCGCCGACAAATCCGGATTCTCGGACAGGAACCCGTAACCGGGATAGATCGCGTCAGCGCCGGCATTTTTTGCCGCGGCCACGATCTCCTCCACCGACAGGTACGCCCGAACCGGGTGACCCTTCTCCCCGATCTGATAACTCTCGTCAGACTTCAGGCGGTGGATCGAGTTCCGATCCTCGTACGGGAACACCGCAACAGTTCCAGCACCTAGTTCGTAGGCGGCGCGGAACGCGCGGATCGCAATTTCGCCGCGGTTGGCGACGAGCACTTTGGAGAACATGGGGAAAAACTACCGCGAATTCCGTATGTACAAGCACGCGGCGTCCCACATCGTAGACTGAATCGAGAAACAAACCCGATGGTCCTGCCGCTATTCGTATTCAGTTTGCCGTCATACTGCTCACGATTTCTCGAGGTATTCGATCCGATCGGAGTCCAGGGCGGCGGTCACCATCGACGCAAGCGCGGGATGCCGGGCGAGCGTCGGGTCGCGTTCGACAACACCGGTCGCGAAGTCTCGCGCGGATTCGAGAATGTCACCGTGCGCGATGAGCGAGAGCAGCCGCAGGTTGGACGTGGTGCCGGATTGGGCAGCTCCGAGAATGTCTCCTTCACGTCGGGTCGCGAGGTCGAGTTGCGCCAGTTCGAAGCCGTCATTGGTGGCGGCAACAGCAGACAGCCGCTCGTACGCCGGTCCACCTGGATTACTTCCCGTCACCAGAATGCACAGTCCCTGGTGTTTTCCACGCCCCACTCGGCCGCGCAGCTGGTGTAGCTGACTGACACCGAAACGCTCGGCGTCGACGATCACCATGACCGTCGCATTCGGTACGTCCACACCGACCTCCACGACGGTGGTGCAGACGAGCACGTCGATGTCGCCGACGTTGAACGCGCTCATGACGACGTCTTTCTCGTCAGAGGGCAGGCGACCGTGCAGGAGTCCGACGCGCAGTTCGGAAAGCGGGCCGCCCGACAACTCCTCGAAGACGTCGACAGCCGACTTCGTTTCGGGTTGCTTCTCCTCGGTGAACTGGTCCTCGCCCGCAGCGGGTTCGCCGTCACCGATCCGTGAGCACACGACGTAGGCCTGACGCCCGTCTGCGACGTCCTCACGAATTCGCGCCCACGCCCGATCCACCCATGCGGGCTTCTGCTTTGCCGGCACAACACTGCTCTTGATCGGGCTACGTCCACGAGGCAATTCGCGCAGTGTGGAAACCTCCAGATCGCCGAGCACCGTCATGGCAATGGTGCGCGGAATGGGAGTAGCCGTCATGACCAGCAGGTGGGGGCTCAGGCCGTCGCGAGCACGCGAGCGAAGGTGATCTCGTTGCTCCACCCCGAACCTGTGCTGCTCGTCCACTACAACCATGCCGAGATTGAAGAACTCGACACTGTCCTGGATCAGTGCGTGAGTACCGATGACAATTCCCGCGTCACCGGTCACCGCGTCGAGGAGCGCGGCACGTTTGGCGGCAACCGGGAGTGAACCGGTGAGCAAGGCGATGCGAGTGGAGTGCTCGGCCGAGCCCAGCTCTCCCCCGGTTGCGAGCGGGCCCATCATCGCGCGCAGGGACCGGGCATGCTGATTGGCCAGCACTTCGGTGGGCGCGAGCAGTGCACATTGATATCCCGCGTCAACCGCTTGCAGCATCGCCCGAAGCGCCACGATGGTCTTACCTGAGCCCACCTCACCTTGCAGGAGCCGGCTCATGGGGTGGGTCTGCGAGAGGTCGGCCGCGATCTCCGCGGCTACGGCTTGCTGCCCTTCCGTCAGGGTGAACGGCAGCATCTCCTCGAACTGCTCGGCGATACCGCCCGCAACAGGCACGCACGCCGGTGCCACCCGCTCGGAATTGTCGTGACGCCGCATCGCCAGAACCAACTGCAGAGACAGTGCCTCGTCGAACCGCAATCGCTCGCGGGAACGTTCGATGTCGTCCTTGGTGTCGGGCAGGTGCACCGTTCGCAGGGCCTCGTCCAACCCGACAAAATGATGTTCGGCGAGAGTCTCGGCCGGTAGCGGTTCGGGAACCGGATCAAGCTGGTCGAGAACTTGTCGGACGCACCGCATGATCGTCCAGCTCTCCACCTCGCGCGTCGCCGGATACAGCGGGATGAACTCACGCTCGAAAATCGAATAGTCGAGTTCGGCGCCCGGTCCCGAGCTGGCACGCGCCAGCCCCGCCAGATCGCCGGCCCCCTTGACAGCGTTCAAGGGAACAATCGAATCTTCTTCCCCGGCACCGGGTTCCGGAAGAATCAGATAACTGGGGTGCGTCAAACTCCACTTGTTCCGAAAGTACTTGACTGTGCCCGAGAACATCGCCCGCACGCCGGGCTTGATGGCATGCTTCACCTTGTACGGGTTGAAGAAGGTGACGTCGACAGTCTGCGTATCCGTCGTGAGCGAAACCTTGAGCATCTGCCCCGTCCGGGACTTCATGTTCACGATGTTCGCGGACGCCACCCGCGCAATGATCGTGATGTGCTCGCCTTCCGGCGGCTCCTTGTCGGCAAGTTCCTTACCCGCCGACGCGTACCGATGGGGGTAGTGGCGCAGTAGATCCTCGACCGTGCGGATCTCGAAGGCCTCGGCCAACGCGTCCGCGGTCTTCTTTCCCAGGAGCCGATCCAAGTTGTCGGCGAGCGTTGCCATGTCAGTTTCCTCGCAGATCGAAAAGCAGCAGATCGAAAAGCACAGGTATTCGTATATCAGTACCCACCGACACACATGCTCCGGATACGTTTACCCGACAGAGCGCTCATTCCACGCCCAGCTGAAACAGATCCCCCGGCTGACCGCCCTGATAAATCAACACGTCGACGCCTGGGTAGGTGTCGACGACATGAGCTTCCATCCGCTCGGCCAAGCCGTCGGCGGCGTCGGCGCCCATGAGAAGTGTGACCAATTCGCCACCAGATCCCATCGCAAGGTCGATCAATCGCGCTGCCGACGCCTCGACGTCAGGTCCGATGACCACCACCTCGTGACCCATCAACCCGATGGCGTCGCCCGGGTCGCAGGTCCCGACAAACGTCAGCGACCGTTCCACGGCGATCCGCAGAGACCCCCACCGAGTTGCCGCAGCCGATTCAGACATGGTGAACCCGTCGTCGGCGACGTTTCGACTTCCGTCGTGGACCGCGAGTGCCGCCAACCCCTGGACCATCGACGATGTCGAGAGCAGTAGCACCTGGTGCAGGGGATCTCGCGCCGCCGCGCTGACCGCAACCAGCTCCTGAGCGCTCAGCGCGCCGTTGGGCAGAACCAGCACCTCGGTGCGATCCATGGTGCGGATATGGCCGAGCAGCTGCGCACGGGTCACCGGCGCGTCGTCGCACCGCAGTACCGAGGCACCTTCACTCGCGAACAGTGCCGCCGCGCCGTCTCCCGCCACAACGGCGAGCACACCACGCGCATCGTGGCCCTGAAACTGCATCTCCTGACGGGCGACCAACTGATCACGTTCGTCGACAAGGAAACTGCTGATCCGAATCCCATGCACGCGACCGGCTTCGAGGCCTGCCTCGACTGCGGCGCCCGCATCACAGCAATGCACGTGAACCGACCAGCCACCGAATCCGTCACTGACGATCACTATCGAGTCGCCGAGCACCGCCAACCGGGTGCGAAGCGCCGCCATCAGATCCTCATCCGATTCGTCGACGAGGTACATCACCTCGAAGTCCTGCGCCGAATCGTCGCCACACTCGAGTGGACCCGATTTCCGGTCCCAGTCATGGTCGCGTCTGCTGACCTGCGCAACGAGACCGCGGCTTCGTCCGGCGCCCAGTTCCGCCCGATCCGGTGAGTGCCCGGACACGGACTCGACCAGAGCGTCCAAAATCACCAGCAACCCCAGGCCGCCCGCATCCACGACGCCAGCCGAGGCAAGCACGTCGAGTTGCTGCGGCGTCATGACCAGGGCGCTCGCGGCCGCATCTGCCGCAGCGAGGGCAACGGCCTGCAGATCCACGCCGACACACTGGGCCGCCGCTTCACCGGAGGCTCGGAGAACGGTCACGATGGTGCCCTCGACCAGGTCCGTCACCGCGCGTGACGCAAGATCGGTGCCCGTCTGCAGCGCCACCGCAAGATCGCGTCCGTTGATCCGCTCACCGCGTACCGTCTCCGCAATCCCACGAATCACCTGGGACAGGATGACGCCGGAATTGCCGCGTGCGCCCGCCACAGCACCTCGTGCCAGCGCGTTGGCGGTGCGGGCGGCGCTGGTGACGTCGCCGTCCAGTGCCTCGGCCGAATCGAGTGCGGCGCGCATCGTGAACAGCAGATTTGTGCCGGTGTCGGAATCAGGGATGGGAAAGACGTTGAGGCTGTTGATCTCTCCGCGACGCTCCTCGAGGCAATCGACCGAGCGTCTGGCCCACCTGCGCAGAAACAGGCCGTCCGCGGTGCCGTCCGCTCGCTGGTGTTGCACGTCCCCCACCGGCACGTCCCCCACCGGCACGTCCCCCACCGGCACGTCCCCCACTGGCAATTCCCCCACTGGCAATTCCCCTCTGCGGAAACGTCCCTTCAGCAGGGACCGAAACGAATGCTGTCGAGGGTAGTCGGGCGCACTCCATGATCGCCGGATTGAGGGCCGGTTTGGTCAATCAGGCGGTCAACAGTTACTGTTACACGGTTGCCTCGAACGGGCTACACCAAATATTGCTGCAACCAGTGCACTCCGGTGCGCCGTTTACAACAGTGTTCTGTGTTGTCACGCTCGACTGCACCGTAAGCGGTCGGAGACCGATTCGGTATCGCAAGATCTACAGCGTATATTCGAATTGTCATTCTGGCCGTCCTACTGTGTAGGGTAACCACTTCAATATTCATTTCTAACAAGGAGTTCGCGACTATGGCTGCCGTCTGCGACGTATGCGCCAAGGGGCCCGGCTTCGGTAAGTCGGTCTCGCACTCGCACCGGCGTACCAATCGTCGCTGGAACCCGAACATTCAGTCTGTTCGTACCGAGGTTGCCCCGGGTAACACCCGTAAGGTCAACGTGTGCACCTCCTGCCTCAAGGCAGGCAAGGTCGCTCGGGGCTGATTGCCCGAGCACAACGATTGCAAGCTCTGCCCCCGACACTTCGGTGTCGGGGGCAGAGCTGTTTTTGTCGTGTCGTTTGTTGTGTCTTTGTCGGGTCCCTCCTGTGACGACCCGGGCACCTGACACGTAATGTGCGTGAGGTGACTTCCATCGATGACCTCAGCAAAGTAACGCTCGACGAGGGCGTACTCCGCATCACCATTTCCACCGCCGCCAACGGCACCTCGCTCGACGACGAAGGAATGGTCCAGGGTGCAGCAGCCTTGGAATCGTTCGGCGACGACATCGGCAGCATCCTCCTTGTCGGCGAAGGCCCCAACTTCTGCGCGGGCGGTAATGTCCGGGCCTTCTCGTCAGCGCCGGATCGCGGAGAATACGTCGCCGGAGTTGCCCGGAACCTCCACAACTTCGTGCGTGCGCTGGATGCGGCACCGGTTCCCGTGGTCGCGGGAATTCACGGTTGGGCAGCGGGCGCCGGAATGAGCCTGGTCTGCCTTGCCGACATCGCCATCGGCGGCACCAGCACCAAGCTTCGCCCGGCATACCCCTCCATCGGATACACGCCGGACGGTGGGATGTCCTGGTCACTCCCCCGCATCGTCGGTGCCGGACGTGCGCGCGAAATCCTTCTGAGCGATTCGATTCTCGGCGGCGACGAAGCCGTTCGCCTCGGTATCCTCACCCGTCTCGTCGGTGACGACGAAGTTCAGGAAGAGGCCGCCCGGCTCGCCCGTACGTTCGCGCACGGACCGAGTTCGTCCTACGCCGGTATCAAGGCACTGTTGCGCTCGTCACGGACCAACACTCTCTCCGAGCACCTCGACGCCGAAGCAGCGTCGATCACGGCTGCTGCCAACAGCCCCATCGGCCGGGAGGGCGTCGACGCGTTTGTCGAGAAGCGTCGCCCCGATTTTGTAGCTGCCAAGCAGGCTTGATTCGGCTCGCGTGACCGAACTGCTCTCACCAGAGTGGTTCGGTCACGCTCGCGGTTGATCCCAGATTCCAGTCGACCGGCGCGGCCCCCATCTCCGTCAGAAGTTGGTTAGCCCGACTGAACGGACGTGAACCGAAGAACCCACGCGACGCCGAAAGTGGTGACGGGTGCGCAGATTCGATGATGGGGGTATTGCCCAGCAGCGGGGTCAACGTCGCGGCGTCGCGGCCCCACAGAATGGCAACCATCGGGGCAGATCGAGCCACCAGAGCTCGAATTGCCTGTTCGGTCACAGGTTCCCAACCCTTTTTCCGATGTGACGCTGCTGCCCCTGGCGCTACGGTCAGCACCCGGTTGAGCAGCAACACACCTTGATTCGACCACGGTGTCAGATCCCCGTCATCGGGAATCGGCAGCCCCAGGTCCTGGTGATATTCCTTGTAGATGTTGACCAGGCTGCGGGGAACGGGCCGAACATCAGGGGCAACCGAAAAGCTCAGGCCCACCGCATGACCGGGGGTCGGATACGGATCCTGTCCGACGATAAGCACTTTGACGTCCTCGAACGGATTCGTGAACGCGCGCAGCACATTCTCGCGTGCGGGCAGAAACTCGCGCCCTGCTGCGGTCTCGTTGTCGAGGAACTTCTGCATCAGAGCGATCTGCTCGGAAACCGGTTCCAGCGCTGTGGCCCAGCCGGATTCGATGTGAGTATCCATCAGTCGAGCCTGCGCAGCGCGCCGCGATAGTGCGCGGCATTGGCGGAGTAGTTCGCGACATTCGCTTCGAGATGACCGAGCGGAACTTCGTAGCCTTCGCGAATCTTGGCGGGTACCCCCAAAGCCATGCTGCGCGGTGGCACTACGAATCCGCGCGCGATCACAGCGCCGGCTCCGACTATCGACCCCGCCCCGATCACCGAACCGTTGAGCACGATCGACCCGGACGCGATCAGGCACCCTTCCTCGATCGTGGACCCCTCGATGTGCGCGTTGTGGCCCACAACACATCCGGCGCCGATAATCGTGGGCTCGGTAACCGTGCAATGAATCACGGTGCCGTCCTGAATGTTCGATCCGACACCCACCGAGATTGTGCCGTAGTCACCACGCAGTACGGCCTGTGGCCAGATCGACGTTCCTGCAGCGAGGCTCACGTTGCCGATCACCACCGCGTCCGGGTGTACGTACGCGTCCGGATGAATATCCGGAACCTTGTCTCCTAGTGCATAAACAGCCATGAGGAGAACCTATACCGAGGTAGTGTCCGTGGCCGAAAAGCTGTGCCAGCCGCCGCCGGATTCACGCAGTTCGCCGTCCACCACAACTCCGGTGCCGGCAACGACCTCGCCGATTACGGTCCACCCCGACGGCAGGTCTTCACCGGCGGCAAAGGTCGCGGCAAAACCGTGATCCTCGCCACCGGAGAGAATCCACTCCAGCGGATCGAGTGTCAGAGCGGCTGCAGCTTTCGACACGTCTGCCGACGTCGGTACAGCACCCGAATCGATCCGGACCTGGACTCCTGACGCCGACGCGAGGTGGCGAAGATCAGCGACAACCCCGTCCGAGATGTCGGTCATGGAGTGAGCAGTATCAGCCGCGGCCCACGCGGACTCGTACGGCGGGACCGGAACACGATGGAGCGCGAGAAGGTCCGGGAACGAACGATCGCCGGCGAGAAGCAGCGCCAAACCTGCTGCCGAACAACCGAACAACCCGGCGACGGCAACACGGTCGCCCACCTGGGCACCGGCCCGAGTGACTGCCCGCCGTCCACCCAAATCTCCGAGTACCGTCACCGAGACGACAATGTCCTGAGACTGCACCAAATCCCCACCGACGATGCCCGCACCCAGATCCGTTGCGGCATCCCAGATTCCGGCGGAGATTTCGTCCATGACGTCGATCGGAGTCGACGGTGGGCAGCCCAATGACACCGTGAAGGCGCTCGGCCGCGCACCCATCGACACGATGTCGGCGGCATTCTGTGCCACCGCTTTGCGTCCGACGTCGCGCGGTGGCGACCAGTCGAGCCGAAAATGCCTTCCCTCGACCAGCATGTCCGAGGAAATGACAACCCTGCCATCGGGTGCGGTGACAATCGCTGCATCGTCACCGGGACCCAACTCCGTCGTCAGCGGTTGAATTCGACCGACAAGAGAGCGCGCAATCACGTCGAACTCCCCCACCTGAGCAACAGTGCGGGGCGATGAAGATGCCGGTTCGTGCGAGGTCGATCCTGATGACGAGATGAGCACTCCCTTTTTTCTCAGCGCAGATCGGACCAAAAGCGTCCTGCGGTACCGTCAAAGCAGTGGCAATTCTACCGATGCGCACGCGAGCCCCCGCAACAACCGAACCCGGAATCGAACGAAGAACTGAGCATGTCTGAGAACACGTCCCCCGAGACGAACGACCAGGACGACAACGACCTCGACGAAGTCGAGCGTCGAAGCCCGGCATTGATTGCCACCGCCATCGCGCTGCCGGTGGCCCTGATCGTCGGGTTGGTGATCGCCGCCGTGGTCGCAGGAAAGAACCCGACGCTCGAACCGGTGGCACTTGGCCCGGTTCCGGCACCCAACGCGGAGTCGGAGACCTGCGTCTCGCTACTTGGTGCACTTCCTGAGGACATCGGCGACTTCACCAAGGCCGAACTTGCCGAACCCGCACCCGCCGGCGCCGCTGCGTGGCAGCGCAGCGAGGGTGAACCGATCGTCCTGCGCTGCGGACTCGACCGCCCCGCCGAATTCGATCAGGCCGCGGCACTTCAGGTAGTCAACGGCGTGCAGTGGTTCCAGATCTCGGGTACCGACATCGGCTTGGCGGCCAGCACCTGGTTTGCCGTCGACCGCGGCGAGTACATCGGGATCACCGTTCCCGACGGCACCGGCCCCACTCCGATTCAGGAAATCTCGGACACCATCTCTGCGACAATCCCGCAGCAGCCACTCGACCCGGCGCCGATCCCGGTTCCCTGATGTGACGCGACGGGGCCGGGCAATCCCGGCCCCTGTCCTGCGGGCAACACGCGCGTCAGCGCAATCCGGTCCCGCGGGCCAGCGCCGTGTCGACCAACGTCGAAAGCAAAGTGCCGTAATCGATTCCGGTTGCTTTCCACATCTTCGGATACATCGAGATGGATGTGAATCCTGGCATGGTGTTGATCTCGTTGATCACCGGACCGTCTTCGGTGACAAAAAAGTCCACGCGTGAGAGCCCCTGGCAATCGAGTGCAGTGAAAGCGCGCACGGCCAACTCACGAATCTGATCGCTGACGCCCGCATCCAGATGTGCGGGGACGTCGAATTCGCAGACGTCGTCGAGGTACTTGGTGTCGAAGTCGTAGAACGCGTCCGAATCACCGTCGTCGGCGGGCATCCGGATCTCTGCGACCACGCTCGCCTTGATGTCACCGCTGGGGAATTCGAGCACACCGCATTCGACTTCCCGCCCGATAATCGCGCCCTCGATGATCACCTTCGGATCGTGCAGGCGAGCATGAGCAATCGCGCCGTCCAGGCCGTCCCACCCGGTGACTCGCGTGATACCGATCGACGATCCACCGCGAGCCGGCTTCACGAAGACCGGAAGCCCCAACTGCTCTTTCTGCTCGTCGCTCAGTGTCGCCGTTCCCGGGCGCAGGACAACCTGCATACCGATAGGCAACCCCTCGGCAGCAAGCAGTTTCTTGGTGAATTCCTTGTCCATACCGGCGGCACTCGCCAGCACGCCGGGACCGACGTAAGGAATTCCGGCCATTTCCAGGAGACCCTGGATGGTGCCGTCTTCCCCGTAGGCACCGTGCAGGACCGGAAATACGACGTCGACAGTTGCCAGGACGGAACCCACGTCTGTTCCGTCGAGCGCCAGCAGCGCACCGGAACGCGTCGGATCAGCAGTCAGTGTCAGCGCCGTCCCGTCTTTGTCGACGGTGGGCAACTCCCGACCGTTGATGGCCAGCGATTCCGGATCGGTGGAACCGAGAACCCAGGCCCCGTCGGCGGTGATGCCGATCGGCACGACGTCGTAGCGTTCCGGATCGAGGTGCGCGAGCACGCTCCCGGCGGATACGCACGACACGGAATGTTCATTGCTCCGGCCACCGAAGATCACGGCTACACGGGTACGGCTGTTATTCACGCGTCAAACCGTACCGTCGAATCGACTTCGGCACGCGCTCGGGCAGTGGATAAACTACCGACTGGACGTCAGTCCACCCAGGGCGCGCTCGACATCCGTCAACAAATCCGCGGTGTCCTCGATACCGCATGAGATCCGGACAAACCCTTCACTGACCTGATCTCCCCACCGAGCCCGCCGATCAGCGGTGGTGTGGATGCCACCGAAACTGGTCGCGGATGTGACAAGTTCGCTTGCCGCGACAAAGGAATGGAAAGCCGCTGCAGACTCCAATTCGATGCTCACCAGACCGCCGAACCTGTGCATCTGCTCCGACGCAACGGCGTACGACGGGTCCGTTCGCATCCCCGGGTAACGGACGGCCATGACGGCGGGATGGCCGGACACCATGTCGGCGAGCGCCTGGGCATTGTCACAGTGGCGGCCGAATCGCAGCCCCGCCGTCCCGAGACTGCGATGCGCAAGCCACGTTTCGAACGGACCGAGAACCGTCCCGGACAGCAGGCGCTCACGCTCGACCTTCGCGGCGATATCCGCGTCGGACGTGGCGATGTAGCCCATCAGAAGATCACTGTGCCCGCTCAGCGCTTTTGTTCCGCTGGCGACCACGACGTCCGCTCCCAATTCGAGGGGACGTTGACCGAGCGGAGTCGGGGTCGTGTTGTCCACCACCAGGATTGCTCCGACGCGATGGCACACCTGTGACAACGCCCGCAGATCGACGACGTCGAGCATCGGATTGGACGGTGTCTCGGCGACCACGACAACGCGTCCCGGCAACCCCGACAGCAACTCCGCGAAACTCGCGTCACCCATGCCCGTCGTCGACACCTCGCGAACGCCGATGCCCAGCAGAGCCAGGGCTTCCTCCGCGTAACGCCGCACCTGGTAATACCCGTCCGACGGAACGACGACGGTATCGCCGGCCTGAAGCAGGCTGCGCAATGTCACCGTGACTGCAGACATTCCTGACCCTGTGACAACGGTGTGATCCGCGCCTTCAAGCGTCCCGAGCGCCGCCTCGAGGCCACGCCACCCTGGGTTCGATGCCCGGGCATACGTGTCACTCTCGCTCCCCTCGTCCTCCGAAAGCTGGTACGGCGCAGCAAATACCGGCCCCAACTGCATGGGCTGACCAGGATTGTGCGGACTCCCGACGCTACTCACGCACCTGGTGGAATCGCCGTAGCCGTCTACTGACGTCATTCCGGCTTGGTCCGTCGGCCGAGTAGTTGGCCGATTGCCTCGCTGACCGCTATCCCTTCGTGGCAGACGCGGTGGACGGCGTCGGTCAACGGCATTTCGACGTCGTATCCGGCGGCGAGTGCGCGCACGGACGTGCACGATTTCACACCCTCGGCTACCTGACCGTTGGTGGCCTGCTGCGCCGATTCCATGGAGTCGCCGCGGCCGAGGCGCTCACCGAACGTCCGGTTTCGTGACAACTCCGATGTGCACGTGGCGACGAGATCGCCGACGCCGGCCAGCCCCGAGAACGTCGACGCCTGCCCGCCGAGTGCAACGCCCAGTCGGATCGTCTCGGCCAGGCCGCGAGTGATGATGCTGGCAACAGTGTTGTCGCCGAAACCGCTGCCTGCCGCCATGCCGCATGCCAACGCGATCACGTTCTTGCAGGCGCCGCCGATTTCACAGCCGATCACGTCGGAGTTGGTATAGGGCCTGAAATATCCTGTGGCACAAGCATCTTGAAGAGCCAGTGCCCGCGAGGAATCGGTGCAGGCGATGACCGTCGCGGCCGGCTGACGGGTTGCGATCTCACGCGCCAGATTGGGGCCGGACAGCACGGCGACACGGCTGGGTTCGACGCCGGTGACCGAGACGATCACTTGGCTCATCCGCATCAAGGTACCGGTTTCGATGCCCTTGGCCAGACTCAACAGAGTCGCATTCGGGCCTATCGAATCCTTCCACTGCTCGAGGTTTCCCCGCAACGACTGCGACGGCACCGCCAGAACGATGAAGTCTGCTCCGTCCATCGCTTCCTCGTGACGATCAGTCGCACGAATCGACTCGGGCAGAGCGATACCGGGTAGATAGTCACTGTTCTCGTGCGTCGCGTTGATCCGGTCGGCGACTTCCTTCCGGCGTGCCCACATCGTCACCTCGGTGCCGGCCTCGGCCATGACCTTCGCCAACGCCGTTCCCCATGAGCCTGCACCCAATACTGCTGCCTTACTCACACAGTCACCTCGTCTACCCTCGTGACGTTCGCCAGGACGCCGGTTGTGTTGCGACCCGGCAATGAAATCGCCTGCACAGACTATCGCCCGGACCGAACTCGGGTCGGCAGACGCCCCGGTGAGGCAGGCAGAGACAGACATGTCGGCAACCGACTGGCAAGATCGAAGGATGACCAGTGCGAGGCCGAGCGCAACCAGAGCGGAACGTCCGCGCCCGATGCATGCCATCGTCGCCGTGAAAGACCTCCGATCCGCGAAGTCCCGACTGGCCGCCGAACTCGACGTCGACGCCCGTGCCGACCTTGTTCTCGCGATGCTTCACGACACCCTGGCCACTGTTACCGGTGTACCTGCCATCGACGGCGTCACCGTGGTGACTCCGGATCCGACCGTCGCCGCGCTCGCGTACGCCGCGGGAGTGAACGTGTACGCCGATCCTGATTCGAGTAGGTCCACCGAGAATTCACTCAACTCCGCCCTCGACGCAGCGGCCACCCACATCCGCACCGAACATGGCACGGTGGATCTTGTTGTCATCCAAGCAGATCTTCCGTCGCTGCAACCAGGCGAACTGCTCGAGGCCCTCAGTGCCGCCCGCACCGGTGGTCGTTCCATCGTCGTCGATCACCACGGAACCGGGACCGCGGCACTGTTCTCCTGTGATCCCGATCTACCTCTCGATCCACGATTCGGCCCCGAATCCGCGCGTGGCCACACGGATTCCGGCGCCAGGCGACTCACCGGAGCGTGGCCGGGCCTTCGGACCGACGTCGACACCGCAACGGATCTCGACACCGCCCGCGCGCTCGGCGTCGGCCCGGCAACTCTCGCGTCGTTGACACGCTTCCATCGCGCCGCGTCCAACACGCATTGACCTTTTTCGATCATCAATTGTCGAAGCGCGCAATTGTGGGGGATGATCGACAGGTGAGCAACGGCGAAGCACTCGAGCACCGCAAGTCCGCAAACAACGCAGAGACGACCTCGCCAGAAATTGGCGACACCAACGCTGCAAAATCCGGTGACGGGCAGCAGCCTTCGACACCGCAGCCTTCGGTGCGACCACCTGTCAGTGGATCGCCCACGCACATACCGAGTGCGCCGCCGGCAGCCACGAAGGCAATTCCCGCGGTCCTTCTCGGTGGCTTACCCGAAGACCGTTACCTCAACCGTGAACTCAGTTGGCTCGACTTCAACGCCCGCGTTCTCGCATTGGCAGCCGACGAGTCACTCCCCCTCCTCGAGCGCGCAAAGTTCCTCGCTATCTTCGCGTCCAACCTCGACGAGTTCTTCATGGTTCGTGTTGCCGGACTCAAGCGTCGCGACGAAACCGGTCTGTCCGTCCGTTCTGCCGACGGACTCTCGCCGCGCGAACAGTTGGCTCTCATCGCGCAGCGGACACAGGAACTCGCCGACAAGCACGCACACGTCTTTCTCGATTCCGTTCGCCCTGCCCTAGCGGCAGAAGGAATCTCGATCGTTCGGTGGTCCGACCTCAGCGACGACGATCACGAACGCCTCTCCGTGCATTTCACCGAACAGGTGTTCCCCGTTCTGACTCCACTCGCCGTCGACCACGCGCACCCCTTCCCGTACATCAGCGGGCTAAGTCTCAACCTCGCAGTGACGGTGAAGGATTCCGTGACGGGCGGCGAGCACTTCGCCCGAGTGAAGGTTCCCGATAACGTCGGCCGCTTCGTTCGCGTCAAGAGCACCACCTCGTCGATCGACTCGTTCATTCCGTTGGAAGAGCTGATCTCGGCGCACCTCGACGTTCTGTTCCCCGGAATGGAAATCGTGGAGCACCATGCCTTCCGGATCACACGCAACGCCGACTTCGAGGTCGAGGAGGATCGCGACGAGGACCTCCTGCAGGCGCTGGAGCGCGAACTTGCCCGTCGCCGTTTCGGATCACCGGTCCGTCTCGAAGTTGCCGACGACATGACCGAACACATGCTCGACTTGTTGCTTCGTGAACTCGACGTCGACCCCGCCGACGTGATCGAGGTTTCCGGTCTGCTCGACTTGTCCTGCCTCTGGCAGGTTTACGCCGTCGACCGCCCGGCACTCAAGGACGCGCCTTTCGTTCCGGCGACGCACCCGGCGTTCGGTGAACGTGAAACACCCAAGAGCGTGTTCTCCACTCTGCGCGACGGCGACGTTCTCGTCCATCATCCGTACGACTCGTTCTCCACCAGTGTTCAGCGATTCATCGAGCAGGCTGCTGCCGACCCGCAGGTGCTTGCCATCAAGCAGACCCTCTACCGGACTTCCGGTGATTCACCGATCGTCAACGCGCTCATCGACGCCGCTGAAGCGGGCAAGCAAGTTGTCGCTCTCGTCGAGATCAAGGCTCGCTTCGACGAGCAGGCCAACATCAAGTGGGCTCGCAAACTCGAACAGGCCGGCGTGCATGTCGTCTACGGCCTGGTCGGACTCAAGACTCATTGCAAGACGTGCCTCGTGGTCCGGCGTGAAGGCTCGACCATCCGGAGGTACTGCCACATCGGTACCGGCAACTACAACCCCAAGACGGCAAGGTTGTACGAGGACGTCGGATTGTTCACAGCCGCACCGGAGGTCGGCGCCGACCTCACGGACCTCTTCAACTCGCTGACCGGCTACTCGCGTAAGACCGACTACCGCAACCTGCTGGTCGCGCCGTACGGTGTGCGCCGCGGAATCGTCGAACGTATCGAAGCCGAGATCGAACACAAGTTGGCCGGACGTGACGCTGCCATTCGCATGAAGGCGAATGCACTTGTCGACGAACAGGTTATCGACGCGCTGTACCGGGCATCCAAGGCCGGCGTGCCCGTGGAGATCGTGGTTCGCGGAATCTGCGCGCTCAAGCCCGGTGTACCCGGACTGAGCGACAACATCGAAGTACGTTCCATTCTCGGACGATTCCTCGAGCACTCACGCATGTTCCATTTCCGGGCCGCCGACGAATTCTGGATCGGCAGCGCAGACATGATGCACCGCAACCTCGATCGCCGAGTGGAGGTGATGGTTCAGGTAACGGATCCCAAGTTGGCGAAGCAGTTGGGCGACATCTTCGATTCCGCGCTCGACCCACGCACCCGATGCTGGGTACTCCATCCCGACGGAAGTTGGGTTGCCTCCCCCGAACACGGCGAGGATGTACGCGAGCATCAACACGCGTTGATGCGCAGTCGCACATCCAGCGGATCCTGACGGTCGCTGCCATGGCTGACAAACCTGTCAAAGCGAATATCTTTGCCGCCGGCGCAGTGTTATGGCGAAAGGCTCCCGATAATCCGGGGGCCGTCGAAATCGCCGTTGTTCATCGCCCTAAATACGACGACTGGTCTTTTCCCAAAGGAAAACTCGATCCGGGTGAAACCTTCCTGACGGCCGCTGTTCGTGAAGTTCAGGAAGAAACGTCGATCACCGGCCGCTTCGGACGTCACCTCGGTGGTGTCACCTATCCGGTTCCAGGGCACCGCAAACTCAAGCGCGTCGAGTATTGGGCCGCAGAAGCCGTCGACGGAGATTTCGGTCCGAACAGTGAAGTCGACGTTCTGCTCTGGCTTCCGATCGACGAAGTCCCGGACCATCTCTCGTATCCGATGGATCGGATGATCCTGCGCCGCTTCGTCTCCGTACCACCCGATACCCGTACGGTGCTGCTGGTCCGTCACGCAAAAGCGGGAAGTCGTAAGCGGTACAAGGGCGACGACACACTCCGCCCCCTCGAAGCGAAAGGCAAGGAACAGGCCGCGGCCTTGGCCTCGCAGTTGCGCATCTTCGGCGCGGACACCGTCTATTCCGCCGACCGAACTCGCTGCATCGAAACGGTGATGCCGCTAGCCGAGGCACTCGGAGTCGAGATCGAGATCGAACCTCTTCTGAGCGAAGAAGGTTACGCGGAAGATCCAGCGGCAGCCCGTGCCCGGGTACTCGAGATTGCCTCTGCAGGCGGCACACCGGTCATCTGCAGCCAAGGAGGCGTAATTCCGGATCTGATGGCGTGGTGGAGCGAATCAGCCGGTGTAACACTGCCCTCAGCGCGCAACCGCAAGGCCAGCACCTGGGTTCTCTCGCTCGTGGGCGACCGACTGATCGCGGCTGATCATCTCGACAGCCCGCTGCCGAAAGTCGCCAATTCGTAAAGAGTTCTGAAAACAAAGCAAGAGGCGTAGCCCGCGATCGTCATCGCAGCTACGCCTCTTGCTTTTAATGCTTGCTTTCCAGCGTCAGGCTTTTCGCCCGAGCGCGACTACTTGGAAGCGCGCTTGGCCGGAGCCTTCTTGGCCGGAGCCTTCTTGGCCGGAGCCTTCTTGGCGGGAGCCTTGGCGGCAACCGTCTTCTTGGCTGCAGTCTTGGCCGGAGCCTTCTTGGCGGGAGCCTTGGCGGCAACCGTCTTCTTGGCTGCAGTCTTGGCCGGAGCCTTCTTTGCCGCCGTCTTCTTGGCTGCTGCCTTCTTAGCTGCTGCCTTCTTGGCTGCTGCCTTGGTGGCCGGTGCTGCTACGCCGCGCTTGACTGCCGGGCCGCTGGCCGGAAGCTTCTGGCCGCCAGCGATAACCGCCTTGAACTGTGCGCCCGGACGGAAAGCCGGAACCGACGTCGGCTTGACCTTGACGGTCTCGCCCGTACGCGGGTTACGTGCGACACGTGCCGCACGACGACGCTGCTCGAAGACACCGAAGCCGGTGATGGTCACGCTCTCGCCACGGTGGACGGCGCGGACGATGGTGTCCACGACGTGCTCCACTGCATCGGTTGCTGTGCGCCTGTCCGAACCCAGCTTCTCAGTCAGAACATCGATGAGCTCTGCCTTGTTCATTGAAATTCCTCCGCAAATAATGGTCCACCGTAGGACCGACTGAGAACTACGGTAAACCTGATAACGGCAAGAGTCTATGTGCCACGCCAATTCTCATTCAACGTAGCCCCGAAATCGTGACCTATTTCTCTTCTTGCCCGCTATCCCCGATTTCCGTTCAGCCCTGGGAAATTTGGGCCGGGAGGGTAGTCGGTTTCCATGACGGCCTTGACTTTTCGAACTCCGAAATCGCCTCTACCTGGCGCAATGTCAGTCCGATGTCGTCGAGACCCTCGAGCAGACGCCACCTCGTGTAGTCGTCAATACTGAAGGGCACCACCGTTGTTCCGGCACTCACTGTCCGGTTCTCGAGGTCGACGGTCAATTCCAGTCCGGGCTGTTCTTCGAGCAACTTCCACAGCAGTTCGACGTCGCTCTGCTCCACCTGCGCGGCCAGCAGACCCGCTTTTCCGGCGTTGCCGCGGAAGATATCTGCGAAGCGCGACGCGATCACAACGCGAAAACCGAAGTCGGATAGCGCCCAAACGGCATGCTCTCGCGACGAGCCTGTTCCGAAATCCGGACCGGCGACCAGGACGCTGCCCTTGTCGTACGGCGCGTGGTTGAGGATGAAGTTCGGATCGGTGCGCCAGCCGGCGAACAATCCGTCCTCGAACCCGGTGCGCGTCACGCGTTTCAGGTAAACAGCCGGAATGATCTGGTCGGTGTCGACGTTCGAGCGTCGCAGCGGTACGCCGATTCCCTTGTGCGTGCTAAAGGATTCCATCAAAATTCTCCTCGAGTGTTAGGTATGTCAGACCAGATCGGACGGTGCCGACAACGTTCCACGGACGGCGGTGGCGGCAGCGACGAGCGGAGAAACCAGATGTGTCCGCCCGCCTTTTCCTTGACGGCCTTCGAAATTCCGGTTCGACGTCGAAGCCGAACGCTCGCCAGGCGCCAACTGATCCGGGTTCATACCCAGGCACATCGAGCAGCCGGCCTGGCGCCACTCTGCTCCTGCGGCAACAAAGATGTCGCCAAGGCCTTCACTTTCGGCCTGCGCGCGCACCCGCATCGAACCGGGAACGATCAGCATCCGAACACCTTCTGCGACATGGCGACCCTCGAGAACGCCGGCGACCTCACGCAGATCTTCGATACGACCGTTGGTGCACGAACCGACGAAGACGGTGTCGACCGAGACATCACGCAGCGGCATTCCGGCATCGAGACCCATGTAGGTAAGCGCCTTCTCGGCTGCCTGACGTTCGTTCTCTTCGACGATGTCTTCCGGATTCGGAACACGGTCACCGAGCGGCGCGCCCTGCCCCGGGTTGGTTCCCCACGTGACAAAGGGCGTCAGAGCACTGGCGTCGATGTGGACTTCGTTGTCGAATTCCGCTCCGTCGTCGGTCTTCAGCAGTTCCCAAGCAGCCACTGCTGCATCCCAGTCCGCGCCGGTCGGAGCGTGCGGACGTCCCTTGATGAATTCGTACGTGATCTCGTCCGGGGCGATCATGCCGGCACGGGCACCGGCTTCGATCGACATGTTGCAGATGGTCATACGTGCTTCCATCGACAGTTTCCGGATCGCCTCGCCGCGGTACTCGAGGACATATCCTTGGCCACCGCCGGTGCCGATCTTGGCGATGACAGCAAGAATCAGATCCTTACTCGTGACGCCAGGCGGCAATTCACCGTCGACGGTGATCGCCATCGTTTTGAAGGGGCGCAACGACAATGTCTGCGTTGCCATCACATGCTCGACCTCGCTGGTGCCGATTCCCATTGCGAGAGCGCCGAAAGCGCCGTGCGTCGAGGTGTGCGAGTCGCCGCACACGACGGTGGTTCCCGGCTGAGTCAGTCCGAGCTGTGGGCCGACGACGTGCACGATGCCCTGATCCAGATCGCCCATGCGGTGCAAGCGAACTCCGAACTCTTCACAATTTCGGCGCAGGGTGTCGACCTGTGTCTTTGAGACGGGATCGGCGATCGGCTTGTCGATGTCGATGGTCGGGACGTTGTGATCCTCGGTGGCGATCGTCAGATCGGGACGGCGCAACTTCCGTCCGGCCAACCGCAATCCGTCGAATGCCTGCGGGCTTGTCACTTCGTGGACGAGGTGAAGATCGATGTAGATCAGGTCGGGATTCTGTCCCTCGCCTTTCACTACAACGTGGTCGTCCCACACCTTCTCGGCGAGAGTGCGTGCTTTCTGTGCCATGTCTTCCACCTCTGTACGTAGCCTCGCGTCGACGAACTACGGGCTGGCCCGCCGCGCGTGAAATGTAAGTCCGACAGCCCAACAGTTCTCATGTTGGAAATCAAACTCTCGGAAAGTGGATGCTGCTGACCTGTCGAAGATCATGCGCTACTATCCCACTATGCGAGAACCTGGTATCGACCTATGAGACAGCATAGCGGCATCGGCGTGCTGGACAAAGCAATGGGCGTGCTTCATGCAGTAGCCGAGGAACCGTGCAGCCTCTCCGAACTCTGTGCGCGCACAGGCCTGCCCAGGGCCACCGCACACCGTCTTGCCGTCGGCCTCGAGGTCCATCGACTTCTCGCCCGCGACTCCGACGGCCTGTGGTGCCCCGGCCCCGGCCTCGCCGAATTGGCTGCCACTGCCAATGATCCTCTGATCGCCGCGGCGGGGCTCATCCTCCCCCGCTTGCGTGAGATCACCGGCGAGAGCGTGCAGCTGTACCGACGCGAAGGCACGGCACGCGTCTGCGTCGCATCGATGGAACCACCAACCGGCCTGCGCGACACCGTCCTGGTCGGCGCGCGCCTGCCCATGAACGCCGGCTCGGGCGCCAAGGTCCTTCTCGCATGGGCAGATCCGCAGACTCAGCGCGCGGTTCTCGCCGATGCGACGTTCGGCGAACGCGTCCTTCTCGAAGTTCGCCGACGGGGCTGGGCCCAGAGTGCGGCCGAGCGCGAACCCGGAGTTGCCAGTGTGGCGGCGCCGGTACGGGACAGCGCCGGCACTGTTGTGGCGGCGATTTCGGTGTCCGGACCGATCGACCGGATGGGTAGGCGCCCAGGCGCACGGTGGGCAGCCGACCTTCTCGCGGCAGCAGAAGCGCTGCACAAGCGCCTGTAATCGGACACGTAATCATGTAATCCGTGCCACAGTAAGAACTTCAGGAGTACCCGCAGCCGAGGAGATCACTGCCGTCATGACCGGAAAACAACGCAGCCAGATCACGATGACCGAGTCCGAAATCTCGGACTTCGTCGAAAAGAGCCGTACTGCAACGATGGCCACGCTGAGCGGCGACGGCATGCCCCACCTCATCGCGATGTGGTTTGCGATCGTGGACGGCGAGATCTGGTTCGAGACCAAGGCCAAATCCCAGAAGGCTGTGAACCTACGACGCGACTCGCGGATGTCGGTCCTGATCGAGGACGGTCTCACCTACGACACTCTCCGTGGTGTCTCGATGGAGGGCGTCGGAGAGATAGTCGACGACCCCGACGCATTGTTCGCGGTCGGAATCAGCGTGTGGGAGCGGTACACCGGGCCGTACTCCGACGATCTCCGCCCTGCGGTCGACGCCATGCTCCACAAACGCGTCGCGGTACGCTTCATTCCCGAGCGCACACGGTCCTGGGACCACCGCAAACTCGGAATGCCGGCGATGCCGTTGTCTGGGTCTACAGCTCCCGCTCCTGAAGGCGTAGCTTGACCACAGGCCCAAAATCCAAGGAGCACACAGATGAGCGAGCAGGACAGCACCAATCCGGAATCCGAAACGACGTCTGAATCGGAAACACCGGCGGAGGCCAACAAGCGCAAGTTCCGCGAAGCACTCGAGCGCAAGAACCACAGCAACGCCACTGCCGCCGATCATCGCGACGGTCAGTCGAAGGTCCACAGCACTCATGGTTCCGCTGATCACAAACGCGAATTCCGTCGCAAGAGCGGATAGGCAAGCGGCCTTCCCGAAGGTGAGATGACAATCACCCCAGTCGATTTCGACTGGGGTGATTGTTTTGGTTCACCGCGCGTCACTGATCCAACGCATAAGAAAAAGACCCTCCGATCAGATGATCGGAGGGTCTTTCTTTTGTAGCCCCGACGGGATTCGAACCCGCGCTACCGCCTTGAGAGGGCGGCGTCCTAGGCCGCTAGACGACGGGGCCAGGACACGCTTTATGCATGTTCTATTCTTTGCACTTCAAGAACTTCCCTTTCAGGCTGTTCTCTGGAAGCTCAGCAAGCTTAGCTTGTCTGAGTCCGGCTGCAAAATCGACCGGATTTTCGCTGGGGTACCAGGACTCGAACCTAGAATGGCGGTACCAGAAACCGCTGTGTTGCCAATTACACCATACCCCAAAGGTCTTGCTTGGCCTTGCTCGCTCCGCTTCGCTGTAATGCTTGGCGGCTCGTCTCCGGCCGAAAAGAAGATTACCAGTACCCCCGCCCCAAATACCAAATCGTATGGTCACGGGACGTTTTTGCTTCATTTCCGGCCGGAGACAACCCTATTTAGGCGGTTACTGCCGCCCTACCGGCACGCAACCGGGCAAGAGAAACGTCGCGACCGAGCAATTCCATCGACTCGTACAGCGGAGGGCTGATGTGAGAGCCCGTGATCGCCACCCGCACCGGAGCGAAGGCCTTACGCGGCTTGAGCTCCAGATCCTCGATGAGGGCCTTCTTGAGGGCTTCCTCGATACCTGCCGACGTCCACTCCGAGACAGCGTCGAGCGCAGCAAGTGACGCGTCCAGAACCGGACCCGCATCTTCCTTCAGGTTCTTGGCCGCAGCAGCCGGATCGAGAGCAAACGACGCCTCGTCGACAAACAGGAACTTCAGCAGATCCCACGCGTCGGACAGAACGACGATGCGGGTCTGCACGAGGTCCGCCGCAACTGTGAACGTCGCTTCGTCGACGTCGGCACCGATGTGGCCGTGCTCGATCAGGAACGACTTCAGGCGGGCCGCGAAGTCAGCCGGCTCGAGCAAACGAATGTGCTCGGCGTTGATCGCGTCGGCCTTCTTCTGGTCGAACCGCGCCGGATTGGAATTGACCTTGGAGATGTCGAACGCCGCGACCATCTCGTCGAGCGAGAACACGTCGTGGTCGTCCGCGATGCTCCAGCCGAGTAGCGCCAAGTAGTTCAACAGTCCCTCGGGGATGAACCCGCGGTCACGGTGAATGAACAGGTTGGACTCGGGGTCACGCTTGGAAAGCTTCTTGTTGCCCTGGCCCATCACGAAGGGAAGGTGACCGAAGGACGGCGTGAAGTCCGCAACGCCGATCCGGATCATCGCCTCGTACAGAGCCAGCTGCCTCGGAGTGGACGAGAGGAGGTCTTCGCCACGCAGGACGTGTGTGATCTTCATCAACGCATCGTCGACAGGATTGACCAAGGTGTAGAGCGGAATGCCGTTGCCGCGCGTCAACGCGAAGTCCGGCACCGTCCCGGCCTTGAACGTGGTTTCGCCGCGAACGAGGTCGTTCCACGTCAGGTCGTGATCAGGCATCCGAAGGCGAACTACCGGCTTACGTCCGTCTGCGATGTACGCCGCACGCTGCTCGTCGGTGAGATCCCGATCGAAATTGTCGTAGCCGAGCTTGGGATCGCGTCCGGCTGCCTTGTGCCGGGCTTCCACCTCGTCGTTGGTCGAGTACGACTCGTAGGCCTCGCCCGCCGCAAGCAACTTTGCGACGACGTCGAGATGCAGATCACGACGCTCGGACTGGCGGTACGGCGCATGCGGCCCACCGACCTCCGGGCCCTCGTCCCACGTCAGACCCAGCCAGCGCAGGGCGTCGAGGATCGCCTGATAAGACTCTTCGCTGTCCCGTTGAGCATCGGTGTCTTCGATGCGGAACACGAAGGTTCCACCGTGATGTCGTGCGAATGCCCAGTTGAACAGGGCGGTGCGCACCAAACCCACGTGCGGGGTTCCGGTGGGTGACGGACAGAAACGGACGCGTACTTCGCTGTTGGTCATGGCTCACTTGGCTCGGCGATGATGGATGGTCGTATTACAGATTAGTCCCGCCGACTCTTCGTTTTCCCTGAAAGTGGTGAGCGCGCCAACCGTCAGCGCCCGGGGAGCACGTTTATGCGGCTCATATCGCCGTCGTAATACGCAAGAAGTCGCTTGTCCATGATCGAGCGCCACAACGGCGGGAACCACGCGCAGACGATCATGACCGCGTATCCCGCAGGCAACTGCGGTGCGTCGGCGGCGCTGCGAAGGCTCTGGTAGCGCAAACGGGGATTGGCGTGATGATCACTGTGACGCTGCAATTGATAAAGGAACAAATTGCTCACGACATGGTCGCTGTTCCAACTGTCCTCCGGCGAGCAGCGAACGTATGTACCGTCGGCACGCTTGGCGCGAAGCAAACCGTAATGCTCGAGGTAGTTCGCCGTTTCGAGGAAGGTGAATCCGGCAATTGCCTGCACAGCGAGCCACGGTGCGATCTCCCAGCCGAATACCGCGATGAGCGAGCCGAACAACACCACACTCATCGCCCATCCATTGAGGATGTTGTTCTTGTAACTCCAGGTGCTCACTCCCGCACGTTCGAGGCGAGCGCGCTCGATCTGCCACCCGGAGCGCAGCCCCCCGATAACGCTCCGCGGCAAGAAGAACCAGAAGTTCTCGCGGTACCGCGAACTTGCGGGATCTTCGGGTGTTGCCACTCGCACGTGATGACCGTGATTGTGTTCGACAAAAAAGTGGCCGTAGAAAGACTGCGCCAGTGCGATTTTGGCCAACCACTTTTCGAGCTTCTCACTCTTGTGGCCCATTTCGTGCGCCGCGTTGATACCAACGCCGGCAACTACTCCGACGGTCATCGCGAGCGCGAACTTCTCCCCCGACGCCATCGGCGAGTTCACCCAGCACCAGCACGCAAACACTAGGCCGATGTATTGCAACGGCAGAAACAGGTACGTGCACCAGCGGTAGTAACGATCAGCCTGCAACTCCGGAATCTTCTCGTCCGGCGGGCTGTTCCCGTCCTCACCGGCAAGCAGATCGACAAGCGGAATCACAATGACGATCAGCCAGGCCCCAACAGCCCAGAACAGACCCAGCGTCAGCTTCTCCACCAGGAACCACGCCGCAAACGGGCTGAGCGGCACCAGCAGGCCCAACGGCCACAGATATCGCTTCTTGTCGCGCCACTGCGGCGCTGCGGACTCACTCGCCCCGATCGACCGAGTGCGCCGGTACGCAGTAAAGGCGCCCATGTGCCACAGCCTCCAATTTCCGAAATCTCTTTAATACCTCACTGGCATCACACCAGTTATCGTCAAGAATACGGATGAACGTTACATTAGCAAACCTGGGGTTATCATCTGTCCGATTTGTCTATTTAGTTAGATTAGTACCATTTTTTGCGATAAATCTGCAGGTAAAAGTGCAGAGTCAAGCTTGCCTCATCGCGCGTAAACGACTCTGCATCGACGCAATTGTGACGATAACTACCTCATAACTATTTTGCTCGACTGCCACGAGGGACCATACAGTTATCAAACCGACAAGAGACAGAAAAAGGGCCTCACCCGTACGGATGAGGCCCCGGCCAAACATGGTGGTTAGCGTTTTGCGATCACCGGGTTGGTGAGCGTGCCGATTCCGGACACCGTCACCGAGACGGAATCCCCGGCAACGATCGGGCCGACGCCGGCCGGGGTGCCCGTGAGAATGACGTCACCCGGGAGCAGAGTCATGACAGCCGAAATCCACTCGATGATCTTCGGAATGTCGTGCAGAAGGAAAGCAGTGCTGCTGTCCTGCTTGACCGCACCGTTGACCTCGGTCTTGATGTCGACGTCCGACGGATCGAGAGCCGTTTCGATCCACGGGCCGAGCGGGCAGAACGTGTCATGGCCCTTTGCTCGGGTCCACTGACCGTCATGGCGCTGGTGATCGCGCGCAGACACGTCATTGGCAACGGTGTATCCGAGAACAACGCTCAGGGCCTTGGCGGCCGGAACGTCCTTGCACGGCTGCCCGATGACGATTGCAAGTTCACCCTCGAAATGCACTTCGGTTGAACTGGGCGGCAACACGATCGGCGCACCAGGTCCGACGATGGAGGTGTTGGGCTTGAGGAAGATCACCGGATCTGCCGGCGCCTCGCCGCCCATCTCGGCAATATGATCCGCGTAGTTCTTGCCGATGCAGATCACCTTGCTGGCAAGGATCGGCGCCAACAGACGCACATCGGCTAGTGGCCAACTACGGCCGGTAAAGGTGGGATTCCCGAAGGGGTGCTCGGCAATTTCCTTGGCGACGAGGGCATCCTCTTCACCTTCGATACTGACAAACGCAACACCATCGGGACTGGCAATTCGACCAAGACGCATGTTGGCAAGTCTATCGGGGTGCCGGAAACGACTGACGCGCGCAAGCCGTAAGGCCTACGCGCGTCAGAGTCCGTGCTGTCGTAATTACAGCGCAGCGGTAATCCGGTCGCCGATCTCGGTGGTGGAGATCGGGCCGTCGCCGCGTGTAGCCAGGTCAGCAGCGACCACGGCCTCGACGCAAGCGGCGTCGTCGTCGCGGCCGAGATGACGAAGAAGCAGTGCGGCCGAGAGGATCGCGGCGGTCGGGTCTGCGATTCCCTTGCCGGCGATGTCCGGGGCGCTGCCGTGAACGGGCTCGAACATCGACGGGTTGGTGCCGGACGCATCGATGTTTCCGCTTGCAGCCAAACCGATTCCGCCGGTCACCGCGCCGGCCAGGTCGGTGATGATGTCACCGAACAGGTTGTCCGTCACGATGACGTCGAAGCGCGAGGGGTCGGTCACCATGTAGATGGTGGCAGCGTCGATGTGGCAATACGCCGTCTCGACATCCGGGAACTCCGCTCCGACGGTCTCGATCGCACGCGTCCAGATCGCTCCCGCATTGGAAAGAACGTTGGTCTTGTGGATCAGCGTGAGGTGCTTGGAACGCGTCTGCGCCAACGCAAATGCGTAACGAACAACACGCTCTGCGCCGAACCAGGTGTTGATCGACACCTCGGTCGCGATCTCGTGATCGGTGCCGACGCGGATGGCTCCACCGTTACCGGTGTACGGGCCCTCGGTGCCTTCACGAACCACGACGAAGTCGATCTCGGGCTGCGCCGCGAGCGGCGACGTGGCACCCGGGTACAGCTGCGCCGGACGGAGATTGACGTGATGATCGAGCTGGAAACGCATGTTCAGCAGCAAACCGCGCTCGAGGATGCCCGGCGCAACGATCCGCGGATCGCCGATGGCGCCCAACAAGATTGCGTCGTGCTGACGGATCTGATCCAGCTCGTCTGCAGGCAGCAGTTCACCGGTGGCGTTGTAGCGACGGGCACCGAGATCGTATTCGGTGGTTTCCAGATCGGGGACCAACTTGCCGAGCACCTTGAGTGCTTCAGCTGTGACCTCGACACCGATTCCGTCACCGGGAATGACCGCAAGCTTCATTGAATCCTCATTCGGTAGAACTGTGCGCCTTTGTCAACCGCGGACGGTTGACAAAGGCGCACAGTGAAAACAATCAGGAAAGGTCGACCTGAGCAACGCGAGCGTCGAGCTGCGAGACGATTGCCTCGACATCGGCGTCGGAAACAACCTTGTCGACGCGCAGGATGGCCGTTGCGCCTTCGCCTTCGGCGTCCTGGCTCAGTGCTGCGGCGAGGATGTCGATGCCGGAGTTACCGAGGACGGTACCGAGCACACCGAGAACACCCGGGCGATCGCCGTAGTGGACAACGATGTTGTGGCCCTCGGCGCGCAGATCGAAGCTGCGGCCGTTGATGCTGACGATCTTCTCGACCTGCTGCAGGCCGGTCAGTGCGCCCGTGACGGAGGTGACGGTGCCGTCGGCGGCAACTGCACGAACCTCGACTGCGCTGCGGTGAGCGAGCGCCTCGGAGTGCTTCTCGACGGACACGGTGACGCCGCGCTGCTCGGCGAGTGCCGGAGCGTTGACGAACGTGACAGCCTCGTCGCTGCTTGCCGAGAACACACCGCGCAGGGCAGCGAGGCCGAGGATATCGACGGTTTCAGCGGACAGCTCGCCGGAGGCGACAACCTGAACCGTCTGAACAGCTTCGGGAGACAGCGTCGCAGCGAGGAGACCCAGCTTGCGGACGAGCTCGAGCCACGGAGCAACTTCTTCGCCGACCGGGCCACCGGAGACGTTGACTGCCTCGGGAACGAAGTCGCCGGCCAGAGCCAGGAGAACGCTCTTGGCAACGTCGATGCCCGCACGGTCCTGAGCTTCGGACGTCGACGCACCGAGGTGCGGGGTGACGACGACGTTCTCGAGGCCGAAGAGCTTGGAGTCGGTGCAGGGCTCGGTGTTGAACACGTCGAGACCGGCGCCGCGAACCTTGCCGGAGACCAGAGCGTCGTACAGCGCGTCTTCGTCGATCAGCCCACCGCGAGCGGCGTTGACGATGATGACGCCGTCCTTGGCGCGAGAGAGACGCTCGGCGTTGATCAGGCCGGCCGTTTCCTTGGTCTTGGGGAGGTGCACGGAGATGAAGTCCGCACGCTCGACGAGCTCGTCGATGGTGACCAGTTCGATGCCGAGCTGCGCTGCGCGAGCTGCGGGCAAGTAGGGATCGTACGCGATGATGGTGGTTTCGAACGCGGCGAGACGCTGCGCGAACAGCTGGCCGATGCGGCCGAGGCCGACAACGCCGACGGTCTTGCCGAGGATCTCGACGCCGTTGAACTTGCTGCGCTTCCAGGTGCTTTCGCGCAGGGTCTTGTCTGCGGCGGGGATCTGGCGCGCCGTCGACATGAGCAGAGCAACTGCGTGCTCGGCTGCCGAGTGGATGTTGGAGGTCGGTGCATTGACGACCATCACGCCGCGCTCGGTGGCTGCGGGGATCTCGACATTGTCCAGGCCGACACCGGCGCGGCCGATGATCTTCAGCTTGGTGCCTGCGGCCAGAACCTCGGCGTCGACGGTGGTGGCGGAGCGAACAAGAATCGCGTCGGCCTCGGGCACAGCTGCGAGCAGGGCAGCGCGGTCGGGTCCGTCGACCCACCGCACCTCCACACCGTCGCCGAGTGCCTCGACTGTGGACGGCGCGAGCTTGTCTGCGATCAGAACAACGGGGCGGCCAGGCTGGCTCACGTGCAAACTCCCTGATTAGGTGGGTGTGGGGGTGGTTTAACCCCCAGTAGTTTAGTGCGCGCCGTCTCGGCGTCCACAACTCGGTAGGCAATACCACATAGTGGACACTTTGCGGGCAAATTCTCAATGAGAATTTCGTCGGGCTTCAGTTGGCCCGACAAAGACCTCCGGCCCAATGCCGCTCCGGTCCAAGATAATTGGACCGGAACAGGCATCAGGCCGGAGTGAAGACAAGCTGAAACTACGAATTACGCAGTTTCGGTGATCGGACGATCGACCCAGCTCATCAGGTCGCGCAGCTTCTTGCCGGTGACCTCGATGGGGTGCTCGGCGTTAGCCTTGCGGAGGCCTTCGAGCTCGGTGTTGCCGTTCTCGACGTTGGCAACCAGACGACGGGTGAACTCGCCGGACTGGATGTCGGCCAGGATCGCCTTCATGCGCTCCTTGGTGCCGGCGTCGATGACGCGCGGGCCGGACAGGTAGCCACCGAACTCAGCGGTGTCGGACACCGAGTAGTTCATGCGGGCGATGCCGCCTTCGTACATGAGGTCGACGATGAGCTTGAGCTCGTGCAGAACCTCGAAGTACGCCATCTCGGGTGCGTAGCCGGCCTCGACCATGACCTCGAAACCGGTCTTGACCAGTTCCTCGGTGCCACCGCAGAGCACAGCCTGCTCGCCGAAGAGGTCCGTCTCGGTCTCTTCCTTGAACGTGGTCTTGATGACGCCTGCGCGCGTTCCACCGATGCCCTTGGCGTAGGACAGAGCGAGAGCCTGGCCTTCACCCTTGGGGTCCTGGTCGATGGCGATGAGCGCGGGAACACCCTTGCCGTCGACGAACTGACGACGCACCAGGTGGCCGGGGCCCTTGGGCGCAACCATGCCGACGGTGACGAACTCCGGAGCCTTGATCAGGTCGAAGTGAATGTTCAGGCCGTGACCGAAGAACAGCGCGTCGCCGTCCTTGAGGTTCGGCTCGATGTCATTGGTGAAAATGCTCGCCTGAGCGGTGTCCGGTGCGAGCACCATGATGACGTCGGCCCACTCGGAAACCTCTGCCGGCGTGCCGACCGTCAGGCCTGCTTCTTCAGCCTTGTCGCGGGACTTGGAGCCCTCTTTGAGGCCGATGCGGACCTCGACACCCGAGTCGCGCAGGCTCAGCGAATGGGCGTGGCCCTGGCTTCCGTAGCCGATCACAGCAACCTTGCGGCCCTGAATGATCGACAGATCGGCATCGTCGTCGTAGAACATCTCGACTGCCACAGTTCTCAACCTCTCCTTGGATTATTACGTGTCTAAAGTACTAGCGGGTGGCCGTGATCGACTTCGGCCCTCGACCGACTGCCACGACCCCGGACTGAACGATCTCCCGGATACCGTACGGATCAAGCATCCGCAGCAGTGCATCCAGCTTGGACCGGGTACCGGTCGCCTCGATGGTGACGGACTCCGGGGAGACGTCGATTACCTTGGCGCGGAACAGGTTCACCGTTTCGATGACCTGGGTGCGCACGCTTGCATCTGCGCGCACCTTGATGAGCACAAGCTCGCGAGCGACGGAAGCATCACCGTCTTGCTCGACGATCTTGATGACGTTGATCAGCTTGTTGAGCTGCTTCGTCACCTGCTCGAGGGGGAACTCGTCGACCGTGACGACGATGGTCATTCGAGAGATCTCGGGGATCTCGGTACCGCCCACCGCTAGGGATTCGATGTTGAATCCCCGGCGGGAGAACAGGGCGGAGACGCGAGCGAGCACGCCTGGCTTGTCCTCGACGAGAACGCTGAGGGTGTGGGTGGTGCTCACTGCTGGTCCTCCCCTGTGCCCGCGGCAGGTCCGGCTTGCTCGCGCGACATGGCTTCATGGATGACGGCGGGTTCGGCTACAGCCTCGTCGTCGTCGAACAGCGGCCGGATACCCCGGGCCGCCATGATCTCGTCATTGCTGGTTCCCGCGGCGACCATCGGCCACACCTGTGCGTCGGCGGTGACGATGAAGTCGATCACGACAGGCTTGTCGTTGATGGACTGCGCCTCACGGATCGCAGCTTCGACGTCCTCTTCACGCTCTACGCGAATTCCGTGGCAGCCCAAGGCTTCTGCGAGCTTCACGAAGTCCGGGATGCGGATGGCGCCGTGCGTTCCGAGATTGGTGTTCGAGTAACGCTCTTCGTAGAAAAGCGTCTGCCACTGACGAACCATGCCGAGGTTGCCGTTGTTGATGAGGGCAACCTTGATCGGGATACCTTCGAGAGCGCAGGTGGCCAGTTCCTGATTGGTCATCTGGAAGCAGCCGTCACCGTCGATGGCCCACACCTCGGTGTCGGGCATGCCCATCTTGGCGCCCATGGCAGCGGGAACCGCGTAGCCCATGGTGCCGAGTCCACCCGAGTTGAGCCACGTGCGCGGCTTCTCGTAACCGACGAACTGCGCGGCCCACATCTGATGCTGGCCGACGCCGGCGCAGTAGATGGCGTCCGGTCCGGCGAGCTTGCCGACGGTCTGGATGACGTACTCCGGGCTCAGCTGTCCGTCGGTGGGACGGTCGTAGCTCAACGGGTACGTACGACGGATGTCATTGAGGTACGCCCACCATTCGGTGAGTTCGAACGTGGTGCCCGTGGCCATGTCGGCACGGATGGCCTCGATGAGTTCGGTGATGACCTCTTTGCAGTCGCCCACGATCGGGACGTCGGCGTAACGGTTCTTGCCGATCTCGGCCGGGTCGATGTCGGCGTGAATGACCTTGGCATCGGGAGCAAAGGAATTCAGTTGGCCGGTGACGCGGTCGTCGAAGCGGGCGCCGAGTGTGATCAACAGGTCGCTGCGCTGCAGTGCTGCCACTGCAGCAACAGTGCCGTGCATGCCGGGCATGCCGCAGTTGAGATCGTGACTGTCCGGGAATGCACCGCGGGCCATCAGCGTGGTGACCACGGGAATGCCCGTCAGCTCGGCCAGTTCGAGCAGCTCGGCAGAGGATTCGGACTTGATGACGCCGCCGCCGACGTAGAGGACAGGAGACTTGGCGTCGGCGATCAGACGCGCAGCTTCGCGAACCTGCTTGCCGTGCGGCTTGGTGACCGGACGGTATCCGGGCAGACGCATCTCCGGCGGCCACGAGAACGTGGTCTGAGCCTGGAGGATGTCCTTGGGGATATCGACCAAAACTGCGCCCGGGCGACCACTCGACGCCAGGTAGAACGCCTCGGCCATGATGCGCGGGATGTCGATGCCGTCGGTGATCAGGAAGTTGTGCTTCGTGATCGGCATGGTGATACCGGAGATATCTGCTTCCTGGAAGCCGTCGGTACCGATCAGCGAACGCGCGACCTGGCCGGTGATGGCCACGATCGGAACGGAATCCATCTGAGCGTCGGCCAGCGGCGTGACCAGGTTGGTCGCACCGGGACCCGAGGTGGCCATGCAGACGCCGACCTTGCCGGTGGCCTGCGCATAGCCGGTGGCGGCGTGGCCGGCACCCTGCTCGTGGCGCACAAGTACGTGACGGACCTTGACCGAATCGAAGAGCGGATCGTACACAGGCAGCACGGCACCGCCGGGAATGCCGAATACCGTGTCGACCTCGAGCTCTTCGAGGGCGCGAACGACAGACTGCGCGCCCGTTACCCGCTCCGGGGGGAGCTGGCGACGGGTAGCCGTCTGCGATGCGGCAGCCGCGGTAGTCGGGCTCGGTGTCCCTGACTTGCGCGGCGTGGGTTGAGGCCGTGCTGTTGGTGCGCTCACTGGGAAATCCTCTGATTTGGCTCCGGGCAACAAAAAACCCCCGTCAGCATCTGCTGAGCGAGGGTGGCGCGTCGTTATCTGGTGAGTTGAAAATTATCGACTCAGGCGACGACGCGCCGGTCGATTACGAGCAACTCATTCTGTTTCACGCACTCGACAGTAGAGGCGCTAGTCGCGAACGGCAAACTTGGTGAGTCAACCGTCCCAGAATCTGAGATACATCGGCTGCAATGCGAAGATGTAGAGGTGTCAACTTCGCAGCAGCCCGTGCCACCGGTTCAATCATCCCACACGCCGAAACCACTTCGGCACGTCATCCGCATTTCGCAGCTCGCCTACATGGCGTGCGCCTTCCTGCTCTTCGCAGTCAGCTTCCCGATCTTCGGCTGGCCCGCGGCATTCAGCTGGTTGCTGATCCTCCCGATCATCGCCGTCTACTTCGTCGCCCGGGTCCGCACCACCGTCAGCCCCGACACCCTCGAGGTTCGTTCGATGTTCTCCAGCCGCACACTGAGCTGGGACGAGGTCAAGGGCTTCCGCTTCCCGAAGCGCAGCTGGGCCCGCGCCGAACTCACCGACGGAACGGAGGTGACACTGCCCGCCGTCAGCTTCGTCCGACTCCCGGAGATCGCGATCGCCAGTGGTGGCCGCATCACCGATCCCTACGCCTCCGCGGCAGCAGCCTATGACGCCGAAGAAGCGGAACGGGCCGAACAGTCCGCAAACGACAGTGCCTCTGATCCCGAATCCGAATCCGAGCCGTCCAAGGACCAGCCCGAATCAGAACAGAAGTAGCACGCGAGTAGCGTTGAATCGCCCTCGCTTCAATTCTTTTCGCCACGTGAGCACACAGCCCTGTTGTTCGCGCAGCAGAAGTAGATCAGCAACGATCACATAAGGAACACGCCCATGCCCCCGTTGAGGTCACGCACCACCACCGTCGGACGTAATGCTGCCGGAGCCCGATCCCTGTGGCGCGCCACAGGAATGACGGATTCCGACTTCGGTAAGCCGATCGTCGCCGTAGCGAACTCGTACACCCAGTTCGTACCCGGCCACGTGCACCTCAAGAACGTTGGCGAGATCGTTGCCGAGGCCATCCGTGAGGCCGGCGGCGTCGCTCGCGAGTTCCACACCATCGCCGTCGACGACGGTATCGCCATGGGCCACGGCGGAATGCTCTACTCGCTCCCGAGCCGCGAGATCATCGCCGACTCGGTCGAGTACATGGCAAACGCCCACACGGCCGATGCCTTGGTGTGTATCTCCAACTGCGACAAGATCACTCCCGGCATGCTCAACGCCGCGATGCGTCTGAACATCCCGACGGTCTTCGTGTCCGGCGGACCGATGGAGGCCGGTAAGGCAGTGGTTGTCGGCGGCGTGGCCCAGGCCCCCACCGACCTCATCACCGCGATTTCCGCCTCCGCCAACGACGCCGTGTCGGAAGAAGGCCTCGACGAGGTCGAGCGCAGCGCGTGCCCGACGTGTGGATCCTGCTCGGGCATGTTCACGGCCAACTCCATGAACTGCCTCACCGAGGCCCTCGGCCTCGCATTGCCGGGCAACGGCTCCACGCTGGCAACCCACAAGGCTCGTCACGCACTCTTCTCGCGCGCGGGCACAACCGTGGTCGAGGCTGCACTCAAGTACTACCGCGACGGCGACGAGTCGGTTCTGCCGCGCAACATCGCGACCCCGGCAGCGTTCCGCAACGCGATGGCACTCGACGTCGCCATGGGCGGTTCCACCAACACCGTCCTGCACACGCTGGCTGCGGCGCAGGAAGGCGAGGTCGACTTCGACCTCGACACCATCGACGCGATCAGCCGCAAGGTGCCGTGCCTGTCCAAGGTCTCCCCCAACTCGGATTACCACATGGAAGACGTCCACCGCGCCGGCGGAATCCCCGCGCTGCTCGGTGAGCTTCGCCGCGGCGGACTCCTCGAAACCGACGTGTCCACCGTGCACACCAAGAGCTTCGACCAGTGGCTCGACGACTGGGACATCCGCTCCGGCAAGGCAACCGACGAAGCGATCGAACTGTTCCACGCTGCTCCCGGCGGCGTGCGCACCATCGAACCGTTCTCCACGGACAACCGTTGGAGCTCACTCGACACCGACGCTGCCGGTGGCTGCATCCGCGACGTCGAGAACGCCTACACCGTGGAAGGCGGCCTGGTTGTCCTGCGCGGCAACATCGCCGTTGACGGCGCGATCCTCAAGACGGCAGGCATCGACGAAGACCTGTTCTCCTTCCAGGGTCCGGCACTGGTCGTCGAATCTCAGGAAGAAGCCGTCTCGGCGATCTTGCAGAAGAAGATCAAGGCCGGCGACGTCCTGGTCGTGCGTTACGAAGGACCAAAGGGCGGACCGGGCATGCAGGAAATGCTGCACCCCACCGCTTTCCTCAAGGGCGCAGGCCTCGGCAAGGAATGCGCGTTGATCACCGACGGCCGCTTCTCCGGTGGCACATCCGGTCTGTCCATCGGCCACATCTCCCCCGAGGCCGCTGCCGGCGGAGTTATCGGCCTGGTGCAGAACGGCGATCAGGTTCGCATCGACGTCGCGTCCCGCACCCTCGAGATCCTGGTCGACGACGACGTCCTCGCCGATCGTCGCGCCAAGATGGAAGCCTCCGAGCGTCCGTGGCATCCGGTTGACCGTCAGCGCACGGTCACCACTGCCCTGCGCGCTTACGCCGCGCTGGCAACGTCGGCTGACAAGGGCGCGGTTCGGTACGTTCCGTAAAGAGCACCAGCTAGCGAAGATCCTCGGCAGCGCCATCAGCGCGGCCGGGGATCTTCTGTTTCACCGCACTACGTGCAGGGGTAACTGTCTGCTCACCTGCGAATTCGTCAGCGTAGCCGGTATCCGCTCGAGCACTCCCCCGGCAAAAGCGTCGTAGAGCGGCAATGACTCGAGATGCACGTAGCCGATGTGACAGTCACACAGCATTTTTGGACATTCTCGTGCGATCAGTGTTTTCTCGAGATTGCCGTCGTACAGATTTCCGATCACCTCGGGGACAAAGTGGCACCGCCGAATGGTGCCGTCACCGTCGACAGAAACGACGGATTCTCCGGTTCTGCAAGCTTTTCCGACGCTCGGATGCGGGTTCCGGCTGTACGGAAAAAGCGGGTCCACTTGGGTCCACACCTGCGCTTCCTCGTCCGAATACTCACGCCCCTCGGCTGCATTCACCCACAGATAGACATTCTCGGGCAGTTTCTGCCGCAGCTCGCAGGCCAGATCGAGATGCTCCGGGAATCCGACGACCCCCACCGAATAGCGAACGCCACCTCGGTCGAGTTCGCGGCATTTCACAAGAAATTTCTCGAGCGAGATCTGCCCCGGATGAAATGTGCACCACAGCGCCAGCGTCGACGGGTCGGCATCGGCAAGCCACGTGGTGCGAGCGCTGAGGTTGGTTTGGATCGCAACCCGTTCGACATGGGGCAACCAGCTCAGTTCCGCGAGAGTGCGCCGATACCAGGACCGCACCAGTGCCTCACCCCACGGCGTGAACAGCACGGACAACCGTAGATCCGTCCGCTCGGTCACCCAGGCGGAAAACCGTTCCAATGACGCTCTGTCCGCGCGTAATTCGGCTGGCGGATCACGGCGCTTCGCAAATGGGCAGTACGGGCAGTCGTAATTACAACTCGCCAGCGGACCGCGGTAGAGAATCGACAGCGAGCGGTTCATTTGGCCTCGTACTCCGCCATGTCCCGGTGGACACTCGCCGAGAACAATGCCGGGCCGATCGCGTCGGAGTACGCAAGCCCTTCCGGCGAGAGTTTCAGTCGATCGGACTGTAAGTCACCCGCCAACCACCCGGCCGCCTCGAAAGCCTTCAACTCCTCCGGAAAGTCGTCGATAGGTAGTGTTCCGAACCGCGCGGAATAGTCGGCCACGTCCATCCCTTCGGCCTGAAGCACCGACTGGACGAGGTGCCTGCGTCGCGTCTCATCAGGAGTCATGAATCGACCGACCTCCGCGTAGGCGAACTCGTCCGCAGGCCGGGCGATGAAGGTGTCGATGATTCCGCGGATCTCCCGCATGTCCACCGCGTAGTCGAACGAATAGTGAAGGTCTGCGGTGTACGAGCGTGCGCCGCACCCCAATCCGATCATGCCGTCGGTCTGGCACGCGTAGTCGGCCGCCCCGTCGATGACCGCGCCCTCGCGCTGGAACATGCGCATCGAGACCTGCCGATATCCGGCCTGTTCGAGGTAGTCGCGGCCGAACCGGTACAGGCGCAGACGCCGCTCGTCCCACTCGGCATCGGATTCGGCGACCGTAGTTTTCTTGCCCAAACCCGTGAGCGCTCGAACGTAGAGCGGATACAGATACAACTCCTCCGGTTCCCACGCCAACGCCGCGTCGAGAGACTGCTGCCAGGTCTGCTCGGTCTGACCCTCGATGCCGTAGATGAGGTCGATGTTGAGCACGGGAATTCGAGCGTCCCGGATCCGCCCGAGCGCGGCGTCGATATCGGCCCGCTTCTGCGGGCGCGCCGCTGCCCTGGCCTCGGAGTCGATGAAGCTCTGCACTCCCAAACTCAGGCGTGTGGTTCCGCGGGACGCCAGCACTGACATCCTGTCAGCGGTCACCGTCGACGGCGACGCCTCCACCGAGAACGGGACGGATGAAAGATCAGCGCCCATACGAAGTTCCGCGATATCGCACAGTCTGTCGAGTTCGCAGGCATCGAGAAAGGTCGGGGTGCCGCCGCCGAAGGCCACGGCGTCGTAGTGACTTCCATCGCCGATAGCGTCCGAGACAACACGTGCTTGGCGCTCGAGTGCGTCGAGATACGCGGTGGTCATCTCACCGGGCGCGCCGATACGGGTGAACAAATTGCAGAATCCGCAGCGAACCTCGCAGAACGGAATATGCAGATACAGCGACAGTGCGTCTTTCGGCTCTGACGCCCACAATTGCTGCAACGACGGGCGGGGCTTTAGCGGCCGGTACGCAGTCTTGTGTGGATAGGCATAAACATAATTCTGGTACGGACGTACCGTAACTGCGAGACTCATCGCTGCGGACCTTCCACGAAGAAGTGTGCATAGGGAACCGTCCACACGCTGTCGTGACCCAACCGGTGCCCGGTCCAACCGTCGTCGCCGTACGCCGTGCCGTGATCGGAACAGACGATGGCAAAGCACCGCCGCCGTGAACTCATGGCCTGCAGCAGTCGTGCGATGTGGCGGTCGATGTATTCGAGTGCGGCAGCATGGGAGTGGAGTGTGTCTCCCGACTCGGCGCTCGCGTCGGCAAGGTGAAACCAATTAGGTTGATGCAGCGCAGCCGCATTGACGAACAGGAAAAGCTTTTGGTCGGGATCCAGACCGGCCACCACCGTCTCGGCACACTCGACTTGCGCTTCGAAGGATTCCGGAGATGTGACCCCGAATCGCGATTCCCAATAACTCTCGTCGAACATCGAAGGCATCACCGACCCCAGGGGCGCAGCTTTGTTGAAGAATCCGACCCCGCCGATACATACGGTGCGGTAGCCGACCTGCCGCAGGCCGTCCGCCACATTGGAGCCCTCGAACACAAACGTTCCGTCAGCGGTGGATTCACTGCCGGCAAATCGTGCCGCGAACAGTCGCGGGTGCGGACCCTGACTGGCGGGCGTCGGAAGAAAACCCGCAAAGATCGCCTGATGCGACGCGTACGTGAAACTTCCGGGCGCGTGCCGCTTCTCCCACGCTCCCCCTGGCAGATACGACGCCAGAGTCGGAATACGCCCATTCGCGGCCAGTTCGCGGGCAACGTCGTAGCGGAGCGTGTCCAACGTGAGCAACAGGATGTCGTCCTGGCCCACAACCTCATTCATGTCGGGGTAGCTCAGGTCGACGTCGTTCAGGTCACGGTTATTCACCGGGCATACTCCATATTTCCCGATTCCAGTAGCGAATCAACTTGTGCTTGATACGTAGTCATTTCCTCGGCGGGGCCACCGGGCAGACCGGTAAGCCCCGGCAGGAGATCTCCGAACGCATTGACCTCCCCGACGGTGAAGCGTCGCCACCCGACGCCGGGCAAGATGTCGACTCCGACGTGGGGTGCAGCTGGAAAACACGCTGCTGCCCGCTCACTCAATTCCAGGAGCTGTGACCAATTCTCGCCCGCAACCACCATCGCGTCGGCGAGTGCGCCGCGGGTACCACCAAGATGCAGATTGGTCAGCGGAGAAGCGCTGGTCCGCACGACCGCATGGGTGGCAACACCCCCGACAACCACGACACGAACGTCGGCGGTGCGTCCACTGAGCGACGCTTTGGGTATCCACGCTTCGATATGAAGTCCGTCGGGCGCGAGCCGATCGACAATTGACGCGATGGCTGCCGTCGTCCGATACGTGCGCACTCGCAGCGAGTTGTGCAGCTCACCATCAGCACTCACTTCCACCGACGTGACGGCCCGGACCTGTCCGCGCGGACCCCATTGCAGCGCAATCACTCCCGACGCCGACGAGCCGTGAGCGAGCTTGACGAACACTCGTGGCATGTGTGCGTCGGCTGCGAGTTGCTCGAGCTCGGCGTAGCTTCGAGGCGTAGTCGCCAACGCTGCGGGGACCCGCACCCCGGCAGTGTCGAGACGGCGATGGCAGCGACGTTTGTCGAACATCACCGCGATCTCGTTCGCGTCACCGAGCACCCGAGCACCAACACGCCCAGCTCGATCGGCGATCTCGCGAATCTCGGTAGTGAAGCGCCGATACCAATTGCCGGTGCCCTCAACCCGTGTCGCCTCGTCGGTCCCACGAAGATATCGGTCGACCACGGAATCTTCGCCGGGCGAATCGATTCGAACGATCTCACCAGCGTCGAATCCGTAATCTCGACCGATAATCTCATGCCAACCCAGAACACGCGGAGTCGGCAATCCCGCTGCCGTGATCGCGTCGACAAATCCGGAAACTCGCCGATTGCCTGGAACCCCGACGACCACGAAACGCGGAGGGGAAGAAAGCACCGAGAGATTACTCGGAGACTGCGACATAGCGAGAGATCTCGTCGTCGTACTCATCCGCGTCGGTCTGCTCGGACAGGTCGACCCGAACCCCCAATTCGGCGCAATGCCTGGTCAATTCCGTGATCGCGGCATCGCTGAGAAAATGGTAGTGCAGATCGAGAAACTCGAGACCCGCGAACGAACTGCTGTCGAGAAGCGCTTGGGCACCGTCATCCGAGAGCGTGCCCATCGAGAGATCCACCGTGGTGAGCTGCCTGAGAATTGGGGCGGCAACAATCGCCTTGGCGATATCGTCCTGAATCTCGCTGTTACGCAGGCCCAGATGCCGCAACGACGGCAACGACGCACCGCTGAGAATGACAGCCAGATCCTCGATGGTCGCGTCTCCGCCGTAATTGTCCGTCCCGAGCCACAGATCAAGAAACTCGAGCGCCGGGAAGTTACTCGACGACACCCCCCGGACAACTGCGGCGGGCAGTCCACCCGACTCGATGGTCAATCGCCGCAAAGCAGCGTGGCTTGTTTCCGGGAACTGCAACTCCGTACCACCACGAATGCCGAACTCGACCAACTCCGGAAATGCGCCGAGGACAGGCGTGACGTCGGATTGCTGAATCCAGGAAATCTCCTGCTGCTCCTGTGTGATGTCCGCGAGAAACAGCGCACGCAGCGACGTCAACCGGTGACGTTGCTCGACAACCAGTTCCACGATCGACGACGAGTTGACCTCGTACGACTCACCCCACTGGCCGATGATCAGAGCCTGCACCGCCGACAGGTCCACCTTCTCGACAAACCGCGCCCAGGCCTCGGAAAACTCTTCCGAGTCATCCGAATACGGTTCCACCGAAATGCGCCACGCCACAGCACCCGCAGCGGGCAACACTGTGTCCGTCGCCCCCGCAGCGGGGAAGTCGAAAGCCGGAAGCCCGTGCAGCGCGTCGAGATGGGCCTGGATCATCACGATCTCCTTCAAGTCGGGTACCGCGAGCGTCGCGGTTGATCTGCTTATTGATAGCAAGACCGACCGACAGGTACTGAAATGACGTGACGCGACGCGCTGGGAGACCGACCGGAATGCACTGGTGCTGCGGACAATTCGGACGCATTAGAGCGGAATGTGCGTGATCGAATTCACTTCCCGTAGTGTGCACGGAGCCAGCTGATCAAAACAGATACGTACGGGGGGTTGATGGCGAGTGAAGTGATCATTTTATTCAGTTCAGCGCCCGTGACTTGCGCACTGCGCTCACCAATGGTTCCCTCATCTAGTCGATGAGACCCACATCACATTCGACAACTGTCAGCCACCTCCCGTCCCCCACAAGGTCGCCGGGAATCAATCAAGGAGCAATACATGCCCGGAGTCGGCATATGGCGCACCAAATCCGTCGAGCAATCGATCGCGGACACCGACGAGCCTGAAACCAAGCTCAAAAAGGAACTCACCGCGAAGGACCTCACGGTCTTCGGCGTCGCCGTTGTCATCGGCGCAGGTATCTTCACCCTCACCGCCAGAACAGCCGGCAACGTAGCGGGACCCTCGATCTCACTGGCGTTTGTTCTTGCGGCACGTGCACACGCCGGCACCGATACCCAGAATCAGCACGACCAACGAACCGATGAAGGGCCGCTTCGCCCAACCTCGGCGGCCGTCCAGCGCAATTCGCCCTGGTCCCGTGAGGATGATGACGCCGGCGCAGATCCCCAAGAGCATCTCGTACTCGGTTCCGCTGGGCGCAAAGTACTCGAGGCCGGGCTCAGCCAACTGACGCAGCGCCCAGGCATTGATCATCACGGCCAGCACCGACGCTGCGGCAATCGGAGTCAACAAACCCACAATAAGCAGGGCACCACCGGCAACCTCGCCGACCGCACCCAAAATCGCCAGCAACTTGGCCTGTTCGAATCCCGCTTCGGCCAACATCGTTTCGAAGCCGCCCAACCCCGGGCCGTTCCAGATACCCGTCAACTTCTGCAATCCGTGCACCAACGCAGTGCCGCCCACCGCCAACCGGAGTGCAAGAAGTCCGAGATCCAGCGTTCCACGACTCTGACGGGGTTCTTCGGTCACCGGAATCGGGTCGGCAACCACGACCGGATCTGCCGGCATCTCGTACGCGGTATCGCGCGTGAGCACCTCAGTCGGTTTATCAAGTAACCCCGGACGGTATGCCGGGATTTGTTCGGTAACGGAATTCGCTTGCGCGGAACCGAAATCGAGATCGTCGTCGGTTCGCGGCACCGAGTTGCCGCCCTTCACCGGTGGAAACTGCTCCGTCGGCGAGTCGTAAGGACTGGACACTTTGCCCGTCGCCACGCCGGGTTCCGACAGTTCGCTGGGGTCTTTTCGCTCGTCAGTCACGTAGGAGAGCCTAAAGCGGTTGCACGACGACGTCGGGGAACCTACTCCGGCGTGGCGGCGCAGGGCATCGGTTACGTAACGTCTTCACCATGACTACGGGTGGACGCAACACGTCGCGCAGAACACGACGCGCCGCATCGGCAACCTTGGCACTCGCCTTCGCTGCGTCCGTCCTTTCCGGGTGCGCCGACTTCGACGAATCGACGGCCAGCCCGTTCACTCCCGAACCGACCATCCAATCGAACGCGGAAGTTGCTCCGCAGAACCCGCAACCCTCGACAACTACCGCTCCGCCGATGGCGCCCAGCGGCCCGCTCGGCCCGTGTCAGGATGCCGACCCAGCCGTTATCGCGACTTGCCTCGACACCACCGGTGGACTGCTCACCTTGCCCGACGGAAACTCTGGTCTGGTTGCCGAACGCCGGACCGGCCGGATCCTGCAGGTGGCCCCCGGCCAAATCCCCGTCGAGGTCGCCAAGATCGATGTCGACGGAAGTGGTGACGGCGGACTACTCGATATTGCCCTGTCCCCCACCTTCGTCGAAGACAACCTGATCTACGCGTACGTCACTAGTGGCTCAGACAATCGTGTTGTCCGCATTGCGCCGGGCGACACCGCAAAGGTAGTCCTCGGCGGAATTCCCCGGGGTGCCAACGGTAACCGAGGTTCTCTCGAGTTTGCCGCGCCCGATCAACTTATGGTCCTGACCGGAGATGCCGGAAATCCAGCTGCCGCAAACGATCCCGCATCACTGGCCGGCAAGCTGCTTCGCGTTCGATCCCTCGCTCCCAATCCCGCTCCCCCGCGCCCGGAAGTTGTGTTGTCGGGTATCGGCAACGGCGGCGGTGTGTGCGTGGAACCCGGCATCGCGACCTGGGTCACCGATCGCACCGCACTCGAGGATCGCCTCCAGCGGGTAGGTGCAGACGGTACCGTGACGACTCCGGCCTGGACGTGGCCCGAGCGCCCCGGAGTGGGCGGCTGCGTGGCCGTACAAGGTGTTGTCGCAGTGGCTTTGGGGGCGGGGAAAGCCGTGGCTTCACTGGCAACCGACCCCGGTACCGGCGCCATCACCACACCGCCGGGTGCTGTCGCCAAGGATACTTACGGTCAACTCGAAGGCCTGGCCTTGGGCGCGGACGGATTGCTGTGGGTCAGCACCGCCAACAAGACGGCGGGCGAACCCGGCCCGAATGACGACAAGGTAGTCAAGATTCCCATGCCCAGTGGTGGCGGCGGAGTCGACTGATCCTCGTCAAAAGGCAAGCTGCCCTGAAGTTTCCAGTCAATAATCAGACTTTTCCGGCTGATTTCGAATCCTATTCTATTCGAACAGGATTTCGATTACGGTGGGAGGATGTTCGATTCAGGGGTGGGAAGTTTCGGTATCTCAGCGCAGCTGAGTGGTACCGAAACCGATTGCGCCCTCATCGATCTCATGAGTGAATTGCATTCATGTGAGGCGATGCTGGTCGAGCGGAAACTGGCGGTGGTGGCGGAGTTCTTCACTCGCCGTAGTGCCGAGCATGTCGACGGCGGTACGTGGACGTCGTCGGCGCACGAGTTGGCCGAATCCGAGATCGGCGCGGTCCTGACGATGGGGCGCGCTGCGGCGGGGAAGCTCATCGGGTTGGGTTTTGCTTTGAAGACGCGGTTGCATCGCACGCGGGCGGCGATGGCCCGCGGTGAACTCGATTTCTACCGTGTCGGTTTGATCGAGTCGGCTACCGCGAATGTCAGTGACGAGTTGATCGACGAAGTCGAACGCTTGCTGCTCGAGCAGGTTCTCGCCCCAGCAGTGGACGGCGGTATCGGGTTGACGGGCCGCCGATTGACTGCGGCGATCGACCGGATCGTGGCCCGCGTTGATCCGGAGGGGATGCGGGAGCGCCGACGCCGGGCCTTGGCGGATCGGTTTGTCGGGGTCAGTGCCGCCGAAGACGGTATGGCCCGCATCCTCGGCAGCATTCCGGCCGAACAAGCGCGTGCGTTCGACGGCAGGTTGCGGGAGTTGGCGATGTCGGTGTGCCGACACGATTCGCGTACGTATGAGCAGCGCCGCGCTGATGCGTTGGGCGCTTTGGTGAGTGGTTCGACGGTGCTGGTGTGCGACTGCGACCGCGGTGATTGCCCGCAGGACCGTGGTGTTCTGGTGATCATGCGCCGACCGTTGGTGCATGTGGTGATGCACGGATCCACCTTCGCCGGCAGTGATACTCCCGGCAGCGACGAGCCCGCTCATCTCGACGGGTACGGCGTGATCAGCGCCGAGCATGCCCGCGACATCGCAAAAGACGCCACGATAAAAGAAGTCCGCGTACCCGCAGACCCCGAGCCAACGCCTGAGCCTGCCTCGGCGATGGTGTACCGTCCTGGCGCAGCGCTCGATACGTGGCTGCGGGTCATCGCGGGAAGCTGCCAGTGGCCGCACTGTGATGTCCCGGCCTGGAATTGCGATCTCGACCACAACGTTCCGTTCAACCACACCGACCCCACGCAGGGCGGCAAGACTGTCGCGTCGAATCTGAGTGCGTTCTGCCGCAGCCATCACCGCCTCAAGCATTCCGGCACGTGGCGGCTCGATCCGAATCCGGATCGCAGCATCACCCTGACCTCGCAGACCGGCCACTGCTACCGCACCAGAGCTGCCGGACTACTCACCGGCCAACAGGAACCACCGCCACCGGAAGGAGGAACCCGGCGACGAACACGTTTGGAAAACAAAGCTGCCCGCATCCGAAGTGAACGCAAACACCGGCGCGTCAAGATTCAGTACCGGGCGGCGAAACACGCGGAACGAAAACGCGTGCCCCAAAAAAACCGTCGACTACGGCAACGACCCGCCCCCATTCTGAGCAGACTCACCGATCCCGTGACCGAACATGCACTGACGCGTATCCTTTTGTTAGCGGGGCTAATCACCACGCTGCCAGGATCGGTCGGCCAACCACGACAACGAAGTCGGGACAAAGGAGTCGGAATGAAGGCAATCCAGTACACGAGAATCGGCGCTGAACCCGAACTCACGGAGATTCCCAAACCCGAACCTGGTCCAGGTGAAGTGCTCCTGGAAGTGACTGCCGCCGGTGTCTGCCATTCGGACGACTTCATCATGAGCCTGCCCGAAGAGCAGTACACCTACGGCCTTCCTCTCACCCTCGGTCACGAAGGCGCCGGCCGGGTCGCAGCGGTTGGCGACGGCGTCGAAGGACTCGACATCGGAAGCAACGTCGTTGTCTATGGCCCCTGGGGCTGCGGAAACTGCTGGCACTGCTCACAGGGACTCGAGAACTACTGTTCTCGCGCAGAGGAGCTCGGCATTCGCCCTCCCGGACTGGGCGCCCCCGGCGCACTGGCGGAGTTCATGATCGTCGACTCCCCTCGCCACCTTGTGCCGATCGGTGACCTCGACCCGGTCAAGACAGTGCCGCTGACCGACGCCGGCTTGACGCCGTATCACGCGATCAAGCGGTCTCTGCCAAAACTTCGCGGAGGCTCGTACGCCGTTGTGATCGGAACCGGCGGTCTCGGCCACGTCGCCATTCAACTCCTCCGCCACCTCTCGGCGGCTACGGTGATCGCATTGGACGTGAGCGCGGACAAGCTCGAACTGGCAACCAAGGTGGGCGCTCACGAAGTTGTCCTGTCCGACAAGAACGCAGCCGAGAACGTCCGTAAGATCACCGGAAGTCAGGGCGCCGCACTGGTTCTCGACTTTGTCGGCTATCAGCCCACCATCGACACCGCGATGGCGGTTGCCGGCGTCGGATCCGACGTCACGATCGTCGGGATCGGCGACGGCCAGGCGCACGCCAAAGTCGGATTCTTCCAAAGTCCTTACGAGGCTTCGGTGACGGTTCCCTACTGGGGGGCCCGCAACGAGTTGATCGAATTGATCGACCTCGCACATGCCGGCATTTTCGACATCGAGGTCGAGACCTTCAGCCTCGACAACGGAGCGGAAGCCTATCGACGCTTGGCTGCGGGAACGCTCAACGGCCGCGCGGTAGTCGTCCCCGGCCTGTAAATATCTCTGTAAAACACTGATGCCCAGCCGAATTCGATTCGACTGGGCATCAGTGCTCGGTACTGAGTGTGCAAAAGACTAGCTGCACGCCTCCAGGACAAGTTCCTTGACCCGAGCCGCGTCAGCCTGGCCACGGGTGGCCTTCATGACGTCGCCGACGATCTTTCCGGCGGCCTGAACCTTGCCGCTGCGGATCTTGTCTGCGATATCGGGGTTGGCAGCAAGTGCCTCGTCGACAGCAGCCTTGAGCTTGGTCTCGTCACGCTCGACAACCAGTTCGGGATGCGCCGCCAGAACCTGCTCGGGATCACCCTCACCGTCGAGAACGTGGTCCACAACTTGACGCGCGACCTTGTTGTTGAGCTTGCCACTGTCGATGAGAGCAACAACCTGCGCGACCTGGGACGGCGTGATCGGCAGCGCGCCGAGTTCAACGCCGCGGGTGTTGGCCTGCTGGGACAGGTACGACAACCACCAGGACCGAGCGGCCTCTGGCGAAGCGCCGGCTTCGGTGGTGGCGATGACCAGGTCGATGGCACCGGCATTGACGAGGTCGCGCATGACCTCGTCGGAGATTCCCCAGTCCTTCTGGATCCGCGCGCGGCGGATCCAGGGCAACTCGGGCAAGGTGGCGCGCAGTTCTTCGACCCACTCGGCGCTGGGGGCAACGGGCTCGAGGTCGGGTTCCGGGAAGTAGCGGTAATCTTCCGCGGTTTCCTTGCGTCGACCGGCCGAGGTGGTGCCGTCGGCTTCCTGGAAGTGACGGGTCTCCTGGATGACCTCGATACCGGCGTCGAGCACTGCCGCCTGACGACGCATCTCGTAACGGACTGCGACCTCGACACTCTTGAGGGAGTTGACGTTCTTGGTCTCGGTGCGAGTACCCAGTTCGGTGGAACCGATCGGCATCAGCGAGATGTTGGCGTCGCAGCGCATCGAACCCTGGTCCATGCGGACGTCGGAGACGTCGAGGGACTTGAGCAGATCACGAAGCGCTGTTACGTACGCGCGAGCGACCTCGGGGGCGCGCTCGCCGGCACCATGGATGGTCTTGGTGACGATCTCCACCAAGGGAACACCCGCACGGTTGTAGTCGAGCAGCGAGTGGCTGGCACCGTGGATACGACCGGTAGCGCCACCCACGTGGAGGGACTTGCCGGTGTCCTCTTCCATGTGGGCGCGCTCGATCTCGACGCGCCACGTGGTGCCGTCGTCGAGGATCACGTCGAGGTAGCCCTCGGTTGCGATCGGCTCGTCGTACTGGGAGATCTGGTAGTTCTTGGGCTGATCCGGGTAGAAGTAGTTCTTGCGCGCGAATCGACCCCACGGTGTGATGGAGCAGTTGAGTGCAAGACCGATCCGGATCGCGGACTCGACAGCAGCAGCGTTCACCACGGGCAACGAACCGGGCAGGCCGAGGCACACCGGGCAGACCTGGGTATTGGGTTCGGCACCGAACTCGGTGGGGCACGGGCAGAACATCTTGGTAGCGGTGCCGAGTTCTACGTGCACCTCCATACCCATCACAGGCTCGTACTTGGTCAGCACTTCGTCGTAATCGAGGATGTCGGGCGCATCGACAGCAGTCATGCCGACTAGTTTATGCGCCGGACGCTCAGCCGAAGAATGCGGCTGCCTCCTCGTAACGCTCCTTGGGTACGGTCTTGAGCTTGCGGGTTGCCTCGGCGAGGGGAACCAGGTCGATGGACGTGCCGTGCAGGGCCACCATCTGTCCGAAATCACCGCGATGAGCTGCGTCGGTGGCGTGGACGCCGAAGCGGGTGGCCAGGATCCGGTCGTGCGGTGTCGGGGTGCCACCGCGCTGGATGTGACCGAGAACGGTTGTTCGGACTTCCTTGCCGATGCGGCGCTCGATTTCGTTGCCCAGCTGCTGCGCGACGCCGGTGAAGATCTTGTGTCCGAACTCGTCGATGCCGCCTTCACGCAAGGTCATGGAAGCGGGATCGGGCATCGCGCCTTCCGCAACAACGCAGATGAAGTGAGAATCACCACGCTGGAAACGCTTCTTGACCATGGCACACACTTCGTCGACGTCGAACGGCTGCTCCGGAACCAACGTCAGATGAGCACCGGACGCCAATCCGGCCTGCAGTGCGATCCAGCCGGCATGTCGACCCATGACCTCGACCAGCATGACGCGCTGGTGCGATTCCGCGGTGGTGTGGAGGCGGTCGATCGCGTCGGTGGCAACGGCCAGCGCTGTGTCGAAACCGAATGTGACGTCGGTGCAGTCGATGTCGTTGTCGATGGTCTTGGGCACTCCGATCACCGGAACACCACTCTCCGCGAGCCAACTGGCCGCAGTGAGTGTGCCTTCGCCGCCGATCGGGATCAGGACGTCGATTCCGTTGTCGTCGAGAGTTTGTTTGATCTGATCGAGTCCGGCCCGCAGTTTGTCGGGGTTGACGCGTGCGGTACCCAGAATGGTTCCGCCGCGCGTGAGGATGCGATTGATGCGGTCGTCCGCCGCGAGGGGAACCTTGCGGTCTTCGAGCAGACCACGCCAGCCGTCACGGAAACCGACGACGGTGCTGCCGTACCGCCCGTCCGACGTGCGAACCACCGCACGGATAACCGCGTTCAACCCTGGGCAATCGCCGCCACCTGTGAGGACTCCGATTCGCATTGTAAAAAGCACCTCTCAACAGTTGGGTGATTGCAGGATCTGGTGTCCATCTTCCCCCAGCACGCGCGGTGGCGCAGGATTGTCACTTTTCAGATCGCGCTCGGCAATCATCCCGGTGTGACAAGTCCACTTTCGTATGCCACGACAACCGCCTGCGCCCGATCACGCAGGTCCAGTTTCGAGAGAACCTTGCCGACGTGTGTCTTCACCGTCTGTTCTGCGACAAACAGGTGCTCTGCAATCTCGATGTTCGACAGCCCGCGCGCGATCAGTTCGAGCACTTCACGCTCGCGTGGGGTCAACATGTCGAGAGCGCTGGAGCGAACCCGCGTGGGTGTTCTCCTGCTGGTCACTTCCTCGATCAACCGACGTGTCACGGTCGGAGCCAACAGAGCATGTCCTTCGGCGACGACGCGCACCGCCCGAATCAGTTCCTCGGCCGGGGCGTCCTTGAGCATGAAACCACTTGCGCCGATCCGCAGAGCCTCGTAGACGTAGTCGTCGATGTCGAAAGTCGTCAGCATGAGAACCCGAACCGGTGGCTCCCCGCCCGTTGCCAGAATCTGGCGCGCCGCATCGAGGCCGTTCATCTCCGGCATCCGGACGTCCATCAACACGACGTCGGGGCGCAGACGCGCTACCTCGGCAACTGCAACCTTGCCGTCGGGGGCATCTCCGATGACGCTGATATCGGGTTGCGCAGCGAGCAGGGCTCCGAATCCCTGTCTGACCATTGCCTGATCGTCGGCGATGAATACTGTGATGGGCACTCCGACAGCCTAGGCGCCGACCGTCGGCAATACGGCGCGGACCTCGAACCCGCCGCCCGCTAGCAGTTGCGTGTCAACCATTCCGCCGACGGCTGACGCACGCTCGACCATCCCGCGGATTCCATTGCCACCGGCGGTATCCGAAGAAGTCGCGACACCGCCATCCGCCGGCGATCCGTTCACCACCCGAACCTGCGTGGACGTGGTGCCGAACTCGACGGACACTTCGATGCGGCCACCCGGGGCATGCCGGACGGCATTGGTGATCGATTCCTGCACGATGCGATACACCACAAGACCGGTGGATGCGGACACGCGGGTTCGATCACCATCCACGTTCCACACCAACGGAATTCCCGCCCGGGCGCTGCCCGCCAGTAACTCGTCGAGCTGCAGCGCTCCCGGTTGCGGTGCGACCTGGGTGGCTTCGGCGTCGCTGCGCAGTACACCCAACAATCCGCGAATCTCGTTGAGCGCGGCACGCCCCGTCTCACCGATCGAATCGAACTCGGCGCGGATCTCGGGCGTCACGTCGCCGAGTCGGTACGGCGCACTCTGCGCCTGCACCACCACCATCGACATGTGGTGGGCGACAATGTCGTGCAGTTCGCGGGCTATCCGGGCCTTCTCCTCCAACACGGTTCGGCGGGCACGTTCGACTTCATTGACTTCTTCCTGCTTTGCCAACGCACGCCGCGAAAGAACAAGCCACCGAATCAGAAAGCAGAAAACCACCAGCGCGGTCAGACCCACCGCCCACCCGGCACCGTCCTGGCCCGGAGTCTCGGCAAAGAACAACAGGACCGTCGAAATCCAGGCCACGCCTACCACCGGTACGGCTGCTGTCAGGCTGACCGCGGCAAGCAAAGCCATGATCACCATGATGTGAACAACCTGCCAGGGATACTCGTACCCGGGCACAAGATCGAATACGTGTGGAATCACCAACGCCGAAATCGCGGAAACAGCCCATCCCAGAGCGGGATTGATTCGGATCAGGACAAAGGGAAACGCGGCCAACGCGGCCACGAACGGCTGAATCGGCGGTGACACCGCATGTGTCAGGTGCAACGTCGGCCAGGCGACCGTAAAGAGAATCAACGTCACGACAATCACAGCTACGTTCGCGAACTGGTCACCGGTCAACCGCCGCGACGCGCGGGTCACACTCGCCTGCGCCACTTTCATCTTTCCTGCCTTCATCACCTGTCCAGCCTAGAAAGCGAACCCTCGAAAGTCGTCATACTGCAGAGTGAGAAACCCCTAACTCCGCAGTATCAGTGGCGGGGGGTTCCTCTCACCCGTGAGCGCAGACAAACCACTCTGCGGAGCGATGCTCAGGTGTACCCGCCGTTCATAGCGTCGACAGCATGCGGATCACACGAGCAACGACGCTGCCCCGGCGCAGCGCAACCCGGGCGACACAGCGCAGCGCAACCTGGGCAGCACTGAGTGTTGTCGCAGCGGCGACGGTCACCATCAGTGCCGCGCCCCACGACGCGCAAGCGGCAGCGCCGGAGAATCGCCTTGCAGCACAGGCCGTTGCAGCGGTCACCAGCTCTGTTGCCGCACCAAACGTGCCGCGTGACTTTGCCGCGTTCTCAGGCTACGAACCCACCATGCTCGACGGCTACCTCGCCAATCCGAACGGCGCCTGCTCGTCCCCCGTGCCTCTTCCCGACGAGTTCGACTCCGCCTGCAAGGCCCACGATCTTGGCTACGACCTACTCCGCTACGCACAGTTCCACGGCGACGAGCTCGGCCCATGGGCAAGGCAAGCGCTCGACGGCCAACTCGATCAGCGAATGCACGACGCCTGCGACACGAGAGAATCTGCGGCGTCGCGGTCCTACTGCTTTGCCATGGCCGACATCGCAACCACTGCCGTGAACGGGAATTCGTGGCGTCAGAACTACCTGACGCCAGTTCGGGAATCCGGGTTCGGATACGCCACCGCCGGCGTGCTCGGCCTGTCCGCACTCGGACTCACCCTCCTTCGGCCACGGCGACCTGCTCCGGCCGGCACCTACTCGCAGAAAGCCGTTGCAGCATGAGCGTTCTCGATACCGTCCACCCGTCTGCGCTCTCCCGGATCGCAGCGGTTCCGCTCCCCCGCATCTCGACAACGGTGGCCGCGACTTCGATGGCCGCAGTGTCTCTGGCGCCCGGCCTGTTGCCGAGAATCGCAGTGCTGCAGGGACTTTTCAGTGGTGTACTCATTGCGGTGGGAATCTTCGTTGCCTGGGCGCTGGCAACTGTATTGCGCAGGACTCGGTTGGGGCGGGTCGACACTCGATCGTGGCGCGCCTGCACTGCCATCGTTGCCGCCGCCGTTGTTTCGCTGTTCGCTACGTCTGCCAATGGCTGGCAGAATTCACTGCGGGTTGCGATGGGGGCGCCGCCCGTCGGAATTCGCTACTGGATCGAAGTCATCTGCATCACCGCACTGACCGCACTGCTCCTGACCACTACGGCATCCGGCGTCCGGAAAGTCCTGCACCGACTGGGTTTTGCCCGCACCATCGGTATCGCAGCGATCTGCGCCTTCGGACTTCAGCTGGCTTTCGGCAGCATCGCCACTGCGTCGGCGCAGTCAGCCGAAGGGCAGAAGTTCCTTGCCGCCGGAACGGATTCGGTGCGTGTCTATGCCGATCTCGACTCCGGACCGGACGCAGGAGCGCGCGCCGACCATGCGGTGGCCGAACTCGACCGCGTCGGCGGATTTGCTCGCAGCGCCGTGGTTGTGGCCGTCCCCACCGGTTCGGGGTGGATCGACACTCGGGCCGTCGACGGCATCGAGCAGCGATTCGGCAGCGACGTCGCGATCGTCGGTCAGCAGTACTCCGCCGCACCGAGTTGGGCTGCATTTCTGTTTCAACGCACCGATGCCGAGGAATCAGCGCGAGCGGTGCTGACCGCCGTCGCCACCCGCATCGCAGAACTTCCCGCCACCGAACGCCCCGACCTGTATCTCTACGGTCAGAGTCTTGGCGCCGTTGGCGGCAGCGCTGCCCTGGCGCAGGCCCTTCCGACGCCGTTGTGCGCCGTCCTCTGGGCCGGACCGCCCGCCGGCGCCACCCGAGTGGAGGGGACTACCGTTCTGGCCAACACGTCCGATCCTGTGGTGTGGTGGTCGCCGGCCCTCGCGACGACGCCCCCAGATCTGAGCCGCGCCGTCCAGGACGCCCCGATGCCGCAGTGGATTCCGGTAGTCAGTTTCCTTCAAACCAGCGTCGACATGCTCGCCTCCCTCGATGTCCCCGCGGGTCACGGTCATCGATACGGCACCGAGCAGGGCACGCAACTCGGGACCTGCCACTAGAACGTCAGCGCCTAGAGTGGGTGCAGTGGCCAAAGGAACGCGCAAGACCAAGACTCGCAGCACCACTCCCGATCGCCGAGACGACGGACCTGCCCCCGGTGTCTTCCCCATCGACACCGGCACGTGTGAACTTGTTCGTGATCAGTACTCGGACACGGGGTGGATTCTGCAGATCAACGGTGTTCCCAGTTCACACATCGACTTGGCCGACCCGAAGACCTTGGACTTCGAGTACATGCGGTGGATCGCCCACCTGGTCGATTCGGAACGCGATACCACAGAGCGCCTGCGTGTCCTCCACCTCGGCGGCGGCGCCTGTTCGATGGCTCGGTACTTCTCTGCGACGTACCCAGACGCCCGTCAGGTTGTTGTCGAAATCGACGGCGCATTAGCCGAATTGGTTCGCGACTGGTTCGATCTGCCGCGCGCACCCCTACTCCGCATCCGCGTCGGCGAGGCGCGCGCGGTCACCGAGACCCTCACCGATTCGACGCGGGACATCATCATCCGAGATGTCTTTGCGGGCAGCACAACTCCGGTTCCACTGACCACGGCGCAATTCACCACGCACGTACGACGCGTCCTCGCGCCGGGAGGAATCTACCTCGTCAACTGTGGCGACACCCCGGACCTGCAGGGAGCGCGCGCCGAAGCTGCAACCATCGGTGCGCAGTTCGAGCACCTGGCGATCATCGCCGATCCCGCCATGCTCAAGGGCAGGCGCTACGGAAACATGATCATCGCGGGTAGCGACGTTCCGATCGCGCAGTCGCCGGCCCTTGCCCGCGAACTCCTGGGCGGCGGAGTTCCCGCGCACGTGTGGGGCGACGCCGAGGTTCGCAAGTTTGCCGCCACAGCTTCCGTCCGTGAGGACTGAACGCTACTCTCCCCCGAACACCCGTTCCACCACCGCTTTTGCCCGTCGCGTGATGCGGAGATAGTTGTCGAGGAACTCCCCCGAGTCATCTCCGTATCCCGCAACCTGCGCCACGGCAGACAGGACGCGTCCCGGACCTGGCAGTTGATCGGTCGGCTTTCCGCGAACCAGCACAAGGCAATTGCGGGCCTTGGTCGCCGTGATCCACGCATCACGCAGCAACTCGACGTCGGATTCACTGAGCAACTCGGCTGCGCCGATCGCGTCCAGTGTTTCCAGCGTCGATGTGTTGTGCAACGACGCAATCTTGTCGGCGTGACGCAGCTGGATCAGCTGCACAGTCCACTCGATATCGGCCAGTCCGCCGCGACCCAGCTTGGTGTGTGTCGCAGGATCGGCTCCACGAGGGAGACGTTCGGAATCGACGCGCGCTTTGATTCGGCGAATCTCGCGAACCGCCGTTTCACTGACGCCACCCTCGGGGTAACGGGTCTTGTCGATCATGTGCAGGAACCGCAGTCCCAGATCGGGATCACCGGCTACCGGGTGGGCGCGAAGCAGTGCCTGAATCTCCCACGCCTGCGCCCATTTGGCGTAGTAGGCGTCGTACGATTCGAGGGTGCGGACCATGGGGCCGTTGCGTCCCTCGGGGCGCAGTCCCGTATCCACCTCGAGCGGCGGATCGGTGCTGGGCGCACCGAGGAGCTTGCGCACCTTGTCCGCAATACTGTTGGCCCACTTGACCGCAACGGTCTCGTCGACACCCTCGACGGGCTCACACACGAACAGAACGTCGGCGTCGGAGCCGTATCCCAGTTCGCCGCCGCCGAGTCGGCCCATACCGATGACGGAGAACGCGGCAGGCGCCGGCGTTCCCAGTTCAGACACACTCGCCCGGATCACGGCGGAGAGCGACGCGTTGAGCACCGCAGCCCACACCGACGACAGTGCCTTGCACACTGCGGGAACGTCGAGCATCCCCAGAATGTCGGCCGACGCGATGCGCGCCAACTCGTGGCGACGCAACGAACGTGCCGCCGCAACAGCGCGATTGGGGTCACTGTGCCGAGCCGAGGCGGTGAGAATTCCGCGCGAGACGTCCTCGGGTACCGGTTCGACCAGACGCGGGCCACTCGGCGAATCCGCATACAGGCGAATGACGTCGGGTGCCTTGATCAGCAGATCCGGCAGGTATGCGGAAGAGCCCAGCACCGTCATCAGACGTTCGGCGACGGCGGCCTCGTCGCGAAGCAACCGGAGGAACCAGGTCTGATCGACCAGTGCGTCGGACAAGCGGCGGTACGCCAACAGTCCGGCGTCGGGATCCGGTGTGTCGGCAAGACATTCGAGCAAAGTCGGCAAGAGCAGCGCCTGGATCCGACCCTTGCGGGACGCTCCCGCAGTCAAGGCCGTGAGGTGGCCGAGCGCATTCTCGGGGGCGGTGTATCCCAACGCCGCCAACTGGCGAACGGCAGCTTCCGGCCCCAGAGCCAATGATTCCTTGTCCATCCGCGCCACGGACTCGAGCAGCGGACGGTAGAACAGCTTGGCGTGCAACCGGCGGATTCGGTGGGAGTTCCGTTTGATCTCGGCGCGCAACACCCCGAGCGCGTCGAGGCGGCCATCGGGACGCATGTGCGCGGCGCGGGCCAGCCAGCGCAACGCCTCGTCGTCGTCCGGCGGCGGCAACGTGTGAGTGCGCTTGAGCTTCTGCAACTGAAGACGATGCTCGAGGAGGCGAAGGAACTCGTAGGACGCCGTGAGGTTCGCGGCGTCGTCTCGGCCGACGTAGCCACCGGCGGCCAGCGCCGTCAGCGCGTCGACCGTACTCTGCACGTGCAGAGTGTCATCGGCGCGGCCGTGCACCAATTGCAGGAGCTGGACGGCAAATTCGACGTCGCGCAAACTTCCGCGACCGAGTTTGAGCTCGCGCTCACGCATCTCGGGCGGAACCATTTCCTCGACGCGTCGGCGCATTGCCTGTACTTCGGGAACGAAGTCCTCACGTTCGGACGCCGTCCAGACCATCGGGCTCATGGCCTCGGCGTACTGACGGCCGAGTTCCATGTCACCCGTCATCGGGCGGGCCTTCAGTAGCGCCTGGAACTCCCACGTCTTGGCCCACCGCTTGTAGTACGCGATGTGGGAATCGAGTGAGCGCACCAGTTCGCCGCGCTTACCCTCGGGGCGGAGCGCAGCGTCCACTTCGAAGAACGCGGACGTGCCGATCCTCATCAATTCGCCCGCTACGCGTGACGCAGTGGCGTCGGCCGGTTCGGCAACAAACACGACGTCGACGTCGGACACGTAGTTCAGTTCGCGCGCACCGCATTTGCCCATCGCGATCACGGCAAGCCGGATGGGACACGTACCTTCGGGGCACACGGTGGCAATCGCAACCGACAGCGCCGCAGTCAGTGCCGCATCGGCCAGATCCGAGAGCTGATGCCCGATGGTCTGATACGGAACCACGGGTTCGTTTTCGACGGTGGCCGCCAAATCGCACGCGGCCAGCAACATCAGCTGATCCTTGTACGACTTCCGCAGCGCAACTACCGCGTCCGGACCGGTCATGGCAGCGCGGTACGTCTGCGAGCCTGGGGTTGCGCCCTCGTCCAACGTTGCGCCGACGGCGCCCAGCAGCGCCGTGGTGGCGGCAGCCTTGGAGGGCAGCGACGTGCCGTCGAGAATGCGCCAAGCGGATGGATCGGCAACGATGTGATCACCGAATGCCGCCGACGCTCCGATCAGCCCGAGCAGCCGCCCACGCAGGCTCTTGTCCTTACGCAGCGCGTCGTCGAGGTCACTCCATCCGGCGCCCAACGAATCCTTGATGCGCACCAACGTGCGCAACGCAAGATCGGCGTTGGCGGAACGTGAGAGGGACCACAGGAGTTCGATGCTCTCCGAGTCCACCCAGCCGAGTTGCCGAAGCTCGTCGGCTGCGGTGTTCTCGACCAACCCGAGCCGGCCCGGCCCGGGTACTACGGATCGTGTGGACGGCGGCTTGACCATCACAGGCCGAGGTAGGTCTTGAGCTCGAACGGCGTCACGTGGCTGCGGTATTCCTCCCATTCACGCCGCTTGTTCCGCAGGAAGAAGTCGAAAACGTGCTCGCCGAGAGCCTCGGCCACCAACTCCGACTTCTCCATCTCGCGCAGAGCACCGTCGAGGTTGCTCGGCAATTCCTTGTACCCCATGGCGCGACGCTCGGCGGAGGTCAACGACCACACGTCGTCCTCGGCCTCGGGAGGCAAGGTGTAGCCCTTCTCGATGCCGCGCAGACCGGCCGCGAGCAGCACTGCAAACGTCAGGTAGGGGTTGCACGCCGAGTCTGGGCTGCGGATCTCGACACGACGCGAGGACGCCTTGTTCGGCGTGTACATCGGGACGCGGATCAGCGCCGAGCGGTTGGACGGTCCCCACGACGCTGCCGTCGGAGCCTCGCCGCCGTGGACCAGGCGCTTGTAGGAGTTGACCCACTGGTTCGTGACAGCACTGATCTCGTTGGCGTGCTCGAGAATGCCGGCGATGAATGCCTTACCGGTCTCCGAGAGCTGCATCGGATCGTCCGGGTTGTGGAACGCGTTCGTGTCGCCCTCGAACAGACTCATGTGCGTGTGCATCGCCGAACCGGCCTGATCGCTGAACGGCTTGGGCATGAAACTCGCGCGCACGCCTTCGCCGATCGCAACCTCTTTGACGACGTACCGGAACGTCATGACGTTGTCGGCCATGGACAACGCGTCGGCGTAGCGGAGATCGATCTCCTGCTGCCCGGGAGCGGCCTCGTGATGGCTGAACTCGACCGAGATACCCATGGACTCGAGAGCGTCGATCGCGTGACGACGAAAGTTGGGAGCCGAATCGTGCACGGCCTGATCGAAGTAACCACCGGAATCGGCCGGGATCGGCGGAGTGCCGTCCAGCGGACCGTTCTCGAGGAGGAAGAACTCGATCTCGGGATGCACGTAGCAACTGAAGCCCAGGTCGCTGGCCTTGCTCAGCTGACGACGCAGCACGTGCCTGGGGTCGGCCCACGAGGGCGAACCGTCCGGGTTGGTGATATCGCAGAACATGCGAGCCGAATGCTGCGCGCCGTCCTTGTGCGCCCACGGCAGGATCTGGAAAGTCGACGCATCAGGGCGGGCAACGGTGTCCGCTTCGGACACTCGGGCGAACCCCTCGATGGCGGAACCGTCGAATCCGATTCCCTCCTCGAAGGCACCTTCGAGTTCCGCGGGGGCGATCGCCACCGATTTGAGGTAACCGAGAACGTCGGTGAACCACAAGCGGACGAACCGAATGTCGCGCTCTTCCAGGGTACGAAGCACGAATTCTTTTTGGCGATCCATGCACGCGAGAGTAAGCAAGCCACGTTAAATCTGTGTTACATCAGCGGCACGAGTTACCCGAGTGATACGTCACTCTCACATAGCCCCTGCATGCGGGCCTACAGGCACTAACATGTCAGGCCGTCCTCCGGGACCTTCAGGTAGACGAGGTAGTCGACGACCGCGTCGTCAACGCACGATTCGCCGTCCAGAGCAACGGTGTGTTGTGTTCCCTCGAACGTGATGAGCGCGGCCCCGAGTTGCTTCGCGAGGTCCACGCCGGCCTGATACGGAGTGGCCGGATCCTGCGTCGTCGACACGACGACCAGCGTCGGGAGGCCCGCGTCGGCCAGGGCCTGCGGATCGAGCTCATGCGGACTGCCGGTCGCCGGAACCGGCCAGAACGCACACAGATCCAGCGGCGCCTGACCGGTGCCTCGGCCGTCGTCGAGGAACGGCGCGGCCTCGCGATACCTGGTGTCGGCCTCGCCCGCTTCTGCTCGGTCAGTTGTGGCGGGATCGTCGACGCACCGAATGGCATTGAACGCGTCGTTGATATTGGAATACGTGCCGTCGTCGTTTCGCCCCTCGTACTGGTCGGCCAAACTCAACAACGCATCACCCCGGCCATCCGCCAGTCCGGACAAACCCATGCGCAACGTCGTCCACAACTGCTGTGAATACAGCGCCTGCTGCACACCGGTGATCGCGTCCTCGTAACTGAGTCCGCGCGGATCCGTGGTGTCAGCAGGATTGTCGATCAGCGGTTCCAGCAACGCTTGGAAACGCTCCCGCGCCTGTGCCGGATCACTTCCGAGCGGGCAGTCCCGCTGGGACACACAGTCGGCGACAAAGGCGTCGAACGCGACCTGGAAGCCCTTTCCTTGCAGCACAACTTCGTCGACGACGTCCTGATTCGGATCCAATGCGCCGTCGAGCACCATTGCCCGAACGTTCTGCGGGAAGGTTTCGGCGTAGGTCGAACCGATTCGCGTCCCGTACGAGAACCCGAGGAAGTTCAACTCGGGATCACCGAGCACACCGCGAATCACGTCCATGTCGCGCACCACTTCATAGGTTCCGACGTGTGCGAGGAACTCGGTTCCGGTGTTCGCCACGCACGCGGCGGCGTAGTCCTTGCTGTCCTGCTCGGCGTCGGCAATCGCTTCGGGAGTCATGTCGATGTCGACATCTGCACGCTCGGCATCGAACTCCGCCGGCGTCAGACAGCGCACCTGAGGCGTCGACGCACCCACGCCGCGCGGATCGAACCCGATCCGGTCGAAGCGCTCCGCGAGCTGTGTCCTGGAGCCTTGGGTTGCCATCGCCAACCCTGATGCACCCGGTCCACCTGGGTTGATCAGGAGCGATCCGATTCGATCCCCCGTTGCCGCCGCTCGCGAGATGACAACCTGCGCGGTGTCTCCGGTCGGATCCGCGTAGTCGATGGGAACCGTCACCGCGGCGCAGTCGACCGAACTACTCAGCGGCGAATCACCCCGAGTGGCAAATCGTTCACACGAGCCCCAATCAAGGGTCTGCTCGTAGAACTTTTCCAACCCTGCCGGAACAGAAGCGGGTACCGCGGACGGTGCGGACCCCGAAGAATCGGCGGACTCCGGTGAGGGATTGCCACCGTCGGCAACAGTGCAACCGGCAACCAACAGGAGAGCAGCGACGCTTGCGGTACACACACCGGAGAGGCGAACGAACTTCGACATACCGTCGATGGTGCCAGGAAACAGCGGTTACCAGCCATTCGCTACTTCGGCTCGCCGCACGCCGATGTGACACATCGCACCAGGTTTTGCTATTCGCACCGACGGATTCCGGTGGCAGACTGATCGTGTCATCACCCACACCCGGGGACCCGACGGCAATCAATGCCCAAGGCCTCGAGGCACGAAAGGGACAACGATGTCCGAGACACCTCTGTACGGTTCCGCAGCTGCTACCCCGGCTGCTCCTATGCGCAAGACCCGCGTCCATCACCTCGCCGAGATGAAGCAGAACGGCGAACGTTGGTCGATGCTCACGGCTTACGACTACTCGACGGCCCGAATCTTCGAAGAAGCCGGCATTCCGGTTCTCCTCGTCGGCGATTCCGCCGCCAATGTCGTCTACGGCTACGACACGACGGTGCCGATCACCGTCGACGAACTTCTCCCGCTGGTTCGCGGTGTCGTTCGCGGCGCACCCCACGCACTGGTTGTTGCCGATCTCCCGTTCGGCACCTATGAAGCCTCCGCCGAACAGGCTCTGGCAACTGCCACCCGCTTCATGAAAGAGGGCCTCGCCCACGCCGTGAAGCTCGAGGGCGGCGAGCGGATGACCAAGCAGATTGCCGCTATCACCTCTGCCGGCATTCCCGTCATGGCACACGTCGGTTTCACCCCGCAGAGCGTCAACTCGCTCGGCGGATTCCGCGTCCAGGGTCGCGGCGACGCCGCCGAGCAACTTGTGGCAGACGCCATTGCGGTCCAGGAAGCCGGCGCTTTCTCGGTCGTCATGGAAATGGTCCCGGCAGAGATCGCGGGCCAGGTCAGCCGCAAACTCACCATCCCCACCGTCGGCATCGGGGCGGGCAACGAGTGCGACGCTCAGGTACTCGTCTGGCAGGACATGGCCGGTTACACGAGCGGTAAGACAGCCAAGTTCGTCAAGCGTTTCGGTAACGTCGGTGACGAACTGCGCTCCGCGGCCGCAGCCTATGCATCAGAAGTTCGCACAGGCGCCTTCCCGGCCGTCGAGCACAGTTTCTGATCCGAGACCGGCGAACGCCGCCTGTCTCTCGAATGGAAATTCAGGGGTGCGTTCATGATCGGTAACCGTCGTCATTTCACAGCTGCCGTTGTCGGTTCGGCCGCTCTAGTGACGGTTCTGAGCGGATGCGCGGGAGGGACCACAACCTCTCCCGCGCCCAGCTCGGCCACACCGACCACATCAGCAGCGGCGGCGACCACGACCGCCGCCGCAGCGGGCACGTTCACCGAAGCGCAGGTGCAGCAGCTGTGCTCGGATATGGAAGCCGAACTCCAGAATTGGCGAACAGTCACCCCGACGCTCGGCAAGGGCGCGCTCAACCTCCTAATCGGGTCTTGGGCGAGCCAGAACGGCATCAACCTGATCGACCTCGCATCTCACCGTGATCGCGTCGACACTGCGATGGCTGCCACGTGCCCGGAAATCCGGGACGGTGCGCTTTACGCGCTGGAGATCCCCGACCTCGCCTCGGGCATGGTCGGTTTCTGATGACCGAAACCGGTGAGCTCCGCGAACTCTATCCCCCGATCGAGCCGTACACGTCCGCCTTTCTCGACGTGGGCGACGGCCAGAACATGTACTGGGAGATCAGCGGAAACCCCGACGGCAAACCCGTCGTGTTCCTGCACGGCGGCCCCGGCGGTGGGACACACCCGTCGCTGCGGCAGTTCTTCGATCCGGCGGCGTACCGAATTATTCTTCTCGACCAGCGTGGATGCGGTCGGTCCACGCCGCACGTCGCCGACGGCGCCGATCTGTCGGTGAACACCACCGACAAGCTGCTGCACGACATCGAAGCCCTACGCGAACATCTCGGTATCGAGAAGTGGATGGTGTTCGGCGGGTCGTGGGGATCGACTCTCGCACTGGCCTACGCCGAAACCTTCCCGACTCGGGTCACCGAACTCGTGCTGCGCGGGATCTTCCTCCTGCGCCGAAGCGAAATCGACTGGTACTACAACGGCGGAGCGGGTCATATGTTCCCCGAACGCTGGGCCCAGTTCCTCGAACCGATACCCGAGGACGAGCGCGGCGATGACCTGGTTGCGGTCTATCACCGCCTCCTGCACTCCGACGACGCCGATGTGGCAGAGCGCGCCGCTATCGCCTGGTCCGCGTGGGAGGGTTCGACAAGCTTCCTGATCCCGAAACCGGAGAAGGTCGAGGAGAACTCCGAAGTACGCTTTGCGCTGGCCTTCGCGAGGATCGAGAACCACTACTTCGTCAACGCCGGCTTCTTCGACGAAGCTCAACTGCTGACGAAGAGTTCGGCCCTGCACGGCATTCCCGGAACCATCGTGCAAGGCCGCTACGACGTCGTCTGCCCCGCCACCAGCGCCTGGGACCTGCACAATGCCTGGCCGGAGTCGAAGCTCGTCATCGTCGACGACGCGGGTCATTCCGCGATGGAACCCGGCATCACCCATCACCTGCTCGAGGCAACAGACTCCTACCGGTAACTCGGCGCTACGCCGGGAAGCTGAACTCCACCGTTCGCTTAGCCGTGTCGACGGCGGTGAGCCGCACCTTCACCCGCTCACCGTCGTCGGGAGTGCCAACACACTTGGCGATCACGGTCACCGACGGAATGAACACCTCGGCCGCGCGCTTGCCGTCCTTGGATCGCATCACCACAGCGTCGAACACCTCGCCGACGCGGCCCTCGAGCAACGTCACCTCGGTCAGATCGATGCATGCCCGATCCACCTTGTTCGCGACGGAATCCGATCCGCTCATGATCGGCGGCAATTCCGGCAACGCAGTCCGTACCCAATCCGGTACGGGCGTACCAGCGCTGATCGCCAGACATATCTCGGTACTGAATCGATCGGACAGCCGGCGCAGCGGAGCAGTCACGTGAGCGTAGGGCGCGCCGATGCCCGCATGCACTGTCAGATCGGGCAATTGGCCGTCGAACGCCGCATAGTCGGCGCCACGCAGCAAAGACGGCGCTACCGACATCAAGGCCATCGTGGACGGCTCCTGCGCGTCGAGTCCGGCAAGAATCTGCCCCACCGACTTGCCCGGCGGCCATGTAATACCCAGTGCAACCGCAGTTCTCCGCAACGTGTCCACTGCCGATTGCTCGGCCGGTGGCAACGTCCGCAACAATCCGACACCTGCGTCGATCATCATCCGGCCGGCGCACATACCGGTCAGCAGCGACACTTCGGCATTCCAGTCGTCGGCCTCCGTGCGAGGTTCCAACACAATTCGCCACCGACCGGATTCGTCGGGTCCGGCCTCTTCCCGCACCACGGACTGCTCCGGCAGCTTCAACTCGATGGCGCCGCGGGCTACCGCCGAGTCACCGCGGAGACGGCCGAATTCCGGGAGCGCCGCGATCGAGGGGTGCAAGGTGCCGGCATCGGCGTCGGCCTGAACCGTCGAATAGTCCAGACGCGCCACGGATTTCACGAGAGCTCGGGTGACAGTCCACGACGTCGGCTCGGCGTTGACGTCGAGTTCGATTCGCCAGAGTGCAGCCGGACGGACCACATGCGGCAACAGGCTGGCCGAACCTTCCGACAGCGCACGTGGATGCAGGGGTACGGAACCGTCCGGGAGATAAAAGGTTTGGCCCCGCCCCCGGGTTTCGATGTCGAGCGCGGCGCCCGGAACCACCACCGCGGCAACGTCCGCGATGGCGTAGTGGACAACAAAGCCGTCCGCCGACTTCTCCAGATGCACTGCCTGATCGAGATCCATCGATCCGGGCGGATCGATGGTGACAAACTCGATGTGCGTGGCATCGAGTCGGCCGTCGGCATGCCGGTCTCTCGCGTTGTCCGCCTCGCTCTGCGCCGCACTGCCGAACGCGTCGGGCAGTGAAAACTCAGCCCGAATCGTCCCGAAGTCGATTCCCTGCACCGTTATTCGACCTACGGGCACGCGTCCTCCACCTTCGATTCGGCGCATAAACCGAACTCAGTTGTTCCAGTCGTCGTCGGCCCGATCAGCGGCTTTGTTGCGTTCCGCGGCGATCTGCAGTGCATGCTCTGCCGACTCCCGATCAGGGTACGGCCCCATTCGCGTCAAAGATGAGGGACCCTTGCCTTGAGAGACAGAACCATCGGACACATCGAAGTACCAGAGTCGATCTTCATCAGTCATGAATACAGTGTGGCATTTCAGTGGGAGTCAGGCTTGTAGATCGCTGTGAGACTGCTATTCTTTCGACTTGGCCTGGCAGGTGAAAACCGGACAATCGAACGGTGAGTTCTGCTTGATCGCCCTCGACAAGCTACGAACAGAAATTGGAGCGCGCAATGTCCGCAATTCTTTACGATTACCTCCTCCCGCTCATGGGCCATGACGCGGCAACCTACTGGGCGACCCTGTTGGTCATCAAGCCCATCTGATAACCGCCACACGAACTACGACATACAACCCCCGTCGGCCATGCCGACGGGGGTTGTATGCGCTTGCGAGGCCTTGAACAGTCAGGGCGAACGAGTTGGCGTATAAGCCGGATCCTGTCCTCGACACCGAAGTGACGAGTGGCGACCATCCATCTGGACACACCGTCGCCGGGTGCCTCACGCGGTTCACCCGCAAGCTCGGGCGAGCAGCCCTCGAACACTTGCGCAGCCGCACCGCACGCGATGCAACCTTCAACCTTGCTCCGGGCGGGGTTTACCTAGCCACCCCGGTCACCCGGGGCGCTGGTGCGCTCTTACCGCACCGTTTCACCCTTACCTGCCCCGAAAGGCAGGCGGTCTGTTTTCTGTGGCACTGTCCCGCGAGTTGCCTCGGGTTGCCGTTAACAACCGCCCTGCTCTGTGGAGTCCGGACTTTCCTCGACTCGGGGCCTGTGCGCACTACGCGCTGGTTCCCTGATCCGCGGCCGCCCGGCCAACTCGTCCGCCCCAGTAGGTTACCGGGTGGCTGTCGGTGACCCGAACTATGGTCGCTGTATGACTCGGTACGTGGCCCTGCTACGCGGCATCAATGTCGGCGGAATCAACATCAAGATGGTGGACCTTGCGCGCGTCTTCACAGATCTCGGATTCGAGCGTGTGAAAACTGTCCTGGCGTCAGGCAATGTCCTCTTCGACAGCACCAGTGCCGATGTGCCCGCGCTGAAGAAAACCATCGAAACCGCCCTCAACCGCGAATTCGGGTACGAAGCCTGGGTGTTCGTGCTCGACACCGCAGCACTGCAAGCCATCGTCGACGGATATCCCTTCGACCCCGAGCACGAAGGGTGGCATGCGTACGCGATGATCGCGTCGGAGCCGTCGGTGCTCGCGGAACTGGCCGAATCGGCCGCGGGGCTCGACCCGGCAGTCGAACAGGTCGCCCCGGGTGACGGCGTTCTGTACTGGGAGGTCGAGAAAGGCATGACCGTCAAGAGCGCCTTCGGCAAGAACACCGGCAAACCGAAGTTCAAGGCGTACACCACCACCCGCAATCTGAACACGCTCCACAAGCTTCTGAAGTGACGCTGCTTCCGATCATTCTGGTCGGTGTTGTGCTCGTGTTCGCGATCGTTCGCCCACGCGGCCTACCCGAGATTGTCGCGGCCGGCCCCGCCGCGGTGGCTGTCGTTCTTGCCGGCGCGGTCACTGTCGGCGAGGCACGGGGCGAAGTGACAGCGATGGCGCCAACCGTCGTGTTCCTGGTGGCGGTGCTGATCCTTGCTCATGCCGCCGACGCTCTCGGTGTCTTCCACTGGGTCAGTCAGGTTCTGCGGCAAGGCTCGCGCCGCGATCCGCGACGCCTACTCACGTACGTCTTCGGCGCCGCGGCAGTGACAACCTCGGTACTGAGCCTCGATGCAACGGTTGTGCTGCTCACCCCGGCCGTGATCGTTGCCGCCAGATCCATCAACGCCAGCCCGCAGCCGAACTCGTATGCCGCTGCGCACCTCTCGAATTCGGCGTCGACCCTGCTGCCCGTCTCCAATCTGACCAATCTCATTGCGTTTTCGGCAACCGGACTGACCTTCCTGCACTTCACCGCCCTGATGGCGCTGCCGTGGATCGTGACGATCGTGATCGAGTACGTGATCTTTCGATGGTTCTTCCGATCGGAGCTGCGCGTGGACACAACCGACGGACCGGTTCAGGAAGTCCGTCACTCCCCCGCGCCGGTGCTGCCGTTGACTGTCATCGGCGCAACGCTGTTCGGCTTTGCCGCTTCGGGATTCGTCGGCATCGAACCGGCGTGGGTGGCCGTCGCCGGCGCGGCAGTGCTGTCGGTGATCGCACTGCGTCGCCGCAGAACCGACCTGAAGCGCATCGTCTACGCGGCCGATCTGTGGTTCTGCGCGTTTGTGCTGGTGCTCGGCGTTGTGGTGGCAGGGGTCGCACACGGGCCCGTGGGAGACGCTGTTGCACGGTTGCTGCCGTCGGATACCGGCTACGTCTCACTACTCGTGGTGGCAGGGGTCGCAGCGATCGCGTCGAACCTCGTGAACAACCTGCCGGCCACCTTGCTGATGATCGCGGCCCTTGGCCCCTCGGCCCCGACCGGCCTGATACTGGCCATGCTCATCGGGGTGAACCTCGGCCCTAATCTGACCTACGTCGGTTCACTCGCAACAATGCTGTGGCGGCGAGTGGCCACCAGCGTGGACGCTGCGCCCACGCTGGCAACCTTCACACTGCTCGGTCTAGCAACGACGCCGCTGACCCTTCTCGGGGCAGTCAGCGCGCTCTGGCTTGTTCTGTAGTCAGCGCAGGTGCGACGTGTCGTTCACGAGTCGCACCGATGCTCCCCCGTCGGGGTAGAACTCGGCAATGCTCAGCGACGCCAAATCCAGGTGCAGGCGATACAGCAACGACGGACCGGCGTCGAGCGCCAATTGCACGAACGTCTTGATCGGTGTCACATGTGAGACGACCAGTAGGGTCGACCCACCGTAGGTTGCGATCAGATCGTCACGTGCGGCAATCACCCGCTCGCGAACCTCGTCGAAGCTCTCACCGCCGGGCGGCTTCACCGACGTGTCGGACAACCACGCCGTGTGCAGTTCCGGATCACGCTGCGCCGCTTCACGAAACGTAAGCCCGTCCCACTCGCCGAAATCGGTTTCGATCAGACCTTTGTGCTCGATCACCGGCAAGCCGAGAACCCGCGCCGACTCCTCGGCTGTTTCGCGCGTGCGCCCGAGCGGAGACGAGACAACGGCGTCGATGCCGCCGCGACTGCCGAATCGTGCTGCTGCACCGGCTGCCTGGGCGCGCCCCAGTGCCGTGAGGATGGGGTTCCCCCGACCCGAGTACCGGCGATCGACCGACATCGCTGTCTGACCGTGACGCAGCAACAACATCCGCGTCGGCTTGCCCACGCTGGCAGTCCACCCGGGCGAACCGGCGATCTGCGGTTCGGACGAGGTCTCGGCGGGCGCGGTTCTCGGTGTGGACACCGGGACGGGTTCACTTGCGGTCTCGATACCTGCCGAGTCCATACCCGCAGTGTCCATGCCTGCAGCCGCGTCCATCGCCTCGTTTGCCAGTCGATCCGCGTGTGAGTTCTCCGCGCGCGGAATCCAGGTGTACGTCACGCTCGCGAACTGCGCCGCCAACTCTGCGGCCTTGCGCTGGAGCGGAATCATGTCCGGGTGCTTGACCTTCCAGCGACCGGACATCTGCTCGACCACCAGTTTGGAATCCATCCGAACATCAACGTCGGAAGCGCCGAGTTCACCCGCAGCGGTCAATCCCGCGATGAGCCCGCGATACTCCGCAACATTGTTGGTGGCGGTGCCGATGCTCTCCTTGCGTTCGGCCAGCACCGCGCGGGAGCTGTCGAACACGGCAGCGCCGTACCCCGCCGGACCTGGGTTTCCCCGCGATCCACCGTCGGCCTCGACGATGACTCGTGACAAACTCACAGACCGGACTCCTTGGTACGCACCATGATTGCGCCGCACTCGGGGCAGCGGACAACAATGTCGGACGCCGTGCCGGCAATGCGCGAGATCTCGCCGCGGTCGATTTCGATCCGGCAGGCACCGCAGCGGCGAGCCTGCAGCAGGGCTGCGCCCGGTCCGCCGAGAGTGCGTTGCTTTTCGTAGACCGCCAGGAAATCGGCGGGGAACTCGCCGACCAGACGCTCGCGGTCCGCGGCGCAGCGCTCCTGCGCCTTGTTCAGATCGGCCACGGCGTCGTCGCGACGACGCTTGGCGTCAACCAATTCGTCTTCCGCCTGTGACAGCTGTGCGCCGGCGTGATCGTAATCTGCCTGCAGCGCCTCACGCTGTTCCATGACCTCGAGCAACTCGTCTTCGAGCAGCCCCTGCCGACGCACCAGGCTGCCGAGTTCGTGTTCGAGTTCGGTGAGCTGCTTGGCAGCTACGTTGCCACTCTGCAAGAGAGTGCGGTCTTTGTCTTCGCGCTGACGGACAGCGTCGATTTCACCTTCGAGCTTGCGGATATCGCGATCGATGTCGTCGATCTGGATTTCGACGCCGACGGACGCGTCCTTGCGGCTGATGCGCTCAGCCTCGAGACGGTCCACTTCCTGCTGCTCGGGAAGCGCACCGCGTCGATGTGCGATCCGGGTGAGCTCCGCATCCACGCCGGCGAGGTCGAGAAGCTTGGCTTGCACCTGTGGTTGGACGTTCACGCTGTGTAACTCCTGCTGTATGTCCGGTGACGGGTCTGCTGTTGAAATGTTCGTGCAACCGTACCTTGATCGGTGGCCGCCTACGACGCACTCAGGCACCACGGATCGGTGCGGATGGTGCTGACTCGACTGTGCCACTCGGGAACGGACCCGAATGCGGCGTCGACCACCGACTTCGCCTGGGCGCACCAGGGATATTCACTGGCCCAGTGTGCAACGTCGACGAGCGCCGGTCCACCGGCCCGTAGGTGCTCGTCCGCCGGGTGATGCCGCAGGTCGGACGTCACATACGCGTCGACGCCCAGAGCGGACACCACACCGAGATACGAATCACCGGAACCGCCGCAGACCGCGACGGTGCGCACCATCGCGTCGGGGTCGCCGGCCGCACGAACGCCCCATTCCGTCGACGGCAGAGCCCCCGCGACTCGCGCGGTGAACTCGCGCAGCGTTTCGGCGTGCGGAAGCTCACCGATGCGGCCAAGGCCCAGAGAACTCGGGAACGTGGCCAGCTCGAACACGTCGAAAGCCGGCTCTTCGTAGGGGTGTGCGGTGCGCAGAGCGTCGAGTATCGCCGCGCGCTTGGTACGCGGCGCGATGACCTCGATCCGATCTTCCGAGACCTGCTCGAGAGCGCCGACAGTACCGATGGCCGGAGTTGCCTTGTCGCCGGGCAGGAATTGCCCGGTGCCGGTGACCGTCCAGCTGCACTCGCTGTAGTCGCCGATGCGGCCGGCGCCTGCCGCGAACAGCGCGTCCTGCACTGCGACGGTGCCCTCGATCGGCACCATGACCACCCACTTGTCCAGGGGCTGCGAGGGCTTCGGCTCGATCGGACGCAGCACGGTCAGGCCCAAGGCGTCCGCCAGAGCGTCGGAGACTCCGGGGTCGGCCGAATCGGCGTTGGTGTGCGCCGAGAACAAGGCACAACCCGCTTTGATCAGCTTGTGCACGAGGGCGCCCTTGGGCGTGTGCGCGCCGACTGTGTCTACTCCGCGCAGCAACAGCGGATGGTGCACAACCAGCAGGTCAGCGCCCGAGGCAATTGCGTCGTCGACCACGGATTCGGTGGGATCCACGGCAAAGACGACGCGGCTCACCGAATCGGCCGGATCGCCGCACACCAATCCGACGGAGTCCCACGACTCGGCCAGTGCCGGCGGGTAGGCGGCTTCGAGTACAGCTATGACGTCGGCGAGGGTTGTGCTCACAAGATCTCCTTCATCGCTTCGATCAGGATCGACACCTGATGCGGTGGGCGGACTGCCAACCGCAGATGATTCGGGCCGAGTCCGGGGAACGTATCGCACCGTCGAACAGCGATGCCGCGCTCGCGCAGGTGCAGGCGCATCGCTTCGCCGTCTGGAAGTTCGAGCAGAACAAAGGGCGCCGACGCGGGTTCGTGGACCGAAATACCGTGGACCGAGATACCGATCACGCGAAGCTCGCGGCACAACGACTCCCGATCACGGGTGATCGCAGTTGCCTTCGCCTGCGACTGCGCCACCGCCGATGGTTCACAACAGGCCCTGATCGCTTCGATCTGCAAGCTTCCGAGCGGCCAATGTGCCCGGCCTTCGGTGAGCCGCGTCAGTACGTCGGGCGCTCCGAGCGCGTAGCCGCAGCGCAATCCCGCCAGCGCCCACGTCTTGGTCAGACTGCGCAGCACCAGCACGTCCGGCAAAGACTGATCGGCGACGCTCTCGGTTTCACCGGGCACCGCGTCGCCGAAGGCCTCGTCCACGACCAGAATTCGGCCCGGCCGACGCAACGCCAGCACATCGTCTTTCGGATGCAGCACCGACGTCGGGTTGGTGGGGTTGCCCAGAACCACCAGATCGGCCGATTCGGGAACGTCCGCGTCGCGCAACAAATAGGGCGGTTCCAGGATCACCTGCGTCACGGGTACACCGGCTTCCCGCAGAGCCAATTCCGGTTCCGTGAACGACGGATGGATCAGCGCGGCCGATACCGAGCCGAGCCTGGGCAGCATCGCAAATCCCTCGGCCCCACCGGAGAGCAACAACACCTCGTCGGGCCGTCGGCCATGGCGCGCTGCGACGGTTTCCCTTGCCCGCAGTTCCGCGGCCGCCGACGGATACGAACCGAGGCTCGACAACTCGCGCGCCAGACGCTCCCGCAGCCACTCCGGTGGCCCGTCACCTTGCACGTTGACGGCAAAATCGAGAAGCCCCGGCTGCGCGTCGACGTCCCCGTGGTGACGCAAACTGTCCAGGTTGTCCGCTGCGATACTCACGGTGACGAGACTACGGGCGCGGACAGGGCTCCCCACGTGCGGGATAATGAGCTTCTGTGAGCTCACTTCCCCTCGACAGATTTCCCGTTGTCCTCTTCGACCTCGACGGAACCATCACCGATTCGGCCCCCGGAATCCATCGCGGGTTCCGTCATGCACTGGCCACCGTCGGCCGGCCCGAACCCACCGAGGAGATGCTCGCCGCAGTCATCGGCCCGCCCATGATCGACACCTTTCGTTCCATGGACATGCCCGCCGACGAGGTCGACGTAGCGATCAGCGCATACATCGAGCGTTACGACGCCGTCGGCTGGAGTGAAAACTCGGTCTTCGACGGTATGGACGACGTCCTGGCCAGGGCCAGCGCACACGGCACCCGCTTGGCGGTCGCGACGTCGAAGTCGGAGCGGTTTGCGATCCGCATCCTCGAGCACTTCGGCCTCGCCCACTATTTCGAGTTCATCGGCGGCGCCAGCGACGACGGTTCCCGGCGGGCCAAGCCAGACGTCATCGCTCACTCGTTGACCTCACTCGGGCTGACCCCGGTGAGCGCAGCCGACGGCGGCACTGCAGATGTGATCATGGTGGGCGATCGCGATCACGACGTTCTGGGAGCAGCCAAGTTCGGAATCCCCGCGCTGTTCGTCGAATGGGGTTACGGTCACGCATCCGAAGCGGACGGCGCCCATCAGTCGGTTGCGTCGACCACCGAACTGGGAGGACTACTCGATGGCCGGCACTAAGTCAGCACTGCACGTGACGTTTGTCTGCACCGGCAATATCTGCCGGTCTCCGATGGCTGAGAAGATCCTGCTCGGCCATCTGCAACGCGAAGGTCTCAGCGATCAGGTTCGGGTGACCAGTGCTGGTATCGACGGCTGGCACAGCGGTGAGGAAGCGGACTCACGAACCAACAAGATTCTCCTCGCGGCGAACTACCCGACCGGCCACAGCGCAGCTCAGGTCAACGACGACCATCTGTCGGCAGACCTGGTTGTACCCCTCGACACCGGCCACGATCGTGAGCTCGCTCACCTCGGAGTTCCGACGGAGCGACGTCGGCTGCTGCGTTCATTCGACCCCGACGCAGACGGGGATTCCGTGCCGGACCCTTACTACGGTGACTTCTCCGGATTCGAACTGGTCCAGGATCAGATCGAAGCGGCAATTCCGGACATCCTGGTCTGGATCCGCGAACGGCTGTAGGACGCGGAGCTGAATTCACTCAGTTCGGAAGAACGGATACCGTAGTAGTCGTGCGGAGACTCAAATTCTTGTTGCGGCCCGGTTGGTTGGTACTGGCAGCTGTGGTCGGCGTCTTCGCCTACATGTGCTTCACCGTGCTGGCGCCATGGCAGCTCGGAAAGAACACGTCCACCGAGTACCGCAACGATCTGATCTCCAATTCCATCAACGCGGAGACAGTGCCCATCGGCAATGTCATCACCGACGGCACCATCGCGCCGGCCGACGAGTGGCGAAACATCACGGCGACCGGGTCCTATGTCCCGGATGCCGACATCCTCGTCCGGCTTCAGTCCGTCGAGGGTGCACCGGCCTACGAGGTCTTGACTCCGTTCGCCCTCGAAGACGGCCGAACCATCCTCGTCAATCGCGGCTTCGTGCGGCCGATTACGGGTGCGCAAGCACCTCCGATTGCCGCACCGCCTACCGATCCCGTCACCTTGAACGGCCGGGTTCGTTTGTCGGAGGGCACCGCCCCTGGCCGAGTTCCGATGTTCGAAGACGGCGCGAAGCAGGTCTACTCCATCGACGCGGGCCCGATCGGCGAGTTCATCGGCACCGATCTCGTCAACGCGTACATCCAGCTCGAGCCCGACCAGCCCGGTGGACTCGGCACCATTGCGCTCCCCCAACTCGACGCCGGCCCGTATCTCTCGTACGGATTCCAGTGGCTCGCATTCGGCATCATGGCACCACTCGGACTGGCGTACTTCATCCGCGCGGAATGGCGGGAGCGGCGCAAGGAGAAGGAAGAGTCTGCCGATGCGAGCGCCGATACATCGGGCGACGACACGACTCCAGCGCCGACTCCGACCCCGGCCCGCACCATGGGGCGTCGCAAAAAGCCGGAGCCCGAGTCAGTTCCGCGAACGGCCAAGGAAGTCAAACTTGCCGACCGCTACGGCAACAACCGCTGACGTTATCGCGGCTCCGATCTGAACTATCGAGGACAGCCTCGACGCCCGGCGCAAATCCGTCGGCGTCGGGGCTGGTCCGTTTCCGAGCACCGGACGCATTTCGACGCCGTACGAGTACTGCGTGCGTCCCCCGAGCGAAATACCCAAGGCTCCCGCAGCGGTGGCCTCGGCCACGCCGGCATTGGGACTCGGATGCGCCGACGCGTCACGACGCCACGCGGACAGAGACTCGCGCGGCGAACCGCCGACCAACGGTGCCGACGCGGCCGTGATGACACCCGTCAATCGGGCCGGCACAAGATTGACCAGATCGTCGAACTTGGCTGCAGCCCATCCGAAGTTCCGGTACTTCTCGGAGCGGTAACCGATCATCGCGTCCAACGTGTTTGCGGCGCGGTAGACGAACAAGCCCGGGATACCGAGAACGGCACCCCACAGCAGAGCCCCCACTGTCGCGTCTGACGTATTCTCGGCCACCGATTCCAGGGCCGCTCGGGTGAGGCCCTCCTCGTCCAGGACCGACGGATCGCGTCCGCACAGCGACGGGAGTAGGTCACGTGCGGTGGTGAGATCCCCACTTCGCCGCGATTCCTCGAGCCGCACCGCCATGTCGTTTCCGGTCCGCGCGAGCGACGTCCCGCCGAGCACCGCCCACGTTGCCGCAGCCATGACACCGGTGTGGGCGAGCCACCCGCCGCGTCGAGCAACGCCCTCGGAGACCAGTCCGAGCGCCCCCACTCCGGTCAGCAACACCGTTACGTGCACGGTGCCCGCAACCTTGCTGTCGGAGTAGGAAACCCGCTGCAGAGCAATCGCACTCGTACCGAAACCGGCGACGGGATGAAACCTCGCGGGGTCGGCAAAGTACCGGTCAGCGGCAAAGCCGAGGAGCAGGCCCGCGGCGCGAGCAGTGACAGGATGACGGTTCTTGGACGCGTTGAGCACAGAACAGTTCTACCCGCGCCCGCTGCCGTCAGGTTCAGACGGCCTGGAACCGCATGGTTTCCGCGGTCAGTCCCGGACCGAATGCCATCGCACAACCGGCCTTCCCGCTGTGCTCGCCGTTCTTGTTCTGCTCCATCATCTCCGCCAGCACGAAGAGCACGGTGGCCGAAGACATGTTTCCGTAGTCGTTGAGGATCTTTCGTGATGCGGCCAGATCAGTCGGCGCCAACTCCAGCGACATTTCGACGGCATCGAGTACGGACCGACCGCCGGGGTGCACAGCCCACAAACCGATGTCACTCTTGTCTGCACCGGCAAGGATCAGCTTCATGCTTTCATCGTCCAAAGCGCGCGAGAGGGTGCCGGGAACCTTGCCGGACAACACCATGTCGAAGCCGAGCTCACCGATTCTCCACGTGATCAGTTCTGCGGAATCGGGAACCATCACTGCCTGGAACGAATTCATCGCGAGGCCTTCGGACTCGGCGGAGATCAGGACGGCGGCACAGCCGTCGCCGAACACGAGGAACGAGAGCATCGTCTCGAGATCCTCGGACTTCTGCAGATGCAGCGAGCAGAGTTCGGTGCTGACAACCAGTACCCGCGCATTCGGCTCCGAACGGACGATGTGATGCGCCAGCTTGAGTCCGTTGATACCGGCGAAGCAGCCCATGAAACCGATCTGCGTTCGCTCGACGGACGGGCTGATCCCACACTGTTTGATGATCTCGAAGTCGATTCCCGGAGAATAGAATCCGGTACACGTGATGACGATCAAATGGGTGACCTCGGAGGCGCGGTCACCCAGATTCAGTCCGTTCACGGCGCGCACGGCCAGTGCCGGTGCGGTGCGCTCGAACTCGATCATGCGCGTTTCGGTGTTGATGCCGTTGGGGTCGCCGCTGTAAAAGTCGTCAACCGAACTGATCCCGGAGTAACGGTGCGAAATCTGCGCCCGATCGGCCATACGACGGAACAGCAACTGCTTCCGCCGAAGAGTGAACGAACTATCTGCGAACTCCACGAAGGCGTCGTGTATGTCATGCTCTGGCACGACCGTCGAGATCTTGTTGATGTAGGCGGTAGTCATGTCGAGCCTCCGAGGCACTTGGTTGAAGCTTCTACAGTGTGCAGAATTCAGATGAAATCACATCGGAGAACAAAACGGGGACCTACGTGGATCGGCGGACGCTCAAGTCTCACAATGCATCCGAGACAGATATTCAGAAACAAGGAGACCGGTGAGTTCGATATTGCTCTGCAGCGCACCACTGACAGGCCACGTCGTTCCGATGCTCGCAGTCGGAAAAGCTCTGATCGAAACGGGCCACTCCGTATCGATACTGACGGGCCGGAAGTTCTCGCAGCGGGCAGCCGCAGCGGGCATCACACATATCGCCCTGCCTCCTGAATGCGATTTCGACGAGCACAACATGGAAGCCGCGTTCCCCGGACGCGCACGTCGACCCGGACCACTTCGCTCCCGTTTCGACCTCGAGAGAATCTTTGTCGCAGCCATGTCCGCGCAGTTCAAGGCCGTTGAACGCATCATCGAATCAGCACCTGTCGACGCAATCGCCGCCGAGAATTTGTTCATGGGACTGATCCCGCTCCTGAGCAGATCACCCGCTTCGCGGCCGCGCGTATTTGCAGTCTGCACATCGCCTCTCATGTGCACAAGCATCGACACCGCACCGTTCGGGCCAGGGTTTCCGCCGTCGTCGACCCGCGCCGGGCGCATCCGCAACCAGGCGCTCAACACCGCTTTCGAGCATGGAATTCTGCGCGCCGCACAGTCGTCCGCCGACAGCCAACACCAACACCTGACCGGCGCACCGATCCCGGATTTTGTTCTGAACTGGCCACTGCTCGCCGATGAAACATTTGTGCTGACCACCGAATCCTTCGAGTATCAGCGCAGCGATCGTGACCACCGATTGACGTTCAGCGGACCGATTCTCTCGACATCGAGCAGCGATTTCACGCCACCTACCTGGTGGAACGACCTCGACGGAGACCGCCCGGTGGTACTCGTCACACAAGGAACCCTCGACAACGGTGATCTGAATCGATTGATGGAACCCACAATTCGCGGCCTGGCCGATCAGGACGTACTTGTGGTCGCCACAACGGGTGGCCGCCCGATCGCCGACGTGTCGGCCACCGCCGAGAACCTCCGCGTCGCGGAGTTCCTCCCCTACGATCAACTTCTTCCCAAGGTCGACGTCATGGTCACCAACGGAGGCTGGGGCGGTGTGCACTACGCCCTCGCCCACGGCGTCCCCTTGGTAGTTGCCGGAACCACCGAGGACAAAGCCGAAATCTGCCGCCGTGTGGAGATATCCGGGACAGGCATCAACCTGCGACGCGGCACCCCACGAGCGCAAGCCATCGCCACAGCCGTTCGGCGCGTCCTGGATAACAACGCGTTCCGCACGCGCGCGCAGGAATTGCAACGAGATCTCTCCGAGCTATCGGCCAGCACGACCATCGCGGCGACCATTGCGGGGGCGTCCGAAAACGTAACTCCCCCATCTGGTTCACAATTGCACTAATCTTCGCCCTCATGAACAAACGATGGTGGTGGGTGATCGGCTCCGCGGTGGCCGTAGTGGTGGCAGTCGTACTGGCCGGCCCCTGGGTATACGCAAAATTCATTCACGGTGATCAGCCGGACGCGCTCGGACTCAGCGACGACGCAGCACCCGCCGACGCGTCGGCGGAGATCGACGGCACCTGGACTGTCGGACCCGGATCGAAAGCCGGCTACGAAGTGTGGGAAACGCTCCAGGGGCAACGGGTCTTCGTCCGCGGACAGACCGAGAAAGTCAGCGGCAGCGCAACCGTCGAATCCGAAAAGCTGACCGAGGGAACCGTCGAGGTCGCCGTTGCCACCATCGCAACCGACGACGGCCGACGCGACTTCCAGTTCAGCAACTCCGTGATGAACGCGAGCAAATTCCCCAAGGCGACGTTCACCATCACCGAACCCGTTGATCTGAGCACAGTCCCCGCCGACGGCACCATCACCACCATCCCGATCACCGGCGAGCTCACTCTCAAGGGCGAAACTCGACCGGTGACAACCGATTTCGATATCCGCAGGTCAGCTGCAGGAATCGAAGCCGCCGGCGCCATCGATGTCACGTGGACCGATTACAAGATCGACAAGCCCACCATGTTCGCCACCATCATCGTCGAGGATGCCGGCCAGATTCAGTTCTCGATCATCCTGTCCAAGTAGTTCGCCGCGGCTCGGGAGCCGATCAGCGCACGCGCCCATGTGGATTCGTGTGCAGATCGGTTCCCGATTTCCGCATAGTCTGCCACCACTCCATCCGGGCGCACGAGAACTGCGCGGGCGCGGTGTCGATCCATCCACGACGACACCGCGCGGCCGGACTCGTCACTACCGACCAACACTTCGATCGCTCCGAGCGTCGACGCGAGAGCCCTCAGACGAGAGTCCTTCTCGCCGCGATACACCAGAGCAAAACCGGCGCCCAGGCGATCGTCGTCGCCGGGAAATGGTTGCGGAAAAATCAATCCGACAGGGTTTCTCGCCAACACGGGACGCCTGGCCAGCAGACCTGCGCGCAGCCTCGGAGAAATCGACTTCATTGCCGGGCCACTGAACCCCGGCACTCGGCACACCGCCGTCAGGATTGTTTGACGCGCCTGCGAGACGAAACCCTTACCGCCGGCCATCACCCAACCGATCGCCACAGCAGCTCGAACAATCTGCGTCACATGCGGTTTCCGTTCCTCCTGATAGCTGTCGAGGATCGACCGCTCAGCAGTACCCTCCACCACCGCCGCCAGCTTCCACGCCAGATTGGCCGCGTCACGCAACCCTGCACCCATGCCTTGCCCGATGAAGGGCGGCGTCAAATGTGCGGCGTCGCCGAGTAGGAAGACGCCGTCGCGCCCCCACACGTCGGCCACAGCGGCACGGAACGTGTATCCGGCATGACGCAGCACTTGCGCTGCCTCCCAGGGCACCTCGCGGAACCAGGGCGCCAGCAATGCGCGTAAAGAATCCTCCGACGCGAGTTCGTCGACATTCTCCCCGGGATTGATCCGGAACTCCCACCGGTAGCGGTCGGGGCCGATCTGCATGAACGTCGACGGGCGCGACGGGTCGCACACTTGGTAGACGCCATCCCATACGTCGAGGGAGACGCCGCACCGGACATCGACCACCAACCAGGGCTCGTCGAAATGGAGATCACGCATTGTCGTGGCAAGGAAATCGCGGGTCCGGCTGTTCGCGCCGTCGCATCCGAGCACAAAGTCAGCAGTGACTGTGCGACTCTCTCCGGAATCCTGTTCCACCAGTTCAACTTCGACAACGGAATCCACGCTTCGAGTCACAGTCGCCACTGCCCCGGTGACTACGGTGGCCGCAGGAAAGCCCGCAAGATTGCGCCTGAGCAGGCTTTCGAAGTCAGGCTGGTCGAACATATTCGCCTGGGGCCAGCCGTGTTCTCCGACGCCCTCACGGCGTAACTCCAGCAAGGTTTCCAAACGCCCGTCCACCAACCGCATTCCCCTGGCGGTTTTGCTGATTGCCGCGAATTCTTCAGCTACACCTAGTTTTTGGAGTATCCGGTGAACCTCGTCGTCGAGGTGCACCGCGCGGGGAAGCGGGTAGATGCCGCGGTGCCGTTCCACGACCATGGTCTCGACATCACGTTGGGCGAGCAACGTCGCGGCGGCAATGCCTGTCGGCCCGGCTCCGATGATCAGTACAGCTACATGTTGGGCGTGCGTTGGCACCGATGCTCCAGAGTTTCGACGTGCAAGAGTTCGATCATCTGTGGGCGGGCACGCCACGTCAAGGGGTTCGTCAGCCAGATCAACCCGGAGACCCGGATACATCGGAGACTAGAGATAAACAAAACCCTGACCTCGCCGAAGCGCAGATCAGGGTTTTTGTTATTCGGTGGGCGCGGAGGGTTTCGAACCCCCGACCGCTGGTGTGTAAAACCAGAGCTCTACCACTGAGCTACACGCCCGAACTCCCGGCGAGAACCTCACCGGGAGTGCTCTAAGACTCTAGCGCGGCAATCGCATTTGCCCAAAGCGCGTGGTCACGGGCCTCTCCGGGGCCATTCATCTCGGCAAAACGGATGATTCCATCCTTGTCGATGACAAAGGTTCCACGGTTTGCGAAGCCCAGCTTGTCGTTGAACACGCCGTACTTCTGCGCAACCTCACCGTGCGGCCAGAAATCGGAAAGCAACGGGAAGGTGTAACCCTGCTCGGCGGACCAGATCTTGTGCGTCGGCGAAGCGCCGACGGAGATGGCCAGGATTGCCGTGTCGTCGTTTTCGAACGTCGGAAGCTCGTCGCGGACCTTGCAGAGTTCACCCTGGCATGTTCCGGTGAAAGCCAACGGGTAGAAGACGAGCAGAACGTTCTTCTTACCGCGGAAGTCTGCGAGCGACACTTCCTGGTTGTTCTGATCCTTCAACGTGAATTCGGGTGCCTGAGCACCAACTTCGAGAGGCATGAATTTCATCCTTCACTGACGATAGGAAAAGTTTCGGAAAATACAACAGTGCATCGGACGTCGCGCTTGCGTCATCCGATGCACTGTTGCTTATTTACCTGCTTGATCAGCGCTTGCCCGCCGGGCGAGCCTTCGGCTGAACAAGTCGGCTTGCCGACCAGTCACCGAGGTTCGCAGCAGACGTCTGAGTCAGTCCTGCTGTAGGGGCAGATTCAGCGATCTCGCTGGGCTCGACGTGTCCGTCGCGCCCTGTCTTAGGAGTGAGAACCCAGACAAAACCTTCGTCTGCGAGAGGACCGATGGCATCCATCAGGGCGTCGACAAGGTCTCCGTCTTCGTCGCGCCACCACAGCAGCACGACGTCAATGACTTCGTCCGAATCCTCGTCGAGCATTTCCCCGCCGATGGTTTCCTCAACCGCGGCACGAATGCCGTCGTCGGTATCCTCATCCCAGCCCAGTTCCTGCACCACCATATCGGCAGTAATCCCGAGTTTCTGAGCGTAGTTCTGGGCATCCGCCGCGGCGACCACGGTGGGGTCCTCCTTTTGTTGATGGTGCACGGAGTCCCCGTGCACCGACCTTTTAACGTTCGATTAGGGAAAGCGAACAGGGTCGAAGGCGTTAGCGCAAGCCGACCACGCCGAAAACTTTTCCCGATTTGTGTCCGCAGACACGCCCGGAACCCTACGCCTCCGGAAATCTGCAGGTCACAGCGCTCCGCATTCGGTGCGGATCGAATCCCGAATTGAATTGGTCGTATCGGTGATCGAATTGATTTCGTCCGGCGAATGATCGCGCGTGACGACGTCGGCAATCGATCGCAGGTTGTCGGCCAGGTCGCCGAACAGTCCGGACAGCGAGGCGGGGACGTCCGCGGTCGCGGTGTCGAGCCACCCTGCGAATTCGTCTGCCGAAGACGCAGCTGCCTGCGCTTTGCTCATCACGTCGGACGCGTCGTTGTTGTTGGCGTCGATGTAGGCGTTGAAGACGGCCACGTCGTCCTTCGATCGGCGGATCAGCTGTTCACAAGTTTGGAATGCGATCTCGACCGCGTCGGCCGCAGCTTTCGACGAAGACGCCGCAATCGACGCTGTCACCTCGGCCTGATAGGCAGCAGCCTGCACCCTGTTCGGAGTCGGTGATCCCTCGACGGCACCCGAACACCCCACGATCACCACAGAACCCACCGTCAACGCGCCGATCCCGATAACCAATCCACGACGTCGATACCGGTCCACGCTTTTTTCCGATCCCCTGACCGGTCCCGCCCTCATCACCGACGAATCCCCCCTCACATCGCGTTGCCATCGGCAACTATTGCAGCCGAACGTCGAACTCGAGAACGCTACCCGACGGTAACCGGGGCCACAGTGTGCCAGGCCGACCGGGATGGTGAAAGATGAGGTACGCGCCATATTCATCATGGAAGTGGATCGGGCCTAACAAGGTTCCGGTCACCTACGTAAGGACGCCCAACCACGCGTCCCTAACCCCTCTGAGGAGCACACGTTGTCTGACCTGATCCAGGGTCCCCCGTCCGAGCCGAACGCCGAATCCGGGGGCACCGGAGTGCCAGGTTCACCATCCCCAAGCGCACCCCCTGGAGCGGACGGCCGTGTCCGCGTCATTCGCGAAGGCGTCGCGTCGTATCTGCCGGACATCGACCCGGACGAAACCACTGAATGGCTCGAGTCGTTCGACGGACTTCTGGATCGATCAGGCCCGACCCGCGCCCGCTACCTGATGCTGCGCATGCTCGAACGCGCCGGCGAGAAGCACGTCGCACTGCCGGCTCTGACGTCCACCGATTACGTCAACACGATCCCGACCGAGAACGAACCGTGGTTCCCGGGCGACGAAGAGGTCGAGCGTCGCTACCGCGCCTGGATCCGCTGGAACGCGGCCATCATGGTGCACCGCGCACAGCGCCCCGGCGTCGGCGTCGGTGGCCACATCTCGACGTACGCGTCCTCCGCCGCGTTGTACGAGGTGGGCTTCAACCACTTCTTCCGCGGCAAGGATCATCCGGGCGGCGGCGACCACATCTTCATCCAGGGCCACGCCTCCCCCGGTATCTACGCGCGAGCATTCCTCGAAGGCCGCATCCCGGCCGAGCAGATGGACGGCTTCCGTCAGGAGCAGAGCCACGCAGACAAGGGCGGCGGACTCCCCTCGTACCCGCACCCTCGCCTGCTCCCCGACTTCTGGGAGTTCCCGACGGTATCGATGGGCCTCGGCCCGATGAATGCCATCTACCAGGCGCGGTACAACCACTACCTCAATGACCGCGGCATCAAGGACACCACCGATCAGCATGTGTGGGCATTCCTCGGCGACGGCGAGATGGACGAGCCGGAGTCACGCGGTCTCGCGCACGTCGCGGCCACCGAAGGCCTCGACAATCTGACGTTTGTCGTCAACTGCAACCTGCAGCGCCTCGACGGCCCGGTTCGCGGCAACGGCAAGATCATCCAGGAACTGGAGTCGTTCTTCCGCGGCGCAGGCTGGAACGTCATCAAGGTCGTGTGGGGCCGCGAGTGGGATTCGCTGCTGCACGCCGACAAGGACGGCGCGCTCGTCAATCTGATGAACGTGACCCCGGACGGCGATTTCCAGACGTACAAGGCCAACGACGGCGCGTTCGTGCGTGATCACTTCTTCGGTCGCGATCCGCGCACCAAGGAATTGGTCAAGGACCTCACCGATCCCGAAATCTGGAACCTCAAGCGAGGCGGCCACGACTACCGCAAGGTTCACGCCGCTTACGCCGCCGCGATGGCTCACAAGGGCCAGCCGACGGTCATCCTCGCGCACACCATCAAGGGCTACACGCTCGGCAAGCACTTCGAGGGCCGCAACGCGACGCACCAGATGAAGAAGCTGACGCTGGACGACCTGAAGGCCTTCCGCGACATGCAGCACATCCCGATCTCGGACGCCGAGCTCGAGAAGGATCCGTACCTGCCTCCGTACTACCACCCAGGCAACGACGCTCCCGAGATCCAGTACATGCTCGATCGCCGCAAGGCTCTCGGTGGTTTCCTGCCGTCCCGCAACACGGACGCAGCACCGCTCAAGCTTCCCGAGGACAAGACGTACGACGTCATCCGCAAGGGTTCCGGTAAGCAGGAAGTGGCCACCACCATGGCCATCGTCCGCATCCTCAAGGAACTGCTGCGCGACAAGGAGATCGGCAAGCGCATCGTGCCGATCATCCCGGACGAGGCCCGCACCTTCGGTATGGACTCGTGGTTCCCGTCGCTGAAGATCTACAACCGCAACGGACAGCTCTACACGTCCGTCGACGCCGAACTCATGCTCGCCTACAAGGAGAGTCCGGTCGGCCAGATCCTGCACGAGGGCATCAACGAAGCCGGCTCGACGGCGTCGTTCACCGCGGTCGGAACGTCGTACGCGACGCATGGCGAACCGATGATTCCGCTGTACATCTTCTACTCGATGTTCGGTTTCCAGCGCACCGGCGACGGCCTGTGGGCAGCAGCCGATCAGATGGCCCGCGGATTTGTTCTCGGCGCAACTGCCGGTCGCACCACACTGACCGGTGAGGGCTTGCAGCACGCCGACGGACATTCGCTGCTCCTGGCATCCACCAACCCGGCCGCGGTCACCTACGACGCGGCGTTCTCGTACGAGTTGGCGCACATCGTCAAGGACGGCCTGCGTCGTATGTACGGCGGCACGGAAGGTGTTGCCGGCTTCGGCGGCGAGAACATCTTCTACTACCTCACCATCTACAACGAGCCGTACGTGCAGCCTGCCGAGCCTGCCGATCTCGATGTCGAGGGACTGCTCAAGGGCATCTACCTCTACAAGGCATCCGATGCGCAGGGCCCCAAGGCTCAGATCCTCGTTTCCGGTGTTGCCATGCCGGAAGGCCTGCGGGCTCAGCAGATGCTCGCAGAGGACTGGGGCGTCTCGGCTGACATCTGGTCCGTCACGTCGTGGGGCGAACTGCGCCGCGAGGGTGTCGAGTGCGAGCGTCAGGCACTGCTCAACCCGGGCGTCGACGCTCCGGTTCCCTTCGTCACCAACGCGTTGGCGTCGGCGCAGGGTCCCGTTGTGGCGGCATCGGACTGGATGCGCGCTGTCCCCGATCAGATCCGCCAGTGGGTTCCGGGCGACTACATCACGCTGGGCACCGACGGTTTCGGATTCTCCGATACCCGCACCGCCGCTCGTCGATACTTCAACGTCGACGCCGAGTCAATCGCCGTGGCCGTGCTCAACGGTCTGGCCAAGGAAGGTTCGATCGACCGAAGCAAGGCCGTCGAGGCAGCTGGTCGGTACCGCATCGACGACGTGAATGCTGCTCCCGAGCAGACCGGGGACACCGGTAGCGCATAGTTTTCATTGCTACTGGAACCACTTCCGCCCATTGCTGCGGGTGTCATCACGACATCCGCAGCGATGGGCGTAGGTTTTTGTCATGCCTGATCCTGATTCTGAAGTGCCTGCAACCGGGGCACCTCCGGTAGGAGTGCGACGCATCCGGTCGTCGACTTCCGGGTTGCAGGCGTCGCTGTCGCGGCGGCGTCAGGTTCGTGATCCACTGCCCGAGGCTTTGCTGCGGCGGGTCAAACAGTTCTCCGGACGGTTGGCGACGGAAGCCGTGACGGTTATGGAAGAACAACTCCCGTTCTTCGACACCCTGGACGCGTCCCACCGCGCAGACGTTCAGCTGTTGGTGCAGACGTCAGTGGTGAACTTCCTCGAATGGCTCAGGCAGTTGGATTCGGAGATCAGCTTCGGATACGAGTCATTTCCGGTCATTCCTCAAGAGTTGGCGCGGCGGCTGACGCTGCGGCAGACGGTTGACATGGTGCGAGTTGCCATGGAGTTCTTCGAGAAGTGGTTGCCGGCGTTGGCTCGCAACGATCAGCAGCTCATCGCGTTGACCGAGGCCGTTCTCCGGTACGGACGTGAACTCGGATTTGCTGCCGCATCGGTGTACGCCAGCGCCGCTGAATCGCGTGGCGCATTGGACAGCCGACTCGAAGCGCTGGTGGTCGACGCAGTGGTGCGCGGAGATACCGGCTCCGACATGCTCTCGCGTGCAGCCACATTGAATTGGGATGCAACGGCGCCGGCAACTGTCATCGTCGGATCACCGCCGCCGGATGAACGCGTCTCGGTCGCGGGAACCGTCCATGCCACCGCTGAGGCGCACGGCCGAGCAGTACTCGCAGTCGTTCAGGGCAGCCGCCTGGTGATGGTTGTCAGCGGCGACGTGACCAGCAAGTCCGCGCAGAGTGAGTTCATGCAGGATCTTCTGCGGAGCTTCGCAGGTGGCCCGGTGGTGATCGGCCCGACGACCCCGAGTCTGAGTGCCGCGCATTTCAGTGCGTCCGAGGCTTTTGCCGGAATCAGAGCGGTCGAGGGCTGGCGGGGAGCGCCGCGCCCGGTGTTTGCAACGGAACTGTTGCCGGAACGCGCACTACTCGGCGATCAGGCTGCCGTCGATGCTCTCCAGGATCATCTCGTCACTCCGTTGGCGGAAAGCGGCTCGGTCTTGACCGACACTTTGGACACTTATCTCGACTGTGGAGGTGCGGTTGAGACTTGTGCACGTCAGCTGTTTGTTCATCCAAATACGGTGCGGTATCGCCTGAAACGAATAACCGAAGTGACCGGTCGGGATCCCACCAATCCGCGCGATGCTTACGTACTGCGCATAGCCGCTACGGTGGGCCGATTAAGCGAAATCGATAACAAATCAGACACAACGTTCACTCCCGTCACACCGTTCACAGTGTGACAAATTGCCTTGTAACCCTTTCGCGTCCAATTCCGATGAGCAAACGCGACGTGGGAATTTGTAGGAAACCTACAAAACACGTCACCAGAGTTCATGGGCACCGACATCTCGAACTTCACTGCTGCCAGTGTTCTCTTAATAAGTGATTTCCTTGCTTGCCCCCGGACAGGGCTCTCAGACACCCGGCATGCTCAGCCCCTGGCTGGCATTGCCCGGAGCGCAGGACCGCCTGGAAATGTGGTCGAAAGCCGCTGGTCTCGACCTCGTCCGTCTCGGAACTACCGCGACAGCGGAAGAAATCACGGACACGTCCGTGACACAGCCCCTGGTCGTGGCAGCAGCGCTTCTTGCATACGAGGAAATCGAATCTCAGGGCCTCCTCGGCGCTGACGTCATTGCCGCCGGTCATTCGGTGGGCGAACTTGCCGCAGCAGCAATCGCCGGCGTCATCACCGCTGACGAGGCGATCGCACTCGCGGCACTTCGCGGCGCAGAGATGGCCAAGGCATGCGCACTCGAGCCCACCGGCATGTCAGCGGTTCTCGGCGGCGACGAAGCCGAGGTGCTGGCGCGCATCGAGGAACTCGGACTCGAAGCCGCCAACCGCAATGCTGCCGGCCAGATTGTTGCAGCCGGTTTACTCAGCGCCCTCGAAGAGCTCGCAGCCAGCGCACCCGAGAAGGCTCGCGTGCGGGCACTTCCCGTCGCCGGCGCCTTCCACACCCGATTCATGGCTCCGGCTCAGGACGCCGTTGCAGCCGCTGCCGCGAAGATCACCCCCTCCGATCCCACGCGCACGCTGCTGTCCAACTCGGACGGCGCACCGGTCTCCTCCGGTGCCGACGCCCTCACCAAACTTGCCGCGCAGGTAACTCGCCCCGTTCGTTGGGACCTCTGCTCCGCTTCGTTGCGGACCGCAGAAGTCACCGCGATCGTGGAACTCCCGCCGGCCGGAACCCTCGTCGGTATTGCCAAGCGCGAAATGCGTGGCACACCGACGGTGGCCCTCAAGAACCCGGAGGATATCTCCGCTCTGTCCGGACTGACCTAGTCCGGGCGCTCCACCCTGAGTTCAGCTATCCAGAAGCTGGACTTGGTTTACCACCTCAATCGATCAAGAAGGGAGCCACACCAGTGGCCCACACTCAGGAAGAAATCATCGCGGAACTCGGCCAGATCGTCGAGGAGGTCACCGGAATCGAGCCTTCCGAGGTCACCGCTGACAAGTCGTTCGTCGACGACCTCGATATCGACTCCCTGTCCATGGTCGAGATCGCCGTTCAGACGGAAGACAAGTACGGCGTCAAGGTTCCGGATGAGGACCTTGCCGGCCTGCGCACGGTCGGCGACATCGTCGCGTACATCCAGAAGCTCGAAGCCGAAGGCGCCGAAGCCAAGAACGCAGAGTGAGCCGACCGTGACTTCCGCTTCTACCCGCAGGGGGAAATTTCCCGACATCGTTGTCACGAGCCTCGCGACGACGACGTCGGTGGCTGGTGATGTGGATGGCACGTGGAAGGCTTTGCTCGCCGGCGAAAGCGGCATCGGAGTCCTCGACGACCCGTTCATCGACGAATTCGACCTTCCGATTCGCATCGGCGGGCACCTCAAAGTTTCACCGGACGAGGGTCTGTCGAGAGTTGAAATCCGACGGATGAGCTGGGTCGAGAGACTCGCACTGACTCTCGGCCGGACTGTGTGGAGCAATGCCGGTAGCCCCGAGGTCGATCAGGACCGCCTTGCGGTTGTCATCGGCACCGGACTGGGCGGCGGCGACACGCTGATCGACGCAGTCGACAAGCTTCGCGGAGGTGGATACCGCAAGGTGTCCCCGTTCTCCGTGCAGATGGTCATGCCGAACGGGCCGGCGGCAACAGTGGGACTCGAGCTCGGCGCCCGTGGTGGCGTCATCACTCCCGTCTCCGCATGTTCGTCCGGCTCCGAAGCAATCGCCCACGCACACCGCATGCTCGTCATGGGTGACGTGGACATGGTGGTGGCCGGCGGTGTGGAGAGCTTCATCGACGCCGTTCCGATCGCAAGTTTTGCCATGATGCGTGCGATGAGCACCAACAACGACAATCCGACTGCGGCTTCGCGTCCGTTCGACAAGGACCGCGACGGATTTGTGTTCGGTGAAGCCGGCGCGCTCATGATCCTCGAAACCGAGGAACATGCAAAGGCCCGTGGCGCGACGATTCACGCCCGTTTGTTGGGCGCGGGAATCACGTCAGACGGTTACCACATCGTGGCACCGCATCCCGAGGGTCTGGGTGCGGCGCGAGCCATGACGCGGGCAATCGAGATGGCTGGTCTCTCGAAGGCCGACATCAAGCACATCAATGCTCACGCCACCGCGACGCCGATCGGCGACATCGCGGAGGCAACGGCAATCAACTCCGCCGTGGGCAACCACGCGGCGGTGTACGGACCGAAATCCGCACTGGGACACTCGATCGGCGCTGTCGGCGCCCTCGAGTCCGTTCTGACGGTTCTGGCTGTGCGCGACGGCATCATTCCGCCGACGCTCAATCTCGACAACCAGGATCCAGAGATCGATCTCGACGTCGTCAAGGGCGAAGCCCGAACCGGCACTTTCGATTTCGCACTGAACAACTCGTTCGGTTTCGGTGGGCACAATGTTGCGCTCGCTTTCGGCCGGGCATAGCCAGTCGTTGACCTTGTCCGCGGGTGATGTTGGAACGGAAATGACAACATCACCCGCGGGCACACCGATCGGCATTTCTGCCGAAGGCACGTATTGAAGGAGGACGCGATGACCATCCTGGCCCCCGTGACTAAGTCCGAATCGTCGACAGATCCGCGCGATCCTCTTGCGCGCCTGGAGAATCTGTTCGATCCGGGAACCACGGTTCCGCTTCACCCGCGCGACAAGTCAGGTGTACTCGCCGCATCCGGAAAGATCGACGGCGTCCGCACCATCGCCTACTGTTCCGATGCCACCGTCATGGGCGGCGCCATGGGTCTCGACGGGTGCAAGCATCTGGTCGACGCCATCAACACCGCCATCGACGAGCAGACTCCCATCGTGGGGCTCTGGCATTCCGGTGGTGCTCGCCTCGCTGAGGGCGTCGAAGCTCTGCACGCTGTCGGACTTGTCTTCGAGGCAATGGTCCGCGCATCAGGCCTTATTCCACAAATTTCGGTGGTCCTCGGATTTGCCGCAGGCGGCGCCGCGTACGGACCGGCCCTGACCGATGTCGTCATCATGGCGCCCGAAGGTCGCGTGTTTGTCACCGGACCCGACGTCGTACGCAGTGTGACCGGCGAACAGGTCGACATGGTCTCGCTCGGCGGACCGGACACACACAGCAAGAAGTCAGGCGTTGCGCACATCGCCGCGCACGACGAGTCCGATGCTCTGCACCGGGCCCGTCGACTCGTCTCCATGCTCTGCGACCAAGGCACGTTCGATCAGCGTGCCGCCGAACTCGGTGATTCCGATTTGCGGGCCATGATGCCGGCGTCGGCGAAGCGCGCGTACGACGTGCGTCCGATCGTTCACGAACTGCTCGACAACGTCGAGGGTGAATCGAGTTTCGAAGAGCTGCAAGGTAACTACGCGCGCAGCATCGTCACAGGATTCGGCCGGATGGCCGGTCGCACGGTTGGTGTCATTGCCAACAATCCGCTGCGACTCGGCGGCTGCCTCAATTCCGAGAGCGCCGAGAAGGCTGCACGTTTCGTTCGCCTGTGCAATGCCTTCGGCGTGCCGCTCGTTGTGGTCGTCGACGTCCCCGGATACCTCCCCGGCGTGTCGATGGAATGGGAAGGCGTTGTCCGCCGCGGGGCAAAGCTGTTGCATGCCTTTGCCGAGGCTACAGTCCCCCGCGTCACCGTTGTCACCCGAAAGATCTACGGCGGCGCCTACATTGCGATGAATTCGCGGGCGCTCGGTGCCACGGCTGTATTCGCGTGGCCGAATTCCGAGGTCGCAGTCATGGGCGCAAAGGCCGCGGTGGGAATCCTGCACAAGCGCGCCCTCGCCGCTGCGCCCGACGACGAGCGTGAAGCCCTCCACGACCGGTTGGCCGCTGAACACGAAGCCATCGCCGGCGGCGTCGATCGGGCCGTCGAGATGGGTGTGGTGGATCGGGAAATCGATCCCGCGAAGACTCGCAGTATCGTCACGGCCGCTCTTGCCGCCGCTCCGAATGTGCGTGGCCGGCACAAGAATATTCCGCTGTAAATAGCGCCTCGAACGTAAGGTGAGCCCCGCCGATAACTGCGAGGCTCACCTTTTCATTCATGCTTTGCGGATCAGCTGACGCGGCGGTGCAACCACATCACTTCAGCGCCCTCGCCGGAGCATCGATACGGTTCCAGCTCTTCGTCCCAGGGTGCACCCATTGCCCGGTCGATTTCTCCGACGATGTCGCCGCCCGCGTCGATGATGGATCGCAGCCGCAGTTCGCCGACAACAACGTCCCCGTTGGCACTGGTGGAACCGCGCCAGAGTCCGAGACCTGGCACGTGGCTGTAGCGCTCACCGTCGACGCCGGCACTGGGGTTCTCGGTGACCTCGAATCGCAGCTTCGGCCACGCGCGTAGTGAATCCACCAGCCGGGCACCGGTTCCGACGGGCCCCGACCAATCCGTTGTTGCACGCAGCAGTCCATTGTCTGCCAACTGCGATGTCCACCGCAGTTTGGCAGGACAGCCCAACGCGGCGGACAAAGCCCAATCCACGTGCGGGCATAACGCTGCGGGTGACGAGTGGATGTAGACCACACCAGTCGTCAGTTCCGCGAGGTGATTCGGTTGCACTCGAGCCTCCTGCTTCGACGAGGGACGTCTTCCCCAACGACCTCTGTCGAATATGTGGAGCAGGCTCGATTGAATAGTGTGCCTGTGTTACTCGTGTTGCGCCAGTGGAACAAGAGAAAATTGTTACCGAATGTCCGTTACTACATGATCAGACAATTCAGTCCATACCGGCTTTGCCCAATCACCGAAGGCGCGATCGGTGAGAACAACGCAGGCAGCGTCGATTTCGGGATCCACCCACAGGAAGGTTCCGGACTGACCGAAATGACCGAACGTTGAAGAAGAATTCTCGAGTCCGGTCCAATGTGGATTCTTGTCTCCACGTATTTCGAAGCCCAATCCCCAATCATTAGGCCGCTTGGAGCCGTATCCCGGCAAAATGCCGTTGAGCCCGGGGAATTGCACCGAAGTCGCGGTTTTGTACGTCTGCGGCGAAATCAGCGTCGGGGCGAGTAGTTCTGCAGCGAAGCCGGCCAGGTCGGCCGCCGATGCCTGGGCTCCGTGGCCGGCCGGTCCGACCAGCGCCGCAGTCGTCATCTGCAGTGGTTCGAAGACCGCCTCAGCCAGGTAGTCGGCAAACGGAATCGAGGTTTCGCGTTCGATCAATTCTGCGAGCACCTCGAACCCCGCACTCGAATAGATCCGCTTCGACGCAACGGGGGCTTGGACGGTCCGCTCCCCGAAAGCCAGCCCCGACGCGTGAGCCAGCAGATGCCGCACCGTGGAACCTTCGGGACCCGCCGGCTGATCGAGTTCGACGGCGCCCTCCTCCACGGCAACCAGAATTGCGTAGGCGCACAGGAGTTTTGTTACCGAAGCCAACGGGAACACGCGGCTCTGGTCGCCGTACGACGCAAAAATGCGGCCGCCCCCGCGGGAATGTTCTCCCGTGAGGACGACCGCTGCCGCGTTGTCGACGGGCCACTGATCGATTACGTCAAGACTGTGCACTCGATCAGAGTACTGGCCCACGAATTCAGCTGTAGATCACCAGTCCGCTTCGGTGTAACGGATCACGCCGCGGATATTCTTGCCGTCCAGCATGTCTTGGTAGCCGTCGTTTACGCCTTCAAGGGTGTACGTGCGGGTGACCATGTCATCGAGGTTGAGCTTGCCTGCCTTGTACATCGCGAGCAGGTTCGGAACGTCTTGGCGGGCATTGCCGCCGCCGAAGATGTTGCCCTGGAGATCCTTCTGCAGCATCGACATCAGGAACAGATTGAGCTTGACGTCCATGTCCGTCAGGTGCCCCATTGCGGTGACAACACAACGTCCGGCCTTGGCCGTGAGGATCATCGCCTCTTCGACGTATTCGCCCTTCATCTCACCGACGGTGATGATGGTCTTCTGAGCCATCCGTCCGTGTGTCGCTTCGATGATGGGTTGAATTGCCGCAGCGGCACTCTCGAACGCGTGCGTGGCACCGAACTTCAGAGCCTGCTCACGCTTCCACGGCACCGGATCGATAGCAAAGACGTACCGCGCACCGGACGCAACGGCGCCCTGCAGAGCACTGATGCCGACGCCGCCGACACCCATGATGACAACGTCTTCGCCTGGCTTGACGTCGGCAATGTGCGTCGCAGAACCCCAACCGGTAGGAACACCACAACCGACAAGCGCGGCAACCTCGAACGGGATGTCCTTGTCGATTTTCACCACCGAGGACTGGTTAACAACCATGTACGGGGCAAACGTTCCGAGCAGGCACATCGGGATCACGTTCTCGCCGCGAGCCTGAATTCGGTACGTGCCGTCACTGATGGCCTGACCGCTGAGGAGCCCCATGCCGAGATCACAGAGATTCTGATGTCCGGCCGAACAGGCCGGACAGGTTCCACAGGCCGGGATGAAGGACAGTACGACATGATCGCCGACCTCGAGACCGGAAACCTCGGGGCCGAGTTTGGTGATGACGCCCGAGCCTTCGTGGCCGCCCATCACGGGGAACGACGGCATCGGCGTGGCGCCGGTGACGATGTGGTGATCGGAGTGGCACATCCCGGCCGCTTCCATGCGGATCTGGACTTCACCGGCTACCGGATCGCCGATCTCGATCTCCTCGACGGACCATTTCTCGCCCAGGCCCCACAGGATTGCACCCTTGGTCTTCACGTCAGTTCACCCTTTCATTTGCACACCCGCATCTATCACTGTGACCATAGCCACAAATAACGGAAATTGGAACGTGTTCTAACGAAAGTTTTCGTTCCGCAGGTCAGACGTCCAATTGAGCTGGGAAAACACGTGCCGGGCATTTCGGAATCAGCCCGCTCAGTGGGACAACAACTCAGTGGGACAACTCTGCCGACCACGGCGGGTCCGCGCCGGGTCGTGACACCGTGACGGCAGCAGCGCGCGCCGCGAACTCCAGCGCGGCCTCCCATTGAGGTGCCGTGAAGCTGCGAACAGCTGCGGGATCGAGCGCGTCGTGGCGCTCCAAGTAAGCCAACAGAGCGCCGTGCACCGTGTCCCCCGCTCCGATGGTGTCGGCGACGCGAACCGTCGGCGCCGGTACCGAAACCTCGAATCCCGATGTCAGCACTGTCAATCCATCGCCGCCTCGCGTCAACAAGATTGCTCCGACACCGTCGGCCAGCCACTCGCGACCGTCGACCGAGCCCAACCACGCCGCGTCGTCGTCGCTCACTTTGAGGATGTCGATAGATGGCAACCAGGTGCGGAACCGTCGACGGTAGGCGTCGGGGTCGCTGATGACCGCGGGTCGAATATTGGGGTCCACCATCGTGAGTCGTCCACGCGTATGGGCCTCGATCAGCATCGCTTCGTATGCGGACGCTCCGGGTTCCAACACCAGCGAGAGGGTTCCGAACGAGAATGCGCGGGCATCGGGAAGTTCCGGCGCACTGAACAGCCGATCCGCTGTGCCCTCCAGATAGAAGCTGTACCGGGCACTGCCGTCGCCGGAAAGATTGACGACGGCAAGTGTGGTCGGCTCCGGGCCACGTTCCACCGCACCGGTGTCGACACCCGACGCGGTCAACGAGTCGATCATGCGATCACCGAACGCGTCGGCCGAGAGCCGGGAGACAAACCCGACAGCCGATCCGAGTCTGCCCAACGTGAGTGCGACGTTGAACGGTCCGCCGCCAAGTTTGGGTGAGAAGTTCTCCCCCACCGGCACCAGATCGACCAGGCCCTCACCACACACCACGACGGATCGATTTCGGGTATCACTCATCGGTAGACCTTAACTTTGAGGCGATCATGGTAATGCCCTGCTCGGCGCGATCGAGTTCGAGCGCCGAGCAGGGCACGATTTCGGATGGGACTCAGTTACCCACGCGCTCACCGGTCGTGGGATCGAAGAGGTGAACCGGTCCGTCTACCCGCTCGAATCCGAGCGTCTGGCCGTACTGCAATTGCGATCGTCCACCCGTACGGGCGACGAGTGAAATGGGATCGGCATCCGTTCCCGGCACGTGGGCGTAGATGTACGACTCGTTGCCCAGTTCTTCGACCAGATCGATCTGAGCGGCGATACCGGTTCCCGCGGGAACCACCTGGAATTGTTCCGGCCTGATTCCGACGGTGACCGAATCCAACCCGGCGGCAGCAATTGCCGTCATCTGCTCACGGTCGAGCGGAACGTCGACGGAACCGAACCGAACGCCGCCCGAGGTTACCGGCGCCGTCACCAAGTTCATTCCCGGCGATCCGATGAAGCCGGCGACAAACGCGTTTGCGGGACGATCGTAGAGCTCGGTCGGTGATGCAAACTGTTGCAATTTGCCACCTTTGAGGACTGCGACTCGATCGCCCATCGTCATCGCTTCCACCTGATCGTGAGTGACGTACACGGTGGTGGTTCCGAGTCGACGCTGCAATGCCGCGATTTGCGTACGCGTCTGGACCCGCAGCTTCGCGTCGAGGTTGGACAGCGGCTCGTCCATGCAGAACACCTGAGGTTCACGAACGATGGCGCGTCCCATGGCAACTCGCTGACGCTGACCACCGGACAGTTTGGCGGGCTTGCGGTCCAGGTACTCGGTCAAGTCGAGGAGTTTTGCAGCTTCGGCAACCTTCTTCTTTCGTTCCTCCAAAGGAACCCCACGCATCTTCAGCGCGAAGCCCATGTTCTCGCCGACGGTTTTGTTGGGATACAGGGCGTAGTTCTGGAAAACCATGGCGATGTCGCGATCCTTCGACGGGACATCGGTCATGTCCTTGCCGTTGATCGTGATTGCACCCGAGTCGATATCCTCGAGCCCGGCCAACATGCGCAGCGCAGTGGACTTTCCTGATCCTGACGGTCCGACGAGGACGATGAACTCGCCGTCCTTGATATCGAGATCGAGGGAATCGACAGCGAGGGTTCCGGCACCTTCGTAGATGCAAGACGCTTTCCGGTAAGAGATTTCAGCCATGACGAACTCCTGAAAGTGTGGGGCGAATGAGTGGATTGCACCGGGTCATTTGATGGCGCCGAAGGACAGGCCGCGCACCAGCTTGTTCTGGGCGAACCAACCGGCCAGGATGACGGGCAATGCCGCCATGGTTGCTGCTGCAGAAAGTCGGGCCCAGTAGAGTCCCTCACCGGTGATGAATCCGACCAGGAACACCGGAATCGTCTGGGCCTGAACAGCAGTCAGGTTAACTGCGAAGAAGAACTCGTTCCACGAGAAGATCACGCAGATCAGCGCAGTGGCAGCGATGCCGGGCGAGATCAGCGGCAGGATCACCTCACGAACCGAGGTCCACAAACTCGCGCCGTCCATACTGGCGGCTTCGAGGAGCTCGCCGGGAACTTCGAGAAAGAACGACCGCATCATCCACACCGCGATCGGCAGATTCATCGATGTGTACAAGATGACCAGTGCCCAGATGTTGTCGAGCAATCCGATGTCGTTGACGATCACGTACAGCGGCACGATCGCTGCCACAACGGGGAGCATCTTGGTGCTGATGAAGAAGAACAGCACATCCTGCGTCTTCTTCACCGGACGGAGCGAGAGGGCAAACGCTGCCGGAACACCCAGTAGCAGAACAAGAATGGTGGACATTCCCGTGGCGAACGCCGAGTTCGCCAGCGTGGTACCCAGACCCGAATCGAGAACGGCGCGGAACTGCTCGAGCGTCGGGGTGAAGAACAACTTCGGCGGATCCGTGTACGCATCGGCTTCGGTCTTGAAGGCCGTCAGAACCATCCAGAAGACCGGAAAGAAGAAGCCCAAGGCGGCAATCCATGCCACAACCGACCAGGGACTGAACTTGCTGCTTTTCTTTTTCTTCACCACGGGCTTGTCGGTCGTCGCGCTTGTCGTATCTACGGTAGTCATCACGCAGCCTCCTCATTACCGGTGAAGCTCTTGAAGATCAATCGGAGCGCGAGTGTCGACACGATGATGGTCGCGATCACTGTCACGACGCCCATCGCCGCAGCTTGACCGACGTCGAAGCCGAGAAACGCACGCTGGTAGATGTAGAACGGCAGGTTCGAGCTGGCGACTCCTGGCCCTCCCGCCGTCATCATGTACACCGCGTCGAAGGTGTTCACGAGGTAGATCGCACCGAGCACTGCGCCGAGTTCTATGAAGCGGCGCAGGTGCGGCAACGTCAATTCGCGGAACATCGCAAACGGCTTGGCGCCGTCGACTCGCGCGGCCTCGAGAATGTCGCGGGGCATGGACTGCAGCCCGGCCAGGATCAGCAACATCATGAACGGGGTCCACTGCCAGATCAGATTGATCATGACCGCCGCGAGCGGAAACTTGCTCACCCAGTCGACCTGGCCGACACCGAACGGCTGGAGAACGAAGTTCACGATGCCGAACACCGGGTCGAACATCGTTGTCTTCCACAGCAATGCGCCGGCGACCGGGGTGATGAGGAACGGCGTGATCAGCAGCGTTCGCACAATTCCGCGGCCGAGGAACGCCCGGTCGAGAAGCAGTGCCAGCGCCAGTCCGAGGATCACGGACACGATGACCGTTCCCACGATCATGATGACCGTGTTGACAGCCACCTCGCGGAACTGACTGTCCTTGAACACCTCGATGTAGTTGTCCAACCCATTGAAATGCCGTGATCCCGGCCGCACGAGGTTCCACGACTGCGTGGAGTAGTACAGCGTGAACAGGAACGGAATCTGGGTGACGACAATCGCGAAGATCAACGCCGGCAACAACGGACCTCGACGACGCCACCCCTCGGCGCGAGAGATCTTCTTGTCGATTCGGACCGGCGGCGCGTCGTCCACCGCAGTTCTGTGCTCAGCAACCGTAGTCATCGGTTCTCCTGATAGGTCTTGCCGACCACCTCGGCATACTGCTGCGATTGTTCGAGTGCTTCTTTCACACTCTTCTGACCCGCGATGGCAGCGCTGATCTGCTGGCTGACGCGAGTGCCCAGATCCTGAAACTCAGGAATCGTGAGGAACTGGACTCCGGTGTACGGAACCGGTTGCACTGTAGGGTTTTTCGGATCTGCATTGTTGATCGATTCGAGAGTAATCTCAGCGAACGCCTTGGCGGCTTCCTGATACTCCGGGATCTCATAGGTCGAAAGACGACTTCCCGGAGGGACTCTCGACCACCCGAGTTCCGTGCCGACTCGCTGGATGTACTCTTTGTTTGTCATCCACGAGATGAACTTCCACGCGTCGTCCTTGTTCTGGGCCGACTCCGGAATACCGAGCGCCCACGTGTACAGCCATCCGGGATCGGATTTCTCGACCTTCGGAGCCTTTGCGTAGCCGATGTTTCCGTACACCTTCGACGACGCGGGATCTTCCAGCACCGATACCGCCGACGTCGCGTCGTACCACATCGCGGTATTGCCCTGTGCGAATTGCGTTGCACACTCACCGAATCCACTGGTCGCAGGACCCGGCTGACCATGCTCCTTCACGGTGTCGACGTAGAACTGAACGGCGTCTTCCACCTCCGGACTGGTCAGCTGCGCATTCCAGTCTTCGTCGAACCAGCGGCCACCGAATGTGTTGATCACGGTGTTCAGCGGCGCGAGAACCTCGCCCCAGCCGGGCTTTCCACGAAGGCAGATACCCGACATTTTGGCGTCAGGGTTGTCGAACCGCTCTGCCCAACCGGCAACTTCCTGCCACGTCGGATCTTCGGGAACCGTGATGCCGGCCTGGTCGAACAGGTCTTTGCGATACATCAGGAACGACGACTCACCGTAGAAAGGAACGGCGTACATGTTGTCCTCATAGGACAGGGACGTCTTGATCGACGGAATGAAGTCGTTTTCGTCGTAACCCGGTGTGGCATTGGCATGCTCGGACAGGTTCTCGAGCCAACCGTTGGCGGCCCACTGCGGCGTCTCGTAGTTACTGATCATGACTACATCGAATTCACCGCCACCGGTAGCCGTCGATGCCGTGATCTTGGCGCGCGCCTGATTCTCGGAGAGGCTGACGAACTTGAGGTCGATCCCCGGGTTCTCGGCTTCGAAAGCGGGTGCCAATTTGATGGCGTCCTGCATCTGTGAGTTCGACACCATCGCAATGGTGACGGTTCGTTCGCCGGAACCACCGAGTGCGCCCGCACCCGCACATCCCGACACCAGGAGGCAGAGAGCTGCAGTAGCAGCGCCCCACACTCGTCTTCCTGTTTTCACGGATTACCTTCCTTCACACTCACGTGTCAGTTGCACGCTCAGCAGGCAGAACTCGTGAGAGCGCTAGCTTTCGAGCAGCCACTGGGCGCACTCGACATCGGTGACGATTACGTGTGCCAAACCTCCGCGCAATGCGCCCAGAACGGCCTGGCGTTTGTGTGTTCCCCCCGAAATCAGAATGGTCTGATCACAGGATTTCACTGCATCGAGCGATACGGAGACCGTCCGCTCGGGCAGTGGCCCCTCCACTGGAGTTCCGTCGACCGTGTAGAAACGGCCCCCGATTTCACCAACCGCGCCGCGACTTTCCAACTCGTCGAGCATGGTCGAGTCGACAAAGCTACCGGCAAACAACGTGGTAGCCGTGGATACGGCACCAACACCGAAAACCATTATGTCGGAATCGATTCCGGCTTGCATAGCCCTCGATATGACCGAATCGTTTCGCAGCGACTCCACCGTCGCCGGATCGGCGTAGAGCGGAGCATTGAGACGAATCGGATTGGCCTGCAACTGTTGTGCACATCGGCCGATAGTGAAGTCAACGCCGGTTTGATAGTCGGTCACCGTCATGGAGCCGTCAAGTTGTACCACAGCCGAGCACTTGGCCGCCCGATCCGGCAAAGAACCTGCAACCGCAACGGTTTCCGGGCCCCACGTGAATCCGAGAATGCTCGACGGCTGCAAACGCCGCACCAGCACGTCAGCAGCGCGACGACCCAACGCATCGTAGTCGGGATCATCCGAATCCGAATTCGCTTCGGGGACAACCAAAACCTCAGCCAGACCGAATCGCTTCTCGAGTTCGGACTCCAGTTCCGTGTTTACCGAACCTTCCAACTCCGGCGGAACCAAGATCTCGACCCTGACCAAACCTTGCGACCGTGCCCGAGCCAGCAAGCGGCCCGCCGTCGGCCTCGAGACACCGAGTTTTGCCGCGATCTCCGCCTGAGTAGCACCTTCGAGGTGATACATCGTTGCCGCACGCAGCGCGAGTCGGACATCTTCGGAAGCCGGCGTCTTCGACGTCTTGAGTCCTGTGGGCTGAGCCGGCTGGTTCACGCGTTCTCCTCGTAAATTTCTTTTGGTCGTGAGCAAATGCTCACTAGATGTTCTTATGCTCATTAAGCTAACATCTACGTTGTGACGCACACAACAGTTTCCGGTGAATCCATCGATCTACCTGCGACAATTCGGGCAAATGTCCTTATTGAGGTCGGAAAGATGCAGATGGAGGAAAGACCGCGACCGTCGCCCGGGCCTGGCGAAGTCCTCATCCGTGTCCACGCGGTGGGCGTATGCGGATCGGACGCGCATTACTACCGCGAAGGCCGCATCGGCCCTTATGTGGTCGACGCTCCCCTCGTTCTGGGACACGAGGCGTCAGGTCGGATCGCAGCCGTCGGGGACGGCGTTGATCCCAGCCGCATCGGACAACGGGTTTCCATCGAACCGCAGAAACCCGATCCGACCAGTTCGGAATCGAAATCCGGCCGGTACAACCTCTGCCCCAACATGGAGTTCTTTGCGACGCCTCCCATCGACGGTGCATTGACGGACTACGTGACCATTGGCGCCGACTTCGCGCATCCCATCGCCGATTCAGTGTCTTATGAGGCCGCAGCGCTGTTCGAGCCACTCTCCGTGGGCATTGCATCTGTCCAGAAGGCGGGCGTCACCGGTGGGTCCCGAGTCCTCGTCGCCGGCGCCGGACCTGTGGGAATTGTGACGACGCAGGTAGCCAAGGCTTTTGGCGCCACCGAGGTCATCGTCTCGGACATCGACGCCGCCCGACGCGAGGTGGCACTGAAATTCGGCGCCACCACCGTGGTCGACCCCCGCGAGAGCGATGTACGTTCACTCGGCGTCGACGCGTTCATCGACGCCTCGGGAGCCACAGCCGCCGTGATCGACGGCATTCACGCCGTTCGGCCGGCCGGGACAGTTGTGTTGGTCGGGATGGGCGCAGACGAAATCCCGCTTCCCGTCCCCATCATTCAGGGTCGCGAACTCGTCCTCACCGGCGTGTTCCGATACGCCAACACGTGGCCGATCGCCGCGGCACTGGTCGCTTCTGGTCGAGTAGATCTGGATTCGATGGTCACAGCCCGCTTTTCACTCGAACGCTCGCGCGAGGCACTCGAAGCCGATCGCGTACCCGGCAGCATCAAAGCCGTTGTCATCGTCGCCGAAGGAGACTAGAACTTTCATGGAACTCAACACGAAGACCATGCACGACTTCGATGCTTCACTCGAAGTGCCGAACTACGACCGGAGCAAAGTCACTACCGGCATAGTGCATTTTGGTGTCGGCGGCTTTCACCGCGCGCATCAGGCCATGTACATCGATACCCTCCTACGCCAAGGAGAAGGCTTCGAGTGGGGCATCTGCGGCGTCGGAGTGATGCCGTCGGACAAACGGATGAAGGATGCGCTCGGAGCCCAGGACGGGATGTACACGCTGGCGCTCAAGCATGCCGACGGAACGCTCGAGGGTCGGGTCATCGGATCTATCGTCGAGTACCTGTTTGCTCCGGACGATCCACGTGCTGTCATCGAGAAGATGGCGTCGGAGTCGACAAAGATCGTATCCCTCACCATCACCGAGGGCGGATACAACATCTTGCACACGACGGGTGAGTTCGACGCGTCCAATCCCGATGTCGTGCATGATCTTCGGCCAGGAGCTCTCCCCCGCACGACTTTCGGGCTGGTGTGCGATGCCCTCGCTCTTCGCCGAGAACGCGGCCTCGCGCCTTTCACGATCATGAGTTGCGACAACATCGAAGGGAACGGAGCCGTCGCACGAACGGCTTTCGGAGCCTTTGCCGCCCTGAAAGATCCGGAACTTGCAGAGTGGATCGAGCAGAACGGTGCGTTCCCCAACTCCATGGTCGACCGGATCACGCCCGTCACCACAGCCGAGGTCACTGCCGAGATCGCCCAAGTATTCGGCGTCGACGATCAGTGGCCCGTCGCCGCCGAACCCTTCACCGCATGGTTCCTCGAGGACGAGTTCACGGTGGGCAGGCCACCTTTGGAAAACGCCGGCGTGAATGTGGTGCCGGACGTTCGCCCGTACGAACTCATGAAACTGCGCCTTCTCAATGCCAGCCATCAGGGCATCGCCTACTTCGGCTATCTCGCCGGATACCGTCTCGTTCACGAGGCGTGCCAGGACGAACTCCTGTCCGGGTTCCTGCTCGACTACATGAACCTCGAAGCGACCCCCACCCTTGACCCAGTCCCCGGCGTCGACCTCGACCAGTACAAGAAGACGCTCATCAAACGCTTCTCGAACCCGCAGGTTCGTGACACGATTGCGCGACTGTGCGCCGAGTCGTCCGATCGAATTCCCAAGTGGCTCTTGCCGGTGATCCGGAAGCAACTCGAGACCGGAGGACCCATCAATCTGTCCACCGCAATCGTGGCCAGTTGGGCGCGTTACGCCGAGGGCGTCGATGAGAACGGCGACCCGATCACCGTGGTCGATCAATTAGCTGACACGTTGGTGCCTCTTGCTCGGAAGCAGTCTGTCGACCCACTCGCCTTCATCGGCAACCGCGCCGTTTTCGGCGACCTGGTCGACAACCGGCGATTTGTCGCGACCTTCCGAACTACTCTCGACTCGTTGCACGCCGTCGGAGCCCGGAAAACTCTCGAGGAGGTGCGCAGGCTCTGACTACCTGCGACCGCTACGCGCCATCGGCGACGCACCCGCCGAAAACATGTGCCGAGGGTCCCGCGAATCACCTCGAGAATTCCACTGAAAACATTGGTACACAACTGAACTCGTAAATGTATGCCGACTCGCCAGATGACCCACACCTACACTGCTTCGTACGAGGACTCGACACCGCCTACGAAGCCATCCGCAAGGGGCTGAGCCTGCCCTGTAGTTCCGGCGCCGTCGACGGGCATGTCGACAGATCGGATACTCAACCGCAATCTGCACCCGGCGCACTTCGTCGCGTAGTCGGGTAGTCGTCCGGACAACCGAGTCCAGGAACACTCACCGGTGACGGAGTTCAGTTCAACGGCGCCTACACACGAACACCACCGACGCCCATCCGAACTCACTGCGACGATTAGCTAGCGAACCTCGCGGATTCGAATCGGAGAATCACCGCAAGCGATAATTCGTTCGGAAACGGTACTGGACATAGATTCGGTCAAACGTGATGCTGAATGCCGACCCTCGAGAAAAATTCTCATCGAAAGGAACCCATGAAAACGGAAATCAGTTGTGGGCCCGCATTCGCGCTAGCCGAGATCAGTGTCCCCGCAGGCGGATCAGTCCGCGTCGAAGCCGGAGCAATGGCGATGATGCGGGGCGACATCGCCATCACCACGTCGACCCGAGGAGGCTTCATGAAAGGTCTCCGCCGCTCCCTCGGTGGGTCGAGCTTCTTCGTCAACGACTTCAGCAGCGAGCACGGTGGTGTCGTAGGCGTCGCCGGAGCACTGCCCGGCGATGTAGTCGAAACCACCATCGACGAAGGGACGGCGCTGCTCGTCCAGTCCGGCTGCTGGCTCGCATCCGACCCGACTATCGACGTCGACTCGAAGTGGGGCGGCAGCAAAGGATTCTTCAGCGGAGCCGGCCTTGTTCTGCTGCGGTGCAGCGGAACAGGCGAGATCCTGCTCTCCAGCTACGGGGCAATCCGGCCGCTGACCCTCACCGCAGGAGAAACGATGACACTCGACTCTGGTCACGTCGTCGCATTCGACGAATCCGTCCAGTACCGCATCCGCAAGGCCGGCGGCTGGAAATCGATGATCCTCGGCGGCGAAGGCGTTGTCACCGAATTCACCGGCCCCGGCCGAGTCTGGATGCAAACCCGCAGTGCAACAGACCTCGTCGACTGGCTCCGCACCCGAATGCCATCGAACAGCAGCGGCACTAACAGCAGCAACAGCAGCTGATCGCGACGAGAAAACCGAGACACTCACCGGCCATGCCGCGAGAAGATCCAGCACATCGCCGCCATCGACCCGACGTGCCCGCCTTGTCAGCAGACCATTCAGAAGATTCCTCCGTTTTTGCGACTGACCCCACTGACGAGACCGTGGAGAATCGAAACCGCGCCTTAACGATGAAGACCCTGCCTCGACGTACGAGGCAGGGCATCTGACGTGGGGCGGGCGGGGCTCGAACCCGCGACCAATGGATTATGAGTCCACGGCTCTAACCGACTGAGCTACCGCCCCATCCGAGTTGCATGACATCTCGGCGCGTCCGAATGTTACCGGCACCGCTGACGTGAATCACAACCGGGCAGGGTGTGACTGGTGTAACTCATATCGGAGCAGGTACCTCTACTTGGTTCGCATGGGTGCCGGAACCCGATAACGTTGGAGAGCACACCCCACTGAACAGGATCATCACATGAAGCTTGCACTCTCTGAATTCAAGAACTCCAAGGCCACGATCCGGATCATCATGTCCGACGGCGCGAAGCTCAACGGCACCGTCAAGGATTTCACTGAGGACACGTTGGTTCTCAACTCCCCCAACGGGGTCTACTACATAAACCCCGCCCACATCGTTCGCTTGTTCGAGCCTTCGGACCGCGCAGCGAAGTAGTCGCTCGCACCATGAACACCAAAGCCCGGCGCAGAATCCTGCGCCGGGCTTTTGCTTCGAACGACCATCGACAAGAAAGGCATCAGATGAAGGTCACCGCAAAGGTCACGAAATCCGGCGATTGGTGGGCAGTCGAGGTGCCCGAGGTCGACGGAGCGTTCACCCAGGCCCGCCGACTCGATCAGATTCCCGACATGGTCGCTGACGCCGTGCACCTTCTCACGGATGTTCCTGCCGAGGATGTCGAGGTCACGCTCGACATCAACCAAACCCACAGCCCCGGCGTGTAATTCGGATAGCTGTCAGTCGGCCGCGTCGCCCTGCAGCCTCGCGAGCTCGGCCCGGAGTTGCCGGGCCACGTCAGACCGGAATCCCATGAGCTGCATCGTGGTCACTGCTTCGGCTCCGATGGGCGACACGCCCAGAAGCTGGATGACGGCGTCACGTGCCGCCTGCCCACTGTCCGCAGCTGCAATCGCTCGGAGAACGTCATGCGGCCGCTCGAGGGCATCGAAGACCTCCAGCAGGCTGCTCTCTTTCGGCCCCGCCATATGCACCAGGACGCCGGTAATGCTGTCGAAAGTCAGCAGAGCACTGTCGCCAGACGGTGAAGTCAAGGTGACCGACCACGCCGCCCTGCCGCCAACGGTGGCCTGCTGAGCAACTGATGGTTCCATTCGCGCACTCATCCGTCGCAGCATGGAATCCAGCCCCATCAGGTCCAACGGACTGAATGCGGGCCCGAGGTGGACGGTTCCGAAATCGCCTCTCTGACGCTGCATCTCGCCGTCGACACGCACGATCGCGTCGCCACCCGCGCTGGAGATGTACACAACCTCGTCGTCACTCTCGATACGCCAGCGCCCATTAGGCCCATGCCAGAATCGGAAGCGCTCGGAGAGGACCCGGTCACCCTTGTTTCCGGTCACTCGCATTTCCCCAGAAACGTACATCGCCTCCGCTGCCACATTTCGTCCGACGAGTTCGACCCATGAAGGTGCTGTCATGACGCCACAATAGGCACGGCACGACTGTTCACAGACGGCACGACCGGACGGACTCTGGAATGCGGGGCTTCATGCCCGATTCGCCCACCGGTCTGTCTGCGGCATCGCTCCGGCGCATGGCGGAGTCCGCACCGTCTCGCCACAAGTTCGGCAGTAGTGCGTCCGGTGCCCACCGTTTTCAGCTTGTGCGCATCCACAGACTTCCCAGCCGACGAGGCAGGTGCCCCCGGTAAGCGCGTGCCCGCTGGGGCAACTGGTCGGCGCAGATTCGACAGACATACTCGCATCTTCGCACACACATTCGAATGCATGTTGTTGGTCGCGCGGAGCCTCACCGGCATCGACTGCCGCAGTGACCACTGGGCCGAGCCAGTCATTTCTCACCCCCTGACATCTGGCGAGGCATTAGGTCCCGTTAAGACCGGTCCGTCTGGTATTAGTATCTAGCGCTCACCGAGCAACGCGTGGGCAAATAATCGAAGGGCAGTGCAGTGACGCAGCAGGGGATTCAGGCTACGACTCAGCAAGCGACTATCAGGAAACAGGGTGCGTGGGGGCTGTGGTGGCTGACCGGCATCACGCTAGGGATCTACTACCTCGTCTGGTACGACCGCATCAACGGCGAACTCGCAGCCTTCACCGGCAGTGAACGCGAGGGTTGGACTCGATGGTGGTCGCAGATCATTCCGTTCTACGGGCTTGTGGGCCTGTCTCGCACCGCGAAGCGACTGAATCAGGCGCACGGGATGATGAACTCGCCGGTGCAAGTATCGCCAGTAATGACCTGGTTGTGGGCCCCCGTCTGGTTCGGGTCCCACACCCGGTACCTGCAGCGCCGTATCAACGCGCTCGCCGATATCCAGGCAAGTCACAGGATTTAACCTCGAAAGCGACGACTCCCACCCTCCTAGCGAGGGTGGGGGCGCTTTGGGTTGAGACGCTGCCGCTGCAAGGAATCACCTGTGACAATTCGTGACAGGCCTCCGACATAATTGTGCAACAAAAAAATCCCTGATCCGCATTGCTGCGGATCAGGGATTCTTCTGAACGCTCCCCCGGCTGGACTCGAACCAGCAACCGTCCGATTAACAGTCGGAAGCTCTGCCAATTGAGCTACAGGGGATTGTCTTGCTCGCTTCGCCCGTTCCGGCGTTGCCTGAGAAACTGTAGCGAATCCACCGCCGAAGTACCAAATCGCCTGCCCAGCGAGTCATCAGGCAGGATGGAGTCAGGACGATCGGTGCTGGAGGGAAGCAGGAATGATGCGTTTGTTGATCGGTGTTGCCGCTGGGTACGTCCTGGGGACGAAGGCAGGCCGCGCCCGGTACGAACAGATCAGTCGGGCCGCGAAGGCGGTGGCGACCAGTCCTGCCACGAAGAAGGTGCTCGACGCGTCGCGTCAGAAGCTGGCTGATTCGCTCAGCACGCAGCCGAAATTGGAGCCCATGAAGCCGATCAACGAGGAGACCACGATCCTGATCCCCCATGACCAGTTGAAGAAGAACCGCTAGATCAGACGCTGTTGTCGCCGACGGCTTGCTCACGCAGCTGTCGGCGGTACTGCTCGAGGGCGACGAGGTCGCCGAACAGCGAGTTGTACTCCTCGGGTGCTGCGGCGGGTGAGATGCGCTGCAGTTTCGATTTGAGGTCTGCGACCTGTTCGCCGACCCAGGCCTCCTGCAGCCGAGCTAGCACGCCGCTGATGTAGCGGGGAACTGTGTCCTCGTCGCACGGCATCGGTTCGACGGCCAACTCCGAGATCACTGAGGCAACTGTCACATCTTCGACGCCCTTGGTGACAACCTCGATCCATTCGGCGCCGCCGAAGCCCTTGCTGGTGCCGCCGGCGTCGGACATCGACTGCCTGATTGCCACGTAGGCGGGATGGGTGAACGTCTCGACAGGCAGTGAGTCGAACACCGTTCCGGCGATCCCTGGGTACTGCAGGGCCGCTTTGAGCACCGCTCGCTGCGTGGACAGCCCCGGATCGTTAGGCCGGGGCCGTGAGATGCCGATCGGGAGGGCAAGCGCGTCGTCGCTCGGCTCCGGAATGACCTGACGACGCTTCGGCGCGGGTGAGGAACCACGGGTGGATGCGCGTTTGCGAGCTTCGTCACGGACGCGTCGACGCACGGACGGTAGGTCGTCCCAACCGACCCATCCGCACAGCAGGTTCGCGTAACTGTCGCGCAGAGTCGATTCCTTGATCTGCGCGACGACGGGAACGGTGCGGCGCAGCGCCTCGACGCGGCCTTCCGCTGTGTCGAGATCGTGCTCGGTGAGTATCGACTTGACCACGAACTCGAACATCGGGGTCCGCCTCGCCACGAGGTCGCGCACTGCAGCATCACCCGACGCCAGCCGAAGATCGCACGGGTCCATTCCGTCGGGTGCGACGGCAACAAACGTCTGCCCCGCCATCTTCTGATCACCCTCGAAAGCCTTCATCGCGGCAGCTTGCCCTGCGGCATCGCCGTCGAAGGTGTAGATGATCTCACCGCGAAAGTAGCTGTCGTCCATCAGGAGTCGGCGCAGCATCGCGAGGTGTTCCTCACCGAATGCTGTACCGCACGAGGCGACGGCGGTTTTGACGCCCGCCAGATGCATCGCCATGACGTCGGTGTATCCCTCGACCACCACAGCCTGATGCCCCTTGGCGATATCGCGTTTCGCCAGATCAAGGCCGAACAGAACCTGAGACTTCTTGTACAGGATGGTTTCCGGGGTGTTGACGTACTTGCCCGGCATGGTGTCGTCGTCGAAAAGTTTGCGGGCGCCGAAGCCGATCACGTCGCCGGCGACGCTCCGGATGGGCCACAGGAGTCGACGATGAAAACGGTCGATCGGGCCGCGTCGCCCCTCTTTGGACAGTCCGGCCGCTTCGAGTTCTTTGAACTCGAAACCCTTGGCCATCAAGTGTTTTGTGAGAATGTCCCAGCCGTCGGGTGCGTAGCCGCACCCGAATTGCAAAGCCGCAGCACCGTCGAAATTTCGTTCTGTCAGATAGTCGCGGGCAGCTTGGGCGTCAGGTTCCTTCAGCCGCGCGGCATAGAATTCCTGCGCGGCGGCGTTGGCTGCGATCAAGCGGGCACGCGTGCCGCGATCGCGTTGCACGGAGGGCCCGCCGCCCTCGTAGGAGATCGAGTAGTTGAGCCGATCGGCCAACTGTTCGACAGCCTCGACAAAACTGATGTGATCCATCTTCTGCAGGAACGAGTAGACGTCGCCGCCCTCACCGCAGCCGAAGCAGTGATAAAGCCCATGGTTGGGGCGAACGTGGAACGACGGCGACTTCTCGTCGTGGAACGGGCACAGCCCCTTGATGGAGTCGCCGCCCGCTCTCTTGAGTGAAACGTACTCACCGACGATGTCTTCGATACGTGTGCGTTCGCGAATGGCCGCGATGTCTCTGTCAGAAATTCGGCCCGCCACGTATGTCAGTCTAGGCGGTCCACGAACTGCGCCTGACACCGCAAGTTCGTCACGGGCGGTCTGGATCCTGGCGGTAGGAGTTCGGCGTGAAACCGAGGACGTTGCGGAAGTCGGCGGACAGGTGGGCGTGGTCTGCGTAACCGAGATCGGCCGCCACCTGCGCGATCTTTACCGACGGATCTTCGCGTAGCCGCTGCGCGGCTTCCTGAAGTCGGTAGCGCCGAATGATCGCCAAGGGAGGCAACCCGACGTATCGCTGGGCGAGGCGTTGGACACCACGGATGGAGGTGCCGAGAAGTTCGGCGATATCACCGACACGGATCACTGTCCGATCCGAAGCGATCAGGTCTTCCATGGCATTCGCCAGTCGACCACTCTCGTCGTCCGGCGCAATGTGCTCGGCCGCCCACTCGGAGAAGGCCGCAATCGCACGCTGCCTACCCACCTCATGGTCAGACTCACCCATCGCCGACATCACTGCCTCGTGCAAGTCCGGCGCCGCGATACGCACTTCGGTGTTCTGGATGGTCTGCGGATCAGCTCGCAACGACGCGAGGCCCGCCGGCCGCAACAGTGCACCCACCGCCCAGCCACTGCCGCACAGGTCACGGTGCGACGCCCCCGTCGACGGGCCGACCAGGGACACCCCGCCGGGTTCGACCACGAGATTGGACGCGGGGAACGGCAGCACTTCCTGGCGAACGGTTCGGCCGGGCGCGAGCTGCCATCGCGGAATCCAGAACCAGCGGATGCGCCCTTCCAACGAGGCGTCGGCCGGTTCGCGGTGGAACGTCGGGAGCTTGGTCGGGTACAGAATCCCGCGACTGTCACCGGGCGTGACCAACTGTCGTCCTCCTCGTTCGTCGCGAATCTTCAAGCCACACCCCATCTGACGGCGCTACCTTCGTTTCATGAACCCAGACAGCATTTCCCAGCAGGGCGTGACCGGCGAGCACACTACAGACGGCATCCCGCACGGCTCGACGAGCCTGACCCCGTTTCTGGCGATCAAGGGAGCCGCCGACGCGATTGAATTTTACCGGTCGGTGTACGGCGCACGCGTCGTCGACATCACCGAGTTCAGCGGCGTCGTCGTCCACGCCGACCTCGATTTCGGAAATGGTCGGCTCCAACTCGGCGAACCCAACCCCGACTACGGCCTCGTCGAGGCGCCTTCCGGCGACGCCGACTCCTACTCGATGGGCCTGTACTGCTCAGATGTCGACGCCGTCGTCGAGCGCGCAGTACAAGCCGGCGCGACCGTTCGTGAATCGGTGAGCACGTTCGTCTCGGGCGACCGGTTTGCCTCGATCCGCGACCCCTTCGGCGTGCGTTGGTCCATCATGACGCGTGTCGAGGACCTCAACGAAGCCGAGAGTGCGCGCAGGGTCGCAGAATGGGCGCTGACGCAAACGCCCTCTAGCTGAGTAGTCAGCCCCAACTGGCCTGCGCGCCGAGGCTGGCTTTATCTACCCGTTCGAGGCGACTCTCGGTGTACGACGCGATCTGATCCACGACAACGCGGGTGCGCGCCGCGTCGTTTTCCGCTCGCTCCCAGGCCGGCAGCAGGATGGGGTCCAATCCGGCGGGCGCGGTTGCCAGCAGCCATTCCGCGACGCGATGAACTCGGTCGCGTTGACGGTCTTGGCGGGCTTTGTGTCCGTTGTCGGACATCACGTAGTACAGCGCAACGGTTTTGAGCAGGGCGACTTCGGATGCCACCGCTTCGGGGATGTCGAGGTCTGCTTGGTATCGCGACAGTGGCCGGTCGCCGTTGGTGAGGCGGGTGCGGGCGATAGCTGCTGTCGCAAAGCGTCCGACCAATTCGCTGGTCAGGTTTTTCAGTGCCACGGAACTGTTCAGGGTTCCGTCGTAGCTGCCGACGCTCTGAACTACGGGCAGTTCCGACAACCGCTGGGCTGCGTCGATCAGATCGTCGATCACAAGGCCGCGGAACTCCGAGGCACCCAACTCGGCGAGAGCACGCTGCTCGCTCGGATCAGCCAATGAACGAAGGTCGATACGACCGGCGATCACGCCGTCCTCGACGTCGTGCACCGAATAGGCGACGTCGTCGGCCCAGTCCATGACCTGCGCTTCCAGCGCTTGCCGACGCCCGGGCGCACCGTCGCGGACCCAGGCCAGCACATCGGCGTCGTCGTCGTAGGCGCCGAACTTGGCTCCGGGTTCCGGCCGGGTCCACGGATACTTGATCGCAGCGTCGAGGGAAGCTCGGGTGAGGTTGAGTCCGGCGCTGCGTCCGCCTGGCCCCAAAATCTTGGGTTCGAGGCTCGTGAGGATGCGCAGGTTCTGGGCGTTACCTTCAAACCCGCCGCAGTCCTTCGCGACTTCGTCGAGTGCCTTCTCGCCGTTGTGACCGTACGGGGGATGCCCGATGTCATGGGCCAGGCCGGCGAGGTCCACGAGATCGGGATCACAGCCGAGGCCGTCGGCGATACCGCGACCGATCTGCGCAACTTCCATCGAGTGCGTGAGCCGGGTACGCGGGGTGTCACCGTCGCGAGGACCGACTACCTGGGTTTTGTCGGCGAGGCGTCGTAGCGCCGCAGAGTGCTGGACGCGAGCGCGATCCCGTGAAAAGTCGGATCGATGTTGGGCGGCGGCAATTTGTGTACCGGGCAATCCCGCGCGCTTGGGCGCCTCGACAATCAGGCGCTCCAGATCGTGCTCGGAGTAGGTTCCGCCGCCGTAGGTGGTGTGTGCCGTCATCTCGGTTGTTCCTATTGCCCTGCCGTGTAGGGGAAGTCAGCGGAGAAGTGCGTCAGTTGGTACCAGAGCAGAGCGCCGGTTTCGCGCGCGATGCCATGCAGCTGGGATTCGCGGGTGAACACGGCCGGCCCTTGTCTTGTGGGAGCGGTCCAGGCTTCGAGGCCGGTGTCGCGTGCCATCGTTCGGGTCCGCAGGGAATGCCACGGGTCACTGACTAGAACTGCGGAATTGATTCCTTGCGAGGCCATTTCGTCGCTGACAGCATCAATACTCAGCAGGGTGTCCGAGCCGGTTTCGACGGCGGTAATCGCACTCGACGGAATCCCGCGGTCGGTGAGATACATCTTTCCCGACGCGGCCTCGGTGTACTCGTCGCCCTCCTGCTTGCCGCCGACCGTGATGATCTGCGGCGCCACTCCACGCTTGTACAGCTTGTACGCCTGCTCGAGCCTGGCTTCGAACACCGAAGACGGAGTTCCCGAATACTGAGCGGCCCCGAGAACCACGATCGCGTCGGCGGGTGTTGTGTCGTCGATCCGCGCAACCTGCCAGACCCGGACCGCTGTTCCACCGATCAAGACCAACGCCATCAGCAGTGCCCCGGCGATGAGGCGTCGGGTCCATCGCGCCAGACCTTCGCCGAAGCCGCCACCAACCCCGGAGGGCGCAGAGTTGCGGGAGCGGTTGCCGAAAGCTGGTTTCACTCCCGCAATTGTGCCAGCCCCGATCGCTCCCCCGCGCTGCCGACGCGCCATAACGGTTAGATTTGCGTCATGGCCTTCGCAGCACACATCGAGCAGTCGTCTCCAGCAGACCACGACCGGGCATTCGTCCGGCCGATCCGGCGTTGGGGAAGCGCGAGCGCCGTCGCGGCGATCTTCGCGATCCTGGCATTGATCTTCAGTCCCGCCGCTGCGTCGGCTGATCCGCCGCTGGTCCTCCCCAACCAGATCACCGACACTTCTGGCGTGCTGGGCGATGGCCAGAAGGACGACATCCAAGCTGCGCTCGACCAACTCAGCGAAGACCATCAGATCGACCTGTGGGTTGCGTTTGTCCCCGACTTCAACGAGATGGGTGGCCAGGCGTGGGCTGAGCAGACAGCAACGAAGTCCACTCTCAGCGGCACCGACGTCCTGCTTGCCGTCGCGACCACGGAAGGCGCCTACTACCTCGACGTGCCGCCAGGCCTGACCAACATCACACAATCCGACATCGACTCCATCAAGTCCGACGCGACGGAACCGGCTCTCGTGGACGGTGATTGGGCAGGTGCCGCGATTGCCACCGCCGGCGCGCTCGGTGACGCAAACGCCAAGAGCGGCGGCATGTCGGTGAGCACCCTCCTCATCGGTGGCGGCGCGGTGACCGTCGGAACGGGTGGAGTGGTTCTGTACTCACGCAAGCGGAAGAGCGACCGAGACAAGGCCAGCCTCGAGGCCGCAAAGAACATCGCACCCGACGACATCGCCGCCTTGAACGCACTTCCCTTGCCGACGCTCGACGAACGAGCTCAGGCCATTCTCGTCGAGACCGACAACGCCATCGCGTCGAGTCAGGAAGAACTCGAACTCGCGCGCAGCGAATTCGGTGATGCGGCAGTCGCGCCGTTTGCCCAGGCCTTCGACAAGGCCAAGGCGACACTCGCCGGAGCCTTCGGCATCAGGCAGAAACTCGACGACGCCATCCCGGAGTCACCCGAGCAGCGACGCCAGATGCTCATCGACATCATTTCCTCGTGTGGCCGTGCCGATCAGGAACTGGAAGCGCGGGTCGACGAGTTCGACACGATGCGTGACCTTCTCATCAACGCGCCCGCTCGCCTCGATGCACTGACTCAGGCTGTTGTGGCCGTCAGTGTGCGTCTGCCGGAGTCCGAGAAGATCCTGACCGAGCTGAAGAACCAGTTCCCCGCTCCGACGTTGGCGCCGGTTGCCGGCAACGTCACGATGGCCGGTGAACGGCTGACTCTGGCCGAGCAGTCCATCGAGCAGGGCCGCGACGCCGTTGCCTTGCCAGCCGGTAAGCAGGGCGCTGCCGTCACAGCGATTCGGACCGCGGAGGCCGCGCTGGACCAGGCTCGCAAACTTCTCGACGCCGTGGATCACGCGGCGGACGACATCCGCAACGCTATCGCTACCCTCCCCGCCGCGATGGACGACGTTCAGCAGGGCATCACCGCTGCCGACGCCTACCTGGCCCAGGGCGGCGATCGATTGGCCGCCGCCCAGGCCGGCGCTCGAGCCGCGTTGGCTCACGCACAGACATCGAAGGACAGTGATCCACTCGGCGCTTTCAACCAGATTGTGGCCGCCGACGCACAGCTCGACGCTCTGCTCGCGGAGGCTCAGGAGCAGAAGCAACAGCTCGAACGGGCACAGCAGCGCCTCGCGCAGGACATCCTGGCCGCCCAGGCACAGGTCACTGCTGCCGGCGATTTCCTCAATACGCGACGCGGCGTCATCGGCGCCGAGGCTCGTACCCGCTACGCCGAAGCGCAGCGCCATCTGCAGGCGGCTCAGCAGTTGCAGGGCACTGATCCGTCGACGGCTCTGCAGCACGCGCAGGCTGCAACAACGCTGGCCACCCATGCTCTGCGGGCGGCTCAGAGCGACGTCAGCACATGGGAGGCAAACCAGCGTCCCCGCGGCGGCGGCAGCGGCGGCGGTAACAACGCGGCCGGGGCCATTCTCGGCGGCATCCTGATCAACAGTGTTCTCCGTGGCGGCGGCGGTGGACCGCGTTCGTACGGCGGTCCGAGCAGCAGCGGCCGGGGCGGCGGATTCGGCGGTGGAGGGTTCGGCGGCGGAGGTGGAGGACGCGGCAGTCGCGGCGGTGGCGGCGGCGGCCGGTTCTGAGTCAACTACTCGAGGTAGTAAAATTCTGACTTTGTTCGCGACCGACCTCGTCGTACGCTTCATCCGGCAAGTCGGGATCACAGATCATACGAAGGTGTTATGAACAACGTCGCTCCGCAGATTACCGTCGTGGTACCCACGTACAACGAGCGCGAAAACCTGCCCAAGCTCGTCGATCGTCTCGCCGCATTGAAGATCCCGAACCTGGCAGTACTCGTCGTGGACGACAACTCCCCCGACGGAACCGGCGAGGTCGCTGACAAGCTCGGCATCGACGGCCCCATCCCGGTGGGTGTTCTGCATCGCACTGCCAAGGACGGACTTGGCCGCGCGTACGTCGCCGGCATGACGCGGGCCCTCGCCGAGAATGCCGACATCGTCATTCAGATGGACGCGGACCTGTCCCATCCGTCCGAAGTTATCCCCGCCATGATCGAGATCCTCACCACAACCGACGCCGCGGTGGTGCTCGGTTCGCGTTACGTCGAGGGCGGCGCCGTGGCCGGCGACTGGCCGTGGCACCGCAAGGCACTGTCGGCGTGGGCCAACTTCTACGTCAACGCAATCCTGCGGCTGCACGTCAAGGATGCCACCGCCGGATTCAAGGCGTGGCACGCAAAGACGTTGCGCGCCATCGACGTCGAATCGGTGCAGAGCAACGGCTACGCCTTCCAGGTCGAGATGAATTACCGAGTTGTGCAGCGCGGCATGAAGATCGCCGAAACCCCTATCCGTTTCGAGGAGCGCACCGACGGCGTCTCGAAGATGAGCCTGGCCGTTCAGATGGAATCGGCCCTGGTTCCCTGGAAGCTGAAGTTCGGCAAGAAGTCACTCTGATTTCGCGCGGAAGAATTCCGCGGTCTCGCGGTCGGACGGATAGAAGCATTCGATCGCAATCTCGGCCAAGGTGACATCGCGCGGCGTACCGAACACGGTGGTGGTACTGAACATCGCCAGTTCGGTGTCGCCCGCGCGAATCCGCAAGGGCACCAAGAGTGAACTCTCGTCCTCGTGCCACTCACCGCCGCTGGGATACGTCAGCAGTTCTTCCAACAGCGCACCCAACTGTGGGTCGCCGGTTACCTCGACCTCGCGGCGCAACCGGGCGACCACGTGATTTCGCCACTGCGCCAAGTTCACAATGCGCGGAGCCATGCCTTCGGGATGCAAACTCAGCCGCAGAACATTGACCGGCGGCTCCAGAAGAAACGGCGCAGCACCCTCCGTCAGGATGCTCACCGCCCGATTGCCGACGATCAGATCCCACTGGTGGTCGACCACCACAGCCGGGTACGGGTCATGCGCGTCGACGATGCGGTTGATGGCGTCGCTGACAGCGGACATCGGCGTTTCCGCCAGCGCACTCTCCGAATACGCCGGTGCGTGACCGCCCGCCAACAACAGCGTATTCCGCTGCCGTAGTGGCACTTCCAAACATTCGGATAGATGGATGATCATGTCCTTGCTGGGTTTCGATCGACCGGTTTCGATGAAACTGAGGTGCCTCGTCGAAACTCCGGCAGCGGAGGAAAGCCCTAACTGAGTGAGCCGTCGTCTCTCACGCCACGACTTGAGCTGGGCTCCCACATGCACGCTCTGGGTCATCCACTCAACGTAGCGACAAGATGCAACTCACGCCATGACCTCCGAGGTAATCGACTGGCGTCACATCCGCTTGGCACAGTGATCTCAGCCGGGGAACAAACCCCCGGACCTCGACAACCAGGAGGATCCGCCATGAGTGACTTCGACGCAATCGCACACGCCTACATCGATCTGTGGAACGAAACCGATGCCGGCGCCCGTCAGGAACGAATCGAGCAACTGTTCGCGGCCGACGGCCGGTACACCGATCCACTGGCGGATGTGACCGGGCACAGCCAGATCGACGCGATGATCAGCGCTGTGCAGCAGCAGTTTCCGGGCATGATCTTCACACTCGCCGGACCGGTGGACGCACACCACAGCCAAGCCCGATTCGGTTGGAAGCTCGGCCCGGTCGGTGCAGAATCCTTGATCGACGGATTCGATGTGCTCGAGCGTAACGACGACGGTCGGTTGACCCTCGTTCTCGGGTTCCTCGACAAGGTGCCTTCAGCCTGAAATCCCCCCACCGACGGCGCTGAGCTTGCGGCGCTGTCGGTGGCCCATGCCATCATCAGTCTCGATGAACGCCGACGGATGTACCTGGTCCACACCGATTCCCGAACCCAAGGGCCTCGTGTACCGACGCGCAAAGACTACGCCCACCAAACTCGGGCAGTTCGTGACGCTGTGGCGACGATCAGACGCTGGGCCGATCCGCCCGTACGATGTTTCCGACGGCGTCGAATTGTTCATCGTGGAGGTATACGACGGAGAACAGCTGGGGCACTTCATTTTTCCTGTCGACGCCCTCATCACGAATCGAGTGGTCTCGACAGACTTCACGGGCGGGAAACGTGCTGTCCGCGTCTACCCGCCATGGGTCACGCCGACCAGTGCACAAGCCCTGAAAACTCAGCGCTGGCAACTGGAATTCTTTGCCCCAGTCACTGCAGCTGATACGTCGCGATGATAACTCCCGTTGAGGTGGAAACACTTTCGGTGAGAGTGAACCGGGAGAGTGCGGCGCCGTCGGGAAACAATCTGCGTCCCGTTCCGAGAACCACAGGATGGATGAGCAGAATGTAGGTGTCGATCAATCGGCGCTGCGCCAACGACGTGATCAGCTCACCGCTACCCAGAATGACCAGATCCGGGCCCTCGGTGCCCTTCAACTCGGCAACCGCGTCGGCGGCGTCACCGCGGAGCAAAGTCGAGTTCTTCCACGGCAGCGGTTCGGTCAATGTTCGTGACGCAACATATTTCTGCGTGTTGTCGAGCACTTCGGTGAACGGATTGTCGGTCTGGTGCGGCCAGTACGAGGCAAAACTCTCGTACGTCCTTCGACCGAAGAGCAACTGCGATCTGGCAGCCATTCCCTCGCCCATCTTCCGCGCCATGACCGCGTCACTGAACGGCGCAGCCCATCCCCCGTGATCGAAGCCGCCGCGACGGTCCTCGTCGGGTCCGCCGGGTGCCTGCATGACACCGTCGAGAGTCACGCTGTTAGTCACGCTGAGTTTTCTCATATGTCTGTTCCTACGCCTCGAAGGCTCTCGGGAACAGCAAAACGGGCGGCCTCCCCCGTTGTCGAGGAAGGCCGCCCGAGAAGGATTCGGCTTAAGAACCGATCAGTCGTGTCGCAAGGTAGCTCTCGACCTGGTCGAGTGCGACGCGTTCCTGCGCCATGGAGTCACGCTCGCGCACAGTGACTGCCTGGTCTTCGAGGGTGTCGAAGTCGACCGTGATGCAGAACGGGGTTCCGATCTCGTCCTGACGACGGTAGCGGCGGCCGATGGCGCCGGCGTCGTCGAATTCGACGTTCCAGTTCTGACGCAACTGCGCTGCAAGATCTTTTGCCTTGGGCGTGAGATCCGCATTGCGCGAGAGCGGCAGGACAGCGGCCTTGACCGGGGCGAGACGACGATCCAGGCGCAGCACCGTGCGCTTGTCGACGCCACCCTTGGCGTTGGGGGCTTCGTCTTCGGTGTACGCGTCGACGAGGAAGGCCATGAGTGAACGGGTGAGGCCGGCGGCCGGCTCGATGACGTACGGCGTGTAGCGCTCGCCGGTTGTCTGGTCGAAGTAGTTCAGCTCGGTGCCCGAGTGCTTGGAGTGCGTCGAGAGGTCGAAGTCGGTGCGGTTCGCGATGCCCTCGAGCTCACCCCATTCGCTGCCCTGGAAGTGGAAGCGGTACTCGATGTCCGTGGTGCCCTTGGAGTAGTGCGAGAGCTTTTCCTTCGCGTGTTCGTACAGGCGCAGGTTGTCCTTGTTGATACCGAGACCGGTGTACCAGTCCATGCGGTAGTCGATCCAGTACTTGTGCCACGCGTCGTCCTCGCCGGGCTTGACGAAGAATTCCATCTCCATCTGCTCGAACTCGCGGGTGCGGAAGATGAAGTTGCCTGGGGTGATCTCGTTGCGGAAGCTCTTGCCGATCTGGCCGATGCCGAACGGCGGCTTCTTACGCGACGTGGTGAGTACGTTCGCGAAGTTCACGAAGATGCCCTGGGCGGTTTCGGGACGCAGGTAATGCATGCCCTCTTCGCTCTCGACGGGGCCGAGGTACGTCTTGAGCATCATGTTGAAGTCACGCGGTTCGGTCCACTGGCCGACGGTGCCGCAGTCGGGGCAGCCGATGAGGTCCATCGTGACGTCGTCCGGGTTGTCGAGCTTCTTCTTCTCCGCGTACGCCTCCTGCAGGTGATCCTGACGGTGACGCTTGTGACAGTTGAGGCACTCGACCAGCGGGTCGTTGAAGACGCCGACGTGTCCGGATGCAACCCACACCTCGCGGGGCAGAATCACCGAGGAGTCGAGGCCGACAACGTCCTCGCGGCTGGTGACCATGTTCCGCCACCACTGACGCTTGATGTTCTCCTTGAGCTCGACACCCAATGGGCCGTAGTCCCATGCGGACTTGGTTCCTCCGTAGATCTCACCGCACGGGTAGACCAGGCCTCGCCGCTTGGCGAGATTGACGACGGCTTCGATCTTGGACTTGGGTGCCACTGGATTGCTCTCCATCTGGGTAATAGATGCACGGTTTTCCTGCGCTTTTTGCATGTCCAGACTAACCGGCCCCGGAAGTGGACTTCGCGCCACGGTTGACATGCGTACTTGTGCATATCAAAATGAATGTGATTTGCAATAGTGTGGTCTGATGGCTACGCAGGAACGTTGTGACACATCCCTCGAAGGAGCCTCGCTGTGAGCATTGCGGATACCGGCGATCTCCACAACCACCATGATCACGACGCGCTCGATCACACCCACGACCCGTTCGAACCCGTCCCCCCGGCCGTGGTTCCGCCCAAGGAAACTCTGACCGCGGCCGGAGAGATCCTGCGAGCGCTCGCCGCACCTGTTCGCATCGCGATCGTGCTCCAACTCCACCAGTCGCAGCGGTGCGTCCACGAACTTGTCGGCGCCCTCGGCGTCACCCAACCGCTCATCAGCCAGCACCTTCGTGTTCTGAAGGCTGCGGGCGTCGTGCGTGGCGAACGCCACGGACGTGAAGTTCTCTATCGACTGGCCGACGACCATCTGGCCCACATAGTCGTGGACGCTGTCGCCCACGCAGAAGAAGGATGATCATCACCACCATGAACACCACCGGTCAGTCTGCATTCAAGCGCAGCGCCACTGTCGGCATTCGATCGACCAAGCAGCGCAGCGCGATCTCCGCGCTGCTCGACGACATCGGCGAGTTCAAGTCGGCGCAAGAGTTGCACGACGAACTGCGCAAGCGTGGTGAAGCCATCGGCCTGACCACCGTCTACCGCACCTTGCAGACCCTCGCCGACGCCGGAACCATCGACGTTCTGCGCACCGACACCGGCGAATCCGTCTATCGCCGTTGCTCTTCCGGCCATCATCACCACCTCGTATGCCGCAATTGCGGATACACCGTGGAGGTGGAAGGCGCGATGGTCGAGCAGTGGTCGCAGACCATCGCCGACGACAACGGTTTCACCGACGTCAGCCACACCGTCGAAATTTTTGGTACCTGCCGCGATTGCGCGGCCGCAGGCTAGTCGGCGAGCTCAGTCAGCCAGCGAGAACCGAAGCAAATTGGATTCGCGCGGCTCGAAACCGAGTTTCCGGTAGAGCTGATTCGCGGCTACCCGTGAGCTCCTCGACGTCAGATCCACAGTGCGGGCGCCGAGTTCCTCCGCACGAGCGAGGGCTGCTGTGGTCAGCGCAGATCCGACCTGTCGGCCTTGAGCCGCTCCGTCGACCACAACATCCTCGATCCAGGCCCGATGACCCGTCGGGGTGGGAAAGACGACGAGCGTCAGCGTTCCGACGATGTGGCCGTCGAGCCTGGCCACGAAGAGTGTGTTCGTAGAGCAGGCCACAACCTTCTCGAGCGACGCCGCGGTGACTGGTGGCGCCGACTTCGACAGCTGAGGAATGAGTCTCGCGCAGGCTTCGACCAGCTCGTCGGTGACTTCGCAGGCCTTGTGGATCTCGAGCGCCATGAACTACTCCTCGGGAGCATCGATGTATTCGGATTTAGGGAAGTAGTCCCTGTCGAGCCGTATCGGCTCCCGTGAGCGCCAGCAGCAGCATCGTGGTGAGCGCTTCGTCTTCCAGTCCCGCCGCCGGGAACGTGTACCGCAGAATGACATCCGCGAGACTGCCGTGCCCGAACACCGCGATGGATCCGAACTGGATGGTGCGGTTGCGCTCGGCCACCTTGCGGTGCAGCGCGGCGCTGACCGGACGGTCCCACGCCAGCACGCACGTCATCGACAGAACGTCGAGGCCTTCGGAGAGGTTCATCGCCTGAACCGAGCACAGCGCGCCGGCGTACTGGAAACCCAGTGAACCGTCTTCGGCCACGTCGACGGTCACAAAATGTGCCAGCGCTTCGGCGGCACGCTCTTGCAGTCGCGCGGCGTTGTCGGTCTCGGTCATATTTTCACCTGTCATTTCACTCCACCAAATCGGCGGTCACGTGAGGCGTATTCGACACATGCGGCCCACAGGTCACGACGGTCGAAATCGGGAAACAGCTTCTCCTGGTACACCATTTCGGCGTACGCGGACTGCCAGATCAAGAAGTTGGACGTGCGCTGCTCCCCTGATGGACGCAGGAACAGATCGACGTCCGGCATATCCGGTTCGTCGAGGTACTTGGCAACGGTCGCCTCGGTGATCTTGTCGGGATTGATCTCGCCGGCGGCAACGCGCTTGGCGATTTCCTTGACCGCGTCGGCAATTTCGGCGCGCCCGCCGTAGTTGACGCACATCGTCAAGTTCATCACCGTGTTGTTCTTGGTGAGCTCTTCGGCGATCTCGAGTTCCTTGATGACGCTCGCCCACAAGCGCGGCTTCCGGCCCGCCCAGCGAACCCGAACGCCCATCTCGTTCATCTCGTCGCGTCGACGACGAATCACATCACGGTTGAAGCCCATGAGGAATCGCACCTCGTCGGGGCTGCGCTTCCAGTTCTCGGTGGAGAACGCATACGCGGAGAGCCACTCGACGCCCATCTCGATGCAGCCACATACCGTGTCCATCAGTACGGCTTCGCCGCGCTCGTGACCGGCTGTGCGCGGCAGTCCACGCTCCTGAGCCCAGCGTCCGTTGCCGTCCATCACCAGCGCAACGTGGCGCGGGATCAGTTCGGTTTGCAGGATCGGCGGTTTTGCTCCGGACGGGTGTGGGTCCGGGGGCCGGATCACCCGATCTGCAGCAGAGTCAAGCGGGGTGCGCGGTTCGCGTCGTCGAATCACGCGTTCCATCCTGCCCCACCGCTGCAGCGCCCTCGACCGCCGCATGCGGCCTTGACCGTTCGATGAGCGGTAGCGTGCGCAATTGCCGCTCCAGATGCCACTGCAAATGCGCTGCGACCAGGCCACTTGCCTGAGTGCGCAGCGAGGTCGGTGCCACGTCGGTACCTTCCCACTCCCCCCGCAGCAACGCTTCCATCAGATCCAGGACACCGGGTGACGGCGTCGCAGATCCGGGTGGGCGACAGTACGTACAGACCGCCCCGCCTGCCGCGACATGGAAAGCGCGGTGCGGACCGGGAGACGAACACTTGGCGCATTCCCCGAGTGCGGGCGCCCAACCTGCATAACCCATTGCTCGGAGAAGAAAAGCGTCGAGAACAAATTCGACAGGACGGCCCTGCTCGGCAATAGCCCGCAAGGCTCCGACGGTGAGCCGCTGAAGTTGCGGCGCCGGTGCACGTTCTTCGCCGGCCAGTCGTTCCGCGGTTTCGAGCACCGCACAGGCCGTGGTGTACCGGCTGTAATCGTCGACAATGTCGGTGGCAAAGGCGTCCACCGTCTGGACCTGCGTGATGATGTCCAGATTTTTACCCGGCAGAAGTTGGACGTCGACATGCGCAAACGGTTCGAGTCGCGCACCGAACTTGGAGGTGGTTCTGCGGACACCCTTGGCCACGGCACGCACCAACCCGAATTGACGGGTGAGCAGCGTGACGATGTGGTCGGCTTCGCCCAGCTTATGCAGGCGCAGCACCACCGCCGTGTCTCGATACAACCTCACCGAACAAGTGTCCCACGCGGCACCGACGGTTTATACGACCGCTAGCGGCGGGATTTTGTCCATCGCCTGGGTTCCCCGCGATACCGGGCCCGGTCGCCGGCGATTCCGAACTTTTTCCACGCCCGCCGCGAGACGGGATTCATCAGCCCCAACTCGTCTGCCAATGCTCGCATTTCGCCGAAGTAGTTCCCCAGGATTCGACGCGACGTAGGACTGTTCCAAAATGCTTCCCGGATCACCGAGTCGGGAATGTCGAACTTTTCCGCAAACTCCTTGGGCGGCGCCATGATTTCGCCGGACAGCCAACGCATCGCGCCGGGGAAGGCGACAGACGTCATCGCACGGCCGAACGGACTCAGTCTCGGAACATGCGTGCGCAGGAAATCATGCGCGAAGGAAATGTGCCTGGCCTCCTCCGCAATGTGAATCTCCATGGTGCGCAACATCACCGGGACGGTGTCCTTGCCTTCGCGGATGAGATCCTTCTGGAAGTGATCGATCGGTTCCTCACCGGCCAGGATGCCAATGAAGAAGATGACCGGGAATCTAGCGCCCAGCAAGCCGACATACGGAGACATTCGGCGAAACAGCGGGCGCATCCCCGGCACGTCGACGCCAACCCGATTGACGAATTCCTGGAACATCTGAATGTGATTGCACTCTTCGGTCATCTCGTGCAGGCAGTACCGAAACTCCGGGGATTGGTTCGGCAGCGCCATGATGTAGTCCATCATTCCGCGAATCAGGATGCTCTCGAACGCCGAACCCACCTTGGTGACATTGGCCTGGCGCCACTTCCCCATCGCGATGCGGCGCTCGAGCGACTGCTCCTGATACCAACTCGTGGCACCGAGCGGATCGGATATCGACGACAGCACCCAGCGCGGATCATCGGGGTCGATCGCGTATTCCGGTGCATCCCAATCGATATCGAGATAGGGGTCGAACCGTCGGTGCACTGAGCCGTCGGACAGCGTCGCCAGCAACTCGCGATACGACTGGTCCATGGTGATCGATGTCGACCTGGCCATCGGTGTCTCCTCACAGTGCCTGTAACTCGATGTGGCTCAACTTAGTGCTACGGCGAGTCTCACACAACCCCTCTAGCGTCGACCTGCTCACTTCAGCTCATTCATCGCCTCTTCCCGAATACGCGGAAACTGCTCACCCATGGCAGCCGCAAGCGCGGTGGCACCCGACAGCGGCCGAACCATCACCGTGAACTCGTCGATCAGCCCGTCGTCGTCGAAATGCAGAAAGTCGCAACCGTTTACGAGCTTGCCGTCCACTGTTGCCTCGAATACCAGCGCATGATCGCGCCCGTCGGCCGACTCGATCTCGCGCACATACCGGAAATCCTCGAACACCCGCATCACACCGCGCAGAATCGACGCCGTGATCGCCTTGCCGGGATACGGCTTGAAGGCGACGGGACTGGTGAAAACCACATTGTCGGAGAGCAGCGCCTCGATGGCGTCGGCATCGCGCGCTTCGACAGCACTTCGGAAGGACTTCATGGTGACTCCTCGTCATGGGGTTGTTCGGTGGGGTTTTCGGCGGCCACGTAATCATGCGCGCTGCGACGCTCAGCCACGCAGCAATCGAATACCCTCGTTCAGCCCTATCGCACGTGTCACTCGACCGAGGACAATGGAACGTACGCCGAAGGGGGTCGAAACATGAACGAGAAGCACTGGTCGGTGGATATCACCATCGACGAACACACATCCGACACGGCCAATCGAACTCGCGCCATCGCGCGGCTACGGGCGCAGGAAGAGACACATTTCGCAGGGGCCGGTTTCGCGCGCTGCAATCCCGCCGACCCAGATGTACCCGAGATCGGTGACGAACTTGCGGTCGCGCGCGCTTTAGCCGACCTGTCTCGTCAATTGATCGAGGCCACAACTTCTGATCTCGCACGCGCTACACACGAAACAATTCGGCTGACGTCCTGACGTTGCGCGGGCAACCCGGCTAGTCCGGGAGCAGCGGCACCGAAACGTCGGGATCGCGGCCGATCAACACTGCCCGCGTCAGAGCCGCCGAGCCGAACTTCTTCCGCACGCTGTCCATCGCGGAGTCGAGGGCAGCGGTATCCGGTCCGCCGTCGAAGGACAGTTCCAATTGCTCGGCGCCGCTTCGGTCCAGATTGGATACGGCAACACCGATCAGCGTGATGCCCTTGTCGGCGATGAGGGGCGCCGCATCGCTCAGCAGCACCATCGCCGCATTCAACAGATCCGTTGTTTCCGCCGTCGAACGGCGCAGCGTGTGGGAACGAGTTGCCCGCGTGAAATCGCCGAAACGCAGCCGGAGTGTGACGGTACGGCCGGTCTGCTGCGCTGAGCGCATACGGCGCGACACCCGATCGACCAGCGACATCAACGACACCTCGAGTTCGGATCGCGAGTGCACGCCTCGACCCAACGCGTGCTGAGCACCCATCGAGCTTCGGCCGCCGTACGCACGTACCGGCCGAGGATCCCGGTTATGCGAGAGCGCGTACAGGTGTCGGCCGGCGCCGCGACCGAGAATCGACACGATCGACGACTCGTCGTGCCGCGCGATGTCCCCCACCGTCGCGATATCGAAATTTCGCAGCTTCTGCGCGGTGATCTTGCCGACGCCCCACAGCCTTTCCACGGGCAGCGGGTGCAGGAATTCACGTTCACCGTCCGGTGGCACCAGCAGCAGACCGTCGGGTTTGGCGTAGGCGCTGGCGACCTTGGCCAGGAACTTCGTGCGGGCAATGCCGACGGTGATGGGGAGGCCAACCTGCTCGGCCACATCTCGTCTGAGGTTGGCACCGATCTGCAGCGGGGTTCCGACAATGCGTGCCAGTCCCCCGACTTCGAGGAAAGCTTCGTCGATCGAGATTCCCTCTACCAGCGGTGATGTGTCGTGAAAGACCTCGAATACGTCCTTGCTCGCTTGTGAGTACGCGTCCATGCGCGGCGGAACGACAATTGCCTGCGGGCACAGCGCACGTGCCTGACCACCGCTCATGGCAGTCCGGACACCGAACGCTTTGGCCTCATAGCTCGCCGCCAGCACCACACCCCCGCCCACGATGACGGGCCGGCCGAATAAACCAGGGTCGTCTCGCTGTTCGACGGAAGCGTAGAACGAGTCGAGATCGGCATGCAGGATCGTGGCGCCACCGGACCGGTGATCGCCGCGGGCATCTGACGACATCGACACGAACAGATGTTCGCACAGCCCACCGACACATTTCACCTCTTCCAAGGGGCAGCGCTGAGGCGCACGATTAGGTGGTGGACGCCTTCACCGGAACTTCGACGCCAATGGCCTCGTGGCAGGTACACCAGCCTGGGCCGGTCCGAACGCACCCACTTGTCGAGGTGCAGCAATCGCGGCCGGTCCCTACCTCGGGCGAACTACTGGTCCGGGTTCTCGCCTGCGGAGTGTGCCGCACCGATCTGCATATTGCCGAAGGTGAATTGCCCGTCCATCGCGCAAACGTGGTTCCCGGACACGAAATAGTCGGTGTGATCGAAGAGGTCGGCCCGGCGGTCGAAGACTTCTCCCCTGGTGATCGCGTCGGAATTCCGTGGCTGCATTCCACGTGCGGCCAGTGCGAGTACTGCTTGCGTGGACGGGAGAACCTGTGCCCGAACTCCACGTACACGGGCTGGGACATCGACGGAGGGTACGCCGAATATGCCGTGGCGACAGCCGAATTCGCGTTGCGCTTGCCGGATGGGTACAGCGATGCCGAAACCGCACTGCTGCTGTGCGCCGGCATCATCGGATTTCGGGCGCTCCAGCGCGCCGAGGTCCCCGACGGTGGACGACTGGGGATTTACGGTTTCGGTGGGAGCGCACACATTGCCGCGCAAGTCGCGATGGCGCGCGGCGCAGAAGTCCACGTCATGACGCGCAGCGAATCGGCGCGCGCACTGGCTTCACAACTCGGCGCGGCCTCGGTGCAGGGTGGCCGTGACCGTCCACCCACTCCGCTGGATTCAGCCATTCTCTTTGCTCCTGCCGGAGATCTGGTTCCGACTGCACTCGTGGCGTTGAATCGTGGCGGAATCCTGTCGATCGCCGGGATACATCTTTCCGACATACCGAGCCTGAACTATCGGCACCACTTGTTCTACGAGCGCGAAATTCGTTCGGTCACCGCAAATACGCGGCGCGACGCTCGGGAGTTCCTGGCGTTTGCCGGCGAGCATCACCTCGAGATCACCACAAACACGTATCCACTAGCCGATGCGAATCGCGCCTTGGTCGACCTGGCCGAGGACCGAATCACCGGCGCTGCCGTCTTACTGCCTCAACTTGTCGACTCAGGAGGACGAGCATGAATGCACCAATTGTCGTGGGCGTGGACGGTTCGACGCGCTCGTTGGACGCGGTTCGCTGGGCGTCGCACGAAGCAGTTCTCCGGGGTCGGCCACTTCATATTGTTGCCGCGATCCGCGGCGAACCGAGCACCTACGGAAACGCGTTCACCCTCGGTGCGCCGCAGTTTGCCGCGAAGCGCCGGGAAGGAAAACTTCGACTGTCCCGTGGTCGCGCGGCGGCGCAGCCTGCAACGGGTGACGGCGCGGTTATCACCGAACATCTCGGTTTCGGTCACCCGGTCGACATATTGCTCGAACAATCGGCCGACGCGGCAATGCTGGTCGTTGGTTCGCGTGGCCTCGGCCGCTGGGCTGACGGGCTACTCGGTTCGATCAGTACGGCGATCGTCCTGCATGCGCGGTGTCCGGTTGCCGTGATCCGAGAACTTCCGCCTGAGGACGAACCGGCGCGAGGCCGTCCCGTTGTAGTCGGCGTCGACGGCAGCGAACACAGCGAACCGGCACTGGCCGAAGCCTTCGAAACCGCGTCGCTGCACGGCGTCGAACTGGTTGCCGTGCACGCCTGGAGCGATTCACACCTGTCCACGGCATTCCGCACCGATCCCGACGGTGAGTCTCTCGACTGGGATGCCGTCGCTATCGCCGAGCACGCAGTTCTTGCCGAACGGCTTGCCGGATGGAAGGACCAATATCCCGACGTCGAAGTTCGTCGAGTTGTAGTGCACGACAACCCGGCTCAAGAGTTGATCACCGAGTCGAAGTCGGCGCAACTGGTTGTTGTCGGCCGACGGGGACGCGGCGGTTTCAAGTCCATGTTGCTGGGCTCGACAAGTCGAAACCTTCTACACCGGGCGTCGTGTCCACTGCTGATCGTCACGCACCCCTGAACTCACACCACCGAGCTATCACACCACAAAGCGGTAACCCATCCCCGCTTCCGTGATCAGATGCTTGGGGTGCGCCGGATCGTCCTCGAGTTTGCGGCGCAGTTGAGCCAGATACACCCGTAGGTAGTGGGTCTCGGTATCGTAGGCCGGACCCCACACCTCGCGGAGAAGTTCCTTCTGACCGACCAACTTTCCCCGGTTGCGCACCAGCATCTCGAGCATTCCCCACTCGGTGGGCGTCAGATGCACCTGCTCGCCGCGCCGACTGACCGTCTTCGCCGACAAGTCGACAGTGAACGAGGCCGTCTCCACCGACGGTTCCGACGTGTCGGTTGCCGATATTCCTCGGCGCGCTGCCGCGCGTACTCTCGCCAGGAATTCGTCCATCCCGAACGGCTTGGTGACATAGTCGTCCGCACCGGCGTCCAACGCTTCGACCTTGTCGGCCGAGTCGGTGCGTGCGGACAACACGATGACCGGCGCGGTGCACCAGCCGCGCAGTCCGGCAAGCACTTCGGTGCCGTCCATGTCCGGCAGCCCGAGGTCGAGAATCACCACGTCCGGAGGCCGTTCCGCTGCAGCGCGCAGCGCACCGGCGCCGGTGGACGCCGTCACCACGTCGTATCCACGCACGGTGAGATTGATGCGTAGTGCCCGCAAGATCTGCGGTTCGTCGTCGACTACCAGTATCCGGCTCATGACTCGCTTCCATTCGTTCCTGCGCCGGCCAGTTCCACGATCATCGTCAACCCGCCGCCCGGAGTGTCGGTGGCACTGACCGTTCCGCCCATCGCGTCGACAAACCCGCGTACTACGGAGAGCCCGAGTCCGACGCCGCCCGTGTTGTCGCGGTCGCCCATTCGCTGGAACGGCTGGAACATCGATTCTGCTTCACCACGGGGTACACCGGGGCCGGTATCCGCGACGGTGATGACGGCACAGTTGCCGACGCGTGCGGCGTCAACCCGCACCGGCGATCTGCCGCCGTATCGCACTGCGTTGTCCACGAGGTTGGCAATCACTCTCTCGAGTAGACCCTGATCGGCTTGCACGGCAACGGTACCCACGTCGACAATCACGCTGTGAGACCGGGAGTCGGACCGGCCGCCGATGCCCAGTCCGAGTAGCGCCCGGTGAACAACTTCGTCGAGATACACCGGCCGCAACGTCGGCTTCACCACTCCCGCAGCCAGTCTGGACGAATCGAGCAGGTTGCCGACCAGCGCCGTCAACTGATCCGCCGACTCCTCGATGGTGGCCAGCAGTTCTGCCGTGTCCTCTGGTGAGAACTCGATGTCGTCGCTGCGCAAGCTCGACACAGCAGCCTTGACGCCGGCGAGAGGCGTCCGAAGGTCATGGCTCACAGCCGAAAGCAGTGCTCGGCGCAGTTGATCGGCCTCGGTCAATGCCGCCGCTTTGCTTGCTTCGACTGTGAGCTTGTCCTGACGGATCATGCCAACCGCCTGGTGCGCAACAACGGTCAGCACTCGTCGATCGCGCGCGCTCAACTCCGGCCCCGACAGCAGCAGTGCGTATTCGCCGTCGTTGACCTCGCACACGGTATCCGCGTCAGCCTCACGCGTGGGCGGTTCTGCACCCACCCCCGCGACAACGCCGTCCTCGTGATGCACTACCGAAACCCCACGTTGACGGTAGATTTCGCGCACCTTCTCGAGCAGCATGGACAGGTCCGCGCCGCGGAGCACCGACCCCGCGAACAGTGTGAGAAGCTCCGCTTCCTCCGAAGCTCGCTTCGCTTCCCGCGCTCTTTTGGCAGCGGCGTCAACCAAAACGGCCACTGCCACAGCCACTATCAACAGAACCACCGTCGTGATGAAGTTGTCGGGTTCGGCGATCGTGAAGCTGTACTTGGGATCGGTGAAGAAGTAATTGAGCAGTAGTCCTGATATCAGAGCAGACACCATCGCCGGCCCAACACCACCGAGCAGAGCAACCAGAACCACCACCACGAAGAACAACGCGTTTTCGCCCTGCACCCCGGAGATCCGGTCGACCAACCCCATGAGCCCTGCAGCAACCGTCGGAACCACCACTGCCGCAATCCACGACAGCAGGCGTCGCTCGGATCTGCCGAACAACGAGATCCGTCGACGGACGGTCGCTTCCTCGTGCGTGACCATGTGCACGTCGATACCACCGGACTGCTGAACTACCGCCGCGCCGATCCCCTCGTCGAGGATGCGGGCCAACCGCGACCGGCGCGAGGTACCAAGGACCAACTGCGTGGCGTTCTCCTCACGCGCGAACTCGAGGAGCGTCGACGGTACGTCGTCGCCGACCACGGTGTGCAGGGTCGCGCCCACCCCGGTGGCCAGTGCGCGGACCTTTCCCATCTCCGGTGCCGAGACACCGGTGAGGCCGTCACCGCGGACGACGTGCACCACCATCAGTTCGGCACTCGACTTGGACGCGATCCGAGAAGCGCGTCGGACCAGCGTTTCCGATTCCGGTCCCCCGGTCACCGCGACGACAACGCGCTCACGCGCTTCCCAGGTGTCCGTGATCTTGTTCTCGGCCCGGTACTTCGCCAGGGCGGCGTCCACCTGATCGGCTACCCACAGCAGTGCCAACTCGCGTAGCGCGGTGAGGTTTCCGCGCCGGAAGTAGTTTCCGAGAGCCGCGTCGACCCGTTCGGGAGCATAGACGTTTCCGTGGGACAGTCTGCGTCGCAATGCTTCCGGAGTGATGTCGACCAATTCGACCTGCGCCGCACCGCGCACAACTTCATCCGGAACCGTCTCCTGCTGCGTTACTCCCGTGATGTGTGCGACAACGTCGTTGAGACTTTCGAGGTGTTGCACGTTGACGGTCGAGAGGACGTCGATCCCGGCGTCCAACACCTCCTGCACGTCCTGCCACCGTTTGTGGTTCTTGCTTCCCGGCGTGTTGGTGTGCGCCAATTCGTCCACCAACACCAGGGCCGGACGACGCGCCAGAACTGCCTCGACATCAAGTTCCGGCATCCGGGTACCCCGATACTCGACCAGCTTGGGCGCGATGATCTCGAGGTCGCCGATCTGCTCGGCGGTGCGGGCGCGGCCGTGTGATTCCACAACGGCCGCGACCACATCGGTACCACGATCACGGCGACGATGAGCCTCGCCGAGCATCGCAAAGGTCTTTCCGACGCCTGGTGCTGCGCCGAGGTAGATGCGCAGTTCACCTCGTTTGCGCGTACCGACCTTCTCAGAAGAACTCACGTGACAATCATCCACCAGTGCTGGACGTGGCACACGCAGGCGCCGTCAATCCGAGAGCCAGATTCAGCTCGAGGACGTTGACGCGCTCCTCACCGAGGAAGCCCAACTGACGCCCGTCGGTGTGCTCGCTCACCAATTCCCGTACCGCGTCTTCGGATATCCCGTTGATCGTGGCAACCCGGGGCACCTGAAGCTGAGCGTAGGCGGGGCTGATGTGCGGATCGATGCCCGAGCCCGAGCCGGTGACGGCATCGACCGGGACGGATGACGGGTCTACACCCTCGCGATCTGCGATGGCGGCCCGACGCTCGACGATGAAGTCGGCAAGAATCTCGCTACTGGGCCCCTGGTTCGACGGCAGCGCAGCCGCAGGATCACCCGTCGCAAAAGGATCCTCGTCCGCAACCGAGCCGACAACTCGGTTGTGGAAGAACGGATCGCGCGCGCCCTCCGGCACCTGCGGATCGATTCCTACCCAAGCACTTCCGACCACACACCCGGCCGCGTCGGTCACGGGTGATCCCTCAGCGGAACCGGAACTGATGCGGCCCACTCCCCACACCGCGGCGGGATAGATCACGCCGAGAATCACGGTGAGAGACAGCAGAACGAGAAGGCCCGCCCACGCCTGTTTGGCAAATCCGATAGTGAAACGCATGGCAGGTCACCCAATCCCGGGAATCAAACGAACAACAAGATCGATCAGCCAGATACCGATGAACGGCGTGATCACACCGCCGAGCCCGTACACGAGCAAGTTTCGGCCGAGCAGCGCCGACGCCGTCGACGGCCGGTATCGAACCCCCTTGAGGGACAGCGGAATCAACGCGATGATCACGAGCGCATTGAAGATCACGGCCGAGACGATTGCCGATTCGGGAGTGGCCAGTCGCATGATGTTCAGCGCATCCAACTGTGGATAGATACCACTGAACAGAGCCGGCAGAATGGCAAAGTACTTCGCGAGGTCGTTTGCCAGCGAGAACGTGGTCAAGGCGCCGCGAGTGATCAGCAACTGCTTGCCGATCTCGACGATCTCGATCAACTTGGTGGGATCGGAATCAAGATCCACCATGTTACCGGCCTCTTTGGCCGCCGAGGTACCGGTGTTCATCGCAACACCGACATCCGATTGTGCCAGTGCGGGAGCGTCATTGGTACCGTCGCCGGTCATGGCCACGAGACGACCACCCTCCTGTTCCTTTCGGATCAGCGCAAGCTTGTCTTCCGGCGTGGCTTCCGCCATGAAGTCGTCCACACCAGCTTCATCGGCAATGGCCTTGGCGGTCAACGGATTGTCACCGGTGATCATGATCGTGCGGATTCCCATGGCGCGCAGTTCCGCAAACCGCTCCGCCATACCGGGTTTGACGACGTCCGAGAGTGCGATGACGCCCAGAACCGATGCCGTCTCACCCTCAGCTGCCGCGACAACAAGTGGTGTACCACCCGCCTGCGCTATCTCGCCCACGGAATCGGTGACTGCAACATCGGCTGTTCCGCCTTTTCGCGCAATCCAGCCCAGGACGGCATCGGCCGCGCCTTTACGGATCTCCCGACCAGGCAGATCCAGTCCGCTCATACGCGTCTGCGCTGTGAACGGAACGAACTCGGTCCGGTTCTCCTCCGCTGTCGGTTCGGTTCCCAGGCCGAACTGCGCGGCGCACAGTTCGACGATGCTTCGGCCCTCGGGAGTTCCGTCCGCCAGGCTCGACAACCGCGCTGCGGCAGCAAGTTCGAACGCCGAGACACCCGGAGCGGGATGCAGCGACGTGGCCCGGCGATTGCCGAACGTGATGGTTCCGGTCTTGTCCATCAACAGGGTGTCGATATCCCCGGCAGCTTCGACGGCACGTCCCGACATCGCAAGCACGTTGCGCTGCACCAGACGGTCCATCCCGGCGATGCCGATAGCGGACAACAGAGCGCCGATCGTTGTCGGAATGAGGCACACCAGAAGGGCGATCAGTTTGATCGGATCCTGCTCGTGCCCGGCGTACAGCCCCATCGGGCCGATAGCAACCACCGCGAGCAGGAAGATCACCGTGAGCGACGCAAGCAGGATGTTGAGCGCAATCTCGTTCGGTGTCTTCTGACGCGAAGCGCCCTCGACCAACGCAATCATGCGGTCCACAAACGACTGGCCGGGTGCCGCCGTGATCTCCACGACGATGCGGTCGGAGAGTACCGTCGTACCACCGGTGACGGCGCACCGGTCACCACCCGATTCACGAACCACCGGTGCGGATTCCCCGGTGATGGCGGACTCGTCGACGGACGCAATACCTTCGACGACATCGCCGTCCCCTGGTATCACCTCACCCGCCACCACGATCACCCGATCGCCGACAAGGAGGTCGGTACCGGACACCATCTCGATAGCGCCGCTCTGCGTGATGCGATGGGCAGTGGTGTCCTGCTTCACCTTTCGAAGACTGGCTGCCTGCGCCTTACCTCGCCCCTCGGCCACGGATTCGGCGAGGTTGGCAAAGATCACCGTGAACCAGAGCCACAGTGTGATCACCCAGGCGAACACGGACGGTTCGGCAACCGCCATCACCGTCGTGATGACGGAGCCGACAAACACTACGAACATCACCGGGTTGCGCGCCAGATGCCGCGGGTCGAGCTTTTGGACGGCGTCCGGCAACGCCGTGATCATCTGCCGCGGGTTGAATGCGCCGGCCTTGACGTGGTGGGAATCGCCGGCATGGTCGACGCTGTCCACCACTACAGATTTCTCTTCGGTGTTCAGGATCATTGGAGCGCCTCCGCGATGGGGCCCAGTGCGAGGGCCGGGAAGAATGTGAGTGCGGCAACCAGGACAACGGTGCCGGTGAGGAGTCCGGTGAACATCGGTCCCGACGTGGGCAGGGTACCGACGGTGGGCGCAACCTTCTTCTGCGACGCCAGTGCTCCGGCCAAGGCGAGCACAAAGATGATGGGCAGGAAGCGTCCCAGCAGCATGGCGATACCGAGCGAGGACTGGAACCAGTCGCTCGTGACGGTCAAACCGCCGAAAGCGCTGCCGTTGTTGTTCGACGCCGACGCGAAGGCGTAGAGGACCTCACTGAAGCCGTGGATCGACCCGGGAGTGCCCGGATCTCCGCCGTTACCTTGATATCCCAAGGTCGACCCCAGTGTCACCGTAATGCCGGTGCCGATGAGAACGAGCGCGGGCATCACCAGAATCGAGAGCGCTGCCAGGGTGATTTCACGTCGGCCGAGTTTCTTGCCGAGGTACTCGGGTGTGCGGCCAACCAGGAGTCCGCCGACAAACACCGCGATCAGCGCGAGGACCAGGATTCCGTACAGACCGGTTCCGACTCCGCCGGGAGCGATTTCTCCGAGCAGCATGTTGAGTAGGACGGCGCCGCCGCCCAAGGGAGACATACTGTCGTGCGCGGAGTTGACTGCGCCGGTGGATGTTCCGGTGGTACTCACCGCGAACAATGCCGATCCGGGAATCCCGAAGCGGACTTCCTTACCTTCCATCATCGAACCTGCTGCGGTTGCCGCAACACCGCGGGCACCGGATTCAGCAGCCAAGGTGACGGCCAGCAATCCGCTCCACAGCAGCCCCATCACGGCGAGCAGTGTCAACCCTTGCCTGCGGTCACCGACCATCGTTCCGAAAGTCCGTGTCAGACACACCGGAATCAGCAGGATCGCCAGAATTTCGACGATGTTACTGAGCGGCGTAGGATTCTCGAACGGATGGGCGGAGTTGGCAGCAAGGATTCCGCCGCCGTTGGTTCCGAGTTCCTTGATCGCTTCCTGCGACGCCACCGGCGCGAGGGCATTGGTGACGGCATTTCCGTCGAGACCCGTCGACGCAAATCCACTGTGGAACGACTGAATCACGCCCTGACTCAACAGGATCAGTGCGATCACGAACGAGAACGGCAACAGGATGCGAAGGCATCCGCGGGTGAGGTCTACCCAGAAGTTCCCGATCTCACCGCCCCTCGCCACCCGGACGAAACCGCGAACGAGTGCAATCGCCACGGCCATACCGACAGCTGCGGATACGAAGTTCTGAACAGCCAAACCCAACGGCTGAACGACATTGCTCATCGTCGTTTCCGGTGTGTAGGACTGCCAGTTCGTATTGGCCACAAAGGAAATCGCCGTATTGAACGCTACAGCAGGGCTCACCCCGGACAGCCCGTCACTGAGCGGCAATACACCCTGAACGCGCTGGAGGAAGTAGAGCAGGAGCGCACTCGCGAGCGAGAATCCCAGCACACTTGCGGCGTAGCCGTACCACGTCTGTTCAGCTCGTGAATCGATCCGGCCGACCCGGTAGATGACGCGCTCCACCCGCAGATCACGGGTCGAGGTGTACACCCGAGCCATGTAATCGCCAACCGGTACGTACGCGATCGCCAATACAACCAAGACAAACGCTATCTGCAGGCCGGCTGCCAGAGCGGGCGACATCAGAACCTCTCAGGATCTACGAGCGCAACAAGGAGATAGACAACCAGGGCCGCGGCCACGGCAATCAGCACGACGCTGACAACGCCGGCGACCGTCACTTGGGAGCGCTCGCCTGTAAGGCGCGAAGAACCAGCGCGCACACGAGAAAACCACCCAGTATCAGAGCAACGTAGGCCAAGTCGGCCATGAGCTTCCCTCTTCGACATCAAAAACCGTGCTGCAGTTCATCGCAGCCATGACGCACTAGGAGCGCTCTCCCAGCTTTGACCGGAAAATGTCGGCTTTGACGCTCTCTGACGATCCGTTTACACAGCGAACAGCCGTATTGACGGAATCTTGACGCGCAACCTACCGTCGTCAATACTGAAAACGCGTTGCCGATCGGTCGCTCGATAAGTTCCGGATTAAGGAGTTCAATGCCGCCGAGACCGCATACGGAACTGCGCCATGCCCCTACCCTGATCGATCAGGTAGCCGGCCTGACGTCGGGCGCCACATCGTCCGTAACGGCCACAACCGAGACACTCGACCGCATCGACGCAGCGCAGTCGACACTCAATGCATTCAAGATCGTTCGCCGCCAGAAAGCTCTCGAGGAAGCCGCCGACGCGGACCGCCGGCTTGCCCGCGGCGAGCGCCTCCCCCTCCTCGGCGTACCCATCGCGGTCAAGGACGACGTCGACATCACCGGCGAGCCCACCGCATTCGGTTGCCCCGGCGACTTCCCCGTCAAGACGGAAGATTCCGAGATGGTTCGACGGTTACGCGCCGCCGGCGCTGTCATCGTCGGCAAAACCAACAGCCCTGAACTGGGGCAGTGGCCGCTCACCAGCGGTAGCGCCTTCGGATACACCCGCAATCCGTGGTCACGTGAGCACACTCCCGGCGGTTCGTCCGGCGGTACCGCGGCCGCGGTTGCAGCCGGATTGGTCAGCGCCGGAATCGGTTCCGACGGAGCCGGGTCGATCCGGATACCGGCGGCCTGGACCAATCTGGTCGGTATCAAACCGCAGCGAGGACGCATCTCCACGTGGCCGGACGCGGAAGCCTTCTACGGCCTGACCGTCAACGGACCGCTTGCCCGCACGGTCGCCGACGCCGCCCTTCTCCTCGACGTAGCAGCCGGAAACCATGACGGCGACCTACACACGCCGACGCCGCTCACCGTCAGCGACGCAGTCGGCCGCGATCCCGGAAGGCTGAACATCGCTCTCTCCCTGCGTAATCCGTTTACCGCCACACCGGTCACACTCGATCCGGAAGTGCGAAGGGCTGTATATGCCGTCGCCGACACGTTGCGCGGTCTCGGCCATCGCGTCGTCGTGGACGATCCCGCCTACGGGCTGATCTTCGGACTGAACTTCCTGCCACGCTCACTGGTCGGGGTGCACGATTGGCTCGGGCGCCTCCCTGATCCGGCGCTCGCAGATCCGAGAACTCGCGGAAACGCACAGAGCGGAAAGCTACTTCGCGGGGCACCGTTGCGCGCCGCCCGAGCAGCCGAGCCGCGAATGCGTCGGCGCATCGGAGCGATCTTCGACAAGTACGACGTTGTCCTTGCCCCCACCACGGCAACTCCGCCGATCCCGGTCACCGCTATCGACGCTATCGGCGGCTGGGAAACCGACAAGGTGATGACCGCAGCGTGCCCCTATGCCTGGCCCTGGAATGTCCTCGGCTGGCCCTCGATCAATATCCCCGCGGGATTCAGCAGCGCCGGACTGCCGATCGGAGCACAATTAATGGGTAGCGAGAGCACCGAACCGTTGCTGGTTTCGCTCGCCTCGCAATTGGAGTCGGTGCTCCGATGGGATCAGAGTCGTCCTCAGCAGTGGTGGTGAGCCCAATGGCCGCAGTAGACATCCGAACGAGCATCCTCGATGCGGTACTGCACATTGTTGCCACCGAAGGCATCTCCGGTGTGAGCAATCGTCGTATCGCATCCGACGCCGGGGTGTCGCTGGGCTCCGTCACGTACCACTTTCCGAGCCAATCGGACATGCTCCGGGCCGCTCTGTCCCGGTTTGCCGCCGAGGAGACGGCCCGCATTCAGGGGCTCGTCGAGCAGTACCGTGACCAGGATCTCAGCGCCGAGGATGCGGCGGCCGCCACAGAGAGCATCGCGCAGGACATCGCTGGTGTGGTCGAGCGGATCGCGCCGTTCGAAATGTTCGTTGCCGCTGGCCGCGATCACGAGCTTCACCAGATAGCCGCGGAGTGTTTTGCGGCGTACGACACTTTGGCGGTCGCAGTCCTGACTGCGCTCGGGGCACCTGATCCGGAATCCGCCGCGTCCTACCTGGTCGCGATGATCGTGGGCCTACAACTGCGCCGCCTGGCAACAGGTATCGACAACGCGGATGTCGCGTCGTCGATCCTGTTGGTACTGAAGGGGGCTGCGCCCTAGAACCCGAGCCGGCCCAACTGCTTGGGGTCGCGCTGCCAGTCCTTGGCGACCTTGACGTGCAACTCCAGGAAGATCCGCACACCGAGGAGCTTCTCGATCTGCAGGCGCGCGCTGGTGCCGACTTCCCGCAGACGTGCGCCGCCCTTGCCGATCACGATGCCCTTCTGGCTGGGTCGCTCGACGTAGAGCAAAGCGTGGACGTCGAGCATCTCGCCCTGCTTCTCGGTGCGTCCTTCACGCGGAATGACCTCTTCGATCACGACGGCGAGGGAGTGCGGCAATTCCTCGCCGAGGCCCTCGAGCGCAGCCTCACGGATGAGTTCGGCCATGAGCACCTCTTCGGGCTCGTCCGTCAATTCACCGTCGGGGTAGAAGGCCGGACCCTCGTCCATCAGACCGGACAACACGTCGACCAGAATCTCGACCTGCTCGCCCGACTGGGCGGACACAGGCACAACCTCGCACTCGGGTCCGAGCAGGGTGGACAGTGCAAGCAACTGCTTGCCGACGGCGTCGCGGCTGACCTTGTCGATCTTGGTGACGATGCCGACCAGCGTGGTCTTGGGCGCCATCTGACGGACCTGCTGCACGATCCAACGGTCGCCGGGCCCGATGGGCTCGTCAGCCGGAATGCACAGGCAAATGACGTCGACCTCGGAGTACGTATCACGGACCAGGTCGTTGAGGCGCTGGCCGAGCAGGGTGCGCGGCTTGTGCAGACCCGGGGTGTCCACCAGGATCAGCTGGGAATTCTCGCGGTGCACGATGCCGCGGATCGTGTGGCGCGTTGTCTGCGGACGAGAGGACGTGATGGCGATCTTGCTGCCGACCAACGCGTTGGTCAACGTGGACTTACCCGTATTGGGCCGACCCACGAAACACACGAACCCCGACCGGAATTCCTTCTTACTCATACCTACTCCTCGTAGAACATCTCGCTCAGTCATCGTTGTCTTCTGCCGCATCGTCTTCCGAGCGAGGCGCACGCTGCACAAAAACCGTGCTGATGCGTACACGTCCACGGCCGGTGTTCGTTCCCTCACCGCGCAGGATCAAACCGTCGTACTCCACCTCGGATCCGGGTAGCGGCACCCGGCCGAGCACGTAACCGATCAAACCGCCGACGGTCTCGACTTCGTCGTTCTCGAATTCCAGATCGAACAGTTCGCCGAGGTCCTCGATGGGCAGGCGCGCCGAGACGCGGAACATCCCGTCCCCGAGATCTTCGACGGGTGGTGTCTCGTCCTCGTCGTACTCGTCAGCGATCTCGCCGACGATTTCCTCGATGACGTCCTCGATGGTCGCCAGGCCGGCAATTCCGCCGTACTCGTCGACGAGGATCGCCATATGGTTGCGGTCGCGCTGCATTTCGGCGAGCAAGCTGTCGAGTGGCTTCGAATCCGGAACGAACACCGCCGGACGCATCACCTCACACACGTTGACGCTGCGGCCGCCGTCGGGCAGGTGATAGGTCTGTTTCACCAGGTCTTTCAGGTACACGACACCAAGAACGTCGTCGACGTTCTCACCGATCACCGGTAGGCGCGAGTGTCCGCTGCGCACTGCCAACGACGTTGCCTGCCCGGCACTCTTGTCGTTCTCGATCCACACCATGTCGGTACGAGGCACCATGACCTCTCGGGCGGACGTGTCACCGAGATCGAAGACCGACTGGATCATGCGACGCTCTTCGTCGTCCACGACGCCACGGGCCTGCGCCATGTCGACAAGTTCGCGCAGTTCGATTTCCGACGCGAACGGCCCGTTCCGAAAGCCTTTACCCGGCGTCAGCGCGTTACCCAGAAGAATGAGAATTCGGCTGATCGGGCCCAGGAGAACACCGATCCACAGCAACGGCAACGACGCAGTCAGGGCAATCGAGTACGCATGTTGACGACCGAGTGTCCTCGGCCCGACACCGATCACCACGTACGAGACCAACACCATGACAGCGGCCGTAGTTGTCAGAGCCCAGCCCATCGACATGATGTCGATGAGTGCGCCCGCCAACACGACCGTCGCGGTGATCTCGCACAAAATGCGAAGCAGCACCATGAGATTCACGTATCGCGGACGATCGGTCAGGATGCGTTGCACGCGCTCGGCGCCTGCTCGCTCCTCTTTGGCCATCTCGTCGATGCGTGCCGACGATATTGTGTTGAGCGCCGAATCCACGGCGGCGAAGATTCCACCGACCGGGACCAGAGCAACGGCTAGTACCAACAGCGCGATTGCGCTACTCACTACAGATCCCCCGGCTGTTCGATTATCGGTCTGCGCCGTCGACGAACCCGGTCTTGCCGAGCAGTTTCTGATCGCGTTCGGCCAGTGCGGCCTCGCGCTCGATCCGACGCAAATCCTCGTACCACTCTTCGAGGAGACTGTTCTGCAGTCCGAACATCTCCTTCTCCTCTTCCGGCTCCGCGTGGTCGTAGCCGAGGAGGTGCAGCACCCCGTGGACCGTCAGCAACGCAAGCTCGTGGGCCAGTGAATGGCCGGCCTTGTCTGCCTGATCGGCCGCGAACGACGGGCACAGGACGATGTCGCCGAGCATCGACGGTCCGGGCTCCGGAGAGTCTGGGCGTCCGCCTGGCTCCAGTTCGTCCATCGGGAAGGACATGACGTCGGTCGGCCCCGGAAGATCCATCCACCGGACGTGCAGATCTGCCATCGTCGCGGAGTCGACGAGAACCATCGACAGCTCGGCCGCCGGATGGACATCCATCCGTGCGATCACGAAACGGGCGACACTGATCAACTCCGGTTCGGAGATGTCCATGCCCGATTCGTTCGAGACCTCGATGCTCATGTGCGACGCTCTTTCCTGGGAAAAGTAGGGGTTGGTGCGTCGCTCAGCCTACCGTCGAGGTGAATGAGCATGCGCAGCGCGGCGTTGTGCTCGGTTGCCGAGCCTCGGCTCCCCGTCGCGATCCGTTTCGTGGCGTTCATAGGCGTCGACGATGTCGGAGACCAATCGATGACGCACGACGTCGCTGCTGTCGAGCTTCGCAAAGTGGATATCGTTGATGCCCGTGAGGATTTCGGATGCCGCCCGTAGGCCCGATCGCGCGCCGCCCGGCAGGTCGACCTGCGTGACGTCTCCGGTGACAACGATCTTCGATCCGAAGCCGAGCCTGGTGAGGAACATCTTCATCTGTTCGGCCGTGGTGTTCTGCGCCTCGTCCAGGATGATGAACGCGTCGTTGAGGGTGCGACCGCGCATGTACGCCAACGGCGCTACCTCGATGACCCCGGCTGCCATCAACTTCGGAATGGCTTCGGGATCCATCATGTCGTGCAAGGCGTCGTGCAAGGGACGCAGGTACGGATCGATCTTCTCGTGCAACGTGCCGGGCAGGAATCCCAACCGCTCGCCTGCCTCGACGGCCGGACGGGTCAGGATGATGCGTGAGACCGACTTGGACTGCAAGGCCTGCACAGCCTTGGCCATTGCAAGGTAGGTCTTACCGGTGCCTGCCGGACCGATACCGAAGACGATCGTGTTCTCGTCGATGGCGTCGACGTAGCGCTTCTGGTTGAGCGTCTTAGGACGAATTGTCTTGCCGCGCCGCGACAAAATGTCGAGCGAGAGTACCTCGGCCGGAGATTCCCCGACCTCGTTGGTGAGCATGCCGATGGTCCTGCGGACGGCGTCGGGTGCGATGGGCTGTCCGCGCCTGGCCAGCACGGCCAGCTCGGCGAATACCCGCTCCGCGAGAGCAACGTCGGCCGAGGTTCCGGACAGAGTGATGGTGCCGCCACGAACGTGAATATCGGCAGAAAGCTCACGTTCGATCGCGGTGAGATTTTCGTCCGTCGATCCCAGGAGCTGACGCACGGTTTCCGGCGCCAAGTCCATACTCGATCGGACAGTGCGCTCCGGGGACAGAGCGCGCTCGGGAATAGTGGATGTACGGTTGCCGCCGAACTCACTGTGTTCACTCACGTGGAGAATATGGCCTGCTTCCTGGTCCGAAAGAGCCCGCTCGACCCGTGGGCTCCGATACTTCGAAGTCTAGCGCCACAGTCCGACACCGCCCACTTCTTAATCCCCGGGCGCAGCGGACGGCACCGACTTTCGGATCCATTTCCAGGCGTCCGCGACTACCTCCGCGCTGCGCTCCGGGCTGATCCCGACCAGGACGAGACACACGATCGCGAAGGACTCTCCCGAGTCCGTGATCACCCCGCTGTTGGCCTGGTCGAACAGCGTGATGGTCACCGATTCGGTCATCGCGACCAAGGTTTCGGCCGGTAGATAGGTCGAGAAGGTACCTTCTCTCTGGCCTTGCTCGACAACCCTGATGCTCAATGCGCGAGCGGGTTCCATCAGATCGAGGATGCGCTGCTCACCCAATTCCTTTCGGGCGAAACCGAGTAGCACCCGGAACCGATCTCCCACGGGCCACGCCAACAACGCCAGCACGGCGGTCGCCAGTTCCGGGTTCTCGGGCGGCTCCCCCGCACGGCTCAACGCCGCCACCAGATCAGCCGACGCCTCGTCCACGATTCCGTTGATCAGGGCGTCACGGCTCTCGAAATGTGCGTACACGGTCCGCCGCACGACGCCGGCGGCTTTTGCCACGTCGTCCATGCTGGCGTCGGGATCGACTGCAAATGCTGTGATCGCCGCTTCGATGATGCGGCTACGGTTCGCCCGCGCTTGACTGCGTCGCGGCCGCGTTGCCGGCGACTCAGTTCCCGATTCCGTCAACGCGTTGTCCGCCTTCCTCGTGTGATCTACATCAATGATAGTTGCACAATGATGTGCAAGTTATTAACTTACACAGCACTGTGCAAATAGATCAGAAACGGAGTCGCGCCATGACAACACTCGTGAGCAAACCGGTCACAGAAATGGGCCAGCCGTATGCACGGCGATGGGCGGCGCTCGGGGTGCTCTGCCTGAGCCTGCTGATCGTGGTCATGGCCAACACGGCACTGATCGTCGCGGCGCCGGACATGACCCGCGATCTCGGACTCACCAGCACACAACTTCAATGGGTCATCGACGGCTACACAGTCCCCTACGCCGCGTTGATGCTGCTGTTCGGCGTGCTCGGCGACAAGTACAGTCGCCGCGGGGCCCTGCTCGCCGGGCTCGCGGTCTTCGCCGGCGGCGCAGTTTTCGGCAGCATCGCCGACACCACCAATGCCGTCATCGCGGCCCGCATGATCATGGGCGTCGGTGCCGCGATCATCATGCCGGCGACGCTCTCACTCCTGGTCGCGACCTTCCCGAAATCCGAACGCTCACGCGCTATCGCGGCTTGGGCAGCTACGTCGGGTCTCGCCATCGCGCTGGGCCCTCTGTTGGCCGGATGGATTCTCGAAAGCCATTCCTGGAGTGCCACATTCCTGATCAACGTTCCGATCGCAGCAGTTGCTGCCCTGGCCGCCGTATTCCTGGTGCCGCCGAGCAAGGCCGAGCACCTCGGCCGCGTCGACTGGATCGGCGGCGCGCTGTCGGTTGTCACCATCGGCGCACTTGTCTACTCGATCATCAACGGTTTCCACTTCGGGTGGACCGCAGGGCCCATCAGCGCAGCAGTGCTCGCCGTAGTCGGCCTCGCGATGTTTGTCGTCTGGGAACTGCGTCATCCCCAACCACTCCTCGACGTCCGCAAACTCGGTCAGCGCGTCGTCGGCGGCGCAACACTTGCCGTACTGCTCCTGTTCCTGGCCGCATTCGGCGCGATCTACTACATCTCGCAGCAATTCCAGTTCATTCTCGGATACGGAGCACTCGAGACCGGTGTCCGTCTGTTGCCCTTGGCAATTGCCGTGTCGATCGGTGCCATGGTGAGCGGCCGGATCACCCCGCTGATCGGTGTCCGCGCGTCCATCGTCGGTGGCATGCTGATCGCTGCGATCGGCGTCCTCATCCTCACGCAGGTGGACGGCGACTCCGGCTACTGGATGTTCGCGGTCCCGCTGATCCTGCTCGGTCTCGGCATCGGCCTCAGTGAACCACCGGCCACCGACGCCATCATGGACAACTTCTCCGAAGACGACCTTGGTGCAGCAGGCGGTCTCAACGACACCGCCATCGAACTCGGCGGTTCACTCGGAATTGCCATCCTCGGCTCGATTCTTGCTGCAAGCTACAAAGATTCGATCGCTAGTTTCATCGGCGGAATGCAGGTCCCGCAACTGACCGGCGAACTGGCCGAGCAAGCCGCCTACGCGCTCGAAGTGTCCGGCGAATCTGTCGGCGGCGCTTCTCTGGTCGCCGAAGAGTTGGCCGGCAACCCGTTGGCCGCAGCCCAGGCTCAGCCGCTACTCGACGCAGCCGGTACCGCGTATGCCGACGCGATCTCCGCCGCTAGTTGGGTGGGTGGCCTTGCACTACTCGTAGGCGCGATCGTCGTCGCGTTCATCCTTCCCGGCAGAAAAGCTCTGGTATCAGAGTGAGTTGATCGGAGCCAGTGGGTCTTCAGCCAGAACCAGTTCACGGGAGAGGCGCCAGGACTCGGCCCCGGGCGAGAGAAACGCATCGTGCCCCTCGCCCGGGGCCACACGCAATGCCACGGGATCACCAACTGCCTGCGCCGCTTTCACATACCGCGCACTGACCTTGGCCGGGACTTGCAGATCCTCGCTGCCCGTCACACAAACGACGGGAACCCCGATCGGCAGACGATGTTGCGGCGACGCATTCCGATACAAATCCGGGTCCGATTCGAAGGGAACGCCGAATAGATCCTCGATGTAGCTGATGCGTCGACCACGCTCGGCCGCCGACGCGAGATCGAGTGCAGCGGCCTGCGCGACAACGCGCTCCGGGCGCGTGAACACGTCCTTCTCCCCCGCCAACCAGACTGCGAGGTGCCCACCGGCGGAGTGCCCGAGAAGGCGAATCTGCGTCAGGTCGAATTCGATCTCGGAAGCTTCGGCCACAATCCCGGGAATCGCGGCGTACGCGGTTTTCACGTCTGTGGACATCTCCGGCCAACCGCCGCCGGCTCCGAGGCGCCGGTACTCGATGTTCCAGACCGCCACACCAGCTCGCGCGAGTTCGACGGCAAACGCGGTGCCGAGGTTCAGCCCGTACTGCCCGCTCCAGAATCCGCCGTGGATCTGCATGACAACAGGCACCGGGCCGTCAGCGACGTCGGGAACGTACAGATGACCGAACTGCTGACTGTGGGAACCGTAGGAAATCTTGATCCGAGACACCAGGAAAACCTAGCTCAGGCGAGGGCGCTGCCCGCGGCCCACTGGTCCCAGGACAGGGTCCAGTCGCCGTTCTGCCACACTTCGAGCGGAGCGCCACCGGTGTTCTTGATCTCGACGACGTCACCGGGCTGTGCGAAGTCGAAGAACCATTTGGCATTGGCCGCACTGAGATTGAGGCAACCGTGCGACGTGTCGGTGTTGCCCTGAGCCCACACGGTGCTTTCCAACTCGTGCAGGTAGATACCGTCGGTGCTGATACGCGTCGCCCAGTTGATGGACTCCTTGTACCCGAGCCGGGAGTTGATGGGCAGGCCGTACGTGGACGAGTCCATGATGACCGGGTTTGCCTTGTCCATGACGGTGTACGTGCCGGGCTGTGTCCAGAAGGACAGGGTTGTGTCGCCGATGGTTTCGGTTCCGCCCATACCCATGGACGTCGGCATTTCCTTGATCACCTGACCGTTTTCGTACACGGTCACCATCTTGGTGTTGTCATCGGCAATGGAGATATGCGAATCACCGATCGTGAAGGCGACCGTGTCGTCCTGCTCGCCGTACAGACCCTTACCCAACTCTTTGCCGTAGATGTTCGCGCTCACCGACACCGTGGTTCCCGGCGTGTAGTACTCCTGTGGGCGCCAGTGCACGTTCTGACTGTCCACCCAGTACCAGGATCCGGTGACGGGCGGATTGGTCGTCACCAGTAGCGATTTCTCGGCAGCGGCCTTGTCTCCGATGGATTCGTCGAAGTGAACCGCAACGACGGTGCCGACGCCGTACGTGCCACCCTCGGAGATGGACGCGCCGCCGGTGGTGTTGATGTATGCCCGCGTTTGATTACTCGGGGCGACCGTCGAGAGCGTCGTATTCTTGGTTGTGGCAACACCATTCGAATCGACTGCATCGACAACCAGGTCGTAGGACTTGCCGTAGCCGAGTGGTTCACTCGGCTTCCACGCCGTCTTGTCGGGGGTGATGATTCCGGCGACGTCCTTACCCTCGGGATTGGTGAGGGTGACGCTCGTCAAAGTGCCCTTGGCGACCTCGACGGTGATGGGGTCGAGCGGGTTGATCGGAGTGCCGCCTTCTGCGGGCGACACCGAGATGACAGCGACACTGGTTGCCGTCGTGGCAACAGCACTCGCAGCCGGATCGGCCTTGTCGTCAGTGGATACGGTGCACCCCGCAGCCAGCATCATTGCCGCGACGGCAGCCACCGCGCCTGCAACCCGCTTGTGCGCACGTGAGCGCATCTTTCCTCCTGAGATTTCCGAACGAGCCCGCGGAACATCGCCGGGCAATTCAACGATAGTGGTCTTGGCTGACACTTCGCTGAGCGCTTGGTCTCAATCGGCTTCAGATCACATACCGCTCAGTGCAGTGGTCGCGGTCCCCAGCGGTCGGTCAGAACACCGATGGCGCCCAATGCAACTGCACCGGCCGTCGAGGTTCGCAGCACAGTCGGGCCGAGTAGCACGGGAGTTGCGCCGGCCTCCGAGAGTGCGGCGATCTCCGAGTCGTCGAGCCCACCTTCAGGTCCGACAACGAGGAAGACCTCGTCGGCGCTCGCGAGTGGCAGCGCGGCTAATGCGGTCGTCGCAGATTCGTGCAGAACAGCTACGACGGCGCCGCGCGCAACGGCTTCGCGAACCAGCGCAACCACAGCCGCGGTCTTGTGCAGTTCGGCGATCTCCGGAACGAATGCCCGGCGCGACTGCTTGGCCGCCGACACCGCGGCACTACGCCAACGAGCGACGCCTTTGGTGAGCTTCGCGCCTTCCCATTTGGCGACGCACCGCAGTGACTGCCAGGGAATGACGGCGTCGATACCGGCCTCGGTGGCCAACTCGACAGCCAACTCGGAACGCTCCGCCTTCGGCAGTGCCTGAACGAGCGTCACCAGCGGTTTCGGTTGCTCGAGCACCTGTACGTCACTGACCAGAAGTTCCAAGCGGTCTTTCCCGGCACTGGTCACCTCGGCGTCGGCGACGCGGCCACGGCCGTCGGCCAGCACGAGGCGCTCACCGACACCGATCCGGCGGACGGTCGCCGCATGGCGACCCTCCGGACCGTCCAGAACTGCAGTCTCACCGACGCCCGGAACGGGGTCGAGGAAAAAGACCGTCGCAGCCACTGTCAGCGGCCGCTGAATGCTTCGCGAAGACGCGAGAACAACCCGCCACTGTTCTGCGACCCCGTTGAGACAACTTCGGCCTCGTCACGATCGCGGAGCAACTTGAATTCCTTGAGCAACTTGGACTGCTTGTTGTCGAGGCGGCTCGGGATGACCACTTCGAGGTGAGCATGAAGATCGCCGCGTGTACCGGACCGCAACTTCGGCATACCGTGTCCACGCAGGACCGCGATGTGGCCGGGCTGAGTGCCGGGTTCGATGGAGATTTCCTTGGGTCCGTCGATGATGGTGTCGACGGTGACGGTCGTACCCAATGCCGCATCGACCATGGGGACACGAATGGTGCAGTGCAGATCTTCGCCGTCGCGGACGAAGACCTCATGCTGCTGCTCGACGATCTCGACGTACAGGTCGCCGGGATGTCCACCGCCGGGGCCGACCTCACCCTGCGCGGTCAAACGGATACGCATGCCGCCTGCAACACCCGCCGGAACCTTCACGGTGATGTCGCGCTTCGCACGCACGCGGCCGTCACCACCACACTTGTGGCACGGATCTGGAATGGTCTCGCCGGCGCCGCGGCACGTGGGGCACGGACGCGACGTCATGACCTGGCCGAGGAACGAACGCTGGACAGACTGCACTTCACCGGCGCCGTTACACGTCTCACAACGGACAGGCTTGGAATCACCGTTCGTGCCGGCGCCCGTGCAACTGTCACACAGAATCGCGGTCTCGACGGTGACGTGCTTGCTGACGCCTGTCGCACATTCTTCGAGAGTCAGTTTGGTGCGCAGTAGGGAATCGGCACCGGGCTGCACTCGACCGCGAGGTCCACGGCCTGCGCCGCCACCGCCGCCGAAGAACGCTTCGAAGACGTCGCCGAGGCCGCCGCCACCGAATCCACCGCCGAAGCCGCCACCGCCGCCCCCACCGGATTCGAGGGGATCGCCGCCGAGGTCCACGATGCGACGCTTCTCCGGATCGGTGAGTACCTCGTACGCTGTCGAGATCTCCTTGAACTGGGCCTGCGCTGCCTCGTCGGGGTTGACGTCAGGGTGCAGTTCGCGAGCAAGCTTGCGGTAAGCGCGCTTGAGTTCCTGATCGGTCGCGTTCTTGTCGACGCCGAGCAATCCGTAGTAATCCCGTGCCACGTTTTTTCTCTCGTCCTTCTCTTACTTCTAGTTTTCCTCGTACCTCACGAAGAGGAGCGTCGGCCTGCGGCGACACACGTCATCGTTCGGAGAGGACTTCGCCGATGTATCTGGCAACGGCGGCAACCGATGCAATTGTTCCCGGATAGTCCATCCGAGTGGGACCGAGCACACCGACACCACCGAAAACGGTACCGGCCGCACCGTAGCCCGTCGAAATCACGGAGGTCCCGCGCATTTGCTCGACCTGAGTTTCTTCACCGATCCGGACAGTGACCATCCCGGCGTTCTGGGTCGATGCCAGCAGTTTCAGCACCACAACCTGCTCTTCGAGCGCTTCGAGCACCGCCCGCAGCGAGCCTGGAAATCCTGCCAGACCGGAGAAGTCGGATGCATTGCGCGTCAGGTTCGACGTTCCGCCGAGGACAAGGCGCTCCTCCGGGTGCTCGACCAGTGTCTCGACCAGGATCGTCGCGGACCGGACAACGGCGTCACGCAGATCGTCTGGAGCCTCGTCGGCCAGTTCGGAGACAGCGATGGACGCTGCTGCCAGACGCTTGCCTTCGAGCGCGCCGCCCAGAAGTGCACGCAACCTGGACAGATCCTCGTCCACGAGTACGTCACCCAACTCGACGATGCGCTGATCGACGCGCCCGGAGTCGGTGATGAGAACAAGGAGCAGCCTCGCCGGGGTCAACGCCACCACTTCGAGGTGACGGACCGACGACGCCGAGAGTGTCGGGTACTGAACCACGGCTACCTGCCGGGTCAATTGAGCCAGTAGACGCACACCGCGCCGCAGCACGTCGTCGAGGTCGACGCCGGATTCCAGGAATTCCAGAATGGCGCGACGCTCGGGTCCGGACAGCGGTTTGACGTCCGCAATGCGGTCGACGAACTCGCGGTATCCCTTGTCTGTCGGCACACGACCTGAACTGGTGTGGGGTTGGGCGATGTAGCCCTCGGCTTCGAGAAACGCCATGTCGTTGCGCACGGTGGCACTGGACACACCAAGATTGTGACGCTCGACCAGAGCCTTCGATCCGACCGGATCCTGCGTGGAGACGTAGTCCGCGACGATCGCGCGCAGAACCTCGAATCGCCTGTCGTCGGTACTCGACATAGTTGCGACCTCCGTTTCCCGCGCTCTGTGCACTGATCTCAACTGGCAGTCTAATCGCCCGAGCGCCAGTCTCGGGTGTTGCCCTTACTGTGGAGTCATGATTTTCAAGGGCGTGATGGACGGCAAGCCGTATCCCGACCACGGACTGTCCCTTCGTGACTGGTCCAAATTTCCGCCGCGTCAGGTCCGGCTCGACGAGATCGTGACCACCACCAAGGTCCTCGAGCTCGACCGCCTGCTGTCGGAGGACTCCACGTTCTACGGCGATCTCTTTCCGCACGCCGTCCAGTGGAAGGGCACCTTGTACCTCGAAGACGGCCTGCACCGGGCGGTCCGTTCAGCACTGCGAAATCGTGTCGTTCTCCATGCACGGGTCTTCGACTACGACGCGATGCCGGGAATCATCGAAGGTTCGCACTAACCGATCTGCAGCGACGCAAGTAGGACGGGATCAGCCTGGCCGGGCCAGGTACCGGTCAGGGCAGGTCCGTGGAACTCGGCTTCGACGTCGACCACTCTGTACACCGTCAGTTCCAGCGTCCCGGATGTGATCGTTGTTGCCGAACCCACGGTGGAGCAGTTCACCGCCCCGATCGAGGGAACCTCGCCGGACCCGCTACCCAACACATGCGCCGTGACCTCACGGGCATCGCCGGGATTCGCGAACTCCAGTGCCGCTTCGGTTCCCGCGGTGACGATGGTCGTTGCCAAGGCGCGGACGTACACGGGATCGCAGCAGGCGTCGTACACCCAGCGCTCGCCCAGGACGGAATGGTCCATGGTGGAGATCAGGAAGGCTTCTGCCCCGGCGAGTGGAGCACCTCGATACGTGAGCGGAACCTGGAGAACCGCTCCGCCGCTTGTGCGGAGCAAATGCGTCTCGATGCCGACCTCACCGTCCGGATCATCGAAGCGGCACGCGTCGATGTGCTCGAGGCTCGACGGGTCAGTGGATCCGACCCACGGTTGCCCGGGCACCCACGCCCGGAGCAGGTCGATCTTCGACGGATTCAATTGCGCGCTGTGTATGAGGGCCACGCAGGTGAGGTTACTGCGACAGTGCGGTTACTGCGATGACGAGTAGCGCCGCACTGCAATCGGGATTGCGAGCGCAAGCAGCACCGCAGTCCACCCGAACGCCGCGGCAACGGGATGCTGCATGGGCCACGAGGCATCGGGCGCAACACTGGTACCCGAACCGAACAGCTCACGCAGCGCTGCGACCACCGCACTGACGGGATTCCACTCGGCCACCGTTGCAACAACACTCGGCATGGTCTCGGTGGGGACAAAGACGTTCGAGAGCATGATCGTGCCGAAGATCAGCGGGGCGAGTTGTTGGAGCATCTGCTCATCCCGGATGGTGCCGCCGAGCACGATCCCGAGCCACGCGAGTGCCCATCGGAATGCCATGAGCAGCGCAATCGCAAGCACCACGTCTGTGGCCGACGCGTCGATACGCCATCCCGACAGATACCCGACTCCCGCCATAGCGGCCAAAGCCACTGCGCCGGTGACGGTTTCCGCCAGGGCCAGACCGGCAGGCATGGCAACAGGATGGATGGGCAATGCGCGAAGTCGGTCGGTCAGGCCGCTGTGCAGATCGGCATTCACCGTCGATGCGGTGACTACCAAGCCCATCGACGCAACAAGGACAAGTACACCCGGAGTGAGATACGACCGATACGCGGCCCCGTCGGCGCCACCGGACAATGCACCACCGAAAACGAAACCGAACAACAGCATCATGCCAAGGGGCGCAGCAAGAGTCACCGCAACCAGGGCAGGAGCGTGGCGATACACCGCAACGATCCGCATGAACAGGATTCGGGTGCCGGTGAACGCCGAGACGGCACTTCGGGTGGGTGTGGTCATGCGGAAATCCTCTCGCTGGTATGGCCGGTGAGGGCCAGGAAGGCGTCGTCGAGTGTCGCCCGGCGACGCCCGATGTCCTGCACGGCAATTCCGGCGTCGTCGAGCGCCCGCAGTATCGGCAGCAGCGTGATCGACTGCCCACTGAAGGCAAAGGACAGTTCCGTCGCCGAATCGTGAGAAGTACCCGCCCGGCCGCCGAATCGCCCGACAATCTCGGTGACGTCGCCACATCGATGCTCGTCGGCGATCACCACGTCGAGACCTGTTCCCACAGCCTGGACGATCTCGTCCGGGGTTCCGGCAGCAACTACTTTTCCGGCGTCGACGATGGTGACGGTGTCCGCCAACTTGTCGGCCTCGTCGAGGTATTGGGTGGTCAGTACGACGGTCGTGCCGTCGTTCACGAAACTTCTTACGTATTCGTAGATTTCGTGCCGGCTTCGCGGATCGAGACCTGTCGTCGGTTCGTCGAGGAACAGAACGGCCGGGCGCACCACCATTCCCACGACGATGTCCAGTCGCCTTCGCATGCCGCCGGAATACGTCTGCACCTGCCGGTCGGCAGCATCGAGGAGTTCAAATCGTTCGAGTAGTTCACCCACATGCAGACGCGCAGCCTTAGGCGCACATCCATTGAGCCTGGCAAACATGGCGAGGTTCTCGGCGCCGGTCAGACGGGGGTCTACGGCATGAAATTGTCCGACCAGTCCGATGTTCTTCTTCACCTGCGCGGCGCCCCGGACTGTGTCGAAGCCGAGAATGCGAGCAGTTCCCGCACTCGGCCGCAACAGCGTGGCAAGCATCCGCACGATTGTCGTCTTGCCGGAACCGTTCGGTCCGAGCAGTGCATGAACCGTCCCCGCAGGGACGCTCAAATCCACACTGTCGACGACGGTGCGTTTTCCGTAACACCTGGTGAGCGATTCCGCTTCGATAGCCGGCACATCAACCTCCTCAATTGGGAACACTGTTCGCAATTAAAGAATAGACAACTGCGAACAGTGTTCGCAACTACAGACGTGGGGCATGCTTGGTGCTATGACCAACGCCGGATCACCGGCCTCGCTGTGGCTGCGAGGCGAGGATGCCAAACGAGGACCCCGCCCCGCCTACACACTCGAACAACTTGCCGATACTTGTGTCCGCATCGCCGACGACCAGGGACTCCGCGCGGTGTCGATGCGCCTGGTAGCGCAGAAACTCGGCACGGCCGCCGCGTCGTTGTACCGATACGTCAACGGCAAGGACGACCTGATGGCACTCATGGCCGACTCCGTCGGGGCCGAATACGACTACCCGGCACTGACCGGAGACGTGCGCACCGACGTCCTCGCCATCACCGTGCAGTCGCGGGCAATTCACCGCCGGCACCCCTGGTTGAGTCACATCCAGCCGACGAGCCTCGGCCCCCAGTCGATGCGTTACCTCGACCAGATGGTCGGCGCGCTGGCGCCGACCGGACTGAGCGCTCCATCGACAATGACCGGAATCGCTCTGCTTACGGGATGGGTTACCAGCTTCGCTGCACAGGAAGCTGCGGGCCTGTCCGCCGGTTCGTCCGCCAACAGCGGAGCCGAACACATCGGTGCACTACTCGCTCGCGGCGACTATCCACACCTGGCTGCGCTCTATGCAAGCGCCGATATCGGCGCAGCCACAACAGAATCAGCAGCCACAACGGAATCGATCGACAACAACACAGCCTTCGAGGCTGGAATCGACGCACTGCTGTTCGGCATCGCTCCCAACAATTGAGCACGCCCCAACCACATCGCAGTGGCCATTTTCGTCCGCAGGTACATAGTGGTCAAAAGTGGCCAGAAATAATGTGTGCTTTTAACCGAACTGTCCGTTATCTTTGCTCAGTGGTTACCTCCGGTGCCGCACCGCCCCTGTGCGGGATTTTGCACAGAGAGGCACAGCCATGGTTCACCGGCGCCGATTACGCCCTGGTAGTCGCGTACAGGGTCTCGCCGTCGTATTGACTGGAGGTGTGCTCACCCTCGCTGCTGTGGCGTTCGCTGCGGCCGGACCGGATGACCGGCCGGTCGAACCACTCGGGAACGTGACTTCCTGGGGATGGGACGGCTCCGCCCTGGCCGCGAAGGCCCCACAAGGCAGTGGCTTCACCGCCTACGCCGAAGGTGGCAGTCATTCACTGGCGCTGAAATCCGACGGCACCGTCACCTCATGGGGAAACGACGGCTCCAAACTGGTCGCGAACACCCCCACCGGGAGCGGCTTCACCGCCATCGCCACCGGCACCTACCACTCGGCGGCGCTGAAGTCCGACGGCACCATCGTCTCCTGGGGCTGGGACACCTACAAGCAGGTCACGAACACTCCTATCGGTAGCGGGTTCACCGCCATCGCCGCCGGTGACAGCCATTCGGTGGCGCTGAATGCCAACGGCACCATCACATCCTGGGGAGACGACGGCTTCAAGCAGGTCACGGACACGCCCGCCGGAAGCGGCTTCACTGCCATCACCGCCGGCAACTATCATTCTGTGGCATTGAAAGCCGACGGCACCGTCATCTCGTGGGGAGGCGACAGCCACCGGGTGGTCACCGGCACTCCTCGGGGAAGCGGCTTCACTGCCATCGCCGCCGGCGCACGCCATTCAGTGGCCCTGAAATCCGACGGCACCATCACATCCTGGGGCTGGGACAACGACAAGCAGGTCACGAATACACCCAGGGGTAGCGGCTTCACCGCCGTCAGTGCCGACGCGAACCATTCGTCGGCCCTGAAGACCGACGGCACCATCGTCTCCTGGGGAGACGATGGCTTCACTCAGGTGACAAACACCTACCCGAAGTAGCCGCTCAGGTCAGTACCGTGCGGATGACGGCGTCAGCGAGTAGCCGACCACGATCGGTCAGGATCAGATGGCCGTCGTCGACGATCGCCAAACCGTCGGCAACAACCTGATCGGCCGAATCATGTTCGGACGCAGTTAATTCCGAGAGCGGAAGGCCGGTGCGCAACCGCGCGGTCAGCATCACGCGCTCCATGTGAATATCGTCGGCGGACAGTTCCTCACTGCCACCGACGGGCAGTTCGCCCTGGGCGAGTTGCTCCGCGTAGCGCGCCGGGTGCTTGACGTTCCACCACCGCACTCCGCCGACGTGACTGTGCGCTCCGGGACCGGCGCCCCACCAGTCGCCGCCGTCCCAGTAACCGAGGTTGTGACGGCAACGGGTGTCCCCCGATTCGACAGTTTCCGCCTTCGCCCAGTTGGAGACCTCGTACCAGTTCAGACCCGCCGCGGACAGGCGCGCGTCGATCCGTTCGTACCGCGACGCCAACACATCGTCGTCGGGAGCGGGCAATTCACCACGACGGACCTTGCGGGCCATCGCGGTGCCGTCCTCGACAATGAGCGCGTACGCCGAAACATGGTCGACGTCGGCGGAGAGAACTGCATCCAAGGACGCGTCGAGATCCTCGTCCCGCTCCCCCGGCGTTCCGTAGATCAAGTCGAGGTTCACGTGCGCAAACCCGGCCGCGCGTGCCTCTTTCGCTGCCGCTACTGCCCGGCCCGGCGTGTGCGTGCGGTCCAGGATCTTGAGCACGTGCTGGGCCGCCGACTGCATACCGAGAGAAATTCGCGTGAAACCGGCGCTGCGCAGAGCGTCGAAGAACTCCGGTGACGTCGATTCGGGATTCGACTCCGTCGTGACCTCGGCACCGGGAGCCAGACCGAAACTGCTGCGTACCGCGCCGAGCACCTCGGACAGGCCGTCGCCGCCCAGGAGCGACGGGGTGCCGCCACCGACAAATACCGTCTCGGCCACCGGCGCCCCCGTCATCTGTGCCGCGAGGTCGAGTTCGCGTTTGAGCCCTTCGAGCCAGGACTGCGGCGACGCCGAGGTCCCCAACTCGCCCGCGGTGTACGTGTTGAAGTCGCAGTAGCCACATCGCGTCGCACAGAACGGCACGTGGACATAGATCCCGAACGGCCGCGTCCCGACGCCCTCGATCGAACGAGCCGGCAACACGAAGGGGGTTGTAGCGGTGGCATTCACTCCACCAGTCTCCCAGCATCGCGGCTGCCTACCTATTCGCCGACCGGGCCAGAGCACCATGTCCCCTGAGCACGCTATTTCCCCCATTTTTCGTGGAAATAGGTCCCCGAGTCGGAATTATCGAGTTGACGTGGCACAATGGTCCGCATGACCGGACTCGGAGTACGACTTGTGGCGCGTCGCCACGTCGACTTCAAGCGCGTGTGCAGTTCCACGTGTCTGCGCTGCTGTTGCTGTTGATCTTCAACTGATCAACCAGCCTTCCCCGCTCATCTCCACCTGTTTCCCCAGCCTTCAGCGTTTTCCGCTGCCTGCTTGGTGAGCACATCTGCCGGCCGCAAGCCTTTCGAGCCCGAGGACAGCCCCCTCACTCGACACGGTCCGGTGCACCCCGATCGGACAGAGTCACAATGCTGCAGCGTTTGCGTGCCTCGTGCCTGATCAACACCGCCGAAGATCCAGGAGTTCATCGATGACGTCGACAACCGACGCCGCCCCGACTGCCGATTCGGCAGCGCCCGCCGAGGCACGGCCCGCTCGCGCTGCTCGCCCCACGAAGCAGCGCGCCGAAGGTCAGTGGGCCCTCGGATACCGGGAGCCGCTCAACGCCAACGAGCAGGCCAAGAAGGACGACAACCCGCTCAACGTGCGAGCACGCATCGAGAACATCTACTCGAAGCAGGGTTTCGACAGCATCGACAAGAGCGACCTGCGCGGCCGGATGCGGTGGTGGGGCCTCTACACCCAGCGTGAACAGGGATACGACGGCACCTTCACCGGCGACGAGAACCTCGACCTCCTCGAGGCCAAGTACTTCATGATGCGAGTGCGCTGCGACGCCGGCGCTCTCAACGTCGAGCAACTGCGCACCATCGCCGGTATCTCGAAGGAGTTCGGCCGCAACACCGCAGACCTGTCCGACCGTGAGAACGTTCAGTTCCACTGGATCGAGATCGAGAACGTCCCGGAGATCTGGAAGCGCCTCGAAGACGTCGGACTCAAGACCACCGAAGCCTGCGGTGACTGCCCCCGCGTTGTCCTCGGTTCTCCCCTGGCCGGCGAATCGTTCGACGAGGTCCTCGATCCGACGCCGGCGATCGACGAGATCGTGCGCCGCTACATCGGCGACCCCAAGTACTCCAACCTGCCCCGCAAGTTCAAGACCGCCATCTCCGGCCAGCAGGACGTCGTTCACGAGATCAACGACATCGCCTTCATCGGCGTGAACCACCCCGAGCACGGCCCGGGCCTCGACCTCTGGGTCGGCGGCGGACTGTCCACCAACCCGATGCTCGCGCAGCGCGTCGGCGCGTGGATTCCGCTCGACGAGGTTCCCGACGTCTGGGAAGGTGTCGTCTCGATCTTCCGCGACTACGGCTACCGTCGTCTGCGCGCGAAGGCCCGCCTCAAGTTCCTCATCAAGGACTGGGGCATCGAGAAGTTCCGCGAAGTTCTCGAGACCGAGTACCTGAAGCGTCCGCTCATCGACGGTCCCGCGCCGGAGAAGCCCACGCGCCCGATCGATCACGTCGGCATCCAGAAGACCCGAAACGGCCTCAACGCAGTCGGTTTCGCGCCGATCGCCGGCCGCGTGTCCGGCGACATCCTGGCGCAGGTCGCCGACGCGGCTGAGAAGGCCGGCAGCGACCGGATCCGCTTCACCCCCTACCAGAAGCTCATCATCCTCGATGTCGCCGACAGCACCCTCGAGCCGCTGATCGCCGACCTCGACGCACTGGGCCTGCCCGCACGTCCGTCGCACTGGCGCAAGAACCTGATGGCCTGCTCCGGCATCGAGTTCTGCAAGCTCTCGTTTGCCGAGACCCGCAAGCGCTCGCAGGTTCTCGTTCCGGAACTCGAAGAGCGTCTGGCCGACATCAACAGCCAGCTCGACGTGCCGATCACCATCAACATCAACGGCTGCCCCAACTCGTGCGCCCGCTCGCAGGTCGCGGACATCGGCTTCAAGGGCCAGCTCGTCGACGACGGTGACGGGAATCAAGTGGAGGGTTTCCAGGTTCACCTGGGAGGCAGCCTCGGATTCGACAGCGCCTTCGGACGCAAGCTGCGCCAGCACAAGGTCACCAGCGTCGAGATGGGTGACTACATCGACCGCGTCGTACGTCAGTTCGCGAAGAACCGCAACGAAGGTGAGCGGTTCGCCGAATGGGCAGTGCGAGCAGACGAAGGAGATTTGCGATGACAGTGGACATTTCGCGAGCAACCGTCGACGAGCTTCGGGCGATCGCCGAGCGCGGTGCCGTAGAACTCGACGGGGCCAGCGCACAGGAACTGTTGCAGTGGACCGAGGACACGTTCGGTGACCGGGCGAGCGCAGCGACGGGGGATCGTAGCGGTTACATTGTTGCGTCGAACATGCAGGACGGTGTGCTGGTTCACCTTGCCGCACAGGTACATCCGGGCGTCGACGTACTGTTCCTCGACACCGGCTACCACTTCCCCGAGACCATTGGCACGCGTGACGCGGTCGAGCAGGTGTACGGCGTCAACGTCATCAACGCTCGCGCACTCGCCAGCGTCGGTGAGCAAGACATCGCGGAAGGCAAGGACCTCTTCGCCCGCGACCCCAACCGCTGCTGCGCACTGCGCAAGGTCGCGCCGCTCAAGCAGACCCTGTCCGGTTACAGCGCCTGGGTGACGGGCATCCGCCGCGTCGAAGCACCCACCCGCGCCAACGCTCCCCTGATCTCCTTCGACGAGGGCTTCGGACTCGTCAAGATCAATCCGATCGCACCGTGGTCGGACGAGGAGATGCAGAACTACATCGACACCCATTCCATCCTCGTCAATCCGCTTGTCGACGAGGGCTATCCATCCATCGGCTGCGCGCCCTGCACCAGCAAGCCAGCCCCCGGCAGCGATCCGCGTAGCGGTCGTTGGGCCGGTGCCTCCAAGACAGAATGCGGGTTGCACGCATCATGACAGTTGATTTGACACTTTCGCGGCCTCAGCTCGACGGCACACAGTTCGATACCCTCGACGCCCTCGAGTCCGAAGCGATCCACATCTTCCGCGAGGTGGCCGGTGAGTTCGAACGCCCGGTCATCCTGTTCTCGGGTGGCAAGGACTCCACGGTGCTTCTGCACCTGGCGATCAAGGCCTTCTGGCCTGCACCCCTGCCATTCACACTCCTGCACGTCGACACCGGCCACAACCTGCAGGAAGTCCTCGACTTCCGTGACCACGTCGTAGCGAAGTACAACCTGCGCCTGCACGTGGCCAGCGTCGAGGAGTACATCGCGGACGGTCGCCTCACCGAGCGTCCCGACGGTATCCGCAACCCGCTGCAGACCGTTCCGTTGCTGGACGCGATCTCCGAGAACCGCTTCGACGCCGTCTTCGGTGGCGCTCGTCGCGACGAAGAGCGCGCCCGCGCCAAGGAGCGGATCTTCTCGCTGCGCAACGCTTTCGGCCAGTGGGATCCCAAGAAGCAGCGCCCGGAACTGTGGAACCTGTACAACGGTCGCCACTCCCCCGGCGAGCAGGTCCGTGTCTTCCCGCTCAGCAACTTCACCGAACTCGACATCTGGCGTTACATCGCCCGCGACAACGTCGAACTTGCCAGCATCTACTACGCCCACCAGCGTCCGGTGTACCAGCGCGACGGCATGTGGATGACGCCCGGCGTCTGGGGCGGACCGGCCGAAGGCGAAGAGCTGCAGACCCTTTCGGTGCGTTACCGCACAGTCGGTGACGGCTCCACCACCGGCGCAGTCCTCTCCGATGCAGCCGACAACGAGGCCATCCTGGCCGAGGTTGCGGCATCACGTTTGACCGAGCGCGGCGCGACCCGTGGCGACGACCGAGTTTCCGAAGCGGCCATGGAAGACCGCAAGCGAGAGGGCTACTTCTGATGAGCGATCTGCTCAGACTGGCAACTGCCGGCAGTGTCGACGACGGAAAGTCCACCCTCGTGGGCCGCCTGTTGTACGACACGAAATCCGTTCTCGCCGACCAGATCGACGCCGTGACCCGTGCGTCGGTGGACCGCGGTCTCGACACCCCTGACCTCTCGCTTCTGGTGGACGGACTGCGCGCCGAGCGTGAGCAGGGCATCACCATCGACGTGGCGTACCGCTACTTCGCGACCCCCAAGCGCACCTTCGTGCTTGCCGATACACCGGGCCACGTGCAGTACACCCGCAACACGGTCTCCGGTGCCTCGACGGCTCAGCTCGTGATCCTGCTGGTCGATGCCCGCAAGGGTGTCATCGCGCAGACTCGCAGGCACGCTGCGGTTCTCGCGTTGCTCGGTGTTCCGAAGCTCGTTCTCGCCGTGAACAAGATCGACCTCGTCGAGAACCCCGAAGAGGTCTTCACCTCGATCTCCGCCGAGTTCAACGAACTCACCAGCTCATTGGGCTGGGCAAGCGAAGACGTCGTCGAGATCCCGGTATCGGCCCTGCACGGCGACAACGTCGCAATCCGCTCGGACAAGACCCCGTACTACACCGGACCCACGCTGATCGAGCACCTCGAGTCGATTCCGGTCGACGCCGAGCCGCACCGTGTCGGCCTGCGTTTCCCCGTTCAGTACGTGATCCGCCCGCGCACGGCCGAGTTCCTCGACTACCGCGGATATGCCGGCCAGGTAGCTGCCGGTTCCGTCGTGCCCGGAGACGAAGTGGTGATCCTGCCTTCTGGCACACGCACCACCGTCGTTCGGATCGACACCGCCGATGGTGAACTGGATGTCGCTCACGCCGGGCGCAGCGTCACGCTGATCCTGGCCGACGACGTCGACGTCTCGCGCGGCGACACCATCGCGTCGCCGTCGGACGCACCCGAGCCCATCGGCGAATTCGACGCCACGGTCTGCTGGCTGGCCGAGAAGTCGCTGCGCCCCGGTGCACGATTGCTGCTCAAGCACGGCACGCGTACGACGCAGGCCATCGTCGGCAGCTTGGTGGAACGCTTCAACGAACAGGATCTCACCACGGATCAGGGCCCGGAAACTCTCGAACTCAACGAGATCGGCAAGATCTCGATCCGGGTGGCCGAGCCGATCGTGGCTGACGACTACGCCGTCAACCGCCACACCGGTAGCTTCCTGCTGATCGATCCCGCTGGTGGAAACACTCTCGCAGCCGGCCTCGTCGGCGACGTCATTTCCGCTGTCGAATTGGGCGAGCGCGTCTAAGTCGATGGTTCCGCTCATTGCTGTTGCGCACGGCAGCCGTGATCCCCGTTCTGCTCGGGTGATCGCGGCTGCCGTCGCGGCACTTCGCGAAGCGCGGCCGGACCTCGACGTTCGGCTGGCTTTCCTCGATCTCAACGCGCCGTCCATCGATCAGGTCCTGGACGGTGTTGCCGCTGACGGATATACACAGGCCGTCGCGGTCCCGATGTTGCTGGGCAACGCCTTCCACGCCCGGGTCGATCTGCCCGGACTCCTGGCCGCCGCCGCGCTGCGTCATCCACAATTGACCGTGTTCCAAGCTGATGTGCTCGGACGCGATACCCGCTTGATCGAGGCGGTGCGCGAAAGAATTCTCGAAGCTGGTGCAGACCCGGGCGATCCGTCGGTGGGGGTCGCTCTTGCGGCAGTCGGCTCGTCCGACGCGCGCGCCAACGCCGCGACCGCAGAGCTCGCGTCCACTCTCCTGAGCGGAACCAACTGGTCGGGTGTTCACATCTGCTTTGCGACGTCCGCGGAACCGACAGTTGCGCAGGCAATCTCCGCACTAGAGCGCGGCGGTGCCGAACGCGTCGTCGTGGCGCCGTGGTTCTTGGCTCCCGGCTTGCTGACCGATCGACTGAGCGCCGCCGCGTCGACGGCATCTCTGCCCACGCGTTTCGCCCACACGATCGGCGGGCATTCTCTCCTTGTCGAAACGATGATCGACCGTTACCGACAAATCGCCGATGCGCTGCCTGACCGTCTGGTTCGTTCTGCCTGATCAGTTTTCACAGGCCGTTATCAGATTGTTACCGTAGTGTTGGTTCTGTCCAGCGGGCGAAGGGTTTTCCTCCACCTGCGAAACAGGTCTTTGGGTGCAATCCCCTCAGAGCGCCGCGAGAGGGAACACCATCACTCACAATCTGCGCCTCGGAACGGCCGGCATCGCCTGGATACTGTCGGTGCTCTACCTGCTGGTCGAAATCTTCACCGCAGGAGCCTGGAAGACGCCCTACAGCTTCGTTCGCGACTCCATCAGCTCGTTGGGCGTCACGACATGCAGCGCAGATTCGTGTTCGCCGATGCACGACGTGATGAACGCAGCCTTCATGATCCTCGGCGCACTCACCATTCTCGGAGCAGCGTTGCTGCACAAGTACATTCCGGTCGGTCGCACGAAGAAATGGATACTGGGACTGGCAGTCGTCGTGGCCTTGAGTACCGCTGCCACCGGAATGTTCCCCGCAAATGACGGCACCTTCGTTCACTGGACTGCTGTCCTGCCCGGATTTGTCGCCCGCCACGCCGTCCTCGTGCTGCTCACCGTGGCGTTCTGGAATCACCAACGGTGGATCGCAGTGTGGTCAGGCCTGTGCGCGGCAACCGGAATCGTCGGCGCCGTACTTCTCCTCGGCAGAACCCTCGCCTTCGGACTCGGTGAACGTCTCACGCTCTACCCGCTTCCCATGTGGATGGCCGTCACCGGCGTCGCGGCGATCCTCGCCCTCATGCGCAGAACCGTTCTGAAAAACGTCGACATGACACTTCTCGGTAACGGATTCATCACTGCCCTGCTGTCACTGCGGCCACGTCGATCGCTGCCCCCGGTCTCCACCGACGTGCTTGCCCGGCGGACCAAGGCTTCCGTGTAGCGAAGCCGCGGTGAGCAGGGACACACTGGAGGCAGGCGACGCGAGGAGACTCCCATGACCAGTGCATCTGTTCGACACGGAATCGTAGCCGGAATCGACGGCTCCCCCGGCGCGGTGAACGCTGCGCGATGGGCGGCGTCCGCGGCCCGGAAATTCGACGAACCCCTACGCCTGACACATGTGCTGCCCGGACAACCGGACTTCAGCGAAAGCGGCGCCGTGACCGACGAAGAGATGTTCGATCGTCACGTCCGTACCGAAGGTGCGAAGTGGGTCGAGGAAGCCGAGAACGCCATTCGTGACGACCACACAGACGTCACTATCGAGCGTGTATTCGTCTCCGGCTCCACCGCGACAGCGCTCGTCGAACTCTCGAAAACCGCACGAATTCTCTCGCTCGGACAAGCCGGTACCACCGAGATGCAGTCGGTGTTCCTGGGATCCGACACGATCCGGGTGGTGAACCGTGCCCATTGCCCGGTGACTGTCTTTCGCGGCAGCAGCGATCACGCCACCACCGATAACAGGCCCATCGTCGTCGGTATCGACGGCAGCAAACTCAGCGAACTAGCCACCGGCCACGCCTTCGAGTTTGCGGCGTTTCTCGATGTGCCCCTCGTTGCCGTCCACACCTGGAACGAACACGCCTCGCTCGGCGGCTACTCCGAAGCGCGGCGGTTCACCGATTGGGGTCCGTACGAGGAGCACGAGAACGCGCTGCTCTCCGAATGCCTCGCCGGCTGGACCGAGAAGTACCCCGAGGTCGAGGTCACTCGCAGCGTACAGAGAAGTGGACCGATGAAGGCGCTTCTCGAGCATTCAGCCGAGGCTCAACTGGTAGTCGTGGGAAGCCACGGTCGAAGCCCGTTCATGGCCTCGATCGTGGGTTCCACCAGTCAGAGCCTCATCCACCACGCCCAGTGCCCGGTGATGGTGTGCCGCGAGGGGTGAGAAACCCCGTCACACCTGGCCGACGAGGCTCACCACCGTTGGAGAGTCCACCGGCGCTTCCGGAAGGTTGGGAACCCGGGTCGCACGGGCGTACACCGTCTCGCCGGCCTCCAGATGCAGAGCAGCGCTGTCTCCGCGCGTGACCTGGGCTGAGAACAACTCCCCCGTCGCTTCGTTGCGCAGATCCACGCGAACCTCGAAGCCCAGGTACACCACACGTTCGACGGTGGCCCTGGTGACGCCGAGCGATTCTGCGGTTCCGGCTTCCTGAGCGAGAGCCATGCTGGGGTCGCGGCCGAGACGGATGTCGTGCGGGCGCACCAACTGGCCGTTGAGCTTGGCGACAGATCCGAGGAAGGACATCACGAAATCGTTGGCCGGACGGTCGTAGAGGTCGGCTGGCTCGCCGATCTGCTCGATCCGTCCCTTGTTCAGCACGGCGATGCGATCCGCGACGTCGAGGGCTTCTTCCTGGTCGTGGGTGACCAGAACCGTCGTGACGTGCACTTCGTCGTGCAAACGGCGGAGCCACGTGCGCAGGTCGGCGCGAACTTTCGCGTCCAGCGCGCCGAAAGGCTCGTCGAGCAGCAGCACCTGCGGATCGACGGCAAGGGCACGCGCCAACGCCATCCGCTGACGCTGACCACCGGAAAGCTGTGCCGGATAACGATGCTGGAAGCCGTCGAGGCCGACGATCCCGAGAAGTTCGTTGACCTTCTTCTCGATCTCCGGCTTCGGACGCTTGCGGATCTTGAGGCCGAACGCGACGTTGTCGCGAACCGTCATGTGCTTGAACGCAGCGTAATGCTGGAACACAAATCCGATGTCACGCTTCTGCGGGGAGACGCCGGTGACGTCCTTGCCCGCAATGGTGATGGTTCCGGAATCGAGTTGCTCGAGACCCGCGATCGACCGCAGTAGCGTCGACTTGCCCGAGCCACTCGGCCCGAGCAGTGCGGTCAGGGAACCGGACGGGATGTTGACGGACACGTCGTCGAGCGCCGCGAAGTCACCGTAGTTCTTACGCGCCCCGGTCACAGTGATCATGTGTTGCTCCTCTTGCGGTCCAGCAGCGTCATCAGCAACAGGACAATGATGGCGATGCCCATCAGCAGAGTAGCTGCCGAATACGCACCAAAGGTGTTGTGATCGTCGATGTATCGCGAATGCACGAGCAAGGTCAACGTCTGGGATACCCCGGGGAAGCCCGACGACACCATGATGACAGCTCCGAATTCACCGAGCGAGCGGGCAACGGTCAACACGATTCCATAGGTCAATCCCCACCGAATCGCAGGCAACGTGATGCGCCAGAACGTCTGCCACCCCGAAGCGCCAAGCGTCGCCGCGGCCTGCTCCTGCTCGTCACCGATCTCGTGCAGGACGGGTTCGACCTCACGGACCACAAATGGCAACGTGACGAAGATGGTCGCGAGCACCATGCCAGGCAACCCGAAGATCACCTTGAATCCCAAGGACTCGATTCCGCCGAACCATCCGTTTGCGCCCCACAGCAGGATCAGTGATACACCGACAACAACAGGCGAGACAGCAAACGGCAGGTCGACGACGGACTGCAGAACACCGCGACCGGGAAACCGCCCGCGCACCAAGGCAAGTGCAGTGACAATTCCGAAGATCACGTTGATCGGCACCACGATCACCACGATGAGCAGCGAAAGATTCAGCGCCGAAATCGCCGCAGGCGTCGTGATCGAATCGATGAACGCGCCGATCCCGTTCTCGAACGTGCGCGTCAAGATCACGCCGATCGGCACCACCAAGAGAACGAACAGGTACAGCAGCGCGACGGACCGCAGTCCGATCCGCGATTTCGTGGAAATGTTCATCAGCCGCGTTCCTCACGTCGTTGACCCCGAGAAGCGAAGAGACGCAGCACGAACAGCGTCACGAACGCGATGAGCAGCAAGGCCACCGACACCGCAGCAGCATTGGTCGGACGGTCGATTTCGATCTGCTGCTGAATGTACTGCGACGTCATCTGCGTCACGCGCGGAATGTTGCCGCCGATGAGGACCACCGAACCGTACTCACCGATCGCTCGCGCAAACGCCAGGCCCGCGCCTGAAATCACGGCTGGAGCCAGCGTCGGCAACACCACGGAACGGAAGATCGTCCAGTTGGACGCACCCAAAGATGCTGCCGCTTCCTCTACTTCGCGATCGACCTCCATCAGCACCGGTTGCACCGAGCGCACCACGAACGGCAGCGTCACGAAGGCCAGCGCGACGATCAGGCCGGGCTGGGTTGCGTTGAGGTGAATGTCGATCGGTGACTGCGGCCCGTACAGCGACAGCAGCACGATCGACGCCACGATGGTCGGCAACGCAAACGGCAAGTCGATCATCGAGTTCACAATTCGCTTGCCCGGGAACTCGTCTCGCACAAGCACCCACGCGATGATCGTGCCCATCACGACGTTGATCAACGCCACGACGATCGAGACGAACAACGTCACCCGCAACGACGCCAGCGCAACAGGTGCGGTGACGGCGTCCCAGAACCCGGCGATACCGTCGTCGAAAGCGGTGACGGTCAGCGCCGCGAGCGGCAGCAGGACGATGACGGAAAGCCACAGGGTGGCCACGCCGATGCCGAGTGGCCCGACGCTTCCCGTGACCCGCGCGAGTCTGGGTTTGCCGGTCACGGGTGTGCGTTCAATGGTGTCGGTCACGGCAGTCTTACTTGGTTGCGTTGTCGTAGATTACGGCGATGGAACCGGTGTCCTTGGTGAACAGTTCGGCGTCGACGGTCTTCCAGCCACCCAGATCCGTGATGGTCCACAGCTTCGTGGGCTCGGGGAACTTGTCGGCGAACTCGGCGGCAACCGCGGGGTCAACCGGGCGGAATCCTGCTTCGGCCCACAGCTTCTGGCCTTCGGCGGTGTAGAGGTAATCCTTGAATGCCGTTGCCTGCTCCAGAACCTTGCTGTTCGACAGCACAGCGACCGGGTTCTCGATCTTGAACGTCGTCGGCGGAGTGACGTGCTCTACCGGATCGCCGTTGCCCTCGATGAACAGCGCTTCGTTCTCGTAGCTGATCAGAACGTCGCCACTGCCCTGCAAGAAGGCTTCCGATGCTTCGCGGCCCGACTTCGGCTGGATCTTGACGTGATCGTTGACGAGCGCGGTGATGTAGTCGAGGCCGGCCTGCGGGTTCTTGCCGCCGTCACTCTTTGCCGCGTACGGCGCCAACAGGTTCCACTTGGCCGAGCCCGAGCTGAACGGGTTCGGGGTGACAACCTCGAGGCCGGGCTGGAGCAGGTCGTCCCAGTCCTTGATGCCCTTCGGGTTGCCGGGACGTGTCACGATGGTGACGACCGATCCGAACGGAATTCCGTTGTAGGCGTCCTGATTCCAGTTCTTGTCCACCAGGCCCGCGTCGACGAGGCGCGTGATGTCGGGTTCGACGGAGAAGTTGACGAAGTCGGCTTCAGCACCGTCCTTCACCTTGCGGGACTGGTCGCCCGACGCGCCGTACGACGGGTTGAACGCAACATTCTTGCCGTCTTCCGTCTCCTGGAAGGCGGGAATCAGCTTGTCGAAGCCGGGCTTCGGGACCGCGTAGGCAAACAGGTTGATCGTGCCGGCGCTACCGTCGCTGGCAACGGTGTCGGCGCCGACGGTGTCGCTCGAGCCACCGCTGCACGCTGTGAGTACCACGGCCCCCATGGTCGCGATCGCAGTGAGGAGTGTGCGGGAACGGCGTTTCATTGCAGATACCTTCCGAAAGGGCTGACAGAAAAGGGCTGGTACAGCGGGAAATCCGAGACCTCTGGGGCTGAATCCATCGGGATGTTCGGACATGAGGAGCCGACGGGGCTTTCAGATGCCCTTGGTCGGGGGGCGCGAACTACGCGCAGAAGAGTTCGAGCGGGGCGCACATGCGCCACCGAGGAATTCGAACTACAGGGAAATCAACAACAGGCGACGTCAGCGACGTCGAGCATGCCGACAGCGATCAACGCCAACTGGTGGCGGATCTGGGGAGCTGCTGCTTCGGACACGTCGTGGACTCTAGCAGAGCATTCCGGCGGTCTCGAATTGGATCTCTAACGAGTGAGAAGCCACGCCACGATACAAAGAAGGATCAGGGCGATCAGTGCAAGAGTGACCCGTGAGCGGGGCATCAGTTTTCCTCGACTTCTCTGAAAGATTTCTCGGGGGTTTTCACGGCGATTGCTGCTGGGTTTCGGCGTAACCACTCGAACACCGGCGACGACAACACAGCTGATAGTCCACGATCCAAACCGATTGCGACGCCGGCACACAGTGGAACTACAACCACCAGGACCAGCACGACCTGCGGGATGAAGGGAAGGCCGGCAATCCACAACTCGACGCCGTCCCACCAGCCTGCAATTCGCTCCACGCCCATCACCCTATCGTTCGCCGCCGCAGGCACCGAACGGCTGTGGAGTGGACGTGCCTCAGATCTGGCCGGACAATGTCCGAATGAGTGTCGACGACGAAGTAATGCAAGCCGTCCCCTCCACAACGGCAGGCCACCATCGAAGCACCTTCCCACCCATCGACGACTACGCATTTCTGTCCGACTGCGAGACATCCTGCTTGATCGCGCGGAACGGGTCGGTGGAGTGGATGTGCGTCCCACGTCCGGACTCGCCGAGCGTCTTCGGCGCGATCCTGGATCGCAGTGCAGGGCACTTCCGGATCGGCCCGTACGGCCAGAACGTTCCGGCAGCTCGCCGCTACCTTCCCGGCGGGCTCATTCTCGAGACCACCTGGCAGACCGAGACCGGCTGGCTGGTTGTGCGGGACGCACTTGTTCTCGGCCCGTGGCACAACGTCGACAAGCGTTCCAGCACTCACCGGCGCACACCCACCGACTGGGATGCAGAACACATCCTGCTCCGCACTGTGAAGTGCGTCAGCGGCACTGTCGAACTCGAAATGAGTTGCGAACCGGCCTTCGATTACCACCGGGGCGCCGCTATCTGGGAGTACACCGGCAAGGTGTACGAGGAAGCGACGGCCACGTGCCATTCCTCGCGGCCCGGCGATCATCCGTCACTGCGCCTCACCACCGATCTGCGCCTCGGACTCGAGGGCCGCGAAGCCCGTGCCCGCACTCGGCTGGTCGAGGGCGACAACGCGTTCGTCGCGTTGTCGTGGTCCGAACTGCCGTCGCCGCAGACCTTCGACGAGGCCGCCGAGATGATGTGGCAGACCGCAAAATCGTGGCGTGAATGGGTCACCATCGGCAAGTTTCCCGACCATCCGTGGCGGGCCTACCTCCAGCGCAGCGCACTCACCCTCAAGGGGCTCACCTACGCCCCCACCGGCGCCCTCCTTGCCGCCTCCACCACATCCCTCCCGGAAACACCTGGCGGAGAACGTAACTGGGACTACCGCTACGCCTGGGTTCGCGATTCCACGTTCGCACTCTGGGGCCTCTACACCCTCGGACTGGACCGCGAAGCCAACGATTTCTTCAACTTCATCTACGACGTCTCGAGTTCCGACCACGGGAAACCACACCCCTTGCAAGTCATGTACGGCATCGGCGGTGAGCGCACCCTCGAAGAGTCCGAACTGAGCCACCTGTCCGGTTACGACGGCGCCCGTCCGGTACGGATCGGCAACGGCGCGTTCGACCAGAAGCAGCACGACATCTGGGGCACCATGCTCGACTCGGTGTACCTCCACATCCGCACCCGCGAACGTGTCCCCGAAGCATTGTGGCCGCTCCTCAAGCGGCAGGTCGAGGAAGCCATCAAGCATTGGCGTCAACCCGACCGCGGAATCTGGGAAGTGCGCGGCGAACCCCAGCACTTCACGTCGTCGAAGATCATGTGCTGGGTTGCACTCGACCGCGGCGCCAAGCTCGCAGAAATGCAGGGCGAGAAGAGCTTTGCGCAGCAATGGTCCGCCATCGCCGACGAGATCAAAGATGACATCCTCGCTCACGGCGTCGACTCACGTGGTGTGCTCACCCAGCGGTACGGCCACGATTCACTCGACGCGTCGCTGCTACTCGCGCCGCTGCTGCGTTTCCTCCCGGCCGACGATCCCCGCATCCGGGCAACCGTCCTTGCCATCGCCGACGAACTCACCGAAGAAGGCCTGGTTCTGCGCTACCGTGTCGAAACCACCGACGACGGATTGAGCGGTGAGGAAGGCACCTTCACCATCTGTTCGTTCTGGTTGGTCTCGGCGTTGGTCGAAATCGGCGAACTCGATCGCGCGAAGCACCTGTGCGAGCGTCTACTCGGATTTGCCAGCCCGCTCAAGCTCTACGCGGAGGAGATCGACGCGCACACCGGCCGACATCTCGGGAACTTCCCGCAGGCGTTCACCCACCTGGCATTGATCAACGCCGTGGTGCACGTGATCCGCGCCGAGGAGGCCGCAGAAGCCGGCGCATTCCAGCCGGCGCACAACGCGACGTAATCGCATGCTGTGCGCCTTTGTCAGCCGCCCGCGGTTAAGAAAGGCGCACAGCAGATAGGTGGCGCTCCGCATCCGCACCGATCCGCCGAACCACGTCGCCGGCGGGATGAACACCGTGCACGAGTCCCACAGCTTCACCGGCGTACACGACGCCGTTGTTCGGGTCGGACGGGTCGTACGCCTTTGCGAGAGTTTCCTCATCGGCATCGACGCCGTCCCAGGCTGCCGTGAAGTCGTTGGCGATGGCGCGGCCACCCCACCGCTGCGGCCACGGCTGACTGCGCGCCCGATCGAACACAGAGGTGTACACCGTATCCGCACTTCCGGCGTCGACGACGCGATCACGCGCGTAATCCGGGCCGACGGTTTCGGGGCTGGCGAGTAGCGCTGTCCCGATCATCACGCCCTGCGCACCAGCAGCAAGAACCGCAGCCAAACCGCGGCCGGTCCCGATCCCGCCCGCAGCGAGCACCGGCAGTGAGGTTGCTTCGAGAATTTCCTGCAGCAGCGGCAGAGTTCCGATGCGGCCGGTGTGCCCGCCGGCCTCACCGCCCTGCGCGATGACGGCGTCCACTCCTGCGGCCTCCACGATACGGAGGTCTTCGAGCGTATTGATCTGTGACACAACAGGAATCCCGGCATCGTGGATGCGTCCGACATAGGCGGCGGGATCACCGAACGACAAGGTGATCATGGTCGGCTTGACCGCGATCGCGGTGTCGAGTATCAAGTCGTTCTCGGGCAGTGACCACGTCATGAGACCGACACCGAATTTCCCGCCGATCGACCGAGCCACCTCGGCTTCGGCCTCGATCCACTCGGGCGTGTTGTACCTGGCCGCCCCCAGCAGACCCAGTCCACCGGCAGCGGAAACCGCGCCGGCGAGAGCACCACCGGCCCGCCCACCCATGGGTGCCCCGAGTACGGGGATCTCGATTCCGAATTCTCGGGACAACCAGGTGGTGATCATGCGCTCCTACTTCTTGGGCTTCTCGCCGACCGATTCCGATGTCAGTGCTGCCACGAATGCTTCCTGCGGAACCTCGACGCGGCCGATGGTCTTCATCCGCTTCTTGCCTTCCTTCTGCTTCTCGAGCAGCTTGCGCTTACGGCTGATGTCGCCGCCGTAGCACTTGGCAAGAACGTCCTTGCGGATAGCGCGAATGTTCTCGCGCGAGATGATCTTTGCGCCGATCGCGGCCTGAATCGGAACCTCGAACTGCTGGCGTGGGATGAGCTCACGCAGCTTCGACGTCATGCGGCCACCGTAGGCACCGGCGTTGGAACGGTGAACGATCGAGGAGAACGCGTCGACGGCCTCGCCCTGCAGCAAGATGTCGACCTTCACCAGGTCTGCCTGCTGCTCGCCGGCCTCTTCGTAGTCGAGGCTGGCGTAGCCCTTGGTGCGGGACTTGAGCGCGTCGAAGAAGTCGAACATGATCTCGCCCATGGGCAATTCGTAGCGCAGTTCGACGCGGGTCTCCGACAGGTAATCCATGCCGCCGAGCTCGCCGCGACGCGATTGGCACAGCTCCATGATGGCGCCGACGTACTCGCTCGGCGCGATGACGGTGCACTTGGCGACCGGCTCGTACACTTCACGAACCTTGCCTTCGGGCCAGTACGACGGGTTGGTGACGATGACCTCGGACCCGTCTTCCATCACGACGCGGTACACGACGTTGGGCGCGGTCGAAATCAGTTCCAGACCGAACTCGCGCTCGAGCCGGTCACGGGTGATTTCCATGTGCAGCAGTCCGAGGAAGCCGCAGCGGAAACCGAATCCGAGAGCAACCGACGTCTCGGGCTCGTAGGCCAGGGCCGCGTCGTTGAGGCGGAGCTTGTCCAACGCGTCGCGCAGCACGGGGTAATCCGAGCCGTCCATCGGGTACAGACCCGAGTAGACCATCGGCTTGGGATCGCGGTAACCGACGAGCGGTTGAGTGGCGCCGTTGCGCGTTGTGGTGACGGTGTCACCGACTCGCGACTGACGAACGTCCTTCACACCCGTGATGAGGTAGCCCACCTCGCCGACGCCCAGGCCGATACTGGCCTTCGGCTCGGGCGAGATGATGCCGACCTCGAGCAGTTCGTGCGTCGTGCCGGTGGACATCATCGTGATCTTCTCGCGCGGACGGATCCGGCCGTCGACAACACGCACATACGTGACCACGCCGCGGTACGCGTCGTAGACCGAGTCGAAGATCATGGCGCGAGCCGGACCGTCGGCATCACCGACGGGTGCGGGGATCTGCACGATTACTTCGTCGAGCAATTCCTTGACGCCCATGCCGGTCTTGCCCGAGACGCGCAGGACATCGCCGGGCTCACAGCCGGTGATGTGCGCGATTTCCTCGGCATAACGGTCGGGATCGGCGGCCGGGAGATCGATCTTGTTGAGGACGGGAATGATCTTGAGATCCTTCTCCATCGCCAGGTACAGGTTGGCCAGCGTCTGAGCTTCGATGCCCTGAGCCGCGTCGACCAGCAGGATCGCACCTTCACACGCTTCGAGCGCACGGGAAACCTCGTACGTGAAGTCGACGTGTCCGGGGGTGTCGATGAGGTGGAGGACAAACTCTTCGCCGTTGACAGTCCAGGGCAGACGAACGTTCTGGGCCTTGATGGTGATGCCACGTTCGCGCTCGATGTCCATGCGGTCCAGATACTGCGCGCGCATCGCCCGCTCTTCGACCACGCCGGTGAGCTGCAGCATGCGGTCTGCCAGCGTCGACTTACCGTGGTCGATGTGCGCAATAATGCAGAAGTTCCGGATCTGCGCAGGATCCGTGAACGTCTTGTCGGCGAAGCTGCTGATGGGAGACCCCTTAATCGGACCGGCACCGGCCCGGATCCGGGCCACTGTCAACCCTTAGGATATCCAAGTCTCACCGCCGCCGCGCCAGGGGTTCCCGCGCAGAGCGCTCCGGTGTTCCCGCGCAGAGCACTCCGGGTTCCCGCGCAGCATGCGATTATGCTCGGTCGCCATGGCAAGCATGTGGAAGCAGCTCGGTAGAACACTCGGCAACTTCGCTCTGGACAAGGGCCCGACACTGCTACGCCAACTGCAGTCGTCGAACGCGTCGACGGGCACGTCCGGTCGACCCGTCGCGGCGCGCACCGTCCCCACCGCGCATCGCGCCCGCAAGGTCGAATACTCCCCCGACCTCGACGGCAAAGCCGATCCCGGCGAGATCGTCTGGACCTGGGTCGCCTACGAAGAGGATCCGACGCAGGGCAAGGACCGCCCCGTTCTGGTTGTCGGCCGAGACGGGAACACACTCCTGGGCTTGATGCTGTCGTCGCAGAGCAAGCGCAACGGCGAGCGAGACTGGGTCGCCATCGGATCCGGCCCGTGGGACAGCGAAGGCCGCCCAAGTTGGATCAGGTTGGATCGTGTCCTCGACGTCCCGGAAGCCGGCATTCGCCGCGAAGGAGCCGTCATGGACCGCAAGAAGTTCGAGCTGGTCGCCACAAAACTTCGGGCCGACTTCAGCTGGAGCTGAAACCGACCCGAAGGACGAAGCACTACAGAATCGCTCGGCTGTCGAGGCGGCTCAGCTGTTCAAGCGATTGAATCGGCCGAACAACGCGCGGTAGATCAGTGCGCCGAGTGCGCCGCCGATGATCGGGAACACGATGAACAACCACACTTGACCCATGGCACCGACCTGATACGGGGCGACGGCAAGGCTACGGGCGGGGTTCACGGACGTGTTGTCGATCGGGATCGAGATCAAGTGGATCACGGCGAGGGTGAAGCCGATGGACACACCGGCCAGCGGAACGTCGGAGATCTGGTCGGTGGACGCCAGAACGACAAACACCAGAAGCGCGGTCAACAGAATCTCGATGATCATCGTGGCGCCGATGCCGTAGCCGTCTGACACCACCATTCCCAGGAGATTCTTCTCGGCCGACGGGCTGTGCGCTCCCCATCCGTTGGCGCCCAGGCCGTCTGCCACTCGGTTATAGGCAGGAAGGCTGTTGGCGACGGTGTAGATGACAACACCGGCGAGCAGACCACCAATTACCTGAGCGACGATGTAAATGCCTGCATTCACTGCCGAAATTCGCCCGATGGCAAATTGGCCGACGGTCACCGCCGGATTGACGTGACACCCCGAAATCGGGCCGATGGCATACACCAGAAACAGCAAGGTCAAACCGAAAGCCAGAGCAACTCCGAGGTTTCCGACTTTCGCGCCGGCAAATACGGCGGTGCCGACAGCGGAGAACACGAGTACAAAAGTCCCCACCGCTTCAGCCACATACTTTTTCACGTCCGAAATCGGTTCGACCTCGGTCAATTCCTGTGCAGTTGGAGACATATTCCCACCTTCTTCGTCAATGAAACGGCAGTAATGCTCACGCGTCTAGATTTGCCGGACTTTACGCAAGGCGAGTGATCTCCACAACAACTTCGAGATCTGTCGATCGGCCGCCGGAAAAGATTCCTTTCAGCGGCGGCACATCCGAATAGTCTCGCCCTATCCCGACCGCGACATGCTGTTCATTCACAGCTATCGCGTTTGTCGGGTCGTATCCCCACCAGGAACCCGTCCACGCCTCGATCCAGGCATGTGATTCCCCCACCACCGTGTCACCGATAGCGGCATCGCGCATCGGATGCAGATATCCGGAAACATATCGACACGGAATTCCCATGGTGCGCAGTATGTCGAGTGTCAAATGCGCATAATCCTGACACACACCTTCGCGGGCGGCCCAGGCTTCGACCGCCGACGTGTGGACGCCGGTAGTCCCGGGCACATACGACATTTCGTCGTACACCCATTTCGATACGGCCACTACCGCTTCCTCCGGCGATAAACCCTGTCGCAATTCTTCGGCAATTGCCGTGAACTTCTCGTCTCGCGGCACATAATCCGTGAAACTCAATTGTTCGTTGAACCGATCCTTGATCGGATCACCGGCCAACTCGTCCCAGCCGACTTTTTCTTCCGGCGCGACAAACGGTTCCGTCTCGACAACGGAAAGACCGGTAACTTCCAGTTCCTTATGTGGCGCATGAAGATCGAAAGCCGTCACCGCGGTACCCCAATAGTCGGTGTACCGGTAGGCACGTGAAGCCGGTTGAGTCTCGACACGGTTCAGGATGACCGTTTGCCGGCTGTCACCCCGTGGAGTCAGTCGCACCTCGTTGTACGACGACGTCACCGGAGCTTCGTAGGCGTATCCGGTGGTGTGCACAACCCTCATTCGCCAACTCACAGTTCCCCCTCCACAGTCGCCTCGGCGTACACAGCACTCGCGTCAGTCCACGCAACCCAGGGCGCGGCATGGAAGTACTGCAACGAAATAGCCTCACCCAGTTCCCGACACGTCTCCTGCCAACCCAACAGTCGCAACTGCAAATCCTCGAGCAACACTCCTTGCGGGAGGAACTCGAGCTCACTTCGTGCCCTACCGAGCAATCGGGTGGCCTCGGCGCGGATCCCGACCCGGCTGGCCTGCTGAGGGTCGAGTTCCTCGAGGCACTTCTCCGCTTGCCGGATCGAGTGGAACACCGACCGCGGAAACAGCCGATCGAGGAGGATGAACTCCACGACCCGGTTCGCGTCGAGAGCACCACGGTAGGTACGCAGGTACGTGTCGTGTGCGCCGGCCGAGCGCAGCACCGACACCCAGGCAGGCGACGTCGGCTTGTCCCCCGCACGGGCCAGGAGCATGCGCACGATCATGTCGACTCGCTCGATAGACCGGCCCAGCAGCAGGAACCGATAACCGTCGTCACGGCTGAGCGTCGAATCCGCCAGTCCCGCAAACATTGCCGCGCGTTCCTCGACGTAGCGGAAGAACTCGTGTGGCCCGAGGTAGCGCGACGCTCGCTCGCGCTCCCCCAATCCGTTGTACGTCGTGTTCAGGCACTCCCACATCTCGCTGGACGTCACTTCACGTGCGCCACGAGCGTTTTCCCGCGCGCTCGACAGTGAGTCGACGATCGATCCGACCTGGTTGCGACTGAACGCAACAAGATCCGTCAGCGAACGCACATCCAGTTCCTCTTCCGGCGCTTCGATTCCGAGGACGCGTAGCAACAACCGCGACGTCCGATCCGGATCGAGGGTCGTGTCGTCGAGCAGTTGGTGGACGGTCACGTCGAGGATGCGCGCGGTGTCGTCGGCCCGTTCCACGTAACGGCCGATCCAGTAGAGAGATTCAGCATTTCTGGCAAGCATCCTTACATCACACTCCGTTCTGTTGATCGCTTCGGCGTGATCACTGTTGTTGTTGATTCAGTTGCGAGAGAGTCAGTTCCGGTCCCTTGTCAGGTTCTGCGGATTCCGGCGGCTCACCGACCAGTTCCTCACCGGCAAGTTCGCCGGCGTCTGTCGATGCCGCGGCAGCCAAGACCCATGTGTCCTTACTCCCGCCACCCTGGCTGGAGTTGACCACGAGCGAACCTTCAGGGAGCGCGACGCGCGTCAACCCGCCGGGCAGCACCCAGATATCGTCACCGTCGTTGACCGCAAAAGGACGCAGATCGACGTGACGCGGCGACAACACGTCACCGATCTTCGTGGGCACTGTCGACAACTGGACAACCGGTTGAGCGATCCAGCCGCGCGGGTCGGCTCTGATCTTTCGGGTAATTTCGGCCAGTTCCGCTGGGCTCGCGTCCGGTCCGAACACAATGCCGTACCCACCGGATCCTTCGACGGGTTTGATCACCAGTTCAGCGACGCGGTCGAGCACTTCCTCACACTCGTCGTCGAGCCAGCATCTGAACGTGTCGACGTTCTGCAGCAGTGGTTTCTCACCGAGGTAGTAATCGATGATCTGCGGCACATAGGTGTAGACCAGTTTGTCGTCTCCGACGCCGTTCCCCACCGCACTCGAAATCACGACGTTGCCGGCTCGGGCCGCGTTGAGCACGCCGGCCACACCGAGAATCGAGTCCGGGCGGAAGTGCATCGGGTCGAGGTACTCGTCATCTATCCGTCGGTAGATCACGTCGACCTGACGTTCACCTTCCGTCGTGCGCATGTAGACGACGTTGTCGCGGCAGAAGAGATCGCGGCCCTCCACCAACTCGACACCCATCTGTCGCGCGAGCAGCGAGTGTTCGAAGTACGCCGAATTCGCGACACCCGGTGTGAGAACAACCACAGTGGGGTCAGCTTCGTTCGTGGCCGCTCCGGCTCGGAGTGCACGCAGCAAATGAGTTGCATAGTCGCCGACAGCCCGCACCCTGTGCGACATGAACAGGTCCGGGAACACCCGCGTCATGGTCCGACGGTTCTCCATCACATAGGACACACCGGACGGTGATCGCAGATTGTCCTCGAGCACCCGGAAGTCGCCGACCTCGTCCCGGACCAGGTCGATACCGGACACGTGAATACGCACGCCGTTGGGCGGCACGATGCCAGTAGCCTCCCGGTGGAAGTGCTCACACGAGGTGACCAGCCGCCGGGGAAGCACGTGATCACGCAGAATCCGCTGTTCGCCGTAGATGTCGGCCAGGAACAACTCCAGCGCTTTGACCCGCTGTTTGATGCCCTTTTCGAGGTGCGCCCACTCTTGCGCCGCGATAACGCGCGGAACCACGTCCAACGGGAAGGGACTTTCCTGCCCCGAGAGCGAGAACGTCACCCCCTGATCGATGAAGGCGCGACCGAGAGCGTCAGCGCGGGCCCCGAGGTCTCTACTGCTCGTCGGCGCCAGCGCGGCGTGCACACCTTGATAGGACTCGCGCACTGATCCGTCGGCGTCGAACATCTCGTCGAAAGCCAACTCGTAGCGACCGATGTCCGCATATCCGTCGAACACTCCGGAGGGACGCGCCCGCGTCGTGGCCGAGCCTGTATTCACCACATTGTCTGTCGTCGGCGTCATAGCAAACATGCTGCTACAGGACCGCGATTTGAGCAGTGCGGAAACATCTCCGCAAACCCCGTGTAACCTTCTCAATCAGGCGCATCGTGCGGCGGTTTGGGATATTCGACCCTGGACTGGTAATCTTGCCAGTCGGTGCATCAGTGTGCCCACAGCTTTCTCGACCGTAACCAGCTAAAGACGACAAGGATTTTACGCGTGGCCAACATCAAGTCCCAGGTGAAGCGAATCCGTACCAACGAGGCGGCCCGACTCCGTAACCAGTCGGTGAAGTCCTCGCTGCGTACCGCGATTCGTTCATTCCGCGAGGCTGCGGCAGCCGGTGACAAGGACAAGGCCAACGAGCTCCTCGTCGCCACCAGCCGCAAGCTCGACAAGGCAGCCAGCAAGGGCGTTATCCACGCCAACCAGGCTGCAAACAAGAAGTCTGCACTCGCGCAGGCTGCAAACAAGATCTGACACATCCTCGTTGACGGTTCGCCGTCATCAGTGGTGTTTCAATAGCCGCTCCGGTCTACTCGACCAGAGCGGCTATTGTTCGTTCACATAATGTTTGTTACTGAGCTGCCCACACGTCGTGCTGCGCGTTTTACTTGCGCAGCGCACAGACCTTACGCACCGCTGATTCCAGCGCGTAGGACGAGTCGACGGCTGCACCTTTCACATCGGCGTTGAGCGCGGCAACAATCTGCATCGCCGCGCCGATCGATGCCGGGTCCCAGCCCTTCACTTCCTTGATAGCCTTCTTGACCTTCCACGGCGGCATCCCTAGCTCCGACGCCAATCGGAACGGATCACCGCCCCTGGCGTACGGGCCGACCTTCGCGACGGTATGCACCGCGTCGGCGAGGGCGTCGGCCAGAAGAACGTGGGGGGTTCCGATCTGGTCAGCCCAGCGAAGCGCTTCGAGCGCGCCCCGGGTATCGCCGACGATTACCTTGTCTGCAACGTCGAACCCCGACACCTCGGCCCTGCCGGAGTAGTACTGATGGACGGCGTCGACGTCGATCTTCCCGCCGGTATCGGCAGCCAACTGGGAACACGCCGAAGCCAACTCACGCAGATTGGAGCCGACACTTTCGATCATTGCCCCGATGACAGCGGGCGAAACCTTGACGTTTGCGGACGAAAACTCGGCCCGAACGAAGTCAGTCAACTGAGATTTGTTGAGTTTGGCGCACTGATGAACGACGGCGCCCAACTTCTCCAGCGCGGGCGCCAGGGCTTTTGCGCGTCCACCACCGGAGTGCAGAACGATCAGCACCACACCTTCGGACGGTTCGCGGGCTGCCTCGAGTACCAGTGCAACGGCGTCTTTACCGGCCTCCGCCGCCGCTTCCAGAACGATCACACGATCTTCCGCGAACAGCGACGGACTGAGCAGTTCGGCAAGTTCTGGCGCATTGGCATCGCCGGCACGCATCCGGGTGATGGGCAGATCCGAGATCCCCTGCCCACGATCACCACGAACGGCCTTGATCAACGTCGACACTGCCCGTTCGATCAGAAATTCGTCGTCTCCGAGAACGAGGTGCAACGGGTCGAGGCCAGCCGGAGTACTCACCCGAAGATCGTCCCACGAGGTACCGACACCACGGACAGAGACCCGTCGCCACTTCCGTACACCGCGAGTGTGCCGCCTTGATCGGTACGTGCCACGACGCCGCCCAGCGATTCCAGCTCGCTCATCACCTGCGGATGCGGATGACCGAAGGTGTTGCCGGCCCCAGCGCTCACCAAGGTCAGTCGGGGGCGAACCGCCTCGAGAAATGCTTTCGATGTAGTTCGTGAGCCATGATGCGGCAGCTTCAGGACATCTGCCCGCACGTCGATTCCGCTACGCATGATCGACGCTTCGCCAGCGGTCTCCGAGTCGCCTGTCAACAGAATGCGGCCCGCACTCGTGTGTGCCATCAGCACCAGGGACTGATCGTTGGCCGATGCGTCCGCGTCCGCGACATCACGCGGTACCGGCAACACCGGACCGAGGACGTCGAACTGCACCGTCCCGAGAACAAACGTCGACCCCGCGCGCAGACCGACCAATGGAATTCCGTGGGCTCGTGCAGCCGCATCCACATCACGAAAACCTGATTCCGGCAACAACATCGGGCCGACGCCCACAGCCGACACCGAACGACCGGCAAGCACGGCGTCGAGCCCGGCGATGTGATCGGCGTGAAAGTGACTGATCAGGACGAGCGCAATATCGTCCACCTCCAACATGTTCAGGCAACGGTCCATCGACGTCGGATCAGGGCCGACGTCGATCACGACTACCCGGCCATCCCCCGTCGCCAACACCAGACCGTCGCCCTGCCCCACGTCGCACATCACCATGTCCCATCCCGGCGCCAGCCGCCCACCTGAGACGACATGGACAAACGCCAGTGCCAGCACCAGTCCCGTCACCACTGCGCCGAGTAGCCACCGTGAGATGCGATTCCACAGCACGACTATCGAGACAAGCACCAGCCCCAGGACTACACATGCCCCGAACAATCCTGACGGAACGGTGAGGTTTGCCCCGGGCACCGAGGCAGCCCGGTCCGCGACGGAGAGCAACCACCACATCGGCGGCCGCACAGCCACTGCCACAAGCACGGCCGCCGGCGCACTGACCAAGGCAAGCAGCGCCATCAGAGCCCCCAATACCGTGAGAACTCCGATCACCGGTGCCACCAACAGGTTTGCGGCTATCGACACGACACTGAGCGTGCCTGCCATCGCAGCCACCACCGGCGCGGTGACAGCAAACGCGGCGCCGGACACTGCCGTCATCTCTGCCAGCCACCGCGGCCACCCGCGCAGCCGAAGTGCGTCGGCCCACACGGGCGCAATGATCACCAAGGCCCCGGTTGCCGTGGTCGACAAGACAAATCCCCAATCCACGGCGAGTTCCGGCATGACGATCACCAGCACGATGACGGCGGCACCCAACGCGGGCAGAGCCTGTTTGCGTCGTCCCGTCACCAAACTCAACAATCCGATCGTGCCCATCACCGCGGCGCGAAGCACACTCGGGGACGGCCGCGCCACAATCACGAACGCCAGGATCGTCACTGCCGCAAGCGCGGCCCCGATCCGGGGATCAAGTGCCGCAGCCCGCACCAGTAGTAACACTGCGCCCAGGAGAATGCTGATGTTTGCGCCGGACACGGCGGTGAGATGGGAAAGACCGGCCGCCGTGAAGTTGTCCTTGACCACCGGAGACAAGGCAGAGGTGTCCCCCACGACCAAACCGGGTAGCAACCCCGCCGCATCGGGAGCCAGCGCCTGAGCACACACCTCCGCAAATCGAGATCGTACGACGCCGGCCCACCGCTGATACCAGGGCGCGTCGCCGATCTCGAGCGGCCCGCCTTCGGTTGTGATCACCGCCAACGTCAGATCCGAGCGCGACGGCACGCTCACCTTTCCCCGAATCGTAAGAATCTGTCCGGGAAGCGTTTCCGGCCACAGTCCGCTCGGCGCACGTACCGTCACGGCGCCGCCTGCGACGTAGTGCTGATTACTCACGGTCACCGATCGGACCGATGCCCGGAAATACACCTGACCGGGACCGATTGACGACGCCGTCGCCCGCGGATCCTCGATGGGACTGACCTGCGCGGTCACCCATCCACCGGACGACGCCGCGCGCGTCAGCGGATGTGCTTCGACATCTGCCATCCGCCACGCAGTCACAGCGCTGAATGCACCGCCGAATACGCAGGCCACCAACAGGACCGGAATCCAGCCCGTAGATCCCCACCGCCACACCCGCACTGCCAGGGCGGCGCAGGCAATGCCAGAAGCCGCCGCGACGTACCAGGCAAGTCCCGACCCGAACACGATGCCCGCAGCAGTTGCTCCCCACACCGCCAACGCCGCGGGCACCAGCCTCGCGTCGAGAACCCGCTGCTCTGCCTCCCCGTTCACACTGTGACCAGAGCTCGCAGCTTGTCGAGCCGCGCCGGGCCTATCCCGTCCACCTCACCCAATTGTTCTATGTCCGTGAACTTTCCGTTGGACGTACGCCACGCGAGGATCGCGCTCGCGGTGACAGGCCCTACTCCGGGAAGCGCGTCGAGTTCGGCTTCCGTCGCAGTATTCAGATTGATCGGCGCCCCATTTGCACTCGCCCCACTCGCACTCGACGTAGCCGATCCCCCACCCCCTGTGGTCGAACTGATCTGCTGATCCGGCAATGCACCCACCGCGCCAACAACTACTTGATCTCCGTCGGACAGTTTCTGCGCCAAGTTCAAGCTCAGAGTGTCAGCGTTGTCGAGCACCCCACCGGCCGCACTCAGTGCATCAGCGACCCGTGAAGTGTCGGGCAGTGTCACCAATCCGGGGTTGTGCACCAGCCCGACAACACTGACAACCACAGACGCCGGAGCAGAGTCATCGGCGAGCACGGTGGGTGGGACCGAACTCGATGTCGCGACCGGAATCCCCACAGCTGCAGGCAGAGCCGGCACCGCCTGGATTGTCGGCGAATCCCACCACAGTGCAAAAACACCGAGTCCTGCGGCGCCCATCGCAATGATCACCAACGCGATTGCTCCGCGCCGGTGCGGACTCCATCGCATACCGCGCCAGCGTTCAGGCACCGCGGCAAACCGAGTGTCCTGCTCAGCCCCATATGCTTCCTCGTCGTCGATATCCAGAAGCCACTCGGGCACTGCCGGACGGGCGACGTCGCCGCTCAGCGCGGAAAGTCGATCACGCACCCTCTCCCGCTCTTGATTGATCCGCATGAGGCGACGCTAGCGAGCGGCCACTGATCTGCGAAGAGGAGAAATCGAGTTGGGGATAACTGGCGGTCTGTGGATAACCGACCGGTCAGGGTGCGTCTTCCGGAAGTGGGCACACCACAACACCGATCGCGCCCACCCCTACGTGCACGCCCAGGACCGCACTGAAATCGGTGACCACGGTTTCGGCGATATTCGGGATTCGCTCCGACAGTTGTGTGGCGATGCCCTCGGCTCGTTCCCGAGCTTTCATGTGATGGACGGCGATAGCCACGCGGCTTCGTCCCGCCCGTTCCACGGCAGCATCAACCAATCTCGCGAGCGCTTTGGTGCTGGTGCGAGTCTTTTCCTTCAAGACCAACTTGCCGTCCACCAGGTGCAGCAGCGGCTTCATCGCCAGGGCGGTGCCCAACAACGCTGCCGCGGTACTGATCCGGCCACCGCGACGCAGTTGGTCGAGCTTGTCCACGAAGATGAAGGCGCGCCCGCGTTCGGCGACGTCGACAGCGCGGTCGTACACGAGGTCGAGCGGCGATCCGGATGCTGCGAATCGCGCCGCTTCCAAGGCCGGGAACCCCAAACCCATACCGGTGGACGCTGAATCGACGATGCGTACCTTGCCGCCGAATTCTTCGGCCGCCTGCCTGCCGGCGTCCCAGGTGCTCGAGAGTTGCCGCGAGATATGTACTGCGACAACACCGTCGCCCTGGCTCAGGTCCAGTGCGCGCCCGTACGCCTCGGTCAGCTCTGCCGGTGAGGCTCCCGCCGTCGAGAGCCCGGACAGGTCCTCGGGAATGGCGTCGACACCTTCGAGGAAATCAGTGCCGTCACGCAGGATGTGCAACGGAACGATCTGGAGCCCACACGCTTCGGATGATTCGTGTGGGACGCAGGCAGACGAATCCGTGACGACGACAACTGACACTTCGCTACCCGACCTCACTCGCCGACGTGGGCGCACGCCGAGCTTCGGCGGCGCGGATCGCGGTAGTCATGGCTCGGGCGACACCGATGTGTCCGTCCCAACCCCAGTGAATTCCGTCCGGGTTGCCATTGTCGGAGAACACGTTTTCACGTACCGCGTCGGCAAGATCCACGACGGGTACGTCTTTGGCCGTTGCCCATTCGGTGATCGCAGATACTGCGGCCGGACGGCCGGCATGGACACTCGCGTACGCGTCACTGCGATGCACGGACGGCAACGTCGCGATCATCGGCAGTTCGGGACGCATGTATTCCAACGCGTTTCGTGAGCTCTCGAGGTATTCGACGCTCAGCTTCGGCGGCAGCGCCACCGGGCGGCCGAGTGGTGCCAGGCGCGGTTGAAGCCACTGGTATCCCTCGCGGACCACGCGTCGCAGTGCCGGAGGCCGCACGTAGCGGATGGTCTCACGCAACGCGGTGGGCAACGGTGACGGCAGAGAATCCATACCGCCGACGGCAAACACGACAGCGCCGGCCCGCGGAACTGCAGCCCACACGCGTGGGTCCTGGGTCAGCGCCCACCACGCATCGCGACACGTCCAGCCGATGCGAGCGACAAGCTCGACGTCCCACCCCAACTCCTCGGCAACGAGGTTGGGCCAGATCCGGGGATGGTCTGCAGCCAGTCCGCCTTTGGGGCCGAAATACGACAGCGAATCGGCGATAACCAGAAGGACGGGGCGCTGCCCGTCGGCACTCTCAGAGGACGTCATTTGCGACACTCGCAGAAGCATTCCATACGTCGAGTCGCCATTCGATGGAAGCCGGATCTCCGTGTCCGCTGAGCTGAACCCAACTCGTATTTCCGAGACCACCCAGAATCGCCCAGCGGTCGATCGGCAAGTCGAGCAGCGCGGCAGTCAACGCCGCGATCAGACCGCCGTGCGCCACCAGGACAACCGGCCGCTCAGCCCAGTCGGGAAGTGCGCCCAGAAGTTCGGTCACCACCGGCACGCTGCGCTTCGCAACGTCGATGCGGCTTTCACCGCCAGGCGGGGCCAACGTGGCATCCGCTCGCCACGACGCCCGTAGCCCAGGTGTCTGCTCGTCGACGTCGCTGTGGGTCAATCCCTGCCAGTCGCCGAGGTGAGTCTCACGCAGACGCGTGTCGGTGAGGACCGGAAGACCGGCCGCATCACCGACAGCGACTGCTGTGAAGTACGCGCGTTTGAGGTCCGAGGACACGATGGTCAGCGGCGCACGGTCGGCGATCACCGGACCAGCACTCTTCGCTTGCGTTCGCCCCAACTCAGACAAGTCGGTGTCGAGTTGCCCCTGCATCCGAGAATCGGCGTTGTACACGGTCTGCCCGTGGCGCAGCAGTATCAGCCGCCGCACTGGATTCGACGCCGCTCCCGGCGCCGAGGAGGTCACAGTGAAGGTTCCTGCGCGTCCGGCTCGGCAACCGTGTCGGTATCGAACACGGTGTGTGCGTCAGCCGGTCCCGGGATGTTCAGGCCGAGGCCTTCGACCTCGACTGCCGGGCAGTCCTTCCACAGACGATCGAGAGCGTAGAAGTTGCGCTCCTCGTCGTGCTGCACGTGAACAACGATCTCGGCATAGTCGAGCAGCGCCCAACGACCCTCGCGGGTGCCTTCACGACGGATCGGCTTGTGGCCGGCCTCGCGGAGGCGATCTTCGATGTTCTCGACGATCGAGTTCACCTGACGCTCGGTAGCGGCGGATGCGATGACAAAGCAGTCCGTGATGACCAATTGCTCGGACACATCGAGCACCACCACTTCAGTGGCCAGCTTCTCGTCGGCTGCCAAGGCCGCGATGCGTGCCATGTCGATGGCTTCGGTTGTTGCGCTCACTCGATGTTCTCCAGTTTCGTCTTCTTGGTATTGCTTCTAGTTCGAATCGGCCGTCTTGCCAGGCGCCGGTTCCGACATGGTTGTCGCACCGTCACGGCGCTCCGCGTCGACAGGTCGATACAGGTTCCGCTTCGAGATGTACTGCACCACTCCGTCCGGTACGAGGTACCAGACGGGACGATCTTCGCTTGCCCGACGCCGACATTCGGTCGACGAAATGGCAAGAGCCGGGATCTCGATCAACGTCACCGCGTCGGCGGGCATCGTGTCGAGGTGAGCGGCCAGGTGTTCGGTATTGAGATCGAAACCCGGTCGCGAAACTCCGACAAATTTTGCCAATGCGAACAACTCTTCCCAATCTTGCCAGGAAAGGATGCTGGCCAGCGCATCGGCACCGGTGATGAAGAACAGTTCCGCGTCCGGATGATAAGCCCGCAGGTCGCGGAGAGTGTCCACGGTGTACGTCACTTTTTCACGGTCGACATCGACCCGGGAAACGGAAAACCGCGGGTTGGAGGCGGTGGCGATGACCGTCATGAGGTACCTGTCCTCTGCCGGGCTGACGCCTCGAGCCTCCTTCTGCCACGGTCGGCCGGTGGGGACGAAGATCACTTCATCGAGCCCGAACCTGTCGGCGACCTCACTCGCCGCGACGAGGTGACCGTGGTGAATGGGGTCGAAAGTGCCGCCCATCACGCCGAGGCGTCGAGCACGTTCCACCGATTGTCCCTTCTGCACAGCTGCCGAGCTTACGTGTCTCACACCGGCAGCAGGCCGGACACCACGTCGGCCAACTGCTGGGCGGAGCGGCACTCGTGCATGCTGATGACCTCGTTGTACACCTTGGCGGCCGAGTCGCCCGACCCCCACTGTCCCTTGGGCTCCGGATTGAGCCAGTGTGCGTGCTTGGCCACGGCAACCATCTGCGCGAGAGATTGCAGGTTGGGGTCGCGGTAGTTGTTGCGACCGTCGCCCAGCACCAGCAGTGATGTGCGGCTGGTGATGCTTTGCGCGAACTTCTCCTGGAATACCCCGAAGGCGTGGCCGTAGTCGGAGTGACCGTCGTACGTGATCAGTTCCGCTTCACGAACCATCCGCGACATCGCGGATCCGAGATCGGCGTTGGAGTCGAAGTAGCGGGTGACCTCGTCGGTGGTGTCGATGAACGCAAACACCCGTACGCGGGAGAACTGCTCTCGCAGAGCGTTGACCAACAACAAGGTGAAGTGGCTGAACCCGGCGACTGACCCGGACACGTCGCACATCACGACAAGTTCGGGACGTGCGCGTTTCGGTTTGCGTTGCACCAGATCGATCGGCACACCGCCGGTCGACATCGATTTGCGCAAGGTTCGACGCAAGTCGATGGAACCGGCTCGGCTGCGACTGCGACGGACGGCAAGTCTGCTCGCAAGCAATCGTGCCAGCGGAGTCACGTTCTTCTTGAGCGTCGTGAGTTCCGCGTCGGATGCGCGCAGGAAGTCGACTTCCTCGGCCAATTTCGGAACGCCGTAGGTGGCGACGCGTTCCTTGCCGAGATTTTCCGCGGTGCGTCGACGCGTTTCCTTCTCGACCATCTTGCGGAAGTCCGCGATACGTTGCGCTGCTGTCCGCTTGGCAACCTCCGATTGATAGTCGGAGTTGTCCTTGCCCTCACTACCGCCCTGCTGATTCCCGAGCAGTCCTTCGAGGATCTTGTTGAGCAGTGTTTCCGGAGCGACGTCCCGCAACGCCTGGTACGCGGAGAACGACGGCCCGTTGCTCGACTGGTATTGCCCGAGCTCTTCGACCATCGCAGCGGTGAGAAGCTCGGTCAGCTCCATGGCCTCGTCGCTGCCGTCGGTCAGCAGTTCGGCGATCAGCTCCCGCAGCGCAGCCAGATCGATGCTGCCGTCAGGCTTGCGCGGCAGGCTGACGTCGACGTCGCCCACCGCACGATCGCCGATCGCCCGCGGGAACCACAGGTCGAAAACGGCGTCGAAGGTCGCCCGATGGGTGGGCCGGCGCAGCAGCGAGCAGGCCAGCCCTTCGCGGAGAGCTTCACGATCGAGGAGATCGAGAACCGACATGACCTGGCCGGCGTCGACGGTCTCGGAGGGGCCGACCATGATGCCGCGTCGGCGCAGGGCCTCGACAAAATCGACGAGGTGACCTGGCAGACCGTATGGCGCCGCCAGTCCGCCCGGCTTGATCGGTGACGTACCTCCGAGTGCCATGACCAGACCTCAGTTCAGCCGGAGTTCGGCGGTGGCGCGCACCTGATCGGACTGGTGCTTGAGGATGACACCGAGGGTTGCGCGTACGGCGTCGTCGTCGAGTGTGTCCATGCCCAGCGCGAGGAGTGTGCGTCCCCAGTCGATGGTCTCGGACACCGAGGGAACCTTCTTGAGCTGCATGCCGCGCAGAACACGAATGGTGTTGACCAGCTGCTCGGCAATGGCTTCTGGCAGTTCGGGGACGCGGCTGGCAAGGATGCGACGTTCGAGGTCTGCATCGGGGAAATCGAGATGCAGGAACAGGCAACGACGCTTGAGTGCCTCGGACAGCTCACGGGTGGCGTTGGACGTCAGCACCGTGAACGGCTTACGTGTCGCGGTGATGGTTCCGAGTTCCGGGATGGTGACCGCGAAGTCGCTGAGAACTTCTAGGAGCAGTCCCTCGATCTCGACGTCGGCCTTGTCGGTCTCGTCGATCAGCAGCACTGTCGGGTCTTCACGGCGAATGGCCTTGAGCAGTGGACGCGCGAGAAGGAATTCCTCCGAGAACACATCGGCCTTCGTCGAATCCCAGCTGTGATCCGATCCGGACTGGATGCGCAGGATCTGCTTCGCGTGGTTCCACTCGTACAGCGCGCGGGCCTCGTCTACGCCCTCGTAGCACTGCAGGCGCACCAACTCGGCGCCTGTCGTCTGGGCTACCGCGCGCGCCAACTCGGTCTTACCGACACCGGCCGGTCCCTCGATGAGCAGGGGCTTGCCCAGTCGGTCGGCGAGGAACACTGCCGTTGCAGTGCCCTTGTCGGACAGGTAACCCGTCTCGGCCAAACGCTCGATCACGTCGTCGACGCTCGAGAAGAACGGTGTTGTGTCGGGAAGAGCTCGGTCCACGGTTAACTCCTAAAAGGGGTGGGGCAAGTCCGGGTGAACGATCAGGCGGGTCGGGTGTGTCCGTCGCCCCAGACGATCCACTTGGTGGATGTCAGTTCCGGCAACCCCATGGGGCCGCGTGCGTGCAGTTTTTGCGTCGAGATGCCGATCTCGGCTCCGAATCCGAACTGCTCACCGTCGGTGAAGGCAGTGGATGCGTTGACCATGACGGCTGCTGCGTCGACGCGGGCGGTGAACTCGCGGGCAGCCGAGAGGTCCGACGTCACGATGGCCTCGGTGTGGCCAGTGCCGTACGTGTCGATGTGCTCGACGGCCTCGTCCAGATCGGCAACAACCTTGAGTGCGACGTCGAGCGTGAGGTACTCGTTCGACCAGTCGTCCTCGGTGGCCGGAACGAGGCCAGGCAGATCGCCGTGAACAACAACGTCATGCATCTGCAGCGCCTGAAGCAGAGCCGGAACCGCGGTGTCGGCGATGGCTTTGTCGACCAGGATCGTCTCGGCGGTGTTGCACACGCTGGGCCGACGGGTCTTGGAGTTGAGCACAATCTTCTCGGCCATCACCAGGTCGGCAGCCGAGTGCACGTAGACGTGGCAGTTTCCGACGCCTGTCTCGATGGTGGGGACGGTGGCGTCACGAACGACGGCACTGATCAGGCCGGCGCCGCCGCGCGGGATGACGACGTCCACGAGACCGCGGGCCTGAATCAGGTGGGTCACGGTGGACCGGTCCTCGCTCGGCAGAAGTTGAACAGCGTCTTCGGGGAGCTTCTGCGCAGCCAGCGACGCGCGAAGAGCAACCACGAGAGCTTCGTTCGATTTGACTGCCGACGACGAACCGCGAAGCAGTGCAGCATTTCCCGATTTGAGGGTCAGACCGAACGCGTCGACCGTGACGTTGGGGCGGGCCTCGTACACCATGCCGACAACACCGAGCGGGACGCGCTGCTGACGCAATTCCAGCCCGTTGGGCAGCGTGGAGCCGCGGAGCACTTCGCCGATGGGGTCGGGTAGTCCGGCAACCTGACGCAGACCCGACGCGATGCCTTCGATCCGATCCGCTGTCAGACGCAACCGGTCGAGCAGCGATTCCTCGGTACCGGCAGCCTTCGCGGTGTCGATGTCGACGGCATTTGCCGCCAGGATCTGATCACTTGCGGCAAGAACTGCGTCGGCCGCGGCGTGGAGCGCTTGGTCCTTCTGCGCTGTTGTCAGCAACGCCAGGACGCGCGAAGCCTTACGCGCCCGGCGGGCAGCCTCGTGCACTACGTCGCGAGTGTCCGAGCCGGTGGAAGTTACAGCAGTCATGAATACACATTAGCGATTGGCTCCGACGCGTTCCTTTCGGGAATGATTCGGACTGTTGCCGCTGTTGCACGGGATCGACCACCTTCGGGTGATCATCCCTTCCCCCAGTCAGGAGTTACTCCGTGAGCGTGCTGTTCGAACCTCTCACCTTGCGCGGCGTCACCATCCCCAACCGCGTGTGGATGGCACCGATGTGCCAGTACTCCGCCGATGTCATCGGCGATCAGGTGGGCGTGCCCAACGAATGGCATCGAACACATCTGGCGAGCCGAGCTATCGGAGGTGTCGGCCTGATTCTCACCGAGGCGACCGCGGTGAGCCCGGAGGGGCGAATCAGCCCTGCCGATCTCGGTATCTGGAACGAACGGCAGGCTCGCGCGTTTGCGGAGATCAATGCGCAGCTCGCGTACTTCGGAGCCGTACCCGGAATCCAGCTGGCGCACGCCGGGCGGAAGGCGTCGACGAAGGTTCCGTGGCGTGGCGGTAGATCGCTCGACGCGGACGACCGACTGTCCTGGACGACGCTCGCCCCGAGCGCGGTGGCATTCGGCGATTACCTACCGCCCTCGGAACTGACAACAGATGCGATTGCCGGCATCGTCGCCGACTTCGCGGCCGCAGCTACCCGCGCTCTCCAGGCAGAGTTCAAGGTTGTCGAAATTCACGCGGCGCACGGATACCTGATCCACCAGTTCCTCTCCCCGCTCAGTAACAAGCGAACAGATCAGTACGGCGGAAGTTTCGAGAACCGAATCCGCTTCCTTCTCGAAATCCTCACCGCGGTTCGAGAAGTGTGGCCGGCCGAGTTGCCCCTGTTCGTCCGTGTGTCCGCCACGGACTGGGTGAGCGACGAGCGTGGGCTCGAGGTCGGCAGTTGGACCGCGGATCAGACTGTGTCACTTGCCAACATCCTCACCGACTACGGCGTCGACCTCGTCGACGTGTCCACCGGCGGCAATTCGCCGGGAGTACAGATCCCGGTCGAGCCCGGCTACCAGGTTCCCTTCGCCCGCCGGATCCAGAACGAATCCCTGGTTCCCGCAGCGGCAGTCGGACTGATCACCGAACCCGAGCAGGCAGAGAAGATCATCGAGGACGGCAGCGCGGTGGCCGTGCTGCTAGGACGCGAACTGCTGCGAGATCCCTACTGGGCACGGCGTGCCGCGCGCGAGCTGAACGCCGAGGTAGGACCGCGAGTTCCGTCGCAGTACGCCCGCGCCTACTAGATTCGACCCCGCACCTAGACGATCAGACTGTCGCGTCCGTCCCAGTAGTGTTCACGCAAACGTCGCTTGTACAACTTGCCGTTCGGGTCCCGCGGTAATACCTCGACAAAATCGACGCTGCGTGGACACTTGTAGGTCGCCAACTCTCGACGGCAATACGCCACCAGCTCTGATTCGAGCAAGTCGTTCGCAAGCGCGGGATCGATCAGTTGCACAACGGCTTTGACGGCCTCACCCATCTCGTCGTCGGGCACTCCGATCACGGCTACGTCAGCGATGGACGGGTGTCCGGCGAGGATGTTCTCGGTCTCCTGAGGGTAGATGTTCACGCCACCCGAGATGATCATGTGCGCTTGACGGTCGGTGAGAAACAAGTATCCCTCCTCGTTGAGGTACCCCATGTCGCCGAGCGTCCTCCACCCAGCGGCATTTGCTACCGACGACGTCTTTTCGGCATCGTTGTGATACTCGAAAGGTCGACCACCTTCGAAGTAGACAACGCCCGCCTCTCCCGCCGGCAGCTCGTCGCCGTTTTCACCGACAATGTGACACGGCTGCATCGGTCGCCCGACTGAACCCGGATACCGCAGCCACTCTTCCGCCGTGATCGTCGTAGCGCCGACATCTTCTGTGCCCGAGTAGTACTCATTGATGATAGGGCCCCACCAGTCGAGCATCTGCCGCTTCACTGCGATCGGACACGGCGCAGCCGAGTGCACAACGTTTCGCAGACTCGAGAGATCGTGCGAAGTTCGGTCTTGCGCCGGCAAGCGCAGCATGCGCACGAACATGGTCGGTACGAATTGGGCGTCGGTGACCCGGTACTGCTCGATCAGTTGCAGGGCGCGACGAGGGTCGAACGTTTCCATCACCACAACAGTTGCACCGGCGCGATGCCAGGACATCGAGAAGACCAGGGGCGAGCCGTGATAGAGCGGCGCCGGCGAGAGGTACACAACCTTCCCACTCGAGCTGTGCTCGAGCATGCCTTTCGCGATCTGGACCGGCGCCGACGACGGGTCCCCGAATACCGCCCCCGACAGAGGTTTACGAATACCCTTCGGTCGGCCGGTCGTGCCGGACGAGTACAGCATCTCTCGCCCCTCGCGCTCGTCCTCCAGGGGCTCCGCCGACGTGCGTGCAAGTATGTCGTCATAGCGTTCGAATCCCACGACATCACCTTCACCCGAGATTTTTGCCCGAATCCGGGTGAGGTTCAGATCGAGTACGACGTCGGCCATCGATTCGCTTGCCACGAGGGCTACGGCACCACAGTCATCCAGAACGTACTGCACCTCGTCTGGACGCAGATGTCGGTTTATCGCGGTGTAGTACAGCCCTGATCGCTGTGCAGCCCAGGCAATTTCAAGGAACGATCGGTTGTTCTCCATGAGAATTGCGACGTGATCACCCGAGTGGAGTCCACGATCACGCAGGGCACGCGCAAATCGGATGGACCGATCCTCCAACTGCTGATACGTCACGACCTCGCCGCTCGATCCCATCACGATCGCGGCCGCTTCCGGCGTTTCGAGCGCGTGGAATCGTGGAGTCATTTGCAAAACAGGGGACATCTGCACCTTGTCCTTTCGTCGATATCGATGGACCAATCTCGTGCGAGCGCGCCGCGAAAACTGATCCAAAATGATATTTCCACAAAAAAGAATAATATTCTTGCATTTCGAAGTAACCTTCCCGGGAGCCCGGCGAAGAGGGTTCACCGCTCCCCTCGCTGCTGGCATCACAGTTCGACATCGACTGAGAGGTCCACATGATCCGATACAAACATGTTCTGATCGCAGCTTTGTCCGCGTCACTCCTGGTCAGCGCATGCGGAAGCACTACCGCCAACACAAACAACTCCCCCGACACGGTGGGTGATCCTGTTTCCGGTGGCACATTGGCGGCCATCCAGGGCGGTGAGCCACGTTCACTCGATCCTGCCGCGATGATCAACGTGTGGATGGCAAACGGCCTGGTGGGGAACGCCCTGTACGGAACGTTGATGATCAACAATTCCGAGACTCTCGACATCGAATACACCATGGCCGAAGCGTTCGAAACTGATGACGGAGGATCAACCTTCACGCTGATACTTCGGCCCGGACTGATGTTCACCGACGGCACACCACTCGACGCCGAGGCGGTCAAGTTCAACTGGGATCGACTCCGCGAACCAGCAACGGCGTCGCCGTCGCTCCCTCAAGCTTCGCAGGTAGCCACCTCGAAGGTGTTGAACCCCACCATTCTCGAAGTAACCATGGTGGCACCAAACCCCCATTTCGCCCATTCCCTGGTCGCGAGCGCCATGAACTGGATAGCGTCGCCGACCGCTCTCGCGAAGGGCCAGGCAGCATTCAACGACGCACCGATCGGCGCCGGACCATTCGAGCTGGTCAGCTGGCAACGACAGAGCGCAATGGAACTGAAGAAGAACCCGGGCTATTGGGATGCGCCGAAGCCGTACTTGGATCAGATCACCTTGCGAACCGTCACGGACACCAACCAACGGATCAACTCGATCAAGACCGGTGGCGCCGATATCGCGATGGAAGCCAGCTGGTCGAGCATCGCCGACGCACAGGACGCCGGTTTCCCCACCGAAACTGTTCCCACTGGCGGAGGACAATTCATCGGAATGAACATGCGGCGTGCACCATTCGACGACGAACGTGCTCGCCGTGCCGTGACTCTCGCGGTAGATCTGGATGTGATGAACACCGCCGTGTACAACGGCAAGGGGAAGATCCCGGAGACGTTATTCACCGAAGGCTCTCCCTTCTACACACCGAATGCTCTACCACAATCCGATAAAGCCGCTGCGCAGAAGCTCTTCGACGAGCTAGCCGGTGAGGGAAAACCCCTCTCTTTCACCTTCCTCGCTTACTCCACGCCCGAGAACAAAGCTGTAGCAGAAGCGCTGCAAACCCAATTGAGTACCTACGACAACGTCGACGCGAAGGTCGAAATAATCGACTTCGCCGCTGGAGTCCCACGAATCGCCGCTCACGAATTCGACATGATTATTCTGTCGTCCACGATTCAAGATCCGGATTCGTCGCTATGGAACACCTTTCACTCCACATCTCGAGGAAACTACACGGGTATCAATGATCGACAACTCGACACAGCACTGGACGAAGGCCGCACCGCTACGACTGTCGAGGCTCGCACAGCTGCGTACGAGATCGCGCAGCAACGACTGATCGAGCTCAATCCCGGTGTGTGGTATACACGTTCGGCACCGACCGTCGTGTCGGGAAAGAATGTGCAAGGCGTCGAGATGTACACGGTCGGATCAACCTTGCCCGAGGAGTTGTGGATGGTGAAATAGCACTTCACACCCGAGAATCGGTTTATGCGTTATCTTTTGATAGCGTGAATGCCTTACTTGCCGGACGTCCGGAGCCCACCAGGGCTTCGGACACTGCCGCGAGCCAGAGCCGTGCGACGGGGGTTGCATCGAGCCACAGGGCCCGCGGACATCATGTTCCCAACCGGCTCATCGGCGAGTGGGCAAGACAAAGATGCGTGCATCAGGTACGTGCCCCGCTCGGTTCGATGATTGCGCTGGGGAGCGCATGTCATGACAACACCAGAGAACTCGATCAGCGCTCTCGAAGTGGCCGAATCACCTGATGTCACCGTCACCGACGACGCATCGGTGAAGCGGGCAGTCAAAGCGACCATGCTCGGAAATGCCATGGAGTGGTTCGATTTCGGCGTCTACGCCTATCTGGCCACCACTATCGGCAAAGTATTCTTCCCAGAAGCCAGTGGCAGTGCGCAGTTGCTGTCGACCTTCGCGATCTTCGCTGCGGCCTTCATCGTCCGGCCATTGGGCGGTCTGTTCTTCGGGCCACTCGGCGACCGCATCGGTCGCAAGAAAGTCCTGGCCACCACTATCATTCTGATGGCCGGCAGCACTTTTGCCATCGGTCTCGTACCGAGTTACGAGTCCATCGGTATGGCGGCGCCGATACTGCTCGTACTCCTTCGTCTACTGCAGGGGTTTTCCACGGGCGGCGAATACGGCGGTGCCAGTACGTTTGTCGCCGAGTACGCCCCGGACAAGCGTCGTGGCTTCTTCTCCAGCTTCCTGGAATTCGGCACCCTGGCCGGCTATGTTGCGGCGGCGGGCATTGTGACGATCATTCAGACAGTGGTCAGCCCGGAAGAACTCCTCCAATGGGGCTGGCGCATACCGTTTCTCCTTGCCGGGCCACTTGGCCTGATCGGCCTCTACCTGCGCCTTCGACTCGAAGAGACGCCCGCGTTTCAGCAGATGGAACAGGCCGAAGAACGTTCTCTCGCCGACGAATCCACAGGCCGGAAGCTGCGCGAAACGCTGGTCGAGAACTGGCGACCACTTGTTCTGTGCATCGTGCTCGTCGCGACCTACAACATCGCTCACTACGGCCTGCTCAGCTACATGCCGACCTATCTGACAAATACCCTCGGCTACGACGAATCCCACGGTCTGGTCCTCATGATCGTGGTGATGCTCGTCATGATGGTCGGCATCAGCTACGTCGGCAAATTCTCTGATCGGGTGGGACGTAAGCCGTTGCTGCTCAGCGGTTTCATCGGGTTCTTCGTGTTGTCACTGCCTGCATACCTGCTGATCGGGGTGGGCAACTACGTCACCGTCTTCCTCGGCCTCGCCATCCTCGGCGGGCTGCTGCTCCTGTTTGTCGGAGTGTTCCCCTCGGTCCTTCCCGCACTGTTCCCGACCGGAATCCGGTACGGCGGCTTGGCGATCGGATACAACCTTGCCGTGTCGATCTTCGGTGGCACCACTCCCCTGGTCTTGACGGCACTCGAAAGTTCGACCGGCAGCAATCTGGTTGCGCCGATGTACATGATGATCGCCGCAGTCATCGGCGGCATCGCAGTGCTGATGATTCCGGAAACAGCGCGCAAGCCACTCGAAGGCTCACCGCCGGCGGTGTCCACCGACGAAGAGGCCAGGCGGATCATCCGCAGGGTTCGACGCAAGAAAGCTGCTGCCGCCGATAACCTGGAGGTATGAGCAAGCCCCGCATTGTTGTCGTCGGCAGCATCAACATGGACCTGACCACCTCGGTCCCCCGATTTCCTGCCCCCGGTGAAACGCTGCTGGGCACTGCCTTTGCCACCACGCCAGGTGGCAAAGGCAGTAATCAGGCGATCGCGGCGGCAAAGGCGGGCGGTGACGTCACGTTCATCGGCGCGGTCGGCGACGACGGTTTCGGTACCCAATTGCGCAGCACTCTCACCGGAGCCGGGGTGGATACCTCACTGCTGCGTAGCGTGGACGGCGCCAGCGGCGTTGCGGCAATTACCGTCGACGCTGACGCTGAAAACAGCATCATCGTCGTTGCCGGCGCAAATGCTTCCGTCACCGAGTTGACCGAAGCCGACCTCGGTGCCATCGCGAGCGCGGATATTCTGTTGTGCCAACTCGAGATTCCGCTTACCACCGTCACGGACGCGGCGCGGCACGCCCGAGCCAACAGCACCACCGTCATCCTCAATCCCTCACCAGTACAGGATCTTCCCGAAGAGCTGATCAGCTCGGTCGACATCCTGATCGTGAATCACACCGAATCGACCCAGCTCGGCTCGGTCACCGATCGAGTTCCCCACCTCGTCACAACACTGGGTGCCGGCGGTGCCGATCTGCGCGCACCCGACACAACTGTCCACGCGGATTCCCCGACGGTGACGCCCGTAGACACCACCGGTGCTGGTGACGCCTTCACCGGCGCCTTCGCGGTGGAATGGGTACTCGGCAGAGATCGCGCACTGCAATTTGCTGCCGTCGCAGGCGCCCTCGCAACTACTGTGAACGGCGCAGCGGTGTCATCGCCGACCCGGTCCTCCATCGAGCGTCACTTACCGAAACGAGTGTGAAAGATGACCGACTACGAAGTTTCTGTGAAGTCCGTGCCGGCGGTCCGGGTGGCGGAGTTGACCGGCACTGCCAAAGCTATGGACCCGTCGTCGATCGGCCCGGTTGTCCAAGGACTCTACGACCAGCTCAGCGCCGGATTGGGACGCGCCGGTCTGGTTCCGACCGGCCCGGCGATCGCGTACTACGAAGAAGCCAATGACGGGGCTAACACCGTCGTCCACGCCGCTTTGCCGGTAGAGACGGACCTCACTGACGAATACGACTTCACCCTGACCGATCTGCCGGCCGAACCCCGGATGGCGACGCTTCTGCATACCGGGTCGATGGACAACTGCCTACCCGCCTACCAGGCACTTGGCCACTGGATCGCGCAGGGCGGATACCGCGCCGCCGGGCCGGGCCGCGAGGTGACCTTGGCGTTCTCAGGCGACGTCGACGGCTGGGTGACCGAGCTTCAGCAGCCGATCGAGAATGCCTGAAACACCCGCCTGTCGGTGCCGTCCTGCACCATGGAGGGCATGACCGCCACCACTGCCCCCGTACTGCGCGATGAAGCCGAGCGTCTGCTCCGTGAACTCGCCGGGCCAGATGCCCGCCTGCGCGAGGACCAGTGGACGGCTATCGAGGCTCTGGTGGTGCAGCGCAAGCGCGCGCTGGTGGTGCAGCGCACCGGGTGGGGTAAGTCCGCGGTGTACTTCATCTCGGCGAAGTTGCTACGTGCGTCCGGTCACGGCCCGACGGTCATCGTCTCGCCGCTGCTGGCCCTCATGCGCAACCAGGTTGCCTCGGCTGAGCGAGCGGGTGTTCGAGCCGCCACCATCAACTCCGGCAACGTCACCGAGTGGGACGACATCCACGCCCGAGTCGCGGCCAACGATCTCGACGTTCTGCTGGTCAGCCCCGAGCGCCTCAACAACCCCGACTTCCGGGACCAGGTGCTGCCGTCATTGGCGGCTGATGCGGGCCTGGTTGTCGTGGACGAGGCGCACTGCGTGTCCGACTGGGGTCACGACTTCCGTCCGGACTACCGCCGCATCCGCACTTTGATCGCGGAACTCGGCGACGGCATTCCCGTCCTCGCGACCACGGCTACGGCCAACGACCGGGTGGTAGCCGACGTCTCGGCACAACTGGGTGTGGGCGGCGAGGAAACACTGATCCTGCGCGGCGGACTCGAGCGAGAATCGCTGCACCTGTCCGTCGTGCACATTCCCGAGGCAACAGCGCGAGCAGCCTGGCTAGCGCAGATGCTCGACACCCTGCCGGGTTCCGGCATCATCTACACCCTTACCGTTTCAGCTGCTCGCGATCTGGCAAGTCTGTTGTCCGAGCGTGGGCATACCGTCGCTGCCTACACCGGACAGACCGACCCCACCGAGCGCGAATCCCTGGAGCAGGACTTGCTGGGCAACCGTGTCAAAGCCCTGGTCGCAACGTCTGCACTCGGAATGGGTTTCGACAAGCCCGATCTCGGATTCGTGATCCACCTGGGCGCGCCGTCGTCGCCGATCTCGTACTACCAGCAGGTCGGCCGCGCCGGCCGATCGACCGATCGCGCCGACGTCATCCTGCTTCCCGGCGCCGAAGACAAGCAGATCTGGAGCTACTTCGCGTCGGTCGCCTTCCCTCGCGAACATCTTGTACGCAGTGTGATCGAGCACCTGGACACCGAAAAGGCCACATCGACACCGGCATTGGAACCCCTTGTCGAACTGAATCGCACGCGCCTGGAAATGGTGCTCAAAGTGCTCGACGTCGACGGCGCCGTCAAACGCGTCAAGGGCGGCTGGATCAGCACGGGCGAACCGTGGGTCTACGACGCCGAACGCTACGGCCGTCTCGACGAAGCTCGACTGAGCGAGCAGGCCGCCATGGTCGAGTACCAGAGCATCACCACCTGTCGAATGACTTTTCTCCGTGAACAACTCGACGATCCCGGGCTGACGCCGGACAACTCGCAGTGTGGACGCTGTGACAACTGCACCGGTCAGCGATACGACACGTCCGTCGACAGCGCAGCGCTCGACGAGACTCGGGCGCGCCTGCAGCGACCCGGTTTCGACCTCGAACCTCGCAAGATGTGGCCGACCGGACTGAGCAAGCTGGGAGTCAACCTTTCGGGAAAGATCAAGGACGGTCCCGAATCCGGACGCATCCTCGGACGCCTGTCGGACCTGGGCTGGGGCCAGCGCCTGCGCGCATTGCTCGACGGCCCCGACGCCGAGGTGCCGGACGCAGTGGTCAGCGCCTGCATCAGTGTGCTGGCGGCCTGGGATTGGGCAGAGCGACCGACCGGTGTGATGGCGCTCGAATCCCACACTCACCCACTGCTTGTCAGCAGCCTCGCAGCAAAGTTGGCTCAGGTGGGTCGACTCACCGATCTGGGTGCGCTGTCGCTGCGCCCAGAACACCCGCCCGTCTCAGCGGCAAACTCCGCCTATCGCGTAGCCGGATTGGTTGACGCCTGGGATGTCCCGGATATGAGTGCCCACAGCGGGCCGGTGCTCCTGGTCGACGCCATGGCCGACACCGGTTGGACTTTCACGATGGCAGCCCGCGCATTGCGTCAAGCGGGCGCTCATTCGATACTTCCACTGGCACTCGCGAGCCCCAAATAGTCGCTCGGGCAACACCAAAAGTTACATAATGTGAGGACCGTCACATACATGGCCTCACCTGGGCCGTACCCGCTTCCACACGGCCCTAAACGGACATCTGCATGACTTCTGTGTCGATGCTTGTTACGTTCAGATGACCGATGAAGCCTGTTGATACGAGAGCTATCCCGACCACCGCGCCGGACGCGGTGTTGTTACGAAGCCCACAGATCGATGACGGAGTCCGGCTCTGGCAGATCGCACGTGATTCACGAGTGCTCGACCTCAATTCGAGTTATGCATACCTGTTGTGGTGCAGGGATTTCAGTGCAACGTCCATCGTTGCGGAAGTAGACGGAAGTGTGGTCGGATTTGTTTCCGGCTACACCCGCCCCAGCGAGCAGGAAACCCTGTTCGTGTGGCAGGTGGCTGTCGACGAAGACCAGCGCGGCAAGGCGATTGCCGGCCGCATGCTGGATGCATTGATGGATCGCACTGCACCACTAGGCGTTACAACAATGGAGACGACGATCAGCCCCGACAACGAGGCTTCGATCGCACTCTTCACTGCGCTTGCCCGACGGCGCGATGTGCCGATCAGTAGGCAGAGCCTGTTCTCGCCCAATAACTTTCCCGATGGACACGAAGCCGAAGATCTATACCGAATCGGCAACTAGCGCGTTCCGCGTTGGTATACAACCTGCCCCGGAGGAACAAAGAAGATATGAATACCGTAGAAGCAAGCATTTTCGAAACCCTCGAATCCGAAGTTCGCAGCTATTGCCGTGATTGGCCCGCAGTGTTCACCAGCGCATCCGGATCCTGGATTCGCGACGAGAACGGCCGCGACTACCTCGATTTCTTCGCCGGCGCCGGCGCCCTCAACTACGGGCACAACAACCCGGTCATGAAATCCGCACTCGTGGACTACATTCTCAGCGACGGAATTACCCACGGACTTGATATGTCCACCGTTGCCAAACGCGACTTCCTCGAGACATTCCAGCGGACGGTCCTCGAACCGCGTGGACTCGACTACAAGGTCCAGTTCCCCGGACCGACGGGCACGAATGCCGTCGAAGCTGCGCTCAAACTGGCCCGCAAGGTCACCGGCCGTGAAGCAATTATCAACTTCACCAACGCTTTCCACGGCATGACTCTTGGTGCGTTGTCCGTCACCGGTAACTCGATGAAGCGCGCCGGCGCAGGCATACCACTCGTGCACTCGACACCGATGCCGTTCGACAACTACTTCGACGGCGTCACCGAGGACTTCCAGTGGTTCTCCCGCGTCCTCGACGATTCGGGTAGCGGAATCAACCGTCCCGCCGCAGTCATCGTCGAGACGGTCCAGGGCGAGGGCGGCGTGAATGTGGCTCGCCCCGAATGGCTTCGGGCGCTCGCAACACTGTGCTCCGATCGCGGAATCCTCCTGATCGTCGACGACGTCCAAATGGGATGTGGCCGTACGGGTCCGTTCTTCTCCTTCGAAGAGGCCGGCATCGTTCCGGACATCGTCACACTCTCGAAGTCGATCGGCGGCTACGGCATGCCGATGGCACTCACCCTGTTCAAACGCGACCTCGACGTGTGGGGCCCGGGCGAGCACAACGGAACGTTCCGCGGCAACAACCCGGCATTCGTGACGTCGAAGGTTGCACTCGATCACTACTGGTCGGACGACGCACTCACCAAGAGCACCCTGAAGAAGGGCGCGCGTATCAGCGAGTGCTTCGCCAACCTCGCCGATCAGTTCCCCGGTGAGGTCTCGACTCGCGGCCGGGGCCTGGTTCAGGGCCTCGTCTTCGAGCAGCCTGAGCGGGCCGGCAAGGTCTGCCAACTGGCATTCGACGAGGGATTGCTGGCGGAAACCTCCGGCCCGTCCGACCAGGTAGTGAAATTGCTTCCCGCGCTGACGATTACCGACGACGAGATCGAACACGGCCTGTCCATTCTGGCCGAAGCGACCGTCAAGGTATGCAGCTAGAGAAAGGAACTCCCCCATGATCGTGCGCACCACCACCGAGATCACCGACACCGACCGCGACATCACCAGCGAAGACGGCAACTGGCGCAGCAAGCGCATCGTCCTGGGCGGCGACCGCGTCGGATTCTCGTTCCACGAAACCACCATCAAGGCAGGATCGGTCAACACCTTCCACTACGCCAACCATGTCGAGGCCGTCTGGCTCGTCGAAGGCACCGGAAAGCTGATCGACCTCGACAACAACACCGAGTACGATCTTGCTCCCGGATCGATGTACCTGCTCAACGGCCACGAGCGTCACCGCGTCGAACCTGACACGGAAATGCGGATGCTGTGTGTGTTCAATCCGCCGGTCACCGGGCGTGAGGTGCATGACGAGAACGGAATCTACCCACTCGTCGAGGTGCCCGCGTAGCGTCAAACCATGACGACTGACACCTCACCACGTGTAGCGATCGGCCCGTCACCCGATGCACTGCTCGACAGTGCAGTGCTTCGGGGTGGCGGATTGATCAGTCCGCTCGAGTCCGCCGACGCCCTGATCTGGGCCGGATCAGCGGATTCGTTTCCGAGTGACTTGCCGCCGTCGATCCGGTGGGTGCAACTCCCCTCGGCCGGCATCGAGGACTGGTTCGAGGCCGGGGTGATCCCGAAGGACACCTACATCACGTGGACGTCTGCCGCTGGTGCGTTCTCCTCGTCGGTGGCAGAGCATGCCCTGATGTTGCTCCTGGCCGGTGTCAAACATCTGCCGGCCCACATCGAGGCAAAGACGTGGCGTCAGTTCGAGTTCTTCCCGAAGGTCGGCACACTGCGAGGTTCCACCGTGGCCATTATCGGCGCCGGTGGGATCGGCCGTGCGTTGATCCCGATGCTGGCCGCACAGGGGGCGGACAGCATCGCAGTCAATCGCAGCGGCAGCCCCGTGCCCGGCGCGTTGTCGACCTACCCGGCAATGCGTATGAACGAGATCTTCTCTCGCGCAGATCACTTCGTCATCGCCGCCCCGGCAACGCCCGCAACCCGGCACCTCATCGGAGCAACTCAACTCGCCGCGATGAAGCCGCACTCGTGGGTGATCAACGTTGCTCGCGGCTCCCTCGTGGACACCGATGCGCTGGTGGACGCCATCGCGACGGAACGGATCGGTGGCGCCGGACTCGACGTCACCGATCCCGAACCGCTACCCGACGGCCACCCGCTATGGGATCTGACCAACGCCATCATCACTCCCCACGATTCCAATCCGCCGGGAGTGCGACCGGCCGCCTTCGCCGATCATGTGTCCAAGAATGTCACTCGGTTTGCCAACGGAGAGACACTCGCCGCACTGGTCGATCCGATCGCCGGCTACTGATCCTCAGGCTTCACCAAGGTCGGCCAGGGCCACCGGCAAGGCGCCCTGGTGCAGGACACCGAGGCGTTGAGTGGCTCGGGTGAGGGCGACATACAGTTCGGCCGCACCCCGCGGACCCTCCGCCAGGATTCGGTCCGGTTCCACCACCAGAACAGCGTCGAACTCCAAGCCCTTCGTCTCCGACGCCGGCACCGTGCCCGGCACATCGGGTGGACCGATCACAATGCATGTGCCCTCGCGGCCAGATTCATCGTGTACGAATTCCGCTATGGCGGAGTCTAATTCGCCGGAATCGACTCGCTTCGACCACGGGGCGACGCCACACGCCCTGACCGACTCCGGCGGCGAGACCGACGGCGCAAACTCCGCGAGGAGGGCGGCGGCGACGCTCATGATCTCTGCGGGAGTGCGGTAGTTCACCGACAGTGACCGGTAGACCCAACGGCCCGGCACGTACGGTTCCATCATCGCGTCCCACGTGATCGCACCTGCCGCCGACCGTCGTTGAGCGAGGTCGCCCACCACGGTGAAGGATCGGTCGGGGCAGCGACGCATCAATACCCGCCAGTCCATTTCGGACAGTTCCTGGGCCTCGTCGACCACAACATGCCGGTACGTCCAATCCCGGTCAGCGGCAGCATGTTCGGCGAGGTCGCGGGTGTCGAGTTCGACAAAGCGATCGGCCAGATCCTCGGCGTACAGCACGTCCTGAGCCAGCAGATGATCCTCGTCGTCCATGAGGTCCTCGCGGCTGATCATCATGTCCAGCACGCCGGCGGCATAGGCGGCTTCCTCCTTGCGTTCGTACTCAGCAGCCTGATCGACGGGTTTGTCCCGGCCCAACAGGTCGACCAACTCGTCGAGCAACGGCACATCCGAAACCGTCCACGCGTCACCCTGCGCGCGCAGCAGCACCTCGTCGCCACCCGCCGCTCGCAGCCGCACTTCAGACGTATACAGCTCTGCCAGAAGCATTTCCGGAGTCAGAATCGGCCACAGGTCGTCAAGCGCGGCGATGAACCCGGCGTGTTCCGTCAGCTCCTCGATCAGGTCCTCCCGCAGTTGTTCCCACGCATCGCGGTCCGAGCGGCTCAGCCAGCCCCGGCCGATCCGGGCTATTGCGCGCTCGGTGAGTGCCCACGTGAGGATCTCGGTGAACACCGCCCGGGCGTCGTTGTGCGCGTGACCACTCTCGCGTGCCTCTTCTCTGGCCCACTGCGCAGTCTCGGCGTCGATCCGCACCGCGGCGTCTGCGAGTTCGATCACCACCGGTTCCGCGGGCAGCTGTTGCCGGTCGGCAACAGCTGCCGCGAGCACGTCCAGGAACTTCAGGGAGCCCTTGATTCGGGCTACTTCCGGAGCGTCCTCAGCCGTGACACTCAGACCGGGCACCAGGTCACCCGTGGTCATGAACACCACATCGGATTCGCCTAGCGACGGTAGTACCCGGCCGATGTGGGTGAGGAACGCCGGGTTGGGCCCGACCACCAGCACGCCGTGGCGTTCCATCCGCTCCCGCTGGGTGTAGAGGAGATACGCGACGCGGTGTAGCGCCACCACGGTCTTCCCGGTTCCCGGTCCACCCTCGATCACCAGTACCCCGGGGTGATCGAGGCGAACAATGTCGTCCTGCTCGGCCTGGATCGTTGCCACGATGTCGCGCATTCCGTTGCCGCGCGGTGCATTCACCGCCGCGAGCAAGGCCGCGTCGCCCCGTTCGGCGCCATCCGGCTGGCCGAGCACCTCGTCGGTGAAATCGACCACACGACGCCCACGGGTGTGGAACTGGCGGCGACGGCGCATGTTCTCCGGGTGAGCTGCGGTGGCGACGTAGAACGGACGTGACGCCGGTGCCCGCCAGTCCAGCAGCACCGGCTCGTACTCGTTGTCCGCGTCCAGTAGTCCGATCCGACCGATGTACGTGCGCTCGCCCTCGAGGCTGTCCAGCCGTCCGAAACACAGCCCGTTGTCTGCCACATCGAGCCGCTTTGCCTCGGTGGCAAGGGCGCGCACCTCGTCGTCGCGTTGCAAGAGGTTTCCGCCGTCTCCTCGCAATGCCGCGGTGTACCTCCCCTTCACTCGCGCACGCTCGGCATCGAGCCGCGCGTAAAGCCCCGCCACGTAACCCTGCTCGGCGCTTAATTCGTCTTCGTACCCCTGGGTTGGCACGTGCCCCTCCACTTCCATGGTTCTTCCGATCCCTCAGTCACCTGGGATCGGAAGAGCCATTCTGCGGCACTACCCCGGCCTTGCCGCAAGCCCCCCAGTCGGCTATATATTGAAAGTGGAAGAAAGCGTTTCCCGCTTTTCACGCAGTTTCTGTAGCTGATCCCAATCGTGGAAGCGGTTTGACAGAGTGGAAACTGGGGCTGTATTCACCACGTTCGCGATAATCCAAGGTCTGATGGTGAACACCCAGCGCTTCGGTTAACTCTCGCCGCGAGATGCCCCGCTCCGCATGCAGCATCGCGATTCGGTTGTAGATGACATCAGAAGGCACTCTGCATCGCCTTGTCTCGCCGCTCCGCCCTGGAAGATCCTGATTCGTGACGTGCCATGCGCCGCAACACTACCGGTGCGATCAGCAGACCGGCGGCTACCCAGTCACCGAGCAGCGACGCGGTCTCGACATGCCGCCAGGACTGGCCGATTTCGATTGCCATTGCGTCCTGCGAAAACAACGCCGAGCGCATTCCCAGGCCGACCCAACAGATCGGAAACGCCCGACCGACCCCCTGCAACCAAACCGGTAGCGCGGTGATCGGATAGAAGATGCCAGAGATCGCAACAAGGCCCATCAACGGCATCGTGAGCAAGAAGCGCGCCCGCGCACCCTCGAGAACACTGCCGAGAATTGCGCCGATGATCAACAAGCCGGCCGCCAGCACGACAAGTACCTGAACTGCCACAGAAGCTGCTGCGGCCGTTATCTTTCCGACGAAGTAGCCGATCATGCCGTTGGGTGATTTCGCCCGTAGCAGCGTGCCGTCCTCACGATCGAGCACCAGCACGTTGGCAATCGCGAATAATCCGTTGAACGTGACGGTAGTGTCGAGCAGACCGGGCAGTGCAAGTTCGGCAATCGAAAGATCGCCACCATCGTATTCTTTGTTGCGCAGCAGATAGAGCGTACCGAGTGCGGTTGCCGGAGTGAGGAATTGGCCGATCAAGTCAGGGCCAGTGGTCAACAGTTTTTCCCAAGGGCTTTGGTCACACTCGGCGAAATAGGGCCAGAACACCGCAAGATGATCGAGCAGTTCGTCGACACGCCTTTTGGCGTGGTCACGCCTCGTGTCCGTTCGGTGGCTATCGAGTTCTGCCTTCTTGATCGGGCACCCGCAAATGACCAGCGCCCGAGGATTACCTCGGTCACTGGCCATTTGTGGGGTCTTTAGTGCGTGCTGATATGCCGGGTGAACTAGCCGATGTTGCGCATGGTCCGCTCCAGCATGAATACACTGACACTCGCGCCGACCAAAATCACGCCCATGATTACGAACACCGAGCGAGTCGGAAGATCGGCGCCCAATGCAAGGCCGACGAGCAGCGGGCCCATGATTCCACCGATCCGGCCCATACCAAGTGCCCAGCCGACGCCGGTTGGCCGCATGGCCAACGGGTACACGACCGTGGCGAGCGCAGTTACGCTCATTTGACCGCCCACGACGCACGTTCCCGCGAGAAATGTGGAACCTAATAGAACTGCAGTAGATGCACCGTCGATCACGAAGCCCATGAGCCCGGTCAAGAGCGCTCCGCCGAGATACACAACGCTGAGGGTTCGGAAGGGGTTGGTGCGATCCATGATCGGTCCGATTACACTGGCTGCGACGATGCCGCCGATGGTGGTCAGGACGGTCGCGGCGATAACGATCGTCCGGGAGTGTCCACTGGATGTCACGATTGTCGGAAGCCAACTTTGCAGTCCATAGAACACTCCAAGGTTCGCAATGAACGCGATCCACAAGAGTCCCGTGGCAATACCCCAGCGACCGCGAACCAGATCGACAGTGCCGGATTTCATTGAGGCACTGGCAGTCTCACGCAGTATGATTTCTCCTCTGAACGACGGTGCGAGGCGCCGCAGCGTAGCGAGTGCACGATCGTGTGCGCCGGTTTTGATCAGGAAGTTCGGTGATTCGGGGAAGTACCGAAGTAGAAATGCCAGCAGAACGAGCGGCACGACGCCGCCGACGACGAACATCGATCTCCATCCCCACGCTGGGATCACAAATCCCGAAATGATACCTGCTGCAACAAATCCCAATGCCAGCCAACAGTAGATGAACATAACGAGTGAGGCGCGTCGTCGTTTCGGCGCGAACTCGCTGACCAACGCAACAATGCTGGGAATTGCGCCGCCAAGACCGGTGCCGGTGAGGAATCGCAAGACGATGAGCTGCTCAGGTGACGTGGCTGCCGCACACAACAAGGTGAGAACAGCGAAAACAGCTGTGCACACGAGGACCAATCGGCGGTGACCGAATCGGTTGGCTAGTGGGGATAACACCAGGTACCCGGCCATGAGCCCTGCGATTGCGGCCGAGAGGATGGGTCCGAGCGCGGAGACCGGCAGTCCCCATTCTCTCGCGATCGACGGTGCCGCAAAACTGATGGCCTGGGTGTCGAAACCATCAAGGCACATGACACTTCCGGCGAGGGCGAGCAGCAGATAGTGAAATCGGCCGATCGGTTGTGAGTCGACGAAGGATGCCATATCTATTGGTTCCTCCAGCGCTCCAACCGAATTCGCCGGGTTGCGGCCGGGGTCGGCGGTCGTGTCGAGATTCATGAGCAAGCCTCCTGATAGTGGTAGACCGATTGGGTAACCTGGTAGGACTCGTTGGCCTCTGGGCCGAGTTCGCGGCCAATTCCGCTGAATTTCATGCCGCCGAACGGCGCGCCCTAATCCGGAACGTAACCGTTACGCCAACGGTTCCGCTCTCGATGCGGCGCGCTATCGTCATACCCCACGCGAGATCGGCGGTCCAGATCGTGCCCGCCAAGCAAGGGGTCCAATTGTGTTACTGGGTCAAGCGAATTGCCGATCGTCAACGACGCAGCAAGTACCGCAAACGCGTGTTGAATGATGCCGGCAAATTTTCCACCCGGCTTCAGCTCTCCCGACCGCAGGAGACGATGCTCAGACGAAGCAGTTGGACGCGAGAGGACGATGTTCTCGGCCGGTGATTCCTATTTGCTTTTGTTCGAGCGCCGAGTACCGAGTACCGAATCTATCGCGATGAATTCGTTTGTCGTGAAACAGAATTCACCTTCCCACGGACCGGTCGAGCACTGACCGTACTTCGAATCCGATACCGCGGCAAGTTGTTTGATTCCTTCAATCGCCGACCGTGCTCAGTAAGGATTGATCAGCTGCGGCGAGCAATCGCGTCGATCTCAACGGATGCGCCACGAGGGAGCGCCGTCACCTCGACGACCGTGCGCGCGGGACGTGGCTCGGTGAAGTGCTTGACGAATTGGTCGTTCGCGAGGGCCCGGTCAGAGATATCGGTGACGTAGTAGGTGAGTTTCACGACATCTGACAACCCCAGGCCGACCGTTGCCAGTCGGCGCCCAACAGTGGCCAACGCCGCGTCCAATGCCTCCTTTCTGCCCTCGATGAGGTTCTGTGCCGCGTCAATGGGCAGGCTGCCCGAGACGAACACAGCATCGCCGATGGTGGCGGTATCGGAGTAGGGGTGTTCGAAATCCGCAGATGACATTCAGTTTCCTTTGTGAGAGATATCGGGTGATCAGGCGCCGGACCGGCCCCACAGGAGCTGGCCCGAGTCCACTGAGAACACGGATCCGGTGATCGCCGAACCGTCGGCGTCCGAAGCCAGCAGGGCATAGACGCCGGTGACGTTGTCGGGCACGGGGGCGATGCCAGTCGGCAAGCGATGGGTGACGTCGCTGGGGTCTGGGAGAGCTCCACCTCCGCCCAGCACTGGAGGCGTAACGAGTTCGGTCTGCACGTAACCCAGTGCCACGGTGTTGACGCGGACCTGGCCGGCGAGGTCGTATGCGAGTTGTTTGGCAAGCCCGAGCAACGCATGTTTCGAAGACACATAGAGCGGTCCTCCGAAACCTGGCGCCAGGCTGGAGATCGAACCGGTGAAGATGACGGATCCGCGTGCCCGGACGAGCTCGCCCAGCGCGGCGTGCACGATCATCAGAGCGCCCTTGAGATTGACTCCGAAGACCTGTTCATATGCTTGATCGAGCTGTTGAGCCGTCAGGTCGCCAATCTTGATGCCCCGATCGTGTACGCCGGCATTCGGCACGAGGACATCGAGCTTGCCGAAGCGTTCTACAGTCACCTCAACCGCCCGTCGGCAGTCGTCCGGATCAGTGACATCACCCGGGACGGCAATCGCATTGTCTCCCAGGGACTCAACACTTCGCTCGAGCCTGCCGGCATCGCGCCCCATGGCGACGACGCGGGCACCTTCGCGAACGAACCTGCGAACCACGCCCGCACCGATCCCGCTGCCTGCGCCGGTTACCAGGGCGACCATGCCGTCGAGTCGACCTGGCCCGGCAGGCACAGCAGACATCAGCTTGTCTCGGTTAGACGACGCCGGCGTCCGGAATCGACTGTTTCTCCAACCCGGTAGACCGCTTCAGGCTGGGCGACGTAGTTCATCTCGTTGATAGGCCACCCCATAGACGCGATGATGTGCAGGGACTCTTCGCCGATGCTCGCAAATCCGTGTACCGCCATGCTCGGCACAATCACCGTATGTCCGGGCCCGATTTCGCGGGTTTCCCCGTCGATAGTGAACCGTCCGAGGCCGGCGACTACGGTGATGTTCTCTTCGAAGTAGTGCCAATGCGGCGGAGCCTCGTTGCCAGGCTCGAGGATCTGTTCTGCGATCCTGACCTGTCGCGCACCGCTGGCGGCGGTCGCCCAGGCACGTGAGCGGACGCCGGGACGCCACTCTTCCCATTCGGTCTTCTCGTGATCAACGACAATCATTGTCAGGTACGCTCCTTGACGTGTATTGAGGATTCGGAATGAAGCCTCGGAACTTCGGGCGTGACTCAGGAACCGTGTGTGAACGATTCCGGCCGGATGGCACCCCAGGCACTGAAGGCGTCGAACTCGCCCGCCTTGCGAACATTCGGCTCGGCGGTGTCACCAAGGATCCGGGGCATCTCAGCGGACAGCTCGTACCGATTGCCGCCCGGAGTCCACAAGTACGAGTAGAGGTTTCCACCAACTCCGTGCCGGCCGGGGCCGGTCTCCAGGAGGTGCCCCGCGCTGGACAACGTGTCGGCGGCGCGTTTCTGGTGCTCCATGTTGTCCACCGTCCAAGCCAGGTGGTGGAGCGAGGCGCCCGGCTGACAGCGGATCAGCCCGACGTCATGATGCACCTCCCCTGCACGGGTCCAAGCCGCCTGCCATTCGTCATCGGCGTTGAGGAAGATATCGGAGATCTTGAAGCCGAGCCCCTCTGACAGGACGTGCGCGATCGCACGTGCCTCGGAATCCGTGCTGAAAGCAATGGTGATGTGGTCGATATCGGCCGGTCCCACGCCGAGACGCTGCGAGCTCTTGTCGAAGCCCGGGTGGCGATACAGCGGCCTGTCCGGACGAGGCAGCAGCACCACTTCCTGCCCGGTAGGTAGCCGGAACGTCACAATCGTGGGCTGCTCCGGTGCGGCGTCGCTACGCCGCTCGGTCTTCACGCCGATCGCGGCAAGCCTCGACTCGAACTGTTCCAACTCGCTCTCGGAATCGACACCGAGAGCGAACGAATTCACCCCGGTCCCGCCGTCGGTCAGTACCAGCTGCGCGTGTGGATCGTCGATATCACAGCTGAGATAGACCTTCCGGCCCTCTCTCCCCACCTCCCGCAGTCCCAGGACGTCGACATTGAACTCGAGCGCCTGGTCGATGTCGGTCACCGCCAGCTCCGCCCAGACCAGTTTCTGAAGCGCCATGCTCACTCTTCTCTCTTGATAACAGTGTTCTTGAACACAGCGCTCTTGCTAACCGTGCTCTTGCTTTCCGTGCTCTTGCTAACCGTGCTCTTGCTAACCGTGGGAAACCCCGGCTTGTAGGCCAGTTCGGACTCAGGACCGAACGGGGTCTCGAGCGCCGACAGATAAGAACTGACCGGCATCCGGCTCAGTTTCTCGACGAACTCCGGTGGCAATGTTCGGGTCCATCCTGTGCGGGTCGAGGTGATCTTCAGCTGATCTCCGGCCGGTCCGGGCTCCACCTCGAGCACGACAATCGCGAACTCATTGCCGATCAGCACTCGTGACTGCGAGGGTTCGTTACCGTAGTGCTCCATCGACTTCCCAGCTCTCTATGTATTCTTTCTTGGTATACTTAGGCATTTCGAACTGCGTCGCCCCAACTGAGGCCTGCCGCAATTGCTTTGCGGTGACGCGCAACAAAAGCCGGCTGGTTCAGTGCGAGCGCTGCGACCAAGGATTCCCCCCGACCGTAGAGAATCGCCCGTCGACGCCCATCGTCGACAACATGAACGCGATCATGGCCGGCCACACTGCCGACGACCTGCAGCTTCACGTTGTACTGATCGGTCCAGAAGTACGGGATCTCGTTCGCGCTCCGGACCATGGATGGTCCGCCGACCAATTCCGACGACAAGTTCGCCGCAACAGTTTGCGCATGGTCAACCGCGGTCGACCAGTGCTCCGCCCGGATCGGGCCCAACAGCGGATGCTCCCATCGGGCCACATCGCCTGCCGCGTAGATTCGTGGCCCCGCTCGCAGCCCCTCGTCGCAGACGACTCCGTCGGCAACGCGCACCGAACTCCCAGTGAGCCAGCCGGTCACCGGCTCGGCGCCGACACCGATCACCACCACATCGGTACGTAACCGCTCGCCGCCGTCGAGCTTGATCTCGTGCACGCGGTTGTTTTCGGCAAAGAACTTTTCGACGCCCGTGGAACAAATGAAACGCACGCCGTGCGACCGATGCAGATTGGTCAGCCAGCCTCCCGCTACCGGCCCGATAGCGCCGGACAAGGGCATTTCACCCCGCTCGACGACTGTCACTTCAATGCCCTTGGCAACCGCCGAAGCCGCAACCTCCAAGCCTATGAAGCCGCCACCGACCACAACCACATGCTTCGCTGATTGCAGATCCTGCCGTAGGGCCATGGCATCGTCGAGTGTGCGTAACGTATGCACCCCTCCCAGATCAGGCTGCCCCGGCAACCGCCGGGGCGCCGACCCGGTCGCGATCACCAGGCCGTCGAAGCGCAGCTCGTTGCCGCCGCCGAGTACGACGGAATCTGCACCAAGTTTGCTGACGACGACGCCCCGGCGATGGTGCACTCCTAGTTCCGCGAGCCGGGCACTGTTTGGCAACCGGATATCCTCCGGCTCTATCAGTCCTTGCAGCAATTGCTTACTGAGCGGGGGGCGATCGTATGGCTGCGTTGCCTCCTGATCGAGGAGGACGATGTCGCCTTGATACTTCTGCGCACGGAGTTCCTGGCAGACACTGACGCCGGCGAGTCCGCCGCCGGCAACGACGATGCGCATCAGCTCAGTCCTCCAGTGCGATCGCCTGGACCGGACATCTGGCCTGCGCCCGGCGAATCTCGTCAACGAGCTCAGGCCTGATGACCGGAATCAGGAGGACCGCCTGCCCTGTACCTTCGTCGATATCGAAGACCCGGTCGGCTTCGAGGACGCAGTTCGCGTATCCGTCGCATTTTTCCAGGTCGATATGTGCTTTCATGGTCTACTCCTCTTCTCCATCGCGTGCTGACAACAGCTCGTCGGGGAGCCACGTCAGTGCCTCGAGCATCAGCGCGTCGACGTACTGAACCTCGCCGGTCAGCACGGACGTGATCTTCAGCCGCTGGCCGTTGGCAGCGGAGTCGTGCTCCAGGCGTACGAGTACGCGGCCGACTGCATCGCGGAGTTCCACCGCGCCTGAAGGCCACGCCGCATCTTCAGAGGAAGACATTGAGGTTCTCGGCAGCCAGCCGAACCTGGTCGAGCACGACCGTGCGTTCAGCAATCTTCCATTGCCCGTCTACCTCGACGAACCGGTCGGTGCGTTCGCCGTAGTAGCGGTTTTCCTGCGATTCGTTCCGAGCCCGGAAGACAAGGACGTTACTGATGGCCACGATCTCGGAGTTGTCGACGGACAGGTCGAGCAGTTGCACGAAGTAGCGCAGCCGAGAAGGCGGCACCTCGCTCCATGCATTGCTACTGGCCAGCTTCTTCACCCGCAGCTCCATCGTCTCTCGGTTCTCGTCGTAGTAGCCGAGCTCACCGGGGGCAGCCACCATCGCCGCTCGCGAATCGGTACTTCTGACCACCGGCATCCGGTAGCGGAAATCCGGCGCGAAGAACGACAGCCAGTCCTGGTAGTCAGCGCGCTGCAGTATCCGGATCTCGTGTCGGTAGATGCTTTCGATCACCGGCCACAGCTGGTCAGGAAGGATTGCGTTGCTCATGTCACTGCTCCATCAGCTGGCGCCAGCGACGGTAGAAGGACCGTTGATTGGCCTCGGTAATGAATGCCTCGCCCATCACTCCCGGCAGCTCGGCCCCGGTCCGTTCCTTCACCTGTACCTCGTGCCCCAGCCCCATCGTGTAGTTGAACGAGTGGCGCTGGGCGACAACCCCTCTGGTCGCCTCGCTTATCGAGTTCCAGATCTCGCCGTCGTCCTGCTCGAACATTCCACTGGGCCCGAAGGACAAGATGTACTGCCGCATGGCCGCTTGCTTGAGGTCCTCCGGCAACGAGCTGTCAATCAAGCACCAGGAGTTGACGTCGATACGGTGAGGGCCCACAGGCTGCCATTGGCGAAGGGTGAGGAACCGCATACTGTCCATGAACGAGAGGTTCGGAAAGATCGAACCGACACCAACGGGGACGAACTCCACAAGTTCCGGCTTATTCTCGCCGATCCGTTCCTGTACCTTGCCGAGATACTCGGTATACGCAGTGACAGCCTCGGTACCTTGCTGCGCACCCCCCTTCTCGCGGGTAAATCCGTGCCCACCCTCGACATGAATGGTGTGCCCGTACTCGGTCACCCGATTACGCAGGCCCACTTCGACACTCGATGCATGGGTGGACGACAGGTGATACTGGTCGCCAGAGAAGTTCTCCGCCGGAATCTTCCAATTTGTCTCGATGGTCCACTTGTGTACCCCGCCGATAGCTTCGAAACCCGCGTCGGACCGCCCCAACATGAGATCCATGTACGGCATGAAGTCACCCAAGTAATCTTGCAGCGACGGCGCGTCCGGATCCCAGGTCGCGAAGATGAGCCCGTGCACAGTGTCGAGCTTCGCCACTTCGATCAGCTTGATCGAACTGCGGTCCAGCTCACCGTGGTACGCCGTCCGCAATCGGGGAACACCGATGAGGTTGCCGTCGAGATCGTAGGTCCAGCCGTGGTAGGGGCAACGAAGAGCCAACGAGTTTCCCTGGTCTGCACGACACAGCTTGGGGCCGCGGTGACGACAACTGTTGAGGAACGCGCGGACTTTGCCTTCTGAATTGCGCGTAACGACTACCTCGTCCTCGCCCATCCTGGTCGAGATGTAGTCGCCTGAGCTGCGCAACTGGGTCTCGTGGCCAAGGAACAACCAGCACTTGGCGAATATCTTCTCCAGTTCTGCCCGGTACACGTCCTCGTCGTGGAACGCCGCAATCCCGACCTCGCTCCCATCGCTACGGACATACGATCCAGGCGTGGCATCGCGTCGTCCCTCAGGTGTACTTGTCATATCAATTCCACTCCATGACTGTCGAAAAGGTGCCAGTGTCGATTCAGTGCAGCGTTCACGACACCGGATTTGTCCTGGTTTAGAAGGTGGCCGCCGCCCGGTACCAGCAAGAACTCCGCTCCAGGGATGCCATCGGCTAAAACCCGACTCTCCGCCGGCCCGGTGATGTCGTCCTGGTCGCCGCACAACACGATCGTCGAAGCCTGGACGGCATCGAGCGCAGAACGGTGATCGGTATCGGCCAGTGTGCGAGTCGCTGCAGTGAAGCCGGCCAATCGGACTGATGCGACCGCGGTTTCGACGATGCGTCGCCGCAGCTCCGACGATGCGTGCTGCGACACTTGCCGGTCAACGCGAGTTTGTGCCCACAGGCGAATGCCGTCGCGTTCAAGCGCCGCGATGCGCGAGTCAAACCCCTCACGGACCGCCGCATTGTTCTTCCGGCCATACGTCGATGACACCAATGCGAGCGTGCGAACGCGCTTTGGATGACGCATTGCCAGCCTGGTAGCCACAAGACCACCCCACGAGACGCCAACCACGTGGGCATCCTCGTGACCGCGCGCGTCGAGCAGGGCCGCAGCCGCATCCGCGTAGTCGTCAAGGCACGGCTCGGCTGCCGGGTCGCTGGAATCTCCGTATCCGAAAGCATCCCATGCAATCAGTTCGAATTCGTGATCGAAAGTCTCGAACTGGGCTCGAAACGACGCACTCGCAGACCCGACACCGTGGAGCAACAGGACCGCGCGGCCGCACCCCTTGGTTCGCGCGCCGACCCGAGCCCCACCCGGAAGGGTGTACAGCGCAGGGTCTGGCAGCACGGCCGGTTTGACCACCATCACTACCTCCACTGAACAGCAATTGTTATGTACGTCACGCTAGCATACTACGTTTGTGTTCTGCAATGGATGAAACCCGAGGACGGATCAACAGCGGCAAATCTCCCCACACAGGGATGCCACTCGCGCTTCAGGCCGACCGAACTCCTTGTATACTGACGTAGTGTCTTAGTCGACGTAGTTTGCTTCACAAAGGGGGGGCTCGATGGCTCGCATAGGCAATGAAGACATGATCGAAAACGAGGACTACCTCGGACACAAGGTCTACCAGGCACTGCGGCATGCGCTGCGGGACGGCGGTATCAGCCCAGGGCGCTTCTACTCGGAGACTGAATTCGCTGAGATGCTCGGAGTGTCCAGGACTCCAGTGCGAGAGGCACTCAAGGCACTCGAGCGCGAAGGGGTAGTGATCGCGGCCCACCGGCGCGGTTACCGGTTGCGCGAGTTCACCGAGGCCGAGGTCGACGAGATCGGCGCCCTACGTGAACAACTGGAAGTACTGGTGGCACGAACCCTCGCCAGCAATCACAACTCACACGACCTCGCCGCGCTGACTGATGTGATTCGACGCCAAGACGCGGATAGCGATGGCAAGTCGATGTTCGCGCTCGACGAGGAGTTCCACTTGTTGGCTGCGGAACGTGCTGGGTTGCCTCGCACCCGGAAGATCCTCGAAGGTCTGCGCAGTGTCATGGCGGCAGTTACTGCCGGCGTCTCGATTCCGCACTCGGAAACGGCACAAAGAGTCGCCGAGCACGACCAGATCGTCTTCGAGATCACACAAGGCAACCCTGACGAGGCCGCCCGATTGATGTCTGAGCACATCAAGGCCGCGCACGACACGTTCCGAGAAGCGATCAGGGCCCATGTCAGCGCAGGCCCGATAATCAAGCCACTCGACAGGTGACCTCGTGTAGAGACATCGCCTGCCTCCCTCGAGTCGAGGCAGTGCCAACTGGTTGTGCGGCTCAGATGTTCGGAGGACTTCTTCGGCATAGCGATTGTACGAGAACGACCCGGAAGTCATGAGCGCCGATGAGACTCATGACTTCCGGGTCGTGACGATCTCGGACGCGAAAAGCGCACTCGCCGTGCGCAATACGCTCTAACGGAACAACAGACCACGCGCTCTCGCAGCTCCGGCGGATACTTCCTCGTTTCCACAGTGACGTCCGTCCCTCATCTACCCAGGATCAAACCTGGTCCGGACGTCTTGCTGAAAAGCTCAGGTCCCAGAAACTGCAGCCCATCAGACTGATTCAGATTCCGCCGCAATGGCACCAGCTCATACAGATTGGTCTACAGCCCCTGGACACGTCCGCCGTCAACGATGACAGCAGTCCCGGTCAGGTACGAGGTGTACGCGGAACACAGGAATGCAACAATCCGCCCGAAGTCGTCCGGATGACCAACGTAGGAGCGGTCCTGACCGCCGAGCTCGATCAACCGCTCCGTGGAATGTGCTCCGGGGCAGACAAGGTTGAGCGTGACCCCCGACGCAGTGAGCTCGTTCGCAGCGGTCTTGGCCCACCCCCACAGTGCGGGACGCGACACGTTTGACAGCGCCAAGTTGTCCATGGGCTGACGAGCCGAGCCGGATGCGATCAGGCAGACGCGCCCCCACTGCTGCCTGACCATGACAGGTCGAGCAGCACGCACCAGGCGGATCGCCGACAGAGTGTTGGCTGTCAGCGAATCGAGGATCTGCTGATCTGTGACATCGAAGGCTCCGCCCGGTGCGGGTCCTGCATTGTTGGACACAACAATGTCGAGCCGCCCAAAGCGCTCGAGTGCACGGTTGACGAGCAACTCTGGCAAGTGTTCGTCATTCATGTCACCTACGACAATCTCGACTTCCACGTCAACCTCATCGCGCAATTGCGTCAACTGGTCAGCTGAACGTGCATTGACGACGAGGCGCACTCCCTCGGCCGCCAGAGCCATCGCTGCCGCCCTGCCAAGTCCTCGCGAGGCCGCAGTAACCAATGCCACCCGATCTGAAATACCCAAGTCCATGACTCTAGAATACTTATATTGTGTACTAGCGGCAACCCATCGAGATTTGACGCAACCGCCGGTCCGTGAAGGAAGACGCCGACGGCCTATCCTGGAATGGTGCCAACCACTGACAGCCGCTTCGACGCCCTTACCGAGCTGCTGTCCGCGCGGCGACTCGCAATTCTGACGGGCGCCGGCATCTCCACCGACTCCGGAATCCCCGACTACCGCGGACCCGATTCACCCCCGCGCAATCCGATGACTTTCCAGCAGTTCATCGGCGACTCCGCGTTCCGGCGCCACTACTGGGCGCGCAACCACATCGGCTGGCGATACATGGACAGTTCACGTCCCAATCAAGGCCACCGGGCCGTTGCCGCACTCGAGCGCAGTGGCCGGGCCGTCGGAGTCATCACTCAGAATGTCGACCTCCTGCACACCAAAGCCGGAGCCCGCAATGTCATCGACCTGCACGGCACGTACGCACAGGTTCGGTGCCTGAATTGTCAGCGTTTGATCTCGCGGACAACGCTGGCCGAACAACTCGAGGCAGCCAACCCCGGATTCGCCGAAACTGTTGCTGCGGCAAAGGGAGTCGAGATAGCGCCGGACGCAGATGCGGTCATCGAATCGACCGCGCATTTCCGCGTTGTCGACTGCGGCGCGTGCGGCGGAATTCTCAAGCCCGACATCGTGTACTTCGGTGAGTCCGTTCCCAAGGAACGAGTTGCCCGCGCGTTCAGCCTGGTCGACGAAGCCGACGCGGTACTGGTCGCCGGTTCGTCGTTGACTGTCATGTCGGGACTACGATTCGTGCGCTACGCCGCAAAGGCGGGTAAGCCCGTTGCGATAGTCAATCGTGGACTCACCCGCGGCGACGAATTCGCCGCCCTCAAACTCGATATCGGTTGCACCGAAGCACTTTCCGCTCTCGCGGCACGTGAGCGCTACAACGCGACCAAGTCATCGGCGTGAACAACCGGACGCTGCATCTCCGCCGGCAGGTCCGCGGTGGAGCGTCCGAGGATTTCCTCGATCTCGGAGGCATCGAACGCAACAACACCACGGGCGACTGGCTTCTCCCCCGGACCCATCAACGACACCACGTCGCCGGCATGGAAATCGCCTGAGACACCGACGATTCCGGCGGACAGCAGGCTACGACGCTTTGTGACGACCGCCCGAACGGCGCCTTCGTCGAGATGCACATCGCCCTGCGTATCTGCGGCATGACGCACCCAGAACCGGCGGGCAGAGAGCCTGGTGGGCCGCGCGGCAAACGCGGTTCCCACCTCGGCGCCGCTCAAGGCAGCAGCCGCATCGGAGGCAGCGGCAAGCAGAACGGGCACACCGGAATCGGCGGCCAAACGAGCAGCGGAGAGCTTGGACGCCATACCGCCCGTACCCAGGGCGCCACCCGAACCTGCCACCACGCCGTCAAGATCCTCGGGGCTGTTGACTTCGGGAATCAGTGTGGCATTGCCCTTCCGGGGATCACCGTCGTACAGACCGTCGACATCCGAGAGGAGAATCAGCGCGTCTGCGCCTACGAGGTGAGCCACCAATGCGGCCAGTCGATCATTGTCACCGAAACGAAGTTCTGTTGTTGCGACAGTGTCGTTTTCGTTCACGATCGCCACCGCGTGCAATGCCCGAAGTCGATCGAGGGTGCGCTGAGCGTTGCGGTGTTGCGTCCGCCGAGCGATGTCGTCAGCTGTGAGCAGAACCTGCCCCACCGTTCGCCCGTACCGCGCAAAGGACGTACCCCACGCGTGAGCCAGCGCCAATTGTCCGACGCTGGCTGCCGCCTGCTTTGTTGCGAGGTCGCGAGGTCGTTTGGTGAGTCCCAACGGAGCCAATCCGGCACCCACGGCACCGGAGGACACCACAACAACGTCCGAACCCGCACGCATGCGGGCTTCGATAGCGTCGGCCAACAGATCCAGCCGATGGGTATCGAGGCCCGCAACCAAACTGGTCAGTGCGGACGACCCGATCTTCACGACAATGCTGTGAGCCGACGCAATCGACTCCCTGGTGGAACCGAGCACAGTCCCGTTCCCTCGCTTCTGGTTTCGCGTGTGTTAGCTGTCTTCGTCGAGCAGGCCGCGGCGAACGCGGCGAGCGTGCTTACGCTCGTCGGCGCCGATGCGCTCGACCTGATCGAGTCGCGGATCGGTCCCGCGGCCCGTACGGGTCAAGTCGATGCCGGCCGGAGTCATCGGCTCCCACTCGAAGCTGACGTCACCGATCGTGACCGAGGCACCAGGCTGTGCGCCCTTCTTGACCAGTGCATCTTCGACGCCCAACCGTGCGAGACGGTCGGCAAGGTAGCCAACGGCTTCGTCGTTGTCGAAGGCCGTCTGACGAATCCACCGCTCCGGACGCGTACCGCGGACGACAAATCCACCGGGAATATCGGGATCCTTCTCGATGGTGAAGCTGGAATCCTTGACCTTGATGGGCCTGATGACCTGACGCTTCGGCTCCGGCTTGGGGTTAGCCTCCTGGTATTCGCGCACCATCTTCGCCAACGCGAATGTCAACGGGCGCAAACCTTCACGGCTCACGGCCGAAATCGTGAATACCGGCCATCCGCGGGCTTCGATTTCCGGGGTGACCATCTCGGCCAACTCGGCAGCCTCAGGCACGTCCGCCTTGTTGAGGATGACAACGCGCGGACGCTTGTCGAGGTCACCGAGTCCCGAGTCGCCGGACAGCGCGGGCGTGTACGCGGCCAGTTCCGCTTCGAGTGCATCGATGTCGGACATCGGGTCGCGTCCCGGATCGAGAGTTGCGCAGTCGATCACGTGCGCGAGTACGGCGCAGCGTTCGATGTGGCGCAGGAAGTCCAGACCCAAACCGCGGCCTTCGCTGGCACCCGGGATCAGTCCGGGAACGTCGGCGACGGTGAAGGTGGTGTCACCACTGGAGACAACACCGAGGTTGGGGACCAGCGTCGTGAACGGGTAGTCCGCGATCTTCGGCTTGGCCGCCGAGAGGACGGAAACCAGTGAAGACTTACCGGCGGAGGGGAATCCGAGCAGACCCACGTCGGCAACCGACTTGAGTTCGAGAACCAGATCACGCTCGACGCCGTCTTCACCGAGCAACGCGAAGCCGGGGGCCTTGCGGGCCTTCGAGGCCAATGCCGCGTTGCCGAGTCCGCCACGTCCGCCTTGAGCGGCGTCGTAGCGGCTACCCACGCCGACGAGGTCGGCCAGGACGTTGCCGTCTGTGTCGAGCACAACGGTGCCGTCCGGAACCTTCAGGATGAGATCTTCGCCGTTGGCACCTTCACGGTTGCTGCCGGCACCCTGCTTGCCGTTGGTGGCCTTCGCATTGGGATGGAAGTGGAAGTCGAGGAGAGTGTGGATGTTCTCGTCGACGACTAGAACGACGTCGCCGCCGCGTCCACCGTTCGCACCGTCCGGACCGCCGAGCGGTTTAAACTTCTCGCGGTGTACGGAGGCGCAACCATTGCCGCCTTTTCCAGCGCTGACGTGCAGCACAACACGGTCAATGAATCGGGACATGACTGCCGGATCCTTCCTCAGTCAATTGCGGGTCTCACGCGATGAGCTGAACTTCTGGTGAGCAGGGTTGCTCGGGGGGTAATAGGCACTGCTTAAACAAACAATAGGGGCGGACCGGGTTATTTCAACCCTGGTCCGCCCCTATTGGGAGCTTGGAACGCGTCACGGCATCACTGAAAGCAGTTGAACCTGTGACGCACAACTAGCGAGAGAGACTAGACCTCAGCCGCAACGACGGCCGGAACGATGTTCACGGTCTTGCGTCCACGCTTCTGGCCGAACTCGACTGCACCGGCAGCGAGAGCGAACAGGGTGTCGTCGCCGCCACGGCCGACGTTGACGCCGGGGTGGAAGTGCGTGCCGCGCTGGCGAACCAGGATTTCGCCTGCGCTGACGGACTGGCCGCCGAAGCGCTTCACGCCGAGGCGCTGGGCGTTTGAATCGCGACCGTTACGGGAGCTGGATGCACCCTTCTTATGTGCCATGCTATTGACCCTCCTCGGGTGAAATTAGCTAGAAAGAACTTGGTTACTTGATGCCCGTGACCTTGAGCACCGTAAGCGGCTGCCTGTGGCCCTGACGCTTGTGGTAACCGGTCTTGTTCTTGAACTTGTGGATGCGGATCTTCGGGCCCTTGGTGTGCTCGACGATCTCACTGGTGACTGCGACCTTGGCCAGCTTGGCCGTGTCGGTGGTCAGGTCAGATCCGTCAACCACGAGAACGGGAGCAAGCGAGACAGCAGTGCCGGGCTCACCCTCGATCTTCTCGACCTTGACGAGGTCACCAACAGCGACCTTGTACTGCTTTCCGCCGGTCTTGACGATCGCGTACGTTGCCATCGGAGGGCTACCCCTTGCTTCTTCGAACTTGCTCGCGCTGCTGCCTGAGGCGTCAAATGCATCGCGACTGGTCTGGTTTATGTCACCTCGGCTCGATGCTGACGCATCGGGACATTCCCGCACTCTAGGCACACGGAATCTCTACCGCCGGGTGGCGACTATGCAAGGTTACGGGAAAGCAACCGTCATGGTCAAACCGCCCCGCCGAGGGGTAAAGCGATCCTGCATTTACTGCGTCTACCAGCAGAAACTTCGGGTCATGGCGTCGGCGCCCGCCACAGCGGGTCGGGCACCGAAGCCAATTTCCGAAAGGAGGTAGTTCTTACTCGCCGTCAACCGGCGGACCGGCCGGACGTGCTGCTGCTCGGCGTCGACGCGGCCTCTTGACCACAACGACATCGTCTTCCACCGGCGCCGCTGCGCCGGCAGCGACAGGCTCCGCTACGGCTTCCGCCACAGGTTCGGGCGTCGGCATGACAAAGACCGTGCCCACCTCGGGTGCCTCGACACTGGGCGCTGACGCAGCCCGAGACGCCCTGCGACTGCGACGACGACTCCGCGGAGCGGCCGCGGCGTCACCACCGCTGCTATCTGCCTGCGCCCCAACACTATCCACAACAACATCGCTAGCCCGGCCAGAATCGGCAGCGGACGAATCCGATGCCAGCGGCGCCGGCTCGGCACTTTTGGATGCATCCACCTCCGCAGGCACAGCGCTCGCCTCGTCATGACTGTGCTCGTCATGACTGTGCTCGTCGTGATGGGCAGCCATCGCCAACGCCACGGGGTGTGCCCGCTTGACTGTCGCGTCGACTGCCGGAACCTCCGGCGTCGGCGCTTCGTGTCCGTTGGACTCTGTGGCGGCCGGCTTGTCCGAGCGGCCACGCTTGTTCTTGCGTGAGCTTCCGGACTCGCTGCGCTGCTGCGAGGACCGCGCACCGCCGTCGTCAGCGGTCTTCATCTCGACCGGTTCCGAATGCACGATGATGCCGCGACCGTGGCAGTGCTCACATGTTGTCGAGAACGCCTCGACCAGTCCGGTGCCCAACTTCTTACGGGTCATCTGGACCAAACCGAGCGACGTGACCTCGGAAACCTGATGACGCGTGCGATCACGGCCCAGGCATTCGGTCAGTCGACGCAGAACGAGATCGCGATTCGATTCGAGAACCATGTCGATGAAGTCGACGACGATCATGCCGCCGATGTCGCGCAAGCGCATCTGACGAACGATCTCCTCGGCAGCTTCGAGGTTGTTGCGCGTCACGGTCTCTTCGAGGTTGCCGCCGGCACCGGTGAACTTGCCGGTGTTGACGTCGACAACAGTCATGGCCTCGGTGCGGTCGATCACCAGCGTGCCGCCGGACGGCAGCCACACCTTGCGATCGAGAGCCTTGGCCAACTGCTCGTCGATGCGACGGGCCTGGAAAATGTCGATGCCGTTGTTCGGCGTGTACTTCTCGAGGCGCGGCAGAAGATCCGGCGCGACGGAGTTGATGTAGTTCTCCACCGTGCCGTGAGCTTTGTCGCCCTCGATGACCAGCTTGGTGAAGTCCTCGTTGAACAGGTCACGAATAACCTTGACCAGCATGTCCGGCTCTTCGTACAGCGCCTGCGGGCTGCCCGACTTCCCGGAGTCCGCCGCGGCGGCCTGCTCTTCGATTCCGGCCCACTGAGCCTGCAGACGAGTGACGTCGCGCGCCAACTCCTCTTCGCTGACACCTTCGGACGCGGTGCGGATGATCACGCCGGCGTCGGCCGGAACGATGTCGCGCAGGATTTCCTTGAGGCGCTTGCGCTCGGTGTCGGGCAACTTGCGGCTGATACCGGTGGACGAACCGCCGGGCACGTAGACAAGGAAACGTCCGGCCAGGGAGATCTGCGTTGTCAGACGGGCACCCTTGTGTCCGACCGGATCCTTGCTGACCTGCACCAGTACCTGGTCGCCCGGCTTGAGAGCCTGCTCGATCTTGCGGGAATTGCCACCGAGACCGGCAGCTTCCCAGTTGACCTCACCGGCGTACAGGACACCGTTGCGTCCGCGTCCGATGTCGATGAATGCAGCTTCCATGCTGGGCAGCACGTTCTGGACGCGGCCCAAGTACACGTTGCCCACCATCGACGCGGCGGCCGAGTTGGTGACGAAGTGCTCGACCAGGACGCCGTCTTCGAGAACTGCGACCTGCGTCGTTGCATGCGGCTGACCACTGTCGGCGCGGTCGCGCACGACCATTACGCGATCAACGGCCTCGCGACGGGCCAGGAACTCGGACTCGGTCAGGATCGGCGGACGACGACGTCCGGCATCACGTCCGTCGCGGCGACGCTGACGCTTTGCCTCGAGTCGCGTGGAACCACTGATTCCCTGAACTTCGTCGCGCACGACACGCGTCTTGCTGCGCGGTTCACGCTCGTGAACAACCGTGTTCGGCGGGTCGTCCTCGGACGTCGTGGTGGCGTCGGCGCCGCTGTCGGAGCCGGTCTTGCGACGACGGCGACGACGGCGACGACGGTTGTTGCCGTCCGCATCGAGGTCGGAATCTTCGCTGCTCTCGGACTCGGCGTCGCTCTCGGCTTCTTCGGACTTGGCCGCGACGTCCGTCGACGTGCTCTTGGCGGTATCAGGAGCCGACTCGGAGGTCGATTCGTCCGATTCGGACTCGTCCTCGTTCTGTTCGCCCGCCTGCTCACCGCGCCCACGCCCACGGCCACGGCGTCCACGGCGGCGACGCCGCGGCTGGTCGTCGTCTTCCTCGTCGGATTCAGCCTCGGCGTTCTCGCCTTCGGCCTGCGGTGCGGTGACGGTCTCCGGGGTCTGCCTGGTTTCGGCTGTACCTGCTTCGACTGCACCTGCTTCGACTACCGATGTTTCGACTGCGGCTGTTTCGGCCGGTGCGCTCTCGGCCTCGACCGGTGCGCTCGACTTCTCCTCGACCACCGGTGCTGCCGGTTCACGACGAGCCCGGCGACGACGCGGCGCAACCTCGACCGCTTCCATGTCAGGCTGCAGGAAGAGCGGGACCTGGGCCGGAGCCTGCTCCGCTTCGGGTGCGTGAGTCTGCGCTGCTTCGAACGACGTGAAGAGATCAGACTGCTCGCGCTCGTTAACCTGCAACGCCGCAGCCGCATCAAGATCTGCGGCGATCTCGGCAACAGCGGGGTCGACTACAGCGGGCTCGACCACAGCGGGCTCAACCACAGCCGGCTCTTCTGCGACAACCTTCTTGCGTGAACGACGCGCACGGGCCGGCTTTTCCGCAACGGGCGGAGCCTCAGGCGCCTCGACAGGCTTCTCGACAGGCTTCTCGACAACGGGGTCGATCAGAGCGTCGAGTTCTGCAGCTACCGGCTCGATGGCATCGGCAACAGCATGCAGAGACGCATGGATCCGCTCGGCGACATCACGGTGCACGCTCGATTGAGCGCTGCGAATCTCGGTTCCGAGAGCAGAAGCCTCCGCGAGGACCTGCTTGCTGGTGATTCCCAGCAACTTAGCCAGCGCATGTACGCGCATCTTGTCCGGAAAGACCGGGGTTTCGTTCGATTCTGAATCTGTTGGGGCTTGATCGGCCACGTAAGTCTCCTCAGCCCCCGGGCGCGTCCAACTCTGCAATCGAGTTGTCACGCGGCCACGCAGGGGCGCGCTGTGTGTACTCGCACTCAGAAGTGAGTGCGAGATTGTAAGGTCTCGCTCCGCATGGCCCGTAGTGCCCGTTATTCACTACGTACGCATGAAGTGCCTGGCTGGATGGCTGTTGTCCGTGAGGTCCGTGGCCCGAGCGCCTGATCATCCAGCGTGCAAAGGTCCAGGGATTTCCTGTTGACCGATAGCAGCGATGAAAGGGCATCGAGCGCAATGTCACGTCGAACCTGGTGTCACATCGAAACTTGGGTGTCATCCGGTTGAATACACGTAGAACAAAAATTGCGCTTCAACCAATAGCAGTATCCCACATCGATGCGCCCGTCACTTGCAAGGGCGCACCAATGTGGGACAAGTACTGCTCGGGGAAACGCGTCGAAGAGTCAGATGGACGACAGAGCCGGGAACCACAGCGCAATCTCGCGCTCGGCAGATTCGACGGAATCGCTACCGTGCACCAGGTTCTGCTGCGATTCGAGACCGAAGTCGCCGCGAATCGTTCCCGGTAGTGCCTTCTCGACGGGGTCGGTACCGCCGGCGAGCTGACGGAATGCGGCGATGGCACGAGGGCCTTCGAGCACTGCGGCAACCAACGGACCGGAGGTGATGAACTCCAACAAGCTCGGGTAGAACGGACGCTCGGCGTGCTCCGCGTAGTGGCTACCAGCCACGTCTTCGGAAGCGGTGCGGAAGTCGAGTGCTGCGATGGTCAGGCCTTTGCGCTCGATACGACTCAGGATTTCTCCCACGTATCCACGGGCAACGGCGTCGGGCTTGATCAGTACGAGGGTGCGCTCAGTCACGTCGGCCAGCCTAAATGGTCAGTCGCGCTGACCCGGAAGCAGGCCCTCATCCATCCGTCGGGATATGTCCCGCCGCAGGTAGAAAAGGTAAGCCCAGACCAAGCCGAACACGATACCCATGATGCCGATCGACACATGGATGAAGAAGCCGAGGATCAGAAGCACCTGCAGAGCGATGTTGAACTGCATCGCCCAGGACCGTCCCTGAACGCCGCCGCCCAGAATCATCAGCACGCCCAACCCGATGATGTACGTGCCGCTGAACCAGGTGAGTCCTCCACCGACAACCTGCACAACCGGGATGGTCAGGAACACCACGATCGATTCGACGATCAGGGTTCCCGCAGCAACACCGCGGAATCCCTTCCACGGATCCTTGGTCGGTGGAGCGAACTGTCCGCCTTGCGACGAATTCGATTCTGACGGGGTGCTCACGCTGGGTCCTTTCCGAACAATGTGCGGGCAGCGCCGGCTGTCACGACGGATCCGGTGACCACAACACCTGCCCCGGATACTGCTTCGCCTGGTTCGGCTACCTGTTCCGCAATTTCGATGGCGGTCTCCAAGGCGTCGACCAACTGCGGAGCCACCACCACCCGCTCGTCGCCGAACTTGGCGACGGCGATATTCGCGAGTTCCTCGATGTCCATCGCGCGCGGCGAACCGTTATGCGTCACCACGATCTCGTCGAAGACGGATTCGAACGCCGTCATGATCGCGTCGACGTCCTTGTCCTTCATGACACTGACCACTCCGACGAGCTTGCGAAAGTCGAACTCGGCCGCCAGCGCCGCCGCCAGCGCGCGCGCTCCGTCCGGGTTGTGTGCCGCGTCGAGGAAAACCGTCGGCGCGCTCCGAACTCGTTCGAGGCGACCAGGATTGACGACGGAGGCAAAACCGGAGCGGATGGCATCCTGATCGAGTTGCCGATCGGGTCCCGCGCCGAAGAAGGCTTCGACGGCCGCCAGGGCGAGTGCGGCATTTCGCGCTTGGTGCTCACCGTGGAGCGGCAGGAAGATCTCGGTGTAGACGCCGCTGAGTCCCTGAAGTTCGAGCTGTTGGCCGCCGACGGCGATCTGGCGGCCAAGCACCTTGAACTCGGAACCTTCGCGGGCCACCGCGGCGTCGACCTCGACGGCGCGGCGCAGCAGCACTTCCATGACCTCGGGGGTCTGCTCGGCGATGATCGCGACGGTGTCCACCGGCACCAGGCTCTCGCGGCCCTTCTTGATGATCCCGGCCTTTTCCTCCGCGATTCCCGCGAGGTCGTTGCCCAGGTACTCGGCGTGATCGAGGCTGATCGGGGTGATGACCGCAACCTGGCCGTCAATGACGTTGGTGGCATCCCACCGTCCACCCAATCCGACCTCGACAACAGCCACGTCGACCGGCGCTTCCGCAAACGCGGCGTACGCCATCGCGGTGAGCACCTCGAACTTGCTCATGGCAGGTCCCCCGGCGGCTTCGGACTGCTGATCGATCATCTGCACGTACGGTTCGATCTCGCGGAACGTGTCTACGTACAGACGCGGCGAAATCGGTGCGCCGTCGATGCTGATCCGCTCGGTCGCGATCTGCAGGTGCGGACTGGTGGTCCGGCCCGTGCGGCGATGCAGGGCAGTCATGAGCGAGTCGATCATCCGGGTCACCGAGGTCTTGCCGTTGGTGCCGGTGACGTGCACGGACGGATAGTTGTGCTGCGGCGAGCCGAGCACATCCATGAGGGCCTCGATGCGCGTGAGTGACGGCTCCATCTTGGTTTCCGGCCACCGCTTGTCGAGTTCTGCCTCGACCAGCGCCAACTCGGCGATGTCGACCGGAGTCGGCACCGAACTGATCGGCGGGAAACCGGACTCCCCGAATTCCGATTCCCCGAACTGCGGGGGTTCTACCGAGCTCACTTGTCGCCCAGCTCCTTCAAACGGTTGGTGATGCGATCGATCTCTTCGACGGCGATCTGACGACGCGTCTTGATCTTGTCGACGACGGCGTCTGGCGCCTTCGCGAGGAAAGCTTCGTTGGCGAGCTTGTTGTCTGCGGTGACCAGTTCCTTCTGTGCCGCCGTCAGGTCCTTCTCGAGTCGCTTCTTCTCGGCGCCCAGGTCGATGGTGCCAGACGTGTCGATGTCGACCGTGACGGTGCCCTTGCTCAGGCGCACCTCCACCGAGATGGAGGCGGTGAAGCCGTCCTCGGGTTCGGTGAGCTTGGCGAGGGCCTGCACGTACGCAAACTGTCCGTCGAGTCCGGCTTCGGAGAGGCCGGACGCGCGCGCCGGAACCTTCTGGGAAGGCTTGAGGCCCTGATCATTTCGGAAGCGGCGCACCTCGGTGATCAAACGCTGGGTGTCCTCGATGCGAGTCGCGGCATCAGTGTCGACGGCATTGCCGGATTGTGTCGGCCACTCGGCAACAACAACCGATTCCCCGCCCGTGAGCACCTTCCACAGGGTCTCCGTCACAAACGGGATGACCGGGTGCAGCAGGCGCAGCAATGCGTCGAGCACGTTGCCCAGCACCGCGCGTGTGTTGGCTGCGACGGTTTCGTCGGCGGCAAACTGAACCTTTGCCAATTCGAGGTACCAGTCACAGACCTCGTCCCACGCGAAGTGGAACAGTCCTTCGCATGCCTTACTGAACTCGTAGCGATCGAACGCCGAATCAGCTTCGGCTGCAACAGTATCCAGTCGATCGAGAATCCACCGGTCGGCGTCGGTGAGCTCACTGCGCGCCGGCAGCGGTGCCGGTGCGGCGCCGTTCATGAGGGCAAACTTGGTGGCATTGAACAACTTCGTGGCAAAGTTGCGCGAAGACTGTGCGGAATCCTCACCGACGGAGAGGTCACTGCCGGGGTTGGCACCACGGGCGAGTGTGAACCGCAGCGCGTCGGCACCGAAACGCTCGACCCAATCCAGCGGGTCGATACCGTTGCCACGCGACTTCGACATCTTCTTACCGAACTGGTCACGAACCAAACCGTGCAGGAACACGTCCTTGAACGGAACCTGCGGACCCGTTTTGCCGGCTCCGGCAGTGATCGACTCGTCCTCGGAGACGTACGTGCCGAACATCATCATGCGGGCGACCCAGAAGAACAGGATGTCGTAACCCGTCACCAAAACGCTGGTGGGGTAGAACTTTTCGAGTTCGGCAGTGCTCTCCGGCCACCCCATGGTCGAGAAGGGCCACAGACCGGACGAGAACCACGTGTCGAGAACGTCGGGGTCCTGGACCCAGCCTTCTGGAGCCGTCTCGTCGGGACCGAAGCTGGCAACTTCGCCCTCGGGGCCGTACCAGACCGGGATGCGGTGACCCCACCACAGCTGACGCGAGATGCACCAGTCGTGCATGTTGTCGACCCAGTCGAACCAACGCGGCTCCTGACTGGCCGGGTGAATGACGGTGTCGCCGTTACGGACTGCGTCACCGGCAGCCTTGGCGAGGCTTTCGACCTTGACCCACCACTGCAGCGACAGGCGGGGCTCGATGGCCTCACCACTGCGCTCGGAGTGTCCGACGCTGTGCAGGTACGGACGCTTCTCGGCGACGACGCGACCCTGCTCGGCCAGAGCTTCGCGAACCTTGACGCGCGCTTCGAAGCGGTCCATGCCGTCGAATTGCGTTCCGGTGTCGGCAATCCTGCCGGTCTTGTCCATGATGGTGGGCATGGGCAGGTTGTGCCGCACGCCCATCTCGAAGTCGTTGGGGTCGTGGGCCGGCGTGATCTTCACGGCGCCGGTTCCGAACTCGGGGTCCACGTAGTCGTCCGCGATGATCGGGATCTGGCGGCCGGTGAACGGATGCTTGAGCGTGGTTCCGAGCAGATGCTTGTAGCGCTCGTCGTCGGGATGAACCGCCACCGCGGTATCACCGAGCATCGTCTCCACACGGGTGGTGGCGACAATCACGTGCGGCTCGCTGTCGTCGAGTGATCCGTAGCGAAGGGAGACGAGCTCGCCTTCGACGTCCTCGAACTTGACCTCGATGTCGGAGATCGCGGTCTGCAGCACGGGCGACCAGTTGACCAGACGCTCGGCGCGGTAGATCAGACCCTCGTCGAACATGCGCTTGAATACGGTCTGCACCGCACGGGAGAGGTTCTCGTCCATCGTGAAGCGCTCGCGGCTCCAGTCCACACCGTCACCGATGCGGCGCATCTGGCCGCCGATGGTGCCACCGGATTCGCGCTTCCACTCCCAGACCTTCTCGATGAAGGCTTCGCGGCCCAGGTCTTCCTTCTTGGTGCCCTCTGCAGCCAGCTGCTTCTCGACGACGGACTGCGTCGCGATACCGGCGTGGTCCATGCCCGGCAGCCACAGAACTTCGAAGCCCTGCATCCGCTTGCGGCGGCTCAATACATCCATGAGGGTGTGATCGAGCGCATGGCCCATGTGCAGGCTGCCGGTCACGTTCGGTGGCGGGAGCACGATCGAGTATCCGGGCTTGTCGCTGGTGGCGTCGGCGCGGAAGTAACCCGCATCCACCCAGCCCTGATACAAATCGGCCTCTACGGCACTGGGGTCCCAGCTCTTGGGGAGGGCGTCGGCGGGGGTCTGCGGGTTCTCTGGAGCTGCACTGGTCACGCCTTGATCCTAATGACTCCCCCGTCCAGCGTGAATTTGCACCTCTCAGCGCACAAACTCGGGATCTGGGAAACGCAGGGAATCTCAATTCAGTAGACGTCACGTACGTAGCGTTTCTCCGCAGCCAGTGCCTTGACGTACGCCTCGGCGCTACGGGGTGCCAGCTTCCCGTATTGCGCAACCACACCGCTCAGGGCGCCGTCGACGTCCTTGGCCATCCGCTCCGCGTCACCACACACGTAGAAATGTGCGCCGTTCTGCAGCCACTCCCACAACAGCGCACCCCGCTCACGCATTCGGTCCTGGACGTAGATCTTCTCCGATTGGTCTCGGGAGAACGCGACGTCGAGTTCTGTGAGGAATCCGTCTCTGCGGAGCTCTTCGATTTCTTCGCGGTAGTAGAAGTCGGTAGCGGCGTGCTGTTCCCCGAAGAACAGCCAGTTCGGTCCGGTATGCCCCAATGCTCGTCGTTCGTGCAGGAAGGCCCGGAAGGGTGCGATGCCGGTGCCCGGCCCCACCATGATCATGGGAGCCGCAGGGTCCGACGGTGGCCGGAAATGACTGGATTTTTGCACGTAGATGCCGATGTCGTCACTACCGGCGTAATCGGCCAAGTACGTCGAGCACACCCCGCGCCGCGGGACACCCACGACGTTGTACCGGACGGCGGAGACAGTCAGCTGCACCTCGTTGGGATTCTCCTTCGGGCTCGAGGAAATCGAATACAGGCGCGGCTGAAGAGGTTTGAGCACACCGAGCCATTCGTCGACGGAAGCCCGGACCGGAGACTGGGCCAACACGTCGACGGATTGCCGGCCCCACGACCAATCCTTGAGCACGGCCTTGTTCTCCGGCTTCAGCAGCTCTGCCAGGTCCGTGTCCCGGGTTCGCTGATGCACGAATCGGAGCAGATCACTGTTGACGCGGGTGATCTCGAGGCGTTCGGAGAGCGCGGTGCGCAGCGTCATCGCGCCGTACTCCCCCAGCTCGACTGTGCTCTCGCCGTCGAGACCGGCGACCGAGAGCCATTCGTCCACGATCGGAGTGCTGTTGCGGGGCCAGACGCCCAGTGCGTCGCCGGCCTCGTAGCTGACGGTTCCCTCCGGCAGATGAAAGCCCAACTGACGCACGTCTTTTGTCGAACCCGGGCGATTGAGGACAACATTCCTGGTCAGGCTGGTAACCAGTGGTGATTTCTTGCTGTACTGGCGCGAACCGTCCGGCTGCGAACTCACCCGATCGGTTCCCGTGACAACAGGAGCCGACCGGTCCCCCACTGCAGTCGCGACCGCGTCCAACCAGCCGGCCGCGTCGTCCTCGTAGTCCGGTTCACAATCGACACGATCGACGATGCGGGTGGCGCCGAGTTCAGACAGCCGAGCGTCGAGTTTGCGCCCGTGACCACAGAAATCGTCGTAGTTGGAGTCACCGAAAGCGATGACGGAATAGCGGGTCCCGGCGAGCGAAGGCGCTTCGTCACCGGTCAGGGCGTCCCACAATCCGCTGCCGTTGTCCGGGGGGTCTCCGTCGCCGGTCGTGCTGGTGATCAGCAGCAGTTCACGAGTGTACGCGAGGTCTGCGACCGAGAACTCATCCATCCCGTACACCCGCACCGGCAAGCCGGCTCCCCCCAGCCGAGACGCGCAGGCTGCGGCAAATTCCTCGGCATTGCCGGTTTGCGACGCCCAAAGCACCACGATCTGCTCCCGCTGTGCGTGGGGCGACGGGGGGCCACCCGAAACGAGAGAACTCCCGGACCGGTCCGCGTCGGGAATCGCCGTTCGTGAGTACAACCCGGCCAGGACACCGTCGACCCACATCCGCTTACCCGAGTCGAACGGCGCGGTCGGCGGCAAGGTCGGAACCCCGGGCGTGCGGTCGGCATCCGATCGCAGCGCGGCGAGCAGACCGGCAAGATACTGCTGTTCGAGTGGATCGAATGCTGGTGCAGGCGTATCGGTTTGACCGAGAACATCAGCGAGAACGTCGACCCTCGACGCGTGCGTGTCCCTCTCTACGGGAGTAGCTTCCGGTGCGCTCACGGCGACCTTGGTCAAGGTGACAGCACAGGCCTTGAATTCCGGTTGCTGCGACGCCGGATCGATTGCATCGTTGGTGACGGCGTTGATGGTCAGGTTTTCACCGAATGCGTCGTTCCAGTGAAATGGTGCAAAGCAGTTCCCCGGACGCACCCGGTCGGTAACCAGGGCGGGCAGCACCGCGCGGCCGCGGCGTGAGGCAACCTCGATCGCGTCCTTGTCGGCGATACCGAACCGGGCGGCGTCGTCGGGATGCATTTCGACAAATGGACCCGGGTTGAGTTTGTTGAGTTTGGCGACCTTGCCGGTTTTGGTCATCGTGTGCCACTGATGTGCGAGACGGCCGGTGTTGAGCAGGAACGGGTAGTCGTCGTCGGGCATTTCTGCGGGCAGCATGTGCGGCCGGGCGAAGAACGACGCGCGGCCACTGGCGGTGGGGAACGCGAGGCGCGGCGTACTGCCGTCTTCCCGAACCAGCAATTGCTGACTGACACCGTCATTGACGTAGCGGATGGGGTGGCGGTCCTGATCACTGTCGGGTGGGCACGGCCATTGGATCGAGTTCTTGCGGAGGCGATCGTACGTGACGCCCCGCAGGTCGTAACCGGTCTTCGGATTCCAGAACTGCTTGATCTCCTCGAACACCTCCTCGGCACAGGTGTAGGTGAATGCATCGGCATAACCCATCTCGCACGCGATCCGGGCGATGATCTGCCAATCCGGTAGTGCTTGGCCGACCGGGTCAAGTGCCTGCTGGAAGAGCGTCAGGTTGCGTTCGGAGTTGATCATCACTCCATCCGATTCGGTCCACAGTGATGCCGGGAGCAGGACGTCGGCGTATTCGTTCGTTTCGGTGCCGAGGAACGCGTCCTGGGTGATGACGAGCTCAGCCTTCTCCAATCCTGCGAGTACCGTCTTTCGATTGGCCACCGTCGCAACGGGATTGGTGCAGATGATCCAGCACGCTTTGATCTCTCCGGCCGCCATCCGGGTGAACATGTCGATGGTTCCACCGCCGACGTCCGTGCGTAGCGACCCGTGTGGGATGCCCCACCGGTCCTCCACGAATTCACGGTCACCGTCGAACATCACTGCACGCTGACCAGGCAAACCTGGCCCCATGTATCCCATTTCGCGGCCACCCATGGCGTTCGGCTGACCGGTCAGCGAGAACGGGCCACTACCGGTCTTACAGATCGCGCCGGTCGCGAGATGCAGGTTACAGATGGCGTTGGTGTTCCACGTTCCGTGGGTGCTCTGATTCAAACCCATTGTCCAGCAACTCATCCAGTTGCCGGCCTCGCCGATCAACCGGGCGGCAGCGCGGATGTCAGCCTCGGGAATGCCGGTGATCTCGGCGACCTTGTCCGGCGTGTACTCCGCGAGGAAGCTGGGCATGACCTCCCAGCCTTCGGTGAACTCGGCGATGAACTCGGGATCGGTGTGACCGTTCTCGACCAGGAGGTGCAACAGTCCGTTGAGCAGCGCAAGATCCGTGCCGGGTGCAATCTGAAGAAACAGATCCGCCTTGTCGGCAGTGGCGTTGCGTCGAGGATCGACGACGATCAACGTTGCACCCGCCTTGACCCGTTCCATCATCCGCAGGAACAGGATCGGATGGCAGTCCGCCATGTTCGCGCCGATCACGAAGAACACGTCCGCATGTTCGAAGTCCTGGTAGGAACCGGGCGGTCCGTCGGCGCCCAGGGACTGCTTGTATCCGGTGCCGGCACTGGCCATGCACAGCCGAGAATTGGATTCGATCTGGTTGGTTCCGATAAATCCCTTGGCCAGTTTGTTCGACAGGTACTGGGCTTCGAGAGACATCTGCCCCGACACGTACAACGCAACGGAATCCGGGCCGTGCTCGTCGACCATCGCGCGCAGACGGTGTGCCGTCTCGGTGATCACAGCATCGATGTCCGCTGCCTCGATCGCACCCCCGCGACTGGGCCGCAGGTAGGCGGACTCCATGCGCCCTGGGCCGGCCAACATGTCCGCGGTCGTGGTGCCCTTAGTGCACAACCGCCCGAAATTCGTGGGGTGAGTCTTCAGACCCGACGACTGTGCCGCTTTTCTCCGTCCCGTTTCCGGGTCTGTGATGATGTCGAGCACCAGACCGCAACCCACTCCGCAGTATGCGCACAGTGTGTCGACCCTGGTATTTCCGAGTTGAGTAGTTCCGAGCTGAGTAGTACCGAGTTGAGCGCCCATCGTTCCTTGCATCCCTTCGACCGAGAATCAAGGTCGATGTTGATCATCGGATGCCGATGTTTCGAGCCTTCGTACCCGACGTTGCGGGTCAATCACTCTTTCCTCACGGCGGACGCTACCGCGATGTGAGGGCCGGCAAACCCATCAGCCGAGGATCTCCGGAAGGGAGACGTCCTCACCCAGGATGTGCTCGGACAGGAAGGCGATCACCACCTCGTACCAAATCTTGGTGTGGGTCGGTTTGAGGACCCAGTGGTTCTCGTCCGGGAAATAGAGAAAACGGTGATCGGTCTTTCCGTCAGCGTCGGCGGGCAATCCGGACTCCGCAAGAAGTTCGTACCAGAGCCGCAGCCCCTCGCCGATCGGAACGCGGTAGTCCTTGTCACCGTGAATCACCAACATCGGGGTGTTGATATCCGCCACGTAGAGGTGCGGTGAGTTCTCGACAGCCATTTCCGGTGACATTTCCCGTTGCCAGTACCACGCCGAATCCGTCGTCGGACCGAATTGATCCAGAGCCCACAGGCTCGCGTGGGTGACAATCGCGTCGAACCTGTCGGTATGGCCCGCAATCCAATTCGCCATGTAACCGCCGAATGAACCGCCCATCGCACCGGTGCGGTTCGGGTCGATCTCGGGAAGTGCCACGGCGGCATCGGTGACGGCCATCAAGTCGGTGAAGGGAGCTTTGCCCCACTGCCCCCACCCGCGCTGCACGAAATCCTGGCCGTATCCCGTGGACAGGGCTGGGTCCGGCAACAACACCGCGTACCCCTTTGCCACCAACAGCCAGGGGTTCCACCGCCACGACCAGGTGTTCCACGAATTCAGCGGACCGCCGTGCACCCACAGCAGCAGCGGCACCGGCGCGTGAGCCGCGGCCCCGGTCGGCAACGCCAGCCAACTCCGAACCTGCGTCCCGTCTTGAGCCCTGGCGCTGATTTCCGTCAAAGTGCCGGGCAGCTCCGGCAACGCGTCGGGCCCGCGCAACGGCAACACCTCACCCGAGCGAAGAGTAATGCGCACCACGCGCGGCGGAGCCTCGTACGATGCCCGAAGCGCGTAGAGAAACTCGCCGTCCGCAGACACTCGAATGTCGGTGTAAGCGGCAGCGTCCTTGGTCAGCCGCACGGGCTGACCCCACAGATCGATCGTGAAGACGGGCCCGCGACCGCCATCGTCGGCAGTGACGACCAGGCCCGATCCGTCCGAGAGCCACGCGAGCGACGTCGGCCGGCGATCCCAGCCGTCGGCAACAGCGGTCACGGCACCGGTCCGGAAATCGTAGAGCCCCAAGGACACTCGTGGCGCATGGTCCGGAGTTGTGAGAGTTTCGCGAATGAACGCGACGCGAGTGCCGTCCGGGGAGACGGACGGACTGTGCACGTCGGCCTCGGCATCGTCCACGAGTGTGGCTCGGTCCCCGCTCACCGTGTCGATCCGCACAATGGTCGAGCGACGGGCAGCGCCGGAATCTCCGACGGCCCACGTGGACACGACAAACAATCCGTCAGCGCTGATCGACATCGAACCCTCGCGCAGCGCCGCACCAGCGCTCGGTGTCACGTCGCGCAGAACAACAGCACCCTCCGAATCGGATTCCCCGACAACAAGATGTGGTTGATCCGGACCTAGATCGTGATCCCAGTGCCGCACCGGATATCCGGTGTGCAGCATGGCCGTGACCTTGCCGTCCTTGCGGGCCGTGCGGATCTCGTCGTCGTGCTCGAGACCACGAGCCGACGCCATCACCGGGGTGTGCGCAACAAAGGTCGGGGCGGACCGCGCGGCCGTCACCGACGACACGCCGCTGCCGCGACTGCACACCACGCTCGCCTCACCACCGTCGGCGGGCAACCGCCACAGTGCCGGTTGCGGCGAGTCCTCCCCCGGTACGGAACGTGTTGCGGTGAAAAGGATGTCGCCGTCGAAGGCAAACGTGGCACCGGACTCGCCGGTTGTGCCCCAGGTCAATCGCCTGGCCGGCCGACGGCCTTGCGTATCCAATTCCCACAGTGATGACACGTATTCGGTCCCGGTGTCGTCGAGAACTGCCCGCCCACAGATCAGCATCGAACCGTCCGGTGAGAGTGCCAGACCCGACAACCTCGGCAAGGCGATGTAATCATCCAACTCGTCGAACGGCGTACCGCCGTGCAGTTCAGGCAACATCACTTCGGCTCCCGCAGCATCTTCGGTTCCCGCAGCATCGGATAAACGGTTGGTCCTCCGTTTGGTATGACGATTTCATCGGTCACTTCGAACCCGAAACGGTTGTAGTACGGGATGTTCTCCTTCTTACTGGATTCGAGATAGGCCGGTATCCGATCGCGATCGCACCGATCAAGCCTCGAGTTCAGCAGCGCCTTGCCGTACCCGCCGCCGCGCGCCTGCGCTCCGGTGCCAATGGTGGCGAGATACCAGTGCGGCGTCTGTGGGTGAGCCTTCTCGAGGACCCCACCCACTTCGGCACCCACCATCATGCGGGTACCCAACGCACGCACTACCGCCGGAAAACTGATCACGGACTCCCACGTCGACTGCTTCCATCGCCCCGGAGGATCCCAGAGCGCCGCTCCCCCGATCACGCCGTTCTCGTCGACCGCTACTTCCGACCCACCGCCGGCCAAGTGGTGATATCGAACTTCGGCGGCAAAAAAACGTGCCAACCGCGCGCGTCGAGACTCCTCGTCGGGCAGTATCCACACCATCAACGGGTCATCCTCGAACGCGTCTGCAAGGACTTCTGCAAGTGCTGGAATATCCGCAGTTTCGGCCGGCCGCACGCTCACACCCATCGTGCGAGCGTACCGGCAAGGCGCCGCGACACACATTTCCGCATTCATGGCATACCCGACGCATTCGGGAGAGTATGGAGTCATGACGCGCAAGGGCCCCATCAACGACATCGACGAGTCCGACCTCGAGGTCACACACCCGAAGGATTACGCTGCCGGCGTTCCCGCTGTCCTCGTCTCGTTGCAACGTGGTGTCGAACAGATGGGCGCACTCCGGACTGTGCGGACCTTGACCAGACTCAATCAACGCCACGGTTTCGACTGCCCCGGCTGCGCGTGGCCCGAAACCCCAGGTCACCGCAAGCCCGCCGAGTTCTGTGAGAACGGCGCAAAGGCCGTTGCCGAGGAAGCTACTCTGCGCACCGTCACACCGGAGTTCTTCGCCGAGCACTCGATCGCGGAACTCGACGGCAAGACCGACTTCTGGCTCGGGCAGCAAGGACGCCTGACGCACCCGATGGTGCTCACTCCCGGTGCGACGCACTACCAACCCGTCGACTGGGACGGCGCCTACGCGCTGATCGCCGATCACCTGACTTCCCTGGCCTCCCCCGACGAAGCCGTGTTCTACACGTCCGGTCGCACCTCCAACGAGGCCGCGTTCCTGTACCAGTTGATGATTCGCAGTTACGGCACGAACAACATGCCGGACTGCTCGAATATGTGTCACGAATCGTCGGGCAGCGCCCTCACCGCGTCGATCGGCATCGGCAAGGGTTCGGTGACGGTTCCCGATCTCGAGAACGCCGACCTCATCCTCATCGCCGGGCAGAACCCCGGCACCAATCACCCTCGAATGCTCTCGACCCTCGAGAAGGCAAAGGGCAACGGCGCCAAGATCATCGCGGTCAACCCGCTCCCCGAGGCCGGACTTCGACGGTTCAAGGATCCGCAGAAGGTCTCCGGCGTGGTCGGTCACGGGGTCGACATCGCCGACGAGTTCCTGCAGATTCGTCTCGGTGGCGACATGGCCTTGTTCCAGGGGCTGGGCAGACTTCTACTGGAGGAAGAGGACCGCAACCCGGGTACGGTCGTCGACCGCGCGTTTGTCGACACGTATTGCGCGGGCTGGGACGACTACGAAAAGAACGTTCGCGCTGTTGATCTCGACACCGTTCTCGAAGCAACCGGGCTGACGATGGCGCAACTGACGGAAACGGCGTCGGCCCTCGCTCGTTCCGAACGCACCGTCATCTGCTGGGCGATGGGCCTGACGCAGCAGGCACACGGCGTCGCGACCATCGAGGAAGCCGTCAATCTGCTGCTGATGCGCGGAATGATGGGCAAGCCAGGCGCCGGAGTCTGCCCCGTTCGCGGACACTCCAACGTTCAGGGCGATCGAACGATGGGCATCTGGGAAAAGATGCCGGAAGAATTCCTGGCTGCTCTCGACACCGAATTCAAGATCACTGCGCCGCGAAAGCACGGCTGGGACACCGTCGACGCGATCCGGGCCATGAACGCCGGCAAGGCAAGCTTCTTCATGGCAATGGGCGGCAACTTCATCGCGGCCAGCCCCGATACAGCGGCCACCGAAACCGCGCTGCGCCAATGCGAGCTCACCGTTCAGGTCTCCACCAAATTGAACCGCAGCCACGTTGTTCACGGGCAGACCGCGATCATCCTCCCCACCTTGGGCCGCACCGACCTCGACGTCCAAGCCGGCGGCAAACAGCTGGTATCCGTGGAGGATTCCATGTCGATGGTGCACCTCTCGCGCGGGCGACTCACCTCGGTCAGCCCGTACCTGCGCAGTGAAGTTGCGATCATCTGCCAACTGGCACGCCATCTTCTCGGCGACGAGCACTCCGTGCGCTGGTCCGCCTTCGAAGGAAACTACGACCTGATCCGCGACTCCATCTCACGCGTCGTGCCGGGCTGCGAGAACTACAACACCCGCGTCCGCCAACCCGACGGTTTCCAATTGCCACACCCTCCGCGCGATTCCCGCGAATTCCACACGCACACCGGCAAAGCCAACTTCGGCATCAACGAACTGCAGTGGCTGCCCACCCCCAGCGGCCGGTTGATTCTCCAGACCATGCGCAGCCACGACCAGTACAACACCACGATCTACGGCCTCGACGATCGTTACCGCGGGATCAAGGGCGGCCGCAAGGTCATCCTCGTCAACGCCGACGACATCACCGCACTCGGATTCCGCGACGGCGACCTCGTCGACATCGTGTCCGAGTGGACAACACCTGACGGCACACTGGAAGAGCGTCGGGTCACGGAATTCCGCATCGTCTCCTACGACACTCCGCGCGGCAACGCTGCGGCCTACTACCCGGAGACCAATCCCCTCGTCCCCCTCGAACATGTTGCAGCCAAATCGAACACGCCGGTTTCGAAGGCCGTCACCGTTCGACTCGAAGCATCAGGCGCCTGACATGGGCCGAGTCACCGCACGAACACCGGTAGTTCGAATCTCAGGAGATCGAGTCGTCACCCGCCCCGACACGCTTGCCGTCGAGGAACCACTCGAAATGCGGGTCGGCGGTCAGGTGCTGGCGGTGACGATGCGAACACCGGGCAACGACGTCGATCTCGTGCACGGATTTCTTCTCAGCGAGGGCATCATCGCCACCCGTGACGACGTCAGCATCGTTCGCTACTGCGACGGCGTCGACGAGAACGGTGCCAACACGTACAACGTCCTCGACATCGCTCTGGCTCCCGGAGTGCCGTTGCCGGATCACACCACGGACCGAAATACCGTCATGAGTTCTGCGTGCGGTGTCTGTGGCAAGACCTCACTCGACGCCGTCCGGACAACCACCAAACACCCGTTGGTCGGCGACACCACCACCGTCCGTTCGACCACGCTGTCGACGATGCCGCTCACGCTTCGACAACGACAACGCATCTTCGAGACCACCGGCGGCCTGCACGCAGCCGGATTGTTCACCACCACAGGCGAACTGCTTGCTCTTCGCGAGGACGTCGGCCGTCACAATGCGGTCGACAAGGTGATCGGCTGGGCCGTCACCGACGGCCGGGTACCCCTGTACGACACGATCTTGATCGTCAGTGGGCGGGCGTCGTTCGAACTCGTCCAGAAGGCGGTGATGGCGGGCATCCCGATCATTGGTGCCGTCTCGGCGCCGTCGTCACTGGCTGTGGAGCTGGCAAAGGAGTCGGGACTGACGCTCGCCGGTTTCATCCGCGGCGATTCGATGAACGTCTACTCGCACCCGCACCGAGTTGCCGTTGTGCCTACTCCGCGCGCAGCTGAGCCGACAGCCGCACAGCGGAGTTGACCTCGCCGTAGCCTTCGTAACCACCCACGCGGTGAACGACCTCGAAGAACAGGTCAGCGCCGACAGTCGGAGTGAAGAGGTGGAAGAACTCGCCGTGAGCGTCCGCGTCGTAGAGAATTCCCGCGCCGCGCATGCGGTCGAGCAGTTCGGCATTGAGACCGAAGCGCGCTTCGAGATCCTCGTAGTAATTCGGTGAAATGGGAAGCGGTGCATAACCCCAGTCCGCCATGGTGGCGGCAGCAGCGAAGATGTTCTCACACGAGAAGGCAACATGGCTGACGCCGCCGCGGCGGACGGCGGGCAACCCACTTCGGCTGCCGTCCACCATGTTCAGCGAAATACGCAGCGTATTCCCGGAACCGTCTTGAACGAGCGTGAGCGCTTGGCTTCGCATGAGTCCGACGGAATCGGTGACGTCCAAACCCTCATGCGGATGCATCTCGAAGACCGACCGCAGGAGCAGCATGACGGAGTCCCAACTCTCGGCCGGGACTGCAAGAGCAACATGGTCGATACCCGTGAGCACCGACGCCTCCGCGCGGTTGCGGGCTGCCGAGAGTGGATAGATATCGAACGCCGATTCCCACGCTGCCGCACTGCCGGGGCCGCGGAGATCGATCGACGTCGCATCGGTGACCTTCAGGCGGACGACGTCCGGAACTTCGGCATTCTCGTCCGCCGAACCTGGCAGTCGCACCTGTTCGACCGGTACCTCCAACGCGAGTGCTCGCCGGCCCCACACTGCGGGTTCACTTGCGCGGATACCGATCTGAGTGAGAACCGGCAGGTCGGCCGGGAGACCGGGCGCGCTCCACACTGTTCCTGCCGTCGCGTCGACGGCGATGGTCAGGAGCCCGTGGCGCCACAACTGTAGATCATGATCGCGATGGCGTCCGACCAGGTGAAAGCCCACCGAAGACAGCATGGTGTGGAGCTGATCCTGCTTGGCCGGTCCCGCCGCGACGCGCAGCGAGACGATCCCTTCGAGCGGAGTCCGCTCCGGTGCCGTGAACAACTCGGGTCCATCCCCGATCGACACGGCGGCAGACACCTGCTCCTCCAAGTGGAGCAGCGACCGGTGAGCGTCGACTGCCGTTCGCTGTGTGTCGGCCCGGCGAAACACGTCGTTGAAGATTTCGAGTGACCACGGTCCCGTATAGCCGGCGGCGTGGACGTGCCCGGCAAAGGTGCTCAGGTCGAAGCTGCCCTGCCCCGGGAAGTTTCGGTGATGCCTGCTCCACTGAAGGATGTCCATCGCCATGAACGGTGCATCGGCCAGCTGCAGGAAAAATATCTTCTCCCCGGGGATATCCCGGATTCCAGCGGGATCGTCACCGCGGGAAAGGATGTGGAAGCTGTCCAAGCACGTTCCGAGTGACGGATGATCGACTTCCTCGACGATTTTCCACGCATGCCGGTAAGTATTGACGTGTCCGCCCCAGGCCAACGCCTCGTACGCCACCCTCTTGCCGAGCTCGGAGGCCAGCTCTGCCAACGCCGAGAATTGCTCCACCAACTGGCCGTCGTCATGGCTTGCAGTCGGCAGGGGCGAGGAACACACAAGCAGTGTTTCGCAGCCCAGCTCTTCCATGAGCTCGAACTTCCGCTGCGCCCGAACAAGATTCCGGGCGAACTGATCCTCGCTGCGGGAATCGAAATCACGGAACGGTTGATACAGATCCAGGGTAAGCCCCAGATCCGCTGCGCGCGTGCGCAGTTCCTTCGGAGACCACGGCGAGGCGACAAAATCCGGTTCGAACACCTCAAAACCGTCGAAGCCCGCCGCGGCAATCGCCACCAGCTTTTCTTCGAGGGTGCCACTGAGTGACACGGTTGCTATCGACGTTCGAACCGGCGTGTTCATCGGGCCACCGCCGCCTGCTCGCCCTGGACGAGGGCAGTCATGTGGGCGAGCATCCGATCACTGTCCGGTTCGATACCGGTGAAGATCCGGAAGGCATCGACGGCTTGGAACACGGTCATCCCGCCGCCGCTGAGCGTCGGGGCACCGATCAAGCGCGCCTGACGGAGGAGCTCTGTTTCGAGGGGGCGGTACACGATCTCCGCAACCCACAGGTCCGGGCGCAGAAGATCCGGGGAGAAAGCCATACCGGGGTGTGCGGCCATTCCCATCGGGGTGGCATGAATCAACCCGTCGGCGCCGGCGAGAGCATCGGCCAGGTCGTCGGTGTGCTTCGCTACCACGCTCTGAGTGGGAAACTGCACTGCCAACGTCCTCGCAAGTTCCTGCGCCCGAGCAAGACTCGAATCCACCAACGTCAGCACGCGAGCTCCGCGCGTCAGCGCCGCATACGCAACGGCAGCACCCGCGCCGCCGGCTCCGAGCTGGACCACCCGGTCCAGCTTCGCGCCGGGGAGTCCCGTGTCGAAGTTACGTCCGAAGCCGGACCAGTCGGTGTTGTGGCCGATCGCTTTGCCGCCGTCGAAGAGAACCGTATTGACGGCTCCGAGTTTGGCTGCATCAGGCGACAATTCGTCGAGATGCTCGATCACCAACTGCTTGCACGGGTGGGTGATGTTGAGGCCGCGGAAGCCGAAACGCTTGGCGTAGGTGAGCAGTTCACCGATATCCGACGGTGCCAGTCCCATCACGTCGAGATCGAGGATGCGGTAGACGTACGGCAGAGACTGCGCCCGTCCCTCCTCCTCGTGCATGATCGGCGTCAAGGAGGCACCGATTCCGGTGCCGATCAGACCACAGAGAATTGTCTCGCTCATCAGTTCTCTTCTCCTCTGATGCAGACGAACTCGACTGCGGCGCTGTACCCGTCGATCCCCAGCCCGCAAATAACAGCGTCTGCAATTCCGGACACATAGGAGTGCTGACGGAAGTCTTCACGCCTGTGAATGTTACTGATATGAACCTCGACAACGGGAGCTTCCAGCGTGACCAACGCATCCCGTAACGCGATCGACGTGTGCGAATAGCCGCCGGGGTTGATCACGATGCCGGCCACCCTTCCGCGCGCTTCGTGTATCCAGTCGATGAGCTGACCCTCGTGATTCGATTGCTTCGCCTCGACGACGGCACCGAAGTTGGCGGCCGCGACCTCGCACCGGGCAACCACGTCATCGAGGGTGTCCCGACCGTAGAACTCCGGTTGACGCTGCCCCAACAGATTGAGATTGGGTCCGTTGAGAACCAGGATCGGTCTTGCTACTGCCATCGGGTCACCTCGAAGCTAATGTACGAACAGCTAATGTACGAACTAGTGAGTTAATCCATTGGACACTACTCCCCCGACGCGCGCTCGACAAGGAACTCACGCAACTCCGTCGCAGATAGAGTGAGGTTCATGGTCTCCGAGCACTCCGCGAATGCACTGGCATCCAAGCCCGAGAAACGACGTCGAAACAGCGACCTCACCCGAGTGAACATCATCGCCGTCGCGACCGAGGAGTTTGCCGACAAGGGTTTCGCCGGGGCCCGCGTGGACGAGATCGCCACCAAGACTCACACCACAAAACGCATGATCTACTACTACTTCACCGACAAGGAAGGGCTGTACAAGTCGGTTTTGGAACACGCGTACAGCGTGATCCGCGCGCAGGAGCGTGAACTCGATCTCGAGGGCCTGGATCCGACGGCAGCTGTTCGCGCCCTTGCAGAACTCACCTTCGATCACCACGAGCAGCACCCGAACTTCATTCGTCTGGTGGCCAACGAGAACATGCTGCGCGGCGAGTACATCGAGAAGTCCGAAGTGCTCAGCGGACTCGGTGCTCCCGCTGCGGATCTGGTGTCACAGATCCTCCTCGACGGTCAGAAGGCCGGCACGTTTCGAGGCGACGTCGACGCCCTCGACGTGCACATGCTGATCAGCAGTTTCTGCGTATTTCGCATCGCCAACCGCTACACATTCAAAGCACTCTTCGACCGCGACCTCATTGCCCCGACGCATCGCGAGCACTTGCGAACCATGGTCGGCGACATGGTCGTCGCTTTCCTGACGGCGCCTACCCCCGCCTGACCGACTTCGAAGCACTTGCTACCAGGGAGGACACACGTGACCGACAACAGCGCGCACGGACTTTCACTCGAGGACAAGGCTTCCTTGACCTCGGGATCGGATTTCTGGCACAGCCAGGCAGTCGCCGGAATTCCGTCGATACTCTTGACCGACGGCCCTCACGGCGTTCGTAAACAACCCGAAGGCGGTGACGCGCTCGGACTCGGCCAGAGCATCCCGGCCACGTGTTTTCCGCCGGCCGTCGGACTCGGTTCGTCCTGGAATCTCGACCTCATCCGCCGCGTCGGCGAAGCGCTGGGCGACGAGGCCAAAGCCGAGCAGGTCTCGGTCCTTCTCGGCCCCGGCATCAACATCAAACGATCCCCCTTGTGCGGCCGGAACTTCGAGTACGTCTCCGAGGATCCCTTCGTATCCGGCCGAGTGGCCGCCGCACTGATCACCGGCATTCAGTCCCGCGGGGTCGGCACGTCGCTCAAGCATTTTGCCGCCAATAACCAAGAACACGACCGCATGCGGGTCAGCGCCGATATCGACGAGCGAACCCTGCGAGAGATCTACCTCGCGGGATTCGAGTACGCGGTCACCATGGCAGCGCCCACCACGGTGATGTGCTCGTACAACAAGATCAACGGCGTCTACGCGAGCCAGAACCATTGGCTGCTCACCGAAGTTCTGCGCGAGCAGTGGGGATTCGACGGCCTTGTCGTCTCCGATTGGGGAGCCGTGAACGACCGGGTTGCGGCGATTGCCGCCGGCCTGGATCTGGAGATGCCGCCCTCGGGCACCGACGGACGGATCGTCGACGCCGTACGCAGCGGCGACCTTGACGAATCCATCGTGACCACAGCTGCCGAGCGCGTGGCGACGCTGGTCGGCCGTACCGCCGGCGCTCGGATCGAGGGCCACACCTACGACGCTGCACGTCACCACGAGCTTGCCCGGACCGCTGCCACCGAATCCGCGGTCCTCCTCGAGAACGACGGAGAGCTCCTCCCCCTGACGCCGGGAGGGCAGACCGTCGCCGTCATCGGCGAGTTCGCGTGCAGTCCGCGGTACCAGGGCGCCGGCAGTTCGCAGGTGGTACCGACCACCCTCGACAACGCGCTGGACGCAATCCTGGCCATCGCGGGTTCCGACCGCGTGACCTTCGCTCCGGGATTCACCTTCGACGGCAGCCCAGATCGAGACAAAGTCACCGAAGCCGTCGACGCTGCCCGCAGGTCGGACGTCGCCATCCTCTTCCTCGGCCTGCCGTCAGCCACCGAATCCGAGGGGTTCGACCGCTCGGACATCGACCTGCCCGCCGACCAGATCGCCCTGCTGAAAGCAGTGCACAGCGCCAATCCGAACACCGTCGTCGTCCTGTCCAACGGTGGCGTCGTGTCGATCAACCCGTGGCGCACGTACGCCGCCGCCATCCTCGAAGGATGGCTTCTCGGCCAGGGCGGCGGCTCCGCGATCGCCGACATCCTGTTCGGCCTCGTCAACCCGTCCGGCCACCTCACCGAGACGATTCCCCTTCGGCTGCAAGACAACCCGTCATACCTTCACTTCCCGGGATCCGCGCAACACGTCCGATACGGGGAAGGGCTGTATGTGGGATATCGCTACTACGACTCCGTGGACCACGACGTTGCCTACCCCTTCGGCTTCGGGCGCAGCTACACCACCTTTGCCGTCACCGATACCGCCGTCGTCGCCGGCGAAAACTCTGCCGAGGTTGCGGTGACCGTACTCAACTCCGGTGATCGAGCCGGTAGCACGGTTGTCCAGGTGTACGTCCATGACGCGAGCTCTGCCGTCGACCGCCCCGCTCAAGAGCTGAAGGGCTTTGCCAAGGTCCACCTCGAACCCGGGGAATCGACAACCACGACGATCACACTCGACCCGCGCGCATTTGCCTACTGGTCCGCCCGGGACCAGGACTGGGCCGTCGAAGCCGGTGACTACGACGTTCGCGTCGGCTTCTCCTCACGCGATATCGCAACCACCGACAGGATCACCCTGCCGGGAAACATCGGCGTTCGCCCGCTGAACTCGATGTCGACCATCGCCGAGTGGTTCGCACATCCGGTCGGAGGCGCAGTACTCGGCGCTGCGATGGCCGCTGCCGCCACCGAAGATTCCCCGCCGATAGCGCCCGAACTGATGGCCATGGCCGGCTCCATGCCGCTCGGCAAACTCGCGGCCTTCGGCCTGGGCATCACAGAGGAGCAAGTCGCCGAACTGGTCGCGGCCACACAGCAGCCTCAACCATAACTCTCTGAACTGGGGTTTTAACAACCAACCGAAGCGTAGCTAGATTTTTATGAACTATTTGGTTAATAATCTTGTGTAGTCGGTGTGGCGTCAGTTACATTCTGTGTATCGCTCTCCGCACAAACGTTCAGAGTACGAACAAGTACGCCGAACACCACGTAGCGGATGTAGAGCCCTCCACTTTCGCTTCCACCAGGAGATGAGCATGTCAGCTAGTACGGTTACACCACCGTCGGGACCTGAGGCAGGGCACTTGCCCACAACAGACACCACCAAGGTGAAACGCGCCGCTACGTCGTCGTTCCTCGGCAGCATGCTCGAGTACTACGACTTCTACATCTACGCATCAGCCGCCGCACTCATCTTCCCGACGGTCTTCTTCCCCGACAGCGGGCACGCGGCACTGCTCTCCCTCGCGACATTCGGAGTTGCCTACGTCGCGCGACCCGTCGGCGACGTGGTCCTCGGACACTTCGGCGACCGCGTCGGACGCAAGAAGATCATGCTGCTGACACTCATCATGATGGGCGCGGCCACCTTCTTCATCGGGTGTATCCCGAGCGCCGACTCGATCGGAGTGTTCGCTCCGATACTGCTCGTGCTGATGCGCATCGCTCAGGGCATCTCCGCAGCCGGCGAGCAGAGTGGCGCGAGCTCACTCACTCTCGAACACGCACCGGAAGGTCGACGCGCCTTCTTCTGCAGCTGGACGCTCAACGGCACTCAAGCCGGATTCATCCTCGCCAGCCTGGTATTTCTCCCCATCGCCGCACTGCCCGACGACATTCTCTACACCTGGGGCTGGCGAATCCCGTTCTGGGGCAGCCTGATCGTTCTCATTGCCGCCTACATCATGCGACTCAAGCTCGAAGAGCCCGAAGAGTTCATCGAGCAGCAGGAATCCAAGGCCGTTGCCAAGCTCCCCGTCGCCGACCTGCTTCGCACACACAGCGCAAACCTGGTCCGCGTCATCTGCTGCGCCTTCATCGCCGTCGTGTCGACCATCTTCTCCGTGTTCGGTCTTGCCTTCGCTACCACTGAAGAAGTGGGAATCCCCAAGTCCACGATGCTGTGGGTTGCCATTGCCGCAAACGCTGTTGCACTGATCAGCCAGCCTGCCTGGGCGATGTTGTCCGACCGAATCGGCCGTCGACCGCTCTTCATCGGTGGCGCACTGGGCAGCGCAGTCTTCATCTACGTCTACTTCGGCGCGATCGCCAGCGGCAACGTTCCGCTCATCTTCCTTGCCGCCATCGGATTGATGTCCGTCTTCTACGCGGCACCCAACGCCATCTGGCCGTCGTTCTACTCCGAGATGTTCAACACCAAGGTTCGCTACTCCGGCATCGCGATCGGAACCCAGGTCGGATTTGCACTAGCCGGATTTGCACCCGCTATCGGCAACGCTCTGATGGGCGGCGACAAGACCCACTGGATGCCCGTCGCAATTCTGACATCCGTCGCCTGCGTCATCTGTGCGATCTCCGCCTTCACCGCCAAGGAAACCTTCCGCACGCCGCTCAAGGAACTCGGCAACCCGATCTAGCCGAACACCCCACATATGACTGTGGCCCGGTATCTCGCGAGAGATGCCGGGCCACAGTTGTTTTGACGTAAAGCCTGATTTGATGTTAAGCCGTCTTGTCGCGGCGTTCGCCGCGCTCAGGCTTGCGCGGGACGATAGTCGGCAGAACATTGTCGATGACGGTCTCGGCAGTCACCACAACCTTCTCGACATCGTCGCGACTGGGGATGTCGTACATCACGGGGAGAAGGACTTCTTCCATGATGGCGCGCAGCCCACGGGCTCCGGTGCCACGGAGGATGGCCTGATCCGCAATCGCGTCGAGGGCTTCCTCGGTGAACTCGAGTTCGACGCCGTCCATGTCGAACAGTCGTCGGTACTGCTTCACCAGAGCGTTCTTGGGCTCGGACAGAATCTGGACGAGCGACGCCTTGTCGAGGTTGGTGACCGACGCGATCATCGGCAGACGGCCGATGAACTCGGGAATCAGACCGAACTTGATCAGATCTTCCGGCATGACCTCGGCAAAACGGTCGACTGTGTCGAGTTCTGCCTTGGAGCGAACCTCGGCACCAAAACCGATACCGCGCTTGCCCACCCGATCGGACACGATGCGCTCGAGGCCGGCAAACGCACCGGCAACGATGAACAGCACGTTCGTGGTGTCGATCTGGATGAATTCCTGATGCGGATGCTTACGTCCACCCTGCGGCGGAACGCTGGCCTGCGTGCCTTCGAGAATCTTGAGCAGAGCCTGCTGAACACCTTCGCCGGAGACGTCCCGGGTGATCGACGGGTTCTCGCTCTTGCGAGCGATCTTGTCGACCTCGTCAATGTAGATGATGCCGGTCTCGGCGCGCTTGACGTCGTAATCCGCAGCTTGAATCAGCTTGAGCAGAATGTTCTCGACGTCTTCACCGACGTAACCCGCCTCGGTCAGGGCCGTTGCGTCCGCAATCGCGAACGGAACGTTGAGCATCTTCGCCAAGGTCTGCGCGAGATACGTCTTACCGCAGCCGGTGGGGCCGAGCATCAAGATGTTGGATTTTGCGAGTTCGACGGTTTCACCGCGGGCATCGCGGCCCTTGTCGCCGGCCTGAATACGCTTGTAGTGGTTGTACACAGCCACTGCGAGCGTCCGCTTGGCGGAGTCCTGACCGATGACGTAGTTCTCGAGGAAATCGCGGATTTCCGCGGGCTTCGGCAGCTCGTCGAGTTTGACCTCGCTTGACTCGGCCAGTTCTTCTTCGATGATCTCGTTGCAGAGGTCGATGCACTCGTCGCAGATGTACACCCCGGGTCCTGCAATGAGTTTCTTGACCTGCTTCTGGCTCTTACCGCAGAAAGAACACTTGAGCAGATCCCCGCCGTCGCCGATGCGTGCCATCTCGTGAGGTCCCTACTTCCTTCATGTACGTGCACTCGCCAGAACGCAGATCCAGAACCAGCCCGTGATGTGACGGTACCCGTTGTTCCGAACCACGGTCGACCTGTTGTCGGCGATTCGTCGACGGATTATCAAGAATATTGTCGGGGAAATGGTTCAGGCACGTCTTCCACCTGCTACTTCCCGACCGATCCGCCTCGCATCGCGCACCGAATATCGGTGGTCGACACGAGGCGGAAATCGACTACTTCTGTGCGCTGAGCTTCCGGTACGCCAAAACGTCGTCGATGATGCCGTATTCCTTGGCCTGCTCGGCCGTGAGGATCTTGTCACGATCGGTGTCGACGCGGATCGTCTGCGGATCCTTGCCGGTGTGCAGAGCCAACGTGTTCTCCATGAGACGACGCATACGCTCGATCTCGGCTGCCTGGATCTCCAGATCGGAAACCTGGCCCTGGATCCCGCCGGTGGCCGGCTGGTGAATCAGGATGCGCGAGTTGGGGAGCGCAAAACGCTTACCCGGCGTACCGCCGGCGAGCAGAACGGCAGCAGCCGACGCGGCCTGGCCGAGGCAGACGGTGGAGATGTCTGCACGCACGTACTGCATCGTGTCGTAGATCGCCATCAGCGCAGTGAACGAACCGCCGGGCGAGTTGATGTACATCGTGATGTCGCGGTCCGGATCCTGCGATTCCAGAACCAACAGCTGCGCCATGAGGTCGTTCGCGGACACGTCGTCGACCTGCGAGCCGAGGAAGATGATGCGCTCCTCGAACAGCTTGTTGTACGGGTCGGACGTCTTGACGCCGTAGCTGGTCTGCTCCGTGAACTGGGGCAGGATGTAGCGCGACTGCGGGCCCGACGGCGCCTGGCCGCCCAGCGAGTTAGCTCCGAAAAGGTTTGTCATCAGTTCTCCAAAGTATGAATTGGGCAGCGATTGGACGGATCAACCGACTCAGTTGCCGGTGCCGCCGGCCTGATTCGCACGAGAGACGACATGGTCGACGAAGCCGTACTCGAGGGCTTCCTTCGCCGTGAACCAACGGTCACGATCCGAGTCAGCGGTGATCTGCTCGACTGTCTGACCGGTGTGCTGGGCGATCAGCTCGGCCATTTCACGCTTGGTGTGCTTGAACTGCTCGGCCATGATCGCGATGTCGCTGGCGCTACCACCGATACCGGCGGACGGCTGGTGCATCATGATGCGGGCGTGCGGCAGGGCGTAACGCTTGCCCTTGGTACCGGCGGAGAGCAGGAACTGCCCCATCGACGCGGCGAGACCCATGCCGAAGGTGGCGATGTCGCACTCCGCGAACTGCATGGTGTCGAAAATCGCCATACCGGCGGTGACGGATCCACCAGGCGAGTTGATGTAGAGCGAGATGTCTCGCGTCGGGTCCTCGGCCGAGAGAAGCAGGATCTGCGCGCACAGCTTGTTTGCGATGTCGTCGTCGACCTGGGTACCGAGGAAAATAATGCGCTCACGGAGCAAGCGCTCGTACACCGAGTCGCTGAGGTTCAACCCAGCGGTGGATGAAGTCATGGCGGGACTCTGCAAAGTCTCCAGGTGATTGGAAGTCACGGTACCTGCCTTCTATGTGGATCTTCTTTACCAAATATGAATTGCTGACACAGACACTAACCAAGTAGGGCGGCACCGGAGTCCCGGTGCCGCCCTACTTCGCTCAAAGCGGAAAACTCATTGCAGTCAATCGCGGTGAAAACACCCGATAACCTGCTTCTTTACTTGTCTTCGCTCTCGGCAGAATCAGACGCCTCTGCGTCCTCGTCATCCTTGCCGTTACCGAAAAGCTCAGCGGTGTCGACAGCAGCGCCGCTGCTGTCGGTGACGCCGGCAGCCTCGACGACGGCTGCGAGAGCCTTGCCGCGACGGACATCGGCGAACATCGCACCGAGCTGGTTGGCCTGCTGGATCTGCTGGATGAACTGCTCAGGAGCCATGCCGTAGCGCTGCGCCTGGAACAGGATGCGCTCGGTGAGCTCGTCCTGGCCGACGGTGACGTCGTTGGCGTCGGCGATGGAGTCGAGCAGGAGCTGCGTCTTGACGGAGCGCTCAGCGGCCTCCAACGTGTCCTTGTCGAACTCTTCGCGGCTGCTGCCCTGCTCTTCGAGAGCCTTGTTCAGAGCCTCTTCGTCGTGATCGAGACCGTGAACGGCGTCGTGCAGTGCAGCATCGACCTCAGCCTTGACGATGGCCTCGGGGAGCGGAACCTCGACGGTCTCGAGCAGCTGCTCGAGAACCTTGTCGCGGATCTGACCGGCCTGCTCGACCTTGCGGACGCGTCCGACGCGCTCGCGGAGGTCAGCCTTCAGTTCGTCGAGGGTGTCGAACTCGCTGGCGAGCTGAGCGAACTCGTCGTCCTCATCCGGAAGCTCGCGCTCCTTGACCGTCTGCACGGTCACGGTGACAACGGCTTCCTTGCCTGCGAAGTCACCGGCGACCAGAGTCGACGTGAAGTCCTTGGACTCCCCCGCCTTCAGGCCGATGATGGCTTCGTCGAGGCCCTCGATGAGCTGGCCCGAACCGACCTCGTGCGACAGTCCGCTGGCCGTAGCCTCGGCAACGTTCTCGCCGTCGACGGTGGCCGACAGGTCGATGGAGACGAAGTCGCCGTCCTCGACTGCGCGGTCGACGCCCGTGAGGGTGCCGAAACGCTGACGCAGCGAGAGCAGCTGCTCTTCAATGGCCTCATCGGTGATCTCGATCGGATCGACCGTGACGTTGATGGAGCTGAAATCCGGGAGTTCGATCTCGGGGCGCACGTCGACCTCGGCGGCGAATTCGAGGACGTCGCCGTCTTCGAGCTTCGTGACCTCGATCTCGGGCTGGCCGAGGGCCTTCACGCCGGCGCTGGTGACAGCCTCGGAGTAACGCGACGGCAGAGCGTCGTTGATGACCTGCTCGAGCACAGCGGCGCGACCGACGCGTGCCTCGAGGAGGCGGGCCGGGGCCTTGCCCGGACGGAAGCCTGGGAGACGAATCTGCTGCGCGAGGGCCTTGTAGGCCTTGTCGAAATCAGGCTTGAGTTCCGCGAAGGGCACCTCAACGTTGATACGGACTCGCGTCGGGCTGAGCTGCTCGACGGTGCTCTTCACGAAACTTCGCTCCTTCGTCTGGTCTTGCTCATAACTGGCTTACTGCAGGTATTCGGTCTTGCTCGTGTGGTCTTGCACGACACTCCACTCCTGCGTGTGCAGTAGTGGAGTCTCGTATACGTACTTGTCGGGATGACAGGATTTGAACCTGCGACCCTCCGCTCCCAAAGCGGATGCGCTACCAAGCTGCGCTACATCCCGTTACTCGCAAACATGCTTCTTACGAACACGCTCGCGAAAACAGCCGCGTACTTGCGACTGCGCCAAACCTTATCGCGCTCACTACTCTCTCACGAACCCGCCCACCATTTGTACACGGATAGCCGTAAGCACGTGCAGCCTGCATCCAGGTCGAAACTCCGGCCGGGCCACCACCAAACGGTGAACCACCAACACTCGCCGGAGATTTCCCCTGGTGAGAGCGCTTTCGACCCCCCGATTATGAAATCCGCACACGCATTGGGTACAGTTTCGAATCGCAGACGACGAACACGGCGATCCCGAGTTCGCGTGTGCACGGGGATGTAGCTCAATGGTAGAGCCTCAGTCTTCCAAACTGATCACGCGGGTTCGATTCCCGTCATCCCCTCCATCGGAGGGAAACTTCCACAAAGATCCGCACCGGCCTCGCCGGTGCGGATTTTTTGTTGCAGCGATCCGTATCCTGGAGTTGTCCGGATCGATACTGCTCGGAGGCCACCCGTGACCACGATTCTTCTCATCCTCGTCGTTCTGGCTGTTGTCGTGTTCCTGGTCATGAAGAGCCAGCAACGCGGTTCCACCCACAGTGCGACGCAACTCGACGACGCCAAAGCTGATGCCAGGCAGGCAATCGAGCGTCTCGGCGGCCAGGTGTACAACCTCACCGGCTCCGACGAACCGTCACGGCAAGCACTGGCCGACGCAGCCGAGCGCTACACCGCGGCGGGATCGCAGATCGATCAGGCCGCCACACCCGTTCAAGCACGACTCGCGAAACAGACTGCGCTGGAAGGGCTTTACTACATTCGCGCGGCCCGAGTCGCCATGGGAATGGATCCGGGTCCCGACGTTCCCACCATCGACGGCCAGAAAGCCGCGGGCGCGGTGACCGAATCCCGGGAGGTCGAGTTCGAGGGCCGCAAGGTCGCGGCATCGCCTACCCCGTCGTCGCGTACCCCCAACTACTACCCCGGCGGACGCGTTGCCGGCCGGCCCGTTCCGGCCGGTTGGTACTCCGAACCGTGGTGGAAACCCGCCCTCGTCGCGGGTGCCTGGGGACTGGGTTCGATGATGCTGTTCTCGACCATGTTCTCGGGAATGGCCGGAGTTCCTTACGGCGCAGAGGCTTTCGCTGCGGGTGGCGATCCCGGCGCGGACCAGGGCGCCGCAGATCAAGGTGATACGGGCGATCAGGGCTACGACCAAGGCGACCAGGGCTACGACTCAGGTGACAGCGGCTACGGCGACAGCGGCGGGATGGACTTCGGCGGGATGGACTTCTAGACCGCCTGGCACACCGGGCACCAGAACAGGTTTCGTGCCTTCATGACGGAATGCAGGACCGGTGCCCCGCAGACCCGGCAGGGTGATCCAGCGCGCCGGTACACGTAGGTGCGTGGACGATCCTTGGCGTAGGCCGGATCACCGTTGTCGTGCTCGGCGCGCACGACGTGCATTTTTCCGCGTCGCACGCCGACTTTCATGAGTTCGACGAGATCCGCCCACATGGCAGTCCATTCGTCGTGGGTGACGAGGTTACCGGGGCGTTCAGGGTTGATGCCGTGGCGGAACAGCAATTCGGCGCGGTAGACGTTGCCCACACCGGCCAGCACCGCCTGGTCCATGAGCAATGCGCCGATTGCCGTCTTGGACTTCGAGATTCGCGCCCACGCCTTCTGCGGGTCGGCGTCGCGGCGCAGTGGATCGGGGCCGAGTCTGGCTTCGATAGCGGCTACCTGCGGCGGCAGCAGGACTTCACAGGCGGTGGGACCACGAAGGTCGGTGCCGAAACCGGCACCGACCATTCGCATCCGGACCTGCCCCACCGGTTCTTCCATCGGGAGGGCGCTGTCGGTGAACTTTCCGTACAAACCGAGGTGCACGTGGACGATCAGACCGTTGTCGTACGTGTGCCAGAGGTGTTTGCCCCAGGCATCCGACGACGTGAGTACATGCCCGTCCACCAATGCCGCGTCCGTGGCGAATCGCCCTTGCGGGCTGAGTACGCGGACTGGTGAACCGACAAACTTCTTGGCATGCAACCGTGCCAATCGATGCAGGGTATGACCTTCTGGCACGGGACTACTTCTCGATCAGGCTTGCGGCAATGCCGGTGCGACGCCGGTCTTCTCATACTCCGAGAGGATGTCGATGCGACGCTGGTGACGCTCTTCGCCGGACCACTCGGTGGCGAGGAAGGCGTCGACGATAGCCAGCGATTCCTCGAGGGAATGCATGCGTCCACCGATGCCGATGAGCTGTGCCTTGTTGTGCTCGCGGGCCAGCTTGGCGGTTTCGACGCTCCATGCCAGTGCGCACCTGGCGCCGGGAACCTTGTTGGCGGCGATCTGCTCGCCGTTACCGCTTCCGCCGAGGACGATGCCCAGGCTTCCCTCGTCGGCGACTACCCGCTTGGCTGCCTCGATGCAGAATGCCGGGTAGTCGTCCACGGCGTCGTACTCGTGTGCACCACAGTCGATGGCCTCGTGGCCATTGGCAGTGAGATGTTCGATGATCTCGTTCTTACGTTCGAATCCGGCATGGTCGGCACCCAGGTATACGCGCATGGGGACAATTCTCTCAGGCTCATCCCCCGGCGCGCACCCGGCCCTCACACTGCTGGACTCAGTCGAACTGGGGGTCTTCGTTGCGCGTGCGCTTGAGTTCGAAGAAGTGCGGGTAGCTCGCCAGCGCAACTGCGCCGTCCCACACTCGGCCGGCGTCCTCGCCGCGCGGGATGCGCGAGAGAACCGGGCCGAAGAAGGCAACGCCGTTGACGTGGATGGTGGGAGTTCCGACGTCGGGGCCAACCGCGTCCATGCCCTCATGATGGCTCTCACGCAGGGCTTCGTCGTACTCGGTCGACTCGGCTGCGTCGGCAAGTTCAGCCGGGAGGCCGACCTCGTCGAGTGAACGCTTGATGACGTCGGCAAAGTCCTTGTTGCCTTCGTTGTGAATCTTGGTTCCCATGGCCGTGTACAGCGGCAGCAGGATATCGTCGCCCTTCAGCTTCGCAGCGGCGATCGCGACGCGCACCGGTCCCCATGCCTTGGTCATCATCTCGCGATACTCCTCGGGCAGGTCACGTCCTTCGTTGAGGACGGCCAGACTCATGACGTGGAATTTCGCGTCGATATTGCGCACCTGCTGCGCTTCGAGGATCCACCGCGAGGTGATCCAGCACCACGGGCACAGAGGATCGAACCAGAAATCAGCTCGATCGGCACTCTTGTTCTCGACTGCACTCACGTAAATAACTCCCTATCGGTCACGGTCCTCGCGGGAACGAACATTTGCGTACCCCGCCATGGCAACAATCATCCTCCACCAATCCTTCCCACATACTCCCGAACCACCTTCTCTCACCAGTAATGTCGAAAGAACACGAGTGCGAAGGAGTGGTTCAACCATGAGCGCAAATCGGAGATTCGTCATCATCGGCGGCGGCTTGGCCGGAGCAAAAACCGCGGAGGCCCTGCGGGAGCGAGATTTCGAGGGGGACATCGTCCTTCTGAGCGAAGAGGACCAGCTGCCGTACGAGCGTCCACCGCTGTCCAAGGAATACTTTGCGGGCAAGAAGACCCTCCCGGAATTCACGGTCCACGACGGTGAATGGTTCCGCGATCAGCACGTGGACCTGCGGCCCGGAACAACCGCAACCGCTTTCGACCCCGTCGCGCACACCGTGACTCTCCCCGACGGTTCCACGCTCTCGTACGACAAACTGGCTCTGGCCACCGGTTCGCGTTCTCGGCGCCTCGATATTCCGGGGGCCGACGCCGACGGTGTGCACTACATCCGCACCATCGACCAGGCGTCGTCGCTACTGAAGACTCTCGCCGCGGACAAGAAACTGGTTGTGGTGGGTGCCGGTTGGATCGGCCTGGAAATCGCCGCGTCGGCGCGCGGGTTCGGCGTCGACGTGACAATCCTCGAACATGCGAGTCTTCCCCTCGAAGCAACGCTGGGGCCGGAGATGGGCGAAGTGTTTGCCGCACTGCACCGCGCGAACGGCGTTGATCTACGAACGAGCACCGACGTGAAGTCCATCGCGGTAACCGACGGGGTGGCCTCGGGCGTCACCCTGGCGGACGGCAGCGTCGTTCCCGCCGACGCCGTCCTGATCGCCGTGGGCGCCCTCCCCAATACCGAGTTGGCTTCTGCCGCCGGAATCGAGGTCGACGGCGGAGTCCTCGTCGACGCGGGTCTGCAGAGCAGCGACCCCGACGTCGTGGCGATCGGCGATATCGCGGCGGCCACGCACCCCATCCTGAACGCACGAATCCGGGTGGAGCACTGGGCAAATGCTCTCAACCAACCGGCGACAGCCGCGGACACCATGCTCGGCAAACCGGCCGAGTACGTGCGGATGCCGTATTTCTTCACCGACCAGTACGACCTCGGCATGGAGTACGTCGGGCACGCTCCCCACGGCAGCTATGCCTCCGTGGTCACCCGCGGTGATGTCGGCAACCGCGAGTTCCTGGCCTTCTGGCTCGACGGCGACAACAAGGTTCTGGCGGGCATGAACGTCAACATCTGGGACGCCGGTGACGCGATCAAGGAGTTGGTTGCATCGAGTGCACCCGTGGATCCGAAGCGCCTGGCAGATCCGTCGGTTCCACTGACGGAAGCGTCCGCGATCACGAAGTAGTCCCCGCCGTGATGGGATGGACGCATAAGGATCCACACCATCAACGAGGAGATCTTCGTGGCCGCACCGAACCTGACACGCGAGACGGCAGCAGAACGGTCAGCGCTACTGACCGTCGACAACTACCTGATCGAACTCGATCTCACCGACGGCAGCGATGCCCCTGGTGAGGAGACGTTCTTCTCCAAGACCACCGTGACCTTCTCGGCCACCGCAGGCTCGAGCAGTTTCATCGACATCATCGCTGCCCGAGTTCATTCCGCAGTGCTCAACGGCACCCCGATCGACATCTCCGCCTATGACGAGGCCACCGGAATCGCCTTGACGGACCTCGCCGCGAGCAACGAACTGGTCGTCGAGGCCGACTGTGTGTACTCGCACACCGGGGAGGGCCTGCACCGCTTCGTCGACCCGACGGACAGCGCCGTCTACCTGTACTCGCAGTTCGAGACCGCCGACGCCAAGCGCATGTTCGCGTGTTTCGATCAGCCGGATCTCAAGGCCACGTTCGATGTCCGCGTCGCTGCGCCGACCTCCTGGAAGGTCATCTCCAACTCCGCCGCCGCGCCGACACTTGCCGCCGATCCCGGCAAGCACATCTTCCGCACAACACCGAAGATGAGCACGTACCTCGTGGCGCTCATCGCCGGCCCGTACGCCGAGTGGACCGACAACTACTCCGACGAGCACGGCAACATCCCCCTCGGAATCTTCTGCCGCGCTTCGCTTGCCGAGTTCATGGACGAAGAGCGCCTGTTCACCGAAACCAAGCAGGGCTTCGATTTCTACCACCGCAACTTCGGTGTGCCGTATGCCTTCGGGAAGTACGACCAGTTGTTCGTCCCGGAATTCAACGCCGGCGCTATGGAGAACGCAGGAGCGGTGACGTTCCTGGAGGACTACGTCTTCCGGTCCAAGGTCACTCGCTACTCGTACGAGCGTCGTTCCGAAACCGTGCTTCACGAAATGGCCCACATGTGGTTCGGCGACCTCGTCACCATGACGTGGTGGGACGATCTGTGGCTCAACGAATCCTTTGCAACTTTCGCGTCTGTGCTCTGCCAGACCGAAGCCACCGAGTACAAGAACGCCTGGACAACCTTTGCCAACGTCGAGAAGTCGTGGGCTTATCGTCAGGACCAGTTGCCGTCCACCCACCCCATCGCGGCCGACATTCCGGACCTGGCGGCAGTCGAGGTCAACTTCGACGGCATCACGTACGCCAAGGGCGCCAGCGTTCTCAAGCAATTGGTGGCCTACGTCGGCCTCGACCCCTTCCTCGCGGGACTGCGTGAGTACTTCCGTGAGCACGCATTTGGCAACGCCACCTTCGACGACCTCCTCAGCGCTCTCGAAAAGTCCTCCGGCCGCGACCTTTCCGACTGGGGAACCCAGTGGCTCAAGACCACGGGCCTCAACATCCTGCGTCCCGACTTCGACGTCGACGCAGACGGAAAGTTCACCCGTTTTGCCGTGCTGCAGGACGGCGCAGCCCCCGGCGCCGGTGAGCGACGTGTTCATCGCATCGCGATCGGCATCTACGACGACGTCGACGGCAAGCTCGTGCGGAGCCGCCGCGTCGAACTCGATCTCGACGCCGCCGAAACCACTGATGTTCCTGAGCTTCTCGGAGTTCATCGCGGTCAATTGATTCTGCTCAACGACGACGATCTCACGTACTGCTCGGTGCGACTCGATCCGCAGTCCCTCTCAACGGCAATCGACCGCGTAGGCGACATCGCCGAATCACTCCCCCGCACTCTGGTCTGGTCCGCAGCGTGGGAGATGACCCGTCAGGCCGAACTCAAGGCCCGCGATTTTGTCGCGCTGATTCAGCGCGGCATCAGCGCCGAGACCGAGGTCGGTGTGGTTCAGCGCCTCCTGCTCCAAGCACAGACCGCCATCGGAAGCTACGCCGATCCGGTCTGGGCCGCAGCCGAAGGTTGGGCGGACTTCGCCAACCGGCTCCTCGAACTTGCCCGCGAAGCCGAGGCCGGTTCCGATCACCAACTCGCATTTGTCAACGCGCTCACCGGAGTTGCGCTCTCCCCGTGGCACACCGAGGTCCTGAGCGAGTTGCTCGACGCCGACCCCGCGACCGTCGGCCTCGACGGTCTGGTTGTCGACACCGATCTGCGTTGGCGCATTGTCGGAGCTCTCGCCGCGGCCGGCGAGGTGGATGCCGAGGGTCTCGAGACCCCGTTCATCGACGCCGAGGCCAAGCGCGACCCGACTGCTGCAGGTGCCAGACAGGCCGCTGCCGCAGCTGCCGGTCGACCGCAAGCTGCGGTGAAGGAGCAGGTGTGGGCAAAGGTGGTCGGCGACGATTCGGTACCCAACATCACGGCGCGGTCCATCATCGGTGGTTTCGCCCGAGAAGGACAGGACGATCTCCTCGAACCGTTTGTCTCGCGCTACTTCGACGACATCGCCGGCGTGTGGGAACGCCGCTCGAGTGAGGTGGCGCAGACCGTCGTCGTCGGTCTGTATCCGTCGTGGTCGGTCAGTGAAGAATCCGTCGCAGCGGCTGATCGTTTCCTCGAAGGTGACATTCCTCCCGCGCTGCGTCGCCTTGTCGTGGAGGGCCAGGCCGGTGTAGTTCGATCGCTCACCGCCCGAAAGTTCGACGCCAGCTGATACAAAAGGCCGGCGCCCGCCTCGAGAAAATCGAGGCGGGCACCGGCCTTACTGCAAGGACTACGAACTACGGCGCAGAGATTGCTGCTGCCATGACACGGATTCCGCTGATCAGTCCGTCGATCAGGTTTCCTTCGCTGATCGAGCTCACCGCTGCGGTGGCACCGAGCTGTGCAACCCGATCGGTGACCCGATCGGCAACGACGCGGCCACTGCGGACCTCGACGACGCGCTGGTTGGGCGATACGGCGATGAGAACCGAACGCTCCGCCTCAGGTGTGGTCGGGAACAGTGCGTCGGCACCGGCGGCCGGGTCTGCGCCCAAATCGCCGACGTACGCGTTGAAACGCACCTTGGTGGAACGGGTGGCCTCGGTCAGTGCGACGTCGAGGGCAACCAGGTCTTTGGTCGTGAACGGAAGGTCGTCAACGAACGGCTCCCCCACACGATGCACGCCGGAGATACGGCCACTGGTCGTGATGACGCTGCCGACGGGCAGGTTTTCGGGCGCTACTGCGACCGCTGTCGAGTGATCACCACTTGCCACTTGCGGTTCCTCCAATCAGGTCAGCCGAGCCGGCTTCGATCGCGTGTGCGCTGCCGTGGTGACCGCCGCGAACGGTCACTTCGTCGACAGCACTCCACAGGATGGGGGCGTGATCCCACGACTCACCCAGATGGAACGCCGGCGGAACCGGACCCGGCGTCTTCTTCCCGAGGAAGGACGCACCCGCGAAGAAGGCGGTGATCAGGGCCGGGATCCCAACGTATATCAGTACTACCTCGAGAATGCTCACACCAGATAACGTAGCCCAGAACGCCAGGAAGGACAGCGTCAGGGCCACAAATTATCGAGGCAATTGTTTCGGGCAGTTCGAGTCAGGCAGCACCGACACCGAGATAGGGCACCCACGACGGGTGAAGTTCCTTGGTTGCGGCCAGCAATCGCCAGTGCGGACCGGAGGGCGGAACCAATTCCGCGCGCAATGTCCACCCCAGTTCACTGAGCATCTTGTCCGCTTTGCGATGGTTGCACGGCGCGCAGCACGCCACGCAGTTCTCCCACGAATGCCCGCCGCCGCGACTGCGCGGGACAACGTGGTCGATGGTCTCGGCTTTTGCGCCGCAGTACGCGCATCGGAAATGGTCACGATGCATCAGTGCCGCGCGGGTCATGGGGATGCGGGCGCGGTACGGGACGCGCACATAAGTTCGTAGGCGAATGACCGACGGCACCTGGACCGACCAGTCCGCAGAGTGGACTATCGGTCCGAATTCGTCTTCGTGAACGGTGTCGGCTTTGCCGCAGGCCATCAAGACCACGGCCCGTCGTGCCGGCAGGGCAGTCAGTGGTTCGTAGGTGACATTGAGTAGTAGCACTCGGCGTTTGATCCACTCGGGGACCACGTGATCCGTGGCGAATTCGGCAGCATGACCGAATCCGTCAGGAACAACTTCCAGAACAGCCCCTGACGCGTGCTCATGCCGCGCGTCTGCGCGAGCGATGGCACCACGGCCGCCAGCGGGCTGAAGTTGTCGGTGATTTCGTGCAGCGTGTCGGTTCTTCATACGACCTCCGGGAGACTGCCCCCAAGTTGACCACGGATTTTCCGGTTACGCACTCCCATTTCGCACAAAATTGCTCGGATTGCCGGTGAATTTCGGGTGAACGGACCTCCAGTCGACCCGGAAACCGACCACGCCCGCCATCAGGCACAATGGAACACGCCATGAATGACGTACAGCAGACCTTCTACGACGCCGTCGGCGGAGCCGAGACGTTTCACAAGCTCACCGCGCGGTTTTACGAGGAAGTCGCGAAGGACGAGGTTGTTCGCCCGCTGTATCCGGAGGAGGATCTCGGTCCAGCCGAGCGCCGAATGCGGATGTTTCTCGAGCAGTACTGGGGCGGTCCGCACACCTACTCCGACGAGCGTGGACACCCTCGTTTGCGGATGCGGCACAATCCGTTCGTGATCGGCCCGATCGAACGGGACGCGTGGCTACGCTGCATGCATGTTGCGATCGCGTCCATCGACGAGAAGACCTTGGACGCCGCGCATCGCCAACAGTTGATCGATTACATGGAGATGGCTGCAGCGTCCATGGTCAATTCCGCCATCTGAACCGCTAGCGCCTGACCATTCGTCCGAGCTTGCGCACAGCCCGAACACCGAACGACACGCTCGGGTGCAGTGGCACGCTCAGAATCGCGTGTTTGCGGACGTAATCCTCGACGTGCCATTCCGACCAGCTGCCGGCGCGAAAGAGTGCGGCGTCACCGACAGCCAGCGTGCGCTTCGCGACCCCCTCGGACTCGACCGTCACCGATCCTTCGAGGATCTGAACGATCTCGTCGGCACTGAAGTACCACCGGAACCGCCTCTTGGTGCAGTCCCACACGTGCGTTGTCGTAGTGCCGTCCTTGCTGGCAGACCACTGCGCGGCGCGGGCGACCGGCTCCCCGGAAATGATCCAGTCCGCGTTGATCGGATCGTCGTTCAACGGAAGTTGGTCCAAACTCACTGCTTCGATTGCCGACAAACTCATGATTTTCCCCCCTCGAGAAACCGGTAGCGCAAAGATTGCCGACGGCAGAGTCTTCGCTCCTGGAAAGTACACCAAGGTGAGGTAAAGAACCACCAAACAGCCGTGTCCAAGTCGTGCGAGTGCTCGAGGTTTGGCACTATGAGAACTTGTGAGTAGCCCCGCGGATTCGACCGTTACCAACCCGTCCACTCCGCCTTGGTGGAACGAGGCAGTTTTCTACCAGATCTATCCGCGATCTTTTGCCGATTCCAACGGCGACGGTATCGGTGACCTCGGCGGAATCGAGGACAAACTCGGGTACCTGGAACTGCTGGGCGTCGACGCCCTCTGGTTGAGCCCGGTCATGCGGTCGCCGATGGCCGATCACGGGTACGACGTCTCCGACCCGCGCGACATCGATCCCCTGTTCGGCGACATCGCCGCTATGGATTCACTGATCAGCGCGGCACACGAGCGCGATATCAAGATCACGATGGACCTGGTGCCCAACCACACCAGCGACCAGCACGAATGGTTCCAAGCCGCGCTGGACTCCGCGCCAGGTTCCCCGGAACGATCCCGCTACATTTTCCGCGACGGCAAGGGCGAGAACGGCACCGAACCGCCCAACAACTGGCCCAGCATCTTCGGGGGTCCGGCGTGGACCCGCATCACGGAGGCCGACGGAAAACCCGGGCAGTGGTACCTCCATATCTTCGCGAAGGAACAGCCGGATCTGAACTGGGACAACCCCGAGGTGTTCGAGGATCTGGCCAAGACTCTGCGCTTCTGGCTCAGCCGGGGTATCGACGGATTTCGGATCGATGTCGCCCACGGAATGGCCAAGCCGGAGGGTTTGCCGGACCATGACTGGGATCTCAACGAGCTCATGCGCAACGACGACGACGATCCGCGATTCAACAATCCGGAGGTCCACCAGATCCACCGCGGAATCCGCAAGGTCATGAACGAATTCCCCGCGGCAATGACCGTGGGAGAGATCTGGGTTCGCGACAACGAGCGCTTCGGTGAGTACATCCGTCCGGACGAGCTTCACCTCGGTTTCAACTTCCGCTTGGCAGAAACCGACTTCGCGGCGGAATCCGTGCGGGCGGCGGTCGAGAACTCACTCGCCGCAGTAGCCGAGGTCGGCGGCGTCCCCACGTGGACGCTCTCCAATCACGATGTCGAACGTGAGGTCACCCGATACGGCGGCGGCCAGATCGGAACTTTGCGCGCACGGGCGATGGCCTTGGTCGAGCTTGCACTTCCCGGTGCCGCCTTCATTTACAACGGCGCCGAACTCGGACTGCCCAACGTCGAGCTTCCCGACGACGCCCTGCAGGATCCGGTGTGGGAACGTTCCGGTCATGCCGAGCGTGGCCGCGACGGATGCCGAGTGCCACTGCCGTGGGAGGGCACCGCTCCGCCCTTCGGATTCACCACCGCAGCGAGCACGTGGTTGCCGATGCCACCCGAGTGGTCTGCGCTGACCGTCGAGGCTCAACTCGAGGACGTCGATTCGATGCTCTCGCTGTACCGCAGCGCCCTCGAATTGCGTTCGTCCCGGCCGGAGATCTCGGGTAGCGATATCGACTGGTACGGGAGCCCTCCCGGGTGCCTGGCTTTTCGTCGACGGGGCGGGTTGATCTGCGCCCTCAACACGTCGGATGTGCCTATTTCCCTGCCCGCCGGCGACGTCATCCTCAGCAGCGCTCCGTTGGTCGACGGTCTGTTGCCCGTCAACACCGCTGCGTGGCTGATCTGAGCTCGACCCCAACTCACCGAGGCTCGATCCTGGCGGTTGTTGCCGCTGCTGTGCTGTTCGGAACCACCGGAACCGCACAGGCCTTGGCGTCGGAAAGTCTCGGATACGACCTCGATCCCCTGGCCGTCGGTTCCGCGCGGGTGGTTCTCGCAGGCCTGATCCTCGCGGCGTTTGCGTACGCGCGCGGCGGCCTCGGGTTCACTCGCTCGACCAGCCGATCCGCCCTCATGGGCGGATTCGGTGTCGCCGCATATCAATTGGGCTTCTTCACCGGCGTGCAGGCGGCCGGAGTTGCCGCGGGCACGATGGTCGCACTGGGATCAGGGCCGGCGTTCACCGGCGTACTGCAGTACCTGGTGGACCGCCGTCGGCCCGGCCCGTTGTGGTTCCTCTCGACCCTGGTCGCCGTCGCCGGTATGACGCTCATCGTCGCCGGCCAACCCGGCGGCGAATCGTCGAACGTCCTCGCCGGTGCGGTGCCCGCACTCATCGCCGGACTGGGTTACGCGGTCTACACCGTTGCCGGCGCCCACATGATCACGGCGGGAGTGTCCACGCAGGGCGCGATGGGTCAGATGTTCGGCATCGGTGGGATCCTCCTACTACCGATCCTGATGTGGCAATGGCCGGGTGGGCTCGATACCGGCGCCGGGGCAACCGCGGTGGTCTATCTCGTTGTAGTTCCGACCGTGCTGGCCTATCTGCTCTTCGCCGCGGCCCTGCGACACCTCAACCCGGCGACGGTCGCAACGCTGACGCTCCTCGAACCGGTAGTCGCCGCCGCACTCGGCGCAGTTGTTCTCGGCGAGACCATCACCACGGTGGCACTGCTCGGCATGGCCACCGTCGTCGCGGCCCTCGGTCTGTTGACGGCAGGCACACTGCGTAACGGCTAGCTAGCGGGCCACCATCAGTGGAATAGACCCGCCGCGGTGGCGATAGATCGAACCGAAGCGCGCATCGAGGCGAATCCACGATTTACTTGCCCGAACCCGCACCAGTTCCGTCTCGTCGATTCGGTTCACATCGACGAATCCCATTGCGGTCAGCGCAAATATCGCGCGCATCGAGATCCCGGCCGTGATGGTCGGCCCGCTGACCTCGAGCACCTCTTGATCGAGCAACGAGACGGGCGGTCCCGAACTGCTGCCGTGTTCCTGCGCCAAAGCATTTCCGCGCTGTGCCAATTCGATCAAGACCTGAGCCGGGACATCGTCGAGATGCTCGAATCCTTCGGCCGGCGGCAACGCTCCCCGCCACGCCGAGTCCATCGAGAATCCCGGATCGATCAGTTCGCCGGACGCGTGGGACAGCGCAGCCAACAAGGCGTCCCCCGCGGCCGAGGTGTCGTCGGGATTGACGGTGCCGACGATAGTGCGCGTCGCCAGGGCGTCGAACCCTGTTGCTGCCCACACACTCACGTGATCCGGGCCGCGTCGACGCATCCTGATGACGGCCGATTCGTCCAACCTCAACGCGTGCCCGATGAATCCGGCCAAGTTCTTTCGCTCGGCGTCATCGGGCACCGTCAGCATTCGCTCATGCACGCTGCCAACGCTCCAAGTACTCACGCTCGGGACCGCTGAGCCGGCGCAGTCGTTGCGTGTCGATATCGAAAGCCGCGATCTGCGTCGATGCCACGATGGCCGGCGCCACCGAGGGCCCCGCCGACTTGGGGCGCACTTCGTATCCGATCGTAAAGTCCACGGCTCGAATCTTTTCCACCCACATCAACACGTCGAGCGGTGAATCGTCGTGCCGCAACTGCCCCCGATACCGCACATGCAGATCCGCGACAACCGCACCGTCACGCAATGACACCGTCGGGCATCCGTCGTGGAACAGCCACGGAATCCGAGCTTCCTCGAGCAGTGTCACCATGCGCGCATGGTTGACGTGTTGGAAGACGTCCATGTCGGACCATCGAACCGCCACGTCGGCATGAAATCCTTCGCTCAACGCCCTACCTCCGATCGGGTGCCCATGCTGCGCACCATGCTGCGAACCTGCCGCGCCGCTACCGAGAGCGTCGCGAGGTCAAGCGTCCCAGACTCGAAGATCTCACCGAGAGCGGCCCTCGCCCTGCTCAGCCTCGACGCATTGGTAGCTTCCCATTCGTCGATCTTTTCCTGCGGCGATTCTCCCGGCTCACCGCCGATGAGCACTTCCATGGTGAGTTGCCGCAACGAGCTGTACAGATCGTCGCGCAACGCCAGACGGGCCAGTGAATGCCAGCGATCCCCACGCTCGAGTCCGGACACTGCCGTGAGCAGCCAGTCGATCCCGAGGTGTGCATCAAGCGTGTAGTAGAGCTGCGCAACTTCCGCGATGTCGTGGTCGGCGATGTCGGCGATGTCCGCGATGTCGAGGAGGCAGTACACGTCCAGAAGCCGGAAGACTTCGAGTGCCAGAGCTTCGGGGGCACCACGGTCGATGACAAATTGAGCTCGGGCAAGCAGATCCGTCAACTGATGGCCGGCGAGCAAATCGGGAACAAGAGGTGCCGTCGACCGGTAGGCCGCGGAATAGCGAGATACCTCAGCTCCCACCGCGATGGGTTGTGGCCGATTGGCGAGAAACCACCGTGAGGCTCGGTCGAGGAGTCGGCACGATTCCACGATCAGATCGTTCTCGAGATCAGCTGCGAGTCCGGCCGAACGGATCCGCCCCCACACGTCGTCGAGCGCAAATACCTCACGGACGGCTGCGTACGCGCGAATCGAATCCGTACTGCTGGCACCGGTTTCCTCTGCCAGTCGGTACGCGTAGGTGATTCCGCCGTTGTCGATGACCTCGTTGACCAGCATGGTCGCCACGATCTGTCGGCGCAGTGGGTGGTCCTTGATCTGCGCGGCAAACCGATCGCGCACCGCACCCGGGAAATACCCGGGAATCTGCTGCGCGAAGTACTCGTTGTCCGGCAACTCCGTGGCGAGCAGATCGTCCTTGAGTGAGAGCTTCACATGCGCAGTGAGAGTTGCCAATTCCGGTGACGTCAAACCGGATCCGATCGACAGGCGCCGGTCGATCTCTTTGTTGGTCGGTAGTGCCTCCAGTGCGCGATCGAGTCCGCGCGCGGTGCTCAGTTCGCTGATCTGCCGCCGGTGGACGCCAAGCATCTGTGGCGCCGTGACCCGCGAAATACCCAGCAGAGCATTCTGGGCGATGTTGTCCGCCAGAACGAGACGCGCGACATCGTCGGTCATCAAGGCCAACAACGGGTTCCGCTCGTCTGCGGGGAGCGCGCCGGACCGAACCAGCGTGTCGAGCAGGATCTTGATATTGACCTCGTGATCGGAGCAGTCCACGCCCGCCGAGTTGTCGATCGCGTCGGTGTTGATGTGTCCGCCGTTGGCACTGAACTCGATTCGCCCCAGCGCCGTCACACCGAGATTGCCGCCCTCGCCGACCACCTTGACCCGTAGGTCTGCTCCGTCGACACGGACCGCATCGTTGCTCTTGTCGCCGACTTGCGCATTGGTTTCAGCCGACGCCTTGACGTACGTTCCGATTCCGCCGTTCCACAGCAGATCAACCGGCGCGGACAGGATCGCGCGCATCAATTCGGGCGGCGAGAGTTTGGTGACTCCGTCGTCCAATCCCAGGGCAACGCGCACACTTTCGGAGATCGGGACGGACTTGACGGTACGGTCCCACACACCACCGCCGTCGCTGATCAGGCTGGCGTCGTAATCCGCCCACGACGATCGCGGAAGTTCGAAAAGTCGGCCACGCTCGACAAATGATCGCGCGGCATCCGGATTGGGGTCGAGGAAGATGTGACGGTGGTCGAATGCCCCGACCAGTCGGATGTGACGGCTCAGCAACATACCGTTGCCGAATACGTCACCGCTCATGTCCCCGACACCGACTACGGTAAATTCCTCGGTCTGCGTGTCGACACCGATTTCCCGGAAGTGCCGCTTGACGCTTTCCCATGCGCCGCGAGCGGTGATACCCATTCCCTTGTGGTCGTATCCCACCGAACCACCCGAGGCAAATGCGTCACCGAGCCAGAAGTTGTACTGCGCAGCAACGGAGTTCGCCAGGTCGGAGAACGATGCCGTCCCCTTGTCCGCGGCGACGACCAGGTATCGATCCTCGTCGTCGAGTCGCACGACCCGATCCGGCGTCACCACTTCCCCGGTCTCGGGATGAACGTTGTCGGTAATGTCGAGCAGACCCGAGATGAATGTCCGGTAGCACGCTTTGCCGGATTCGAGCGTGGCACTGCGATCGGTTGCCGGATCTCCGGTCGGGACCGGCGGATTCTTCACGACAAATCCGCCCTTGGCCCCGACGGGGACGATGACCGCGTTTTTGACTGCCTGCGCCTTCACGAGGCCAAGCACTTCGGTCCGGAAATCTTCCCGACGGTCCGACCACCGCAGACCACCACGGGCCACCGCTCCGAACCGCAGGTGCACCCCCTCGACCTCCGGCGAGTACACAAAAATCTCGAAAGCCGGCCTGGGCTTGGGCAATTCACTGATCCGCGAGGGATCAAGTTTGATCGAGAGATACCCGCGCGAGCGCCCACCTGTATCCAGGACGTAGAAGTTGGTGCGTAGCGTTGCCTTCACCAGCGAGAACATTCCCCGCAGGATACGGTCGGCGTCGAGGCTGAGAACTTCGTCGATCGAGGCCCGCAGTTGCGACTCCAACTCCTCGATACGCTTCCCACCAGTCAATTTCGGATCGAACTTCGCCTCGAATAGTTCCACGAGTGCCGCCGCGGTTCGCGGATGCGACAGCGCGATTCCCTCGATATGAAACTGACTGTACGGAAAAGTGGCCTGCCGCAAGTATTTTGCGTAAGCCCGCAGGATAACTGCCTGTCGCCACGTCAACCCCGCCCGCAGCACCAGTTCGTTGAACCGGTCAGCTTCGGCGCGCCCGAACCACACGGCACCGAATGCCGCGGTGAACCGCTTCTGCACCTCGGTCAGCGCTACCGTGCTGGTTTCGAGTGGTACTTGCGTGTCGAGGTCCGCCTGCACGGACGCCCGCAATTCCGCGGGCACAGACAACCCGAAATCGTAGATCCAGCACTTCACCCCGTCGAGTCGCTGCACCACATGTGGCCGTTCGTCGAGCACCTCGACACCGAGCGACTGCAGGACCGGGAGAACCTGGCTCAACGAAATGGCGTCGCCGCCGACAAACAGCGTGAACCGCCACTGACCGGGTTCGGAATCCTCACCGCGGTAGAGCAACACGTCGATCGAACCAGGAGCCAACGCTTCGAGCCGTGAGATGTCGGACAACGCGCGGGAGGGCTCGAAGTCCTCCTTGTATCCGTCGGGAAGAACCCGAATGTACCGCTGCACCAATTCCAGATCGAGGTCGGAGCGCTCACGCACGAGATCGGTGATGCGGTCGTCCCAACTGCGGCTGACCTCGGTCAGCAGCGCCTGCACGCGTTCACGGTTTTCCTCGGACACATCGAGCCGAATCGGTTCGATGTCAGGCTCACGCCGGATCGTCACGTGCAGCAAAGCAAGGTCGTTCTCACTCACCCGGGCTGTGTAATCCACTGTGCCCGGACCGAATTCACGCCAGAGGGTGTGCTGCATCGCCAACCGGACACGCGTTGTGTAGCGGTCTCGCGGCAGGTATACCAGACAGGACACAAACCGACCGAACGTGTCTTCGCGCACGAACAACCGCACCTGACGGCGCAGGCCGATGCTGTGCACCGCGTGAACGGTCTCGAACAAGGTGTCGGTGTCGCTGGAGAACAACTCCGTGCGTGGGAATGACTGAATGACCTCGAGCATCGCCTGACCGGAATACGAATCGAGGTCGACACCGGCCCGGCTGATCACCTCGCGCACCCGTCGCTCGATCAGCGGAATGGCAAGTACGTTCTCGTGAAGGGCCACCACGGTGAAGACGCCGAGGAACCTGTGCTCTCCCACGATGTTTCCGTCGTCGTCGAGTATCGACACCCCGACGAAGTAGGGATACACGGCGCGGTGAACGGTAGCGGGGAATGACCCCTGCGTCAGGACGAGCAGCGGTCGATCCGGGAGATCGGCCACCGGCGGCAAGCTCATCGGACCGTCGGTGACGGCGTCGGATCGCAGCACACCGAGCCCACTGCCGTCCACCGTGCGGGAGCCGTCCGGGGTGCCGACGAACCGTCGATATCCGAGCACGGCGTAGTTGCCGGCAGCCATCCACCGCAGCAGCCCAGCCGTGTCGGAGAATTCTTCCGACGAGACGCGACCGGTGGCCGAGGCTGCCGACGCCTCGAGTTCGTCGGCGATGCTCAATTGCAGGGCAGTCATGGACGGGGTGTCGTCGGCGACCACGCGGACGTCGGCCAATACCGTGCCCAGGTGTTCTTCGATGGCGTCGAGTTCGAAATCCTGCGCTCCCGCGTCCAACTGCACGTGCATCCAGGATTCTTGGATACCCGTGTCTCCCAAAGACTTCAAATTGCCCGAATTGTCGCGATCTGCCCGAAGGATCGGATGGGCATACTGACTGATACCCACTCCCAGCCGATTGAGCAGCGCGGTAATGGATTCGACCAACAGTGACATGTCGTCGTTGACGATCTGGATTGCCGCACCCAACTTCGCCGGATCCCCGGGACGATAGATCCGCCACACCGCCGTGCCCGGCACCCGAGTGCGCCCGAGTTCGAGATGCGCTTTCAGGACGCGATCGGATTGGCCGTTGATCACATCGCCGCTGTCACCCTCGTCGATATGTGTGAAAAAAGCCTCGCGAAGGCGCGTGAGTAACGTCGCTTCGTCGAGGCTTTCGGAATTGTGTGGTGCTCGGTCGGTCATTCCTGGCTCACATCCTGTGGGTTCTGATCACCGCGGCCAATCTCATGCTCGAGACTAGCCGCGGTGACCGCCACCTAGGGTGAACTACGCCGGAACAAGCGCGGCTTCCAGCACCAAACGCTCGCTGTCAGCGAGGGGTCTGGACTTTTCGGACACAGTGTCGAATCCGACCATCAATGCGTCACCGGATGCGCACTCGGCACCGGTGTTGTCGCGGACGACGTGCCGGACCGTGAACGAAGAGGTCCCGACATGAGTCGTGAAGATCTCGACGTTCAACGGACCGGAACGATCCGTCACCGGCTTGAGGAACTCGATGGACATCTTTCGGACGACAACGTATCCCGGACGGCCGCCATGAGCGGCAAGCTTCGACGTCAGGAACTGGATGCGAGCTTCCTGCATGTACTCGGCATACCTGGTGTTGTTGACGTGGCCCAACCGGTCGGAATCACCCCACCGAACCTGAACCTCACACGTGAATACGTCCGACACCGATCAGTCCCTTGTGAGCTTGCGGTGCGTGACGCGGTGCGGACGCGCGGCGTCGGGGCCGAGACGCTCGACCTTGTTCGCCTCGTAGCCTTCGAAGTTTCCTTCGTACCAGTACCACGCAGCTTCGTTGTCGCCGAAGCCGCCTTCCCACGCGAGGATGTGGGTACACGTGCGGTCCAGGAACCAGCGATCGTGCGAGATCACGACGGCGCAGCCGGGGAACTCTTCGAGAGCGTTCTCCAGCGAACCGAGGGTTTCGACGTCGAGGTCGTTGGTGGGCTCATCGAGCAGGATCAGGTTGCCGCCCTGTTTGAGCGTCATCGCCAGGTTGAGGCGGTTGCGCTCACCACCGGAGAGAACTCCGGCCGGCTTCTGCTGATCGTGACCCTTGAATCCGAACGAGCTGATGTACGCACGCGACGGGAATTCGGTCTGACCGACAACGATGAAATCGAGTCCGTCGGACACGGTCTCCCAGACCGTCTTCTTCGGGTCGATGCCGGATCGGTTCTGGTCGACGTAGCTCAGCTTGACCGTCTGACCGATCTTGACCTCACCGGCGTCGGGCTCTTCGAGGCCGACGATGGTCTTGAACAGCGTCGTCTTACCAACACCGTTGGGGCCGATGACGCCGACGATGCCGTTGCGCGGCAGCGTGAACGAGAGGTCCTTGATCAGAACACGGCCGTCGAAGCCCTTGTCGAGGTTCTTGACCTCGACGACGACGTCGCCGAGACGCGGCGGTGCGGGGATCTGGATCTCGTCGAAGTCGAGCTTGCGGGTCTTCTCGGCCTCGTTTGCCATTTCTTCGTAGCGATCGAGACGAGCCTTGTTCTTGGCCTGACGGGCCTTGGCGCCGGAACGTACCCAGGCGAGTTCGTCCTTGAGGCGCTTCTGCAGCTTCTGGTCCTTCTTGCCGGCAACCTCGAGGCGTGCGGCCTTCTGCTCCAGGTAGGTGGAGTAGTTGCCCTCGTACGGGTAGAGGCGTCCGCGGTCGACCTCACAGATCCACTGCGCCACGTGATCGAGGAAATAGCGATCGTGGGTGACGGCGAGGATAGCGCCGGGGTATGCAGCGAGGTGCTGCTCCAACCACAGAACCGACTCGGCGTCGAGGTGGTTGGTGGGCTCATCGAGGAGCAGGAGGTCGGGCTTGCTCAGCAGCAGCTTGCACAGCGCGACGCGACGCTTCTCACCACCGGAGAGATGGGTGACCATGTCCTCCGGCGGCGGGCAACGAAGCGCGTCCATGGCCTGTTCGAGCTGGGAATCGATCTCCCAGGCGTCAGCATGGTCGAGCTTCTCCTGAAGCTCACCCATCTCTTCCATGAGCTCGTCGGAGTAGTCCGTAGCCATGAGCTCGGCGATCTCGTTGTATCGCTTGAGCTGAACCATGGTCTCGCCGAGGCCTTCTTCGACGTTCTCACGAACGGTCTTGGTCTCGTCGAGCTGCGGCTCCTGCATGAGGATGCCGACGGATGCGCCGGGAGCGAGGAAGGCCTCGCCGTTGCCCGGCTGATCCAGCCCGGCCATGATCTTGAGGATGCTGGACTTACCAGCGCCATTGGGTCCGACGACACCGATCTTCGCGCCGGGGTAAAAGCTCATCGTGACGTCATCGAGGATGACCTTGTCACCGTGCGCCTTGCGCACCTTCTTCATCGTGTAAATGAACTCAGCCATGACCGCCAGCCTATCGGTGTTTGTCGCATTACCCACATTGCGTCGACGGGTTCACACGCTCTGCAGTTCGGTCGGCAGTTCCAATGCTTCACTGGAAGAAGCTGCGAGAAGCTGCGCGTACCGTCCCCCTTGTTGCACCAGTTGCTCGTGTGTGCCCTTCTCCACGACAACACCCTGATCCAGAACAGCGATCAGATCCGCATCGCGAACCGTGGAAAGCCTGTGCGCCACAACCAAAGTGGTGCGGCCGACCATCAGCTCGTCGAGTGCATCCTGCAGCGCACGCTCGGTGCGGTTGTCCAACGCGCTGGTCGCTTCGTCGAGAACGAGAATCGGCGGATTCCGCAGCACAGTCCGTGCGATGGCGATGCGTTGCTTCTCACCACCGGAGAAGCGGTAACCGCGCTCACCGACCATGGTGTCGTAACCGTCATCCAGACCGGAGATGAACTCGTGGATCTGGGCAATCCGCGCAGCTTGCTCGATCTCGTCATCGGTTGCATCCGGCTTTGCGAACCGCAGATTCTCGCGAATCGTCGTGTGGAACAGATATGTCTCCTGCGATACGACGCCGACCAGATCCGACACCGTCGACAGATCGAGGTCGCGCAGATCGACGCCGTCGATCCTGACCGATCCCGCCGTCGGGTCGTACAGCCGCGCGGCCAGGTAACCAAGGGTGGCTTTGCCAGAACCGGTGGAGCCGACAAGCGCCAGTGTTCCGCCGGCCGGGACTGTGAGGTCGATGTTGTCGAGAGTCTTGCTGTCTGTTCCCGGATATGAGAAGTCGACATGATCGAATCGCAGTTCGCCCGACAGTGCCGATACGTCGAACTCCTTCGACTCTTCCGGATCAGCGATGTCGATCGGCAGATCCAGGTACTCGAAGACGCGACTGAACAGTGCCATGGAACTCTGCACCTCGACGCCCGTATTGAGCAGCATCATGGTGGGCCGGAACAACTGAGTCTGCAAGGTCGTGAACGCGACCAGCGTGCCGACGGTGATGGTGTTGCCGTGGTCGAGAGTGAATCCCGCAAACCAGTAGACCAGTGCCGGCATGGCCGCAAATGTGATCGACATCGACGCCATGCGCCATTTGCCGGCCATCATCGCCCGGAGTTCGACGTCGGCAACCTCGGACGACCGTTCGGCGAAGCGGTCGGTCAACGCGGACTTCGCACCGGTTGTCTTCCCCAGCAGAATGCCGCTGACCGAGAGTGATTCCTCGACTTGAACGGACAGATCGCTGAGCAATTTCTGCCGCTTGCCGGAGATCTTGCGGCGCTCGTTACCGATCTTGCGGGCGATACGGATGAACACCGGCAGGATCGCCAGCGAGAAGATCGCCAGTCGCCAGTCGAGCAGGAAGAGCGCAACGATCGTCGCTGCGACAGTGGTGGCGTTCTGCGCAATCGACGTTGCCGTGTTGGTGACCACCGATTGCATTCCGCCGATATCGTTGGCGATACGTGACTGCACCTCGCCGGTCCTGGTTCTCGCGAAGAACCCCAGGGACTGATTCTGCAGGTGTGTGTACACCCGGACACGCAGTTGGTGCATCAGTTTCTGGCCGATGCTGTTGGACATCCACGTCTGCACAACACCGAGGCAGCTGGTGATCACGGCAATCGCGATCATGCCGATTGCCAGGATGCTGACCAGTCCGAGGTCCTTGTCCGGGATTGCCTTGTCGAGCATTTCGCGCAGGAGCAGTGGGCTGCCCAACGCCACGATAGCGCTGAGCGTGATGACCGCCGTGACGATGGCGATCTGCGTCCGATACGGCGTGAACAGCTCGAGGACACGTCGTGGTGATACGGGGTCCGCCGGAGTGGTCTCGACAGCGGAGTTTTGGAAATCTCTGATGTGATCTGGTTTCACGTTTACCTCCTGGAGGCTTTCTCACCTTAGTTTCATATTGATGAGGTTACCTCACTATGAGGCTGACACCAACAACGCTAGACTGACGCCATGCATTCCCGAGAGCGCGAACTCACCGATGTCGTGTTGTCCGTGGCGCGAACCATTCGCCGACGCCAGGTCGCGGCCCTCGAGCCATTTGGCCTCTCCCCGTCACAGAGTCGCGCTCTGAGAGTGCTCACCCGAGTGGGCGAACCGGTCCGATTGGGCTTTCTCGCGGAAAAGCTGCGCATCGTTCCCCGCTCCGCCACCGATGTCGTGGATTCCCTCGAAGCGGCGGAATGGGTGAAGCGCACTCCTGACCCCCATGACCGACGAGCAGTGCTCCTCGAACTCACCGACGCCGGCGCTGCCCTCGCAGCCGAGGTCGCACAGGCTCAACGCCGAGAATCCTCGGACATCTTCGACGACCTCGACGACACAGAACGGGTTGTTCTCACCGAACTGCTCGAGCGAGTAGACGCGGGGCACGACCACGGCCGCCCCCGCGACTGCCCGAAAACCCGGGCCTGACCTAAGCCGCCGCAGTCTCTGTCTCTGCCGGTTCGTCCCCTGACACAGGTTTGCTGTGCCGCTCGATCTTTGCGATGCACCGGGCAAGGTCGGGCCCCACCGCAGTTGCTCTCATTTCCAGGTCGGACCGAGCAATGCCCTCCTTGGTGGTGTACTCGTTGGTGCGCAACTCCCCCGTCGCCATCACCGGATCACCCTTCATGATGGATGCTCCGACGCCGGTCACCAGCCGTCGCCAACACGTGACCGTGAGATAGAGCGTGGCGCCGTCGGTCCATTCCCCGGTCACCGAATCCTTGCGTCGTGCGTTGCTGGCCATCCGAAAGCTCAGCACCTCTTCACCATTGGTGGTTTGCCGCTTCACCGGATTGGTGATGACGGTGCCGACAACCGTTGCCGATGTCTCGTACATGTTCCATCCCCCTTGAATCTCTTTGGCCACTGAATCCCACCTGAAGATTCTGAATCGAAAAACGGGTTGCCGTCGCAATCAAAAAGAACCTGGGGATGAACCCAATGCCTGTGGAAAACCAGCACTGCCCGGACCAGATGGTCCGGGCAGTGTCGGTGTGTGGTGCTAGGTGCCAGAGGAAGACGATTCATCTGATTGTTGTGGTTTAGGGCCCCAGCCCTCACGGTCGCGCCGCGCAAGTTCGGCAAACATCGCATTGTGCGCGGCCAGGTCTGCATCGTGATCGCGTTCGGCTGCGCGGTCCGTTCGCACCGCCGTCTTCCGGTCGGAGCGTGACCACTGCACCAGCAGTGCGAGCATGACCACCATCAGCGGGATCTCACCCGTCGCCCAGGCGATACTGCCGCCCAACTTCTGATCGCCCAGAAGATCGTCGTTCCAGCCCAAGCCAAGTGAGCGGAAGAACTCGCCGCCCATGATCGTGGTGGTGCTCATCAAGGCGATACCGAAGAACGCGTGGAACGGGAGCGAGCCGAAGACCATGGCCAGTTTGGTCACGGGTTGGAGTTGGCGCGGCGACGGGTCAACACCGATCGCGACCCAGTAGAAGAGATAGCCGCTGAGAATGAAGTGCAGGTTCATCAGCAGGTGCGCGCTGTGGGAATCGACCGTGGCTCCGTAGATACCGCCGAGGTAGAGCACGTAGAAGCCGCCGACAAAGAGAACCGCAGCAACAATCGGGTGAGTGATGAATCGCGAGAACGGACTGTGCAGGGCAACGAGGATCCACTCACGAATGCCGGGTACGCCGTCCTTGCCTGCGGGTTCGAGCGCGCGCAACGCCAACGTGATGGGCGCACCCAGAACCAGCAGAACGGGCGCCAGCATCGACAACGCCATGTGTCCGGCCATGTGAACGCTGAACACGGCAGTCGCGTATTTTCCCACTCCCGACGACGTGGCGATCAGCAGGACCGCGCATCCGATCATCCAGGAAATGGTGCGGCCCACCGGCCAGGAATCGCCACGCTTCGACAGCTTGCGCAGGCCGAGGAAATACAGAACCGCAGCCACGATCGCGGCAGTGCCGAACATCAAATCGAAACGCCACTCGGTCACGAATGCCATGAACGACGGCGGGTCCGGCAGGTTGTAGCCGAGTTCGACCTCAGGAATGGTCGGGATGCTCGTCGGCGGAGGCGGCGGTGTGCGGCCGAGGCCGATTGCCAGCCCGATGGTGGCGGCAAAGATGATGCCTTCACCACCGGCAAACCGGATCAGCGCCGAACGGGAGTTCGGGTTCTCGGCGAGCGCAGGCAACGCACGACTGCGCTGCAACCAACCGAAGCATCCGAGGACGATCAGCGCGACGATCTTCGCGACAATCAGGCGACCGTATGTCGTCGTGAACAGGTCGTCGAGTGGGAGACGAACAATCGCGTTGATGACGCCACTGAAACCCATGACGACAAAACAAATGGTGGCGACGGTCGAAAAGCGCTGAGCAGCGACGTCCGTGTGGTCACCGCCGCGGCGAGCATGTGCCAGGAGCGCAAACAATCCACCGGCCCACAGCGACGCCGCAACGAGGTGCAAGATCAGGCTGTTGGTCGCGATGTCGTGCGAGCCACCCGACGACGAGTGCCCGGTAAGAGCGAGGGGCATAAGGCCGAGCAGGCCGACCACCAGCAGCAACGGCGTCCACCACCAGCGCAGGGTCAGTCGAGCCAGAATTGCCAGGACCACGGCGATGACAGCCGTCCAACGCCAGGCGCCGGCGATTTCCACCTGATCGAGTCCGGACCACAGATTCGCCGGTTTGATCGCTTCGGAGAACGGCTGACCCGACGTATCGGAGAGCGTCAGCGGAATCAGCACCAGCGAACATGCCGCCCACACGATCGAGGCATGCGATGCCGTCCGGACCGCTCGATATCCGTCGACGTCGAGCACGCCGGACTTTTGTGGTGGGACGAAAAACGCGGCCAACAGTAGTGAGCCGATCGCGATGACAGCGGCAATCTCGGCAACAGCGCGAACTGCGGGCAGCCCGTATGTCGTGATCGCGCCGGGGTCGGGAATGCCGAGCAGGGTCAACGCTCGAGATGCGGAAAACCCGACGACAAGAGCTGCGACCATCCCGGCAATCAGTCCACAGACCACAAAGATTGCGGTCGAAGAAGCGCGGACGCTTGTTTGTGGAGGGGACTGCGTCTGCGCAAGGTCGGGTGTAGCCATAGCTACCAGGGTAGGACGTATGGGATCGTCGACGACAATCCACCTACTACTGTGCGTCGGAGACTGCAGTGAACAGGGCCCGCAGAGCGGTCAATCGATCAGCTGGAAGAACGGCGTCGCAGTACGGCAATGCCGCTGCCATGGAACCGGTCAGGGGTTCGAATCCGGCCGCACCGGCACGGGGATTGAGCCACACGACACGGTGGGCGCGGCGCCGCACTCGGGCCATAGCGCGCAGGAGGATGTCGGGATCGTCACTGTCCCAACCGTCGGAGGCGATCACGACTACTGCCCCTCTCAGGGTGTGTCCGTGATGTGAGGTGAGCAGTGACGCGACGGATGTTCCGATGTGGGTGCCGCCGTACCGGTCCACAACTCTGGCATTTGCTTCGGCGATGGCCGCGTCGGCGCTGCGATGCGCCAGGATCGCAGTGAGCCGCGTCAATGTGGTCGAGAACGCAAAAACTTCGGCGTCGCCGCGCCGGGCGGCAACTCTCATCAGATGCAAGTACATGTCCGCGTATCCGTGCATCGAGCGACTGACGTCGCACAACACCACAATTGTGCGGGGCCGCTGCTGTGGGCGGGCGCGGGCGAGGCGTACAAATTCGAATCCGGTGCGCCTCGCGGTGCTCATACTTGCGCGCAGGTCGACGGTTCCGCGCCGGCCGAGTCGGCGTCTTCTCCGGCGGCGCCTCGGCCAGTCCGCCTCGGCCTGTTCGATCCACTGCCCGAGGAGTGCAAGGTCGCTCGGGCTCAACTGAGCAAAAGGCTCCTCGGATTTCCCGGCAAGCGCGCTCGGAAGTAGAAGACCCGGCCGAACCTGATCCGGCACGGCTTCTCGCCCACTCGACGTCGCGCGCCCGATCCACGGCACGTCGATGATGTCCCTACCTCCTCGCGACGCACCAGCCACAGCACGAGGCGCGTCGCCGACCGTGCGGTCGTTGCCCACGCGTCGCGCAATCGGGTCCACTCCCAGAGTCGCACCGACAAAAACTCGTTCGAACTGCGCGTCGAACACCTCGAGGTCTTCGTGACGGTTGATCAGAGTGATCCGCGCGGTCCAGTACAACTGCGTCCGGGTGCGTGGCGATTGGACATGCACCGCTTCACTGAAGTTGGCAGCCCCGACGGCCGACACTCCAACACCCTGCCGACGCAACAGGTCGACCAACGCAGTGGCAAAAGCAGCAACATCCACACCACGCAACAGAGTGGCGCCCGCGTGAGGAATCATCTGCTTCGACGACGCAGCACTACAAACACGACGATCGCCGCAGCTACTGCAACAATAAGTGGCAGAGCACGTTTCGCGATGGACCCGCCGGCAAGTTCCACAATGTCGAGGGGTTCAACGGCACGGGGTTCGACCGTCTGAGGTTCAGCATCCGGTGTTTCCATAGTTTGTGCCCGTCCGGCAAGTTTCTCTTCCAACGATTTCGCAAACTCCCCCATCAACTTCTCCGAGACCTGCGTGATCATGGAACTGCCGAACTGTGCCAGTTTGCCGACGATCTTCACATCGGTATCCACACTCACTCGCGTCTGCGCTCCTTCGGGATGTAACTGCGCAGTGATGGTGGCACTCGCATTTCCGGATCCGCGCTTGTCACGGCCGCGGGCATTGATCACAGCCTTGTGCGTTTCCTCGTCCCTCTCCACGAATGTCGCGCGGCCGGCAAATTCACTGAGCACCGGCCCCACTTTGACTGTCACGGTGCCCAAAAAATCGTCTCCCTCTCGTCCGGTCATCTGTGCCCCCGGCAGAAGCGGCGCGATTCCTTCGAGGTCGGTCAGGGTTGTCCACGCCTCCTCGACGGGTGCGGTGACGGTGAATTCGTGTGCGATCTTCATGGTGGCCCTTTCATCAACTCGCCGCGCAGTACTGCGCGATCGTCCGGAGTTTTTGCCAATGCACCCAAGCTGACAATGGCGTCCTCCCGAACCAGATCGGCCACCCCCAAAGTCACGAGAGCTGATACCCAGTCGATGGTTTCGGCGACGCCCGGCGCCTTGTCGAGATCGCCCCCTCGGATCTGTCCGACAAACGCGGTGGCGTGCTCGATCAATGCCAGATTCGCCGACGGCACCATGCGTCGTACGATAGCGACCGCACGCCCGGGTTCGGGGTAGTCGATCCAGTGGTAGAGGCAACGCCGCCGGAGCGCGTCATGGAGATCGCGGCTGCGGTTCGACGTCAATACCACCACCGGGGGACGTATAGCGGTGAACGTACCCAGTTCGGGTACCGTGACGGCCGATTCACCCAGAAACTCGAGGAGCAGCGCCTCGAATTCGTCATCCGCACGGTCGATTTCGTCGACGAGCAGTACGGGAGCCGACGGCCCGCGGTGCCGCACACATCGCAGAATCGGGCGTTCCTGTAGGAACTCCTCGGTAAACAGGTCAGCTTCGTCGAGCGCATCCCCTCGTGCTTCGGACAGTTTGATCGCCAGTAGCTGACGTTGGTAGTTCCAGTCGTAGAGAGCTTCGTTGGCGCTGAGTCCTTCGTAGCACTGCAATCTGATCAACGGCGCATCGAGCGAGAGTGCCAAAGCCTTTGCCGCAGTAGTCTTCCCCACTCCCGGCTCACCTTCGAGCAGCAGCGGCCGACCCAGTTCCAGAGCAAGATACAACGCTGTTGCCGTGCCCACATCCAAGAGATAGTCGTATGCGTCGAAGCGGCGGATCAACTCCGCGACATCGGTGAATTCGCCGCTCATGTCTTCTCGTACTTATGCAGACAACCCGGCGAACAGAACCACACGTCGACGCCGTCATCCTCGAGATGCGGTGTGTCAGCAGTGACGGTGACCGTCATCCCACAGATCGGATCGACGGCCGTCCTCGCCACCAGTTTATTCCGCGCAACACTCACACCATCGAGACGGATGGCGCGGACCACGTCGACAACTATGGAAAGTGCTATCTCTGCGGGTGTTTTGGCGCCGATGTACATCCCGACCGGGGTGTGAACTCGCGCCCGCTCCGACTCCGTCAATTCCAGTTGTTCGAGCACCGCGGCGCCCCGTACCCGGCTCGCGACCATGCCGACGTACTGCACTCCGGCATCGAGCGCAGCGCGAATCGTCAGCGCCTCCTCGCCGCCGAGGCTTGCGATAATCACGGCTGTTGCATCCTCAGTCACGGCTTCTGCCGCAGATACCCGCACAACGTCGAGGTCAAGCACACGGGCAAACTCGACCACCGCATCCGCGATCGGGGTATCGCCGTACAGAGACAGCACATGTGCCGGCAGCGTGGGTTCCAAGAATATTTCCATCGCGCCGCCGGACAGACACGGGTTGACCACCACGTCGGCTCCGCTGGTTGTCGGAAATGTCGGCGCGCCATCGGGAAGTACTCGCAGCAGCACACTTTCACCGCTGTTCAGCGCTCCTCTGGCTGCTTCGCGTACCGAATTCTGCGCACATTGCCCGCCGACAAATCCTTCGATTGTTCCGTCCGAGAGGACTATTGCCGTATTTCCAGGATGCACCGACGTCGGTTGCTGGGCCCGGACGACGGTTGCAGTCACAAAGGGACGACGCTCACCGATCAATTGCTCGGCGCGCAATCGCACGTCGTGAGTGGTGCCGTTCATTGCCCAGCCTTTCTCGGATCCAGCCTTTCTCAGATAGGTGGCCTACCTCGACCTTCCATTGCCTCCCACACTCGCGACGGCGTCAATGGCATATCCGCGTGCCGAATCCCGAAGGGCTTCAAGGCGTCAACTACCGCGTTCACGACGGCCGGCGGTGAGCCGACGGTTGCGCTTTCCCCAATTCCTTTGGCACCGATCGGATGATGCGGCGACGGGGTCACGGTGAACCCGGTTTCGAGATTGGGCACTTCCATCGCTGTCGGGATGAGGTAGTCCATGAAGGAACCGCCGAGGCAGTTGCCGTCCTCGTCGAAGCTGATGATCTGCATCAACGCCATGCCGATGCCGTCGACGATACCGCCGTGCACCTGCCCCTCGATGATCATCGGATTGATCCGGGTTCCGCAGTCGTCCACCGCGAGGAATCTGCGAACAGTCACTTGCGCCGTTCCCGGGTCGATGTCGACCACACAGAAGTAGGCACCATACGGATAAGTGAGATTCTCGGGGTTGTAACAGATTTGGGCTTCGAGACCGCCTTCGATCCCCTCGGGAAGATCGGCGGCACCGTGTGCCCGCATCGCAATATCCGCGATGGTGACCGCTGCCGACGGATCACCTTTCACGTGAAAGGACCCCTTCTCCCATTCGAGGTCCGCGACGGACACCTCCAGCATCCCCGACGCGATGATCTTGGCCTTGTCTCGCACTTTGCGTGCCACCAGAGCAGCGGCGGCGCCGGACACAGGGGTTGATCGACTGCCGTAGGTACCGAGCCCGAATGGAGTGTTGTCGGTATCGCCGTGCACAACGTCGATATCGTCCGGCGGAATGCCGAGTTCTTCGGCGACAATCTGAGCAAACGTCGTTTCGTGTCCCTGCCCTTGAGTTTGAACCGAAATCCTCACTACCGCTTTACCGGTGGGGTGAATTCGCAATTCGCAACCGTCGGCCATTCCCAGCCCGAGGATGTCCATGTTCTTGCGCGGCCCCGCGCCGACGGCCTCGGTGAAGAAAGACATGCCGATGCCCATCAATTCCCCGCGCGAGTGCTTCTCGGCTTGCTCGCGCCGTAAGGCGTCGTAGCCGATCATGTCCATCGCCTTGCGCATGGTTGTCGCGTAGTCGCCCGAATCGTATTTCCAGCCGGTCTTGCTCGTATAGGGAAACTGGTCCGGCTTCAGCAGGTTTTTCAATCGCAGTTCGGCTGGATCCATATCCAGGTCGAAGGCAAGGCAGTCCACCAACCGCTCCACCAAGTAGACCGCCTCGGTGATCCGGAAGGAACACGCGTAGGCAACTCCGCCGGGAGCCTTGTTCGTGTACACAGCCGTCATCGCGCAGTATGCAGCCTCGAGGTCGTAGCTGCCGGTGAAGACGCCGAAGAACCCGGCCGGATATTTGGTGGGCGCCGCCGTTCCATTGAAGGCGCCGTGATCGGCCAGAACATGAGTACGGATGGCCTGGATCTTGCCTTCCTTGGTTGCCGCGATCTCCCCGAGCATGATGTAGTCGCGGGCAAATCCTGTGCTGGTGAGGTTTTCGCTTCGATCTTCCATCCACTTGACGGGTTTCCCGGTCACGAGTGAAGCGACTATCGCGCACACGTACCCCGGATAGATCGGGACTTTGTTTCCGAACCCGCCTCCGATATCCGGGGAAATCACCCGGATCTTGTGCTCGGGCAAACCTGCCACCAGCGCGTAGAGAGTGCGATGCGCGTGCGGCGCCTGGCTGGTGGACCACAAGGTCAGCTTCCCGGAGACACGGTCGTAATCGGCAACTGCCCCACAGGTTTCCATCGGAGCTGGGTGCACACGCGGGTAGACGATTTCCTGTTTTGTCACAACGTCGGCTGCAGCAAACACCGCGTCGGTGGCAGCTTTGTCACCGGTCTCCCAGTCGAAGCAGTGATTGTCCGTCTTGCCGTCGAGATCGGTGCGGATCACCGGTGCGTCCGGCGACAATGCAGTACGTGCGTCGATCACCGGATCGAGGATGTCGTACTCGACCTCGATCAACTCCAAGGCGTCCCGCGCCGAGTACCGATCCTCGGCCACCACAAATGCGACCTCCTGCCCTTGAAAGCGCACCTTGTCGGTGACCAGCACCGCTTGCACGTCGCTGGACAGCGTCGGCATCCACGCGAGACCCTGCGCGGCCAGATCCGCTCCTGTCACCACCGCCTTCACTTTCGGATGTTCCTGCGCTGCAGTGGTATCGATGCTCACCAGTCGGGCGTGTGCCACCGGTGCGCGCAGAATTGCGAGATGCAACATGCCAGGCAGTTGCACGTCGTCGAGGTAGTGACCCTGACCCCGGATGAAGCGAGGATCCTCCTTGCGGAGCATTCGCCCGTGCCCGCACGGCTTTCCGTCGTTGACCTCCAACTCGGGCGCCGAGTCGACGCTGGTCATCACGAACCTCCTACCGGATGCGCCGCTGCCCATTGCACCGAGCGCACGATCGTCGTATATCCCGTGCAGCGGCAGATCTGACCGGAAATCGCTTCCCGGATTGTTGATTCGTCAGGGTTTGGATCGCGATCAAGGAGTGCCCGCGCGGTGATCATCATCCCGGGAGTGCAAAAACCGCACTGCAATCCGTGGCAGTGCATAAATCCCTCTTGAATCGGGTCGAGCACACCGTCTCGTTCGAGACCTTCGACGGTTCCGATCTCGTGACCGTCGGCCATAGCCGCCAGCATGGTGCACGACTTCACCGGTTCACCGTCCACCGTCACCACGCAGGTCCCACAATTGCTGGTGTCGCATCCCCAGTGAGTTCCTGTGAGCTGCAGTTGGTCTCGCAGGAAATGCACCAACAACATGCGCGGTTCCACGTCTTGGGACACCGGCTCACCGTTGACCGTCATCGTTACCCGCATATCAGTCTTCCCCAATCCTGGCCACAGCGCTTCGCAGAGTGCGGACAGTAAGTACGCCTGCGAGGTGGCGTTTGTAGTCGGCACTTCCGCGCTGATCGGTGACGGGCTCGCAGGCCTGTTCTGCCATCTCCCCGGCGCGCCGGTAGACCTCCTCGGATGGCGCCTTACCCTCCAGATACCCGGAAATCTCGGCCAGCGCCTGCGGATCGGAATTGACCGCGGTAAGGCCGAGCCGTCCCCCTTTTATGGCATCGCCTTCCATCCACACCGCGCTGCCCGCAGCGGTGATCGCCCAATCCCCCACCCGCCGTTCAACCTTCATGTAGGCGCTCGAACTGTTTGCCCGACGCGCAAGCCGAATCTCTACGAGAATCTCGTTTGTGCTGAGGGCAGTCTCATAGGGGCCGACATGAAATTCCGCCATCGGAATGTCGCGGGTTCCCGAAGGACCACGTACGACGCACGTCGCGTCCAACACCGAGCACACCGTGCTGAGGTCTTCCGCGGGGTCGGCCTGACACAGCGAACCGCCGATAGTTCCGCGGTTTCGCACCACCGGATCGGCTATCACCTTTTCCGCGTCCCGAAAGATCGGGAAGGCGCCGGCAAGTTCGTCGGATTCGAGAAGCTGCCGATGACGCACCATCGCGCCGATCCGGACGGGCCCGTCATCAAAAGCGATGTAACCGAGTTCGTCAGCCAAGTCGTTGATATCGATCAGATACCCGGGGTTTGCCAGTCGCAGCTTCATCATCGGAAGCAGGCTGTGTCCGCCCGCAACAACGCGCGCCTGATCGCCCAGTCGCTCCAGCAATCCGATGGCGTGGTCGATACCGGTTGCCCGCTCGTACTCAAACGGCCCAGGAACCTGCATGTGATGCACCCCACATTCGACTGTTATCTCAGCTTCTGCCGAGCGCCACAGCGAGTCAAGGGGGCGCGCATTTCTCCAGGTCAGCGGCTCTCGAATTCCCCTGAACTGCGATGAATGGGACCCTCCAACCCGCTCAGCGGCTTACCCTCACCGCCCCACCGCAGCGCGATTATCTCCGCCGCGATCGACACCGCGGTTTCCTCCGGTGTTCGCGCGCCGAGGTCCAAACCGATCGGACTCGCCAGCCTCGTCAACTCGCGGTCGGTGACACCTGCCGCGCGCAACCGGTCGAGCCTGTCGTGATGTGTGCGACGCGAACCCATCGCGCCGACAAACCCGACTTCCGGTAGTCGGAGCGCAACCTCGAGCAGGGGCACGTCGAATTTCGGATCGTGAGTCAACACACAAATGACTGTGCGTGAGTCGATTGCCCCGGCTTCTGCCTGTTCTGCCAGGTACCGATGCGGCCAGTCGATCACGACTTCGTCAGCCGTCGGAAACCGTGATGGGGTCGCAAACACCTCCCGGGCGTCGCACACCGTCACGCGGTACCCGAGAAATGAACCTTGCTTGGCAACTGCGGCCGCAAAATCAATGGCCCCGAATACCAGCATCCGAGCGCGGGGAGCGTAGCTCGCGACAAAAACCCGCATGCCCTCGCCTCGACGCTCACCGTCCGGTCCATACGTCAGTACCTCCGTGCGCCCTGCCGCCAACAGGCCACGAGCGTCGTCGGTCACCGCGGAATCCGCGCGCGCCGATCCGATTGAACCGTCCGTGGTGTCCGGTCGTATCACCAAGCGTCGGCCCACCCACAGTGGATCCGGGTGAGCAATGACGGTTGCTACCGCCACCGGGCGGTGCTCGTCGACATCGGCTGCCACACTCTCGAGACTGTCGAACGTCTCCCTCGACACAGCTTCGACAAACACCTCGATCGTGCCACCGCACGTCAGCCCCACCGCAAATGCGTCGTCATCGGCAACGCCGTACCTTTCGAGGGTCGGTACACCGGATTCGATTACTTCCGTGGCTGTTTCGTAGACGGCACCTTCGACGCACCCACCCGACACCGAGCCCGTGACCGAACCGTCCGGGGCCACCAACATCGACGCACCCGGCATCCGGGGAGCTGACCGGAACGTCCGCACCACTGTTCCGACACCTGCCGTACCGTCGGCTCGCCACACCTTCATCAGTTCGGACAGAACATCCCGCATCTGCAGCTCCCATTCGGTGTCTTCTCATATCGAGCGTATTCCAGACGGGGGTGATCGAGCGCTGTCACGCGGGCAGGTAATATCGTCTCCGCGCCTCCGTAGCTCAGGGGATAGAGCAAGAGCCTTCTAATCTCTTGGTCGCAGGTTCGAATCCTGCCGGGGGCACCATACTTTCTTGTCAGAACGGTGGTGGCTCGTCCACCACCGGGGCTGGAATCGCAGCGCGAAGCGGTGGCCGCCGTCTCCGCCATCCCGCCACCGTGGAATCGAGCAGGAACTCGAGATCTGCCTCGATACTCCGGCCATGGCATCGGAACAACCGCTCAACCACATGACTTTCCGTAAGCCGGAACCGCTCGACTTCATCGGGCTGCACATCGGGATCACAAAACGCACCCCGCGGCTTCGTTACGACAAGTGAACCCGTCGGCGCGCCCCATTCAAGCGCCCCGCCTCCGATCTGCCGCACAGTCCAGTAACCCCAAGTCTTGAGCCGATGATGCTTGCGGCACACGGATGCCAGGTTCTGCTCGGTGGTGAGCCCACCGCGGTCAGGATTCTCGTAATTGAACGGCACCGTATGATCGAGATCGCAATTCTCAGCCCGCACAACACAATTCGGGAACCGGCACGTACCGTCGCGGGTCCGAACCGTCTGCGCCAACGAAGTGGAAGGTCGATACGTCCGCTCCTCCCGGTATCGCTTCCGCGCTGCAACGGCGGCAGGCGATACTAATGGTGCGCTCGACCGTCCACCCACCCCGAGTACAGGTCCACCAGCCTTGAAACCATGTGTTCCCGTGAGGTTTTGGCAGAGAATCCGACGATCCTTCTCTGAGAGCGTCAGCACCTGCCGCCACACAGCATCGGCCGCGATTTCCCGCGCCAACTCCGCATCGATAGCACCGTAACCATGTAGAAAAGCCGGCAGATCATCAAAACCGAGCAACGTGGAAACACTGACGCCCACCAGAATTGTCGCCGGCGACGGAGCTGATACCGACTCCACATCCCGTCCACAATCAGTGCCACAGGCACAGGCTAGAACCGATCGACCTTCCGACAGCGCAACTAAAGCGTCGGCGCGACGTTGCGCCAAGGTACGAGGATCGCGCGCACACACTTGCCGCGACATCGTCTGCAGCTTTGCCGCCACGACCTGGGCACCAACCGCCGGCAGCACACCGTCGAGCGTCGACATACCGTCGACACCTGCACTGATCCGCACATCGCGGTCTTCCTGCGCGCGGCGCCGCCGAGCGCGCGCACCTTCCGGATCATGGCGTGCGATCAGGCTGCGCGCGCGGGCCTTGAGCCTGCTGCTGCTGCATGTGGCGGCACCGTCCAGAAGTAACTGTTCGATGAGATCAAGTGCATCGTCGGACACATTGGCCAGCGCATCCGACAACGCTGTCGCCTTGCCGAGATCAATCTCTCCTGACGCAAATGCCGCAGACACCCGATGCAAGCGCAAGCGTAGATCGCACCCCAACGAGATCATCCGCGTTGCCGCGTACTCCGTGATACTCAGAACAAACGCAACTTCGACATGAACGAATTCGCCCTGAACCGCGGCATTGCGACCGGCGTTCTCATCCTCGCCGCACCGCTCGAAATACAGCGACGTGACGGCATCAACTTCGAGGAACTGGGCGCGCGCAATGGACGCATGTCCTTCGACCAACGCATCCACGATGCCGCTCATCAAACCCCCCAGTTCGAACGTACAATCGATTCTAGCAGCCATCGATATCTATGGGAATAGCTGTGTCACAACACTTTTGAATAAATCCGCGCCGGCGCAGCCTTCTCCAACTTGTCCAGGGCAGCAACCAACCGCACAAAATGATCAGTGTGCGTGTGAGCGTCCAGGTGTGCCTGGGATTCCCATTCCTCCACCAACATCAGCTCACCGGGATTGTCGCTTTGCTGAAGCAATTCGTAGCTTATGCAGCCGCTCTCCTTGCGGGTCTCGCGAACAAGCTCGCGGTAGAGATCTATGACCTCCGCGAGGTTTTCCGGTTCGACCGCACTGCCCACCAACACCCTGATCGCCGACATTCGGCAATCCTGCCCGAACCCACCGACAAGTCGAGGGCAGGCGCAATGTCTGTGAAACATTCCCGATACAGAAGGTTCGTAAAGTGATCGGCAATCGGGTCGCAACAAGCTGCCCTGGGCCGCGCGAGGGGTACGTCGATGAGTGGAAATGCAGTTCGTCTGCAAGCGATCAAGGACGTCGAGGCCTACACACCTCCCGTCGTGAGTTTCTCCGGCGACGAAGCTCCCGGCGAGGTGTTCGGCGCCAACGTGTTCAACAAAGTGGTCATGCAGAAGCGCTTGCCCAAGCAGATCTACAAGTCCGTGATCGCCACGATCGAACAGGGCAAGCCCCTCGACCCGGCGGTTGCAGACGCCGTCGCATCGGCCATGAAGGACTGGGCGCTCGAGAAGGGCGCCACCCACTACGCGCACGTCTTCTACCCACTGACCGGACTGACGGCTGAGAAGCACGACAGCTTCTTCGAGCCGGTCGGCGACGGGTCGGCTCTCGCCGAATTTGCGGGCAAGACACTCATCCAGGGGGAGCCGGATGCGTCGAGCTTCCCCAACGGCGGCCTGCGCAATACGTTCGAGGCTCGCGGCTACACTGGCTGGGACGTCACCAGCCCGGCGTACGTGCTCGAGAACCCCAACGGTAATACCCTCTGCATCCCTACGGTTTTCGTGTCGATGACCGGCGAAGCACTCGATCACAAGACTCCATTGCTCCGTTCGCAGCAGGTGATGGGCCTGCACGCCGAACGCATCCTCAAGCTGTTCGGCCACATCGAACCTGAGCAGATTGTGTCCTTCTGCGGTCCCGAGCAGGAGTACTTCCTGATCGATCGGCACTTCTTCCTCGCCCGCCCCGACCTGCTCAATGCCGGCCGCACACTCTTCGGCACCAAGCCGCCCAAGGGCCAGGAGTTCGACGACCACTACTTCGGCGCCATCCCCGAGCGTGTACTCGGTTTCATGATGGATACCGAACGTGAACTGTTCAAACTCGGCATTCCCGCAAAGACCCGTCACAACGAGGTCGCTCCCGGCCAGTTCGAGATCGCGCCGATGTTCGAGCGCGGCAACATTGCCGCCGACCATCAGCAGCTCTTGATGACCACGTTCAAGACCGTCGCCAAGAAGCACGGTATGGAGTGCTTGTTCCACGAGAAGCCGTTCGACGGTGTCAACGGCTCCGGCAAGCACGTCAACTTCTCGTTGGGTAACTCGGAACTCGGCAGTTTGCTTGTCCCCGGCGATAATCCGCACGACAATGCTCAGTTCCTGGTGTTCTGTGCAGCCGTGATCCGCGCCGTCCACAAGTATGCGGGACTCCTGCGCGCCTCCGTGGCGTCGGCTACCAACGATCACCGCCTCGGCGCCAACGAGGCTCCGCCCGCGATCATCTCGATCTTCCTCGGCGACCAACTTGCCGACGTGTTCGAGCAGATCGCCAAGGGCGCTGCGACATCGTCGAAGGACAAGGGCACCATGATGATCGGTGCCGACACACTTCCCGTTCTCCCCACCGATCCCGGCGACCGCAACCGGACGAGCCCATTTGCCTTCACCGGCAACAGGTTCGAGTTCCGCGCTCCAGGTTCCATGCAGACGGTCAACGGTCCGATGGTCACCATCAACACGATCATGGCCGAAGCGCTCGACTACATGGCGACCGAACTCGAAACTGCAGTTGCCGACGGCGCCGATTTCGACACCGCTGTCCAGAACCTGCTGACCGATATCATCACCAACCACGGTGCCGTCGTCTTCAACGGTGACGGATACTCGGACAACTGGCAGATCGAAGCGGAGGCACGCGGTCTGCCCAACCTGCGGACCACGTTGGACGCTTTGCCGGAACTCATCTCCGAATCCGCTTTGGAGCTCTTCGACAAGTACAACGTCTTCAACCATCGAGAGATGCACAGCCGCTACGAGGTCGGGCTCGAGCAGTACGCGCTGAGCATCGGCGTCGAGGCACGCCTTGCGGTTGAAATCGGCACGACGCTGATCCTGCCCGCCGCTGTCCGCCATCAGACCGAGATCGCGCAGAACTTCGTTGCGTTGAAGGCTGCCGGTCTCGAACCGGATTCAGCGCCACTGACCGAGGTTTCCGAACCGGTGACCGCTCTTCGGGCAGCACTTGCCGCTTTGCGCGCGGCGATCAAGGAAATTCCCCACGACTCACCGCTCGAGGCAGCCACGCATGCGCAGGAAGCATTGATGCCGGCCATGACAGATGTTCGCGCCGCTGCGGATCTCCTGGAAACCATGGTTGCGGACGACCACTGGCCGCTCCCCACCTATCAGGAAATGCTCTACATCCTCTGACGACAAAGAATATGGCCTGCAACCGAATTCCGGTTGCAGGCCATATTGCTACGCTGGGGGCATTCTCATCTCGAGGAGTTGGGCTTCGCCGGTTGTCGCTGGGTCCGGCCGGTCGCGCGAATCCGACGACGACATCTTCATACCCGTCAGGTCCGTCTGCATGTAGATCACGTTGTAGCGGTCCCACGTTGTCGCGACAAACTCGAGCGTGTTGCCGGTTCGAGAGGTCCACGGGTGCATGAAGCCGCCGTACAGGCTCGGCAAGGTGTATCCGCTCAGAAGGGTCTGCGTGCCACTCCACGGTCCCTCGGGATGGTCGGCCTGCCGAATCACCAGGTTGCCGTCTGCACTGGTGTACATCGCGACGTACTTGTCCAGATAGTCGTTCCACTGCACCGCGAGTTCACTGACCGGGGCCTTGATGACCTGCACCGCGTCGTCGGAGTTCACACTCCAACCCGTACCGTCCCAATACGTGTAAGCAAGGGGGTTTCGCAGTTCAGCACCGGGGACGCGTGCCAACACTGCCTTGCCGAAGCGTCCGGACGGGGTGCCGTACTCGTAGATGTAGCCGTCGCCACCGTCGACGAACGCGCTCTGCTGAAAGTTCTCGTTGATCGAGGACACTGCCGGAATTCCCGGAATGTCGAGGCCAGGAGTGTTTGCACGCACCGTCGCGGGATCGATGTCCCAGTTCTCGCCGTTGTCCGTCGAGTAGGCCAGCGCCGAGTAGTTGGTTGTCCAGGCGCCCGGTTCGTCCCATGTGCGAACAGACATGAACCGGATGTATTGCACACCGCCGTAGGAGATGCCGGCCGTCGGGATCGTGGTGAACTCGAACGGGATGCCGAATCCGGGGATGATTTCCTTGGAGTGATTCGGCCGGTCCTTGGGTGAACTGTCGATCCGAAGCCCGTCCTGGAAATCGGTGTTACTACTGCGGAAGAGCACATTGCTGCGCCAGTCGTCGCCTTCGACCTCGCAGTCGCCGACAGTGTCACCGAATGCCATCAACACGTTGTGGTCAGCTCCGGAAAGCCCGTTGTCCCACATGATTCCGAGGTCTGTACCCGAGACGTTGAACCGGTTGATCGTGTCGTTCGGGCTACCCGGGCCGGTCACCATTTCGATTGCCTTGGTCCGGCCGGTCAATACGGGCAACGCGCCGTTCGGTGCGCCTGTGATCCAGGGCAGCGAATTGACCAGCGATCCCGTGCCGGCACTGCCCGAGAGGGAACCCGTCATCGAACCCGTCAGCGAGCCAAGCGAACCGGTACCGCCTGCCCCACACGGTCCACCTATCGCCGATGCCACTGGGGCCGACGCGATGGTTGCCGCAATCGTGACGACACCTATGGACAACAACGCTGACAAAGACCGTTTCGAGCGCACACGCATCCCCTCTGTCTATTTGTTCGCTCCGCCAGCAAACCACCAGCGCAGTGTTAACAGAGTGAAAGAAGAGCAAATCGTTATAAAACGGTCACTTGATTTCCAGGAAAACCCGGTGTGGCGGATTTCACCTTCACCCAACGGATGCCGGATTGGGCAACAAAGGCGCCTACTATGTAACGGAAATGTAAAAAAGTACTCACAATGTCAGGTAGGTGAGCGGTGTCCGTACGTGACCGCGTAGCGCAGATTTATGATCAGGTGTTGGTTCGCAATGCAGGTGAGCCGGAGTTCCACCAGGCTGCAGCCGAAGTTTTCGAATCCCTCCACGTCGTACTCGAGCGCCACCCGCGCTACGCCGACGCCGGACTGATCGAGCGCCTGTGCGAGCCGGAACGCCAGATCATCTTCCGCGTGCCGTGGACCGACGACAACGGCAATGTTCACGTCAACCGTGGCTTCCGCGTCCAGTACAACAGCGCACTCGGCCCGTACAAGGGCGGCCTGCGCTTCCACCCCAGTGTCAACCTGGGCATCGTGAAGTTCCTCGGCTTCGAGCAGATCTTCAAGAACTCCCTCACCGGCCTGCCCATCGGCGGCGGCAAGGGCGGATCGGACTTCGATCCCAAGGGCCGTACCGACGCAGAGGTCATGCGTTTCTGTCAGTCCTTCATGACGGAACTGCAGCGCCACATCGGTGAATACACCGACGTTCCGGCCGGCGATATCGGCGTCGGTGGCCGCGAGATCGGTTACCTGTTCGGCCAGTACAAGCGGCTGACCAACACCTACGAGTCCGGTGTTCTCACCGGCAAGGGCATCACCTGGGGTGGATCTCAGGTCCGCACCGAAGCCACCGGCTACGGCGTTGCCTACTTCGTCGCCGAAATGCTCAAGGCCAAGGGCGAAGACCTCGAAGGCAAGAACGTCGTGATCTCCGGATCCGGCAACGTCGCCATCTACGCGATCCAGAAGATCCACAAACTCGGTGGCGTCGCGATCGCCTGCTCCGACTCCTCGGGGTACATCGTGGACAAGAAGGGCATCGACCTCGACCTCCTCAAGGAGATCAAGGAAGTTCGCCGCGGCCGCATCAGCGAGTACGCCGACGCCGTTCCGCACGCACAGTTCATCGCCGGCGGTTCCATCTGGGACGTGCCGTGCGACGTTGCACTCCCCTGCGCAACCCAGAACGAACTCGATGAAGACGCAGCAAAGACCTTGATCGCCAACGGCGTTCAGGCTGTTGCCGAAGGCGCGAACATGCCCACCACCCCCGGCGGCATCGCACTCTTCCGCGACTCCAATGTCGCATTTGCTCCGGGTAAGGCAGCTAATGCCGGTGGCGTCGCCACCTCGGCTCTCGAAATGCAGCAGAACGCGTCACGCGATTCCTGGAGCTTCGAGTACACCGACGAGCGTCTCGCCCGCATCATGCGTGGTATCCACAGCCGCACCATCAACACAGCTGCCGAGTACGGCAAGCCCGGCGACTACGTGCACGGCGCGAACATCGCCGGCTTCGTCAAGGTCGCCGACGCCATGATCTCGCTGGGCGTTATCTAAGAAGTACCGTCTAACCGGCAAAGGACGCCTCCACTGTTGTGGAGGCGTCCTTTTCGTTGCCGGATCAATGTCGACGAATCAGTTAAGTCGGTGGTTCGGTTTGGTCGTCAGCAGCGGCTTTCTTTGCCGCCTCACGCATTTCGATACCGTCGGATACCCAGTCCCCGATTTCCCGGGTCACGTCGCGGACTGCACCGGCGATGATCATCGCGATGGATCCGACGTGCGTAGCCGCCGATTCCGTCAATTCCTGGACGGTGTCTTTGCGACGTTCAAATTTCCCGACCATCACATGTGGGCCTCTCAGGCTACGGTTCTCTGGCGTTCGACAATAACACCGGTGAGACTCTGTGACTTGATCATTCCAGGCGGCAAAGCAAACTTGAAGATCTTGCCCCATACCGATCCGATCTGCTTCCAGAAGCCACCCGTGTTGTAGGGAAAACCGTACTGCGCACACAGCGCCTCGACCTCAGGCGCAATCTGCGGGTATCGATGTGCCGGTAGATCCGGGAACAGATGATGTTCGATCTGGTGGGACAAGTTGCCGGACATGATGTGGAACAACGGGCTGCCTTGGATGTTGGCACTGCCGAGCATCTGACGGACGTACCACTGCCCCCGAGTCTCGTCGGCCGTCTCGTCCTCCGTGAAACTCTGTACGCCGGTGGGGAAATGGCCACAGAAGATGATCGAGTACGTCCACACGTTCCGCACGAGATTTGCGGTGACATTTCCTGCCAGAGTGGTGACGAACAGGGGTCCGGTGAGAACTGGGAAGATAACGTAGTCCTTGAGGACCTGCTTGCCCGCCTTCTTCCACCAACCCTTGATCAGCGGCTTGACGTCGTACCATTTCCGCTTACCGGCGAGGACATTCTCGATCTCGAGATCATGCATCATGACGCCCCACTCGAAGAGCATCATCAGGGCGAACGCCCACACCGGGTTACCGAGGTAGTAGGGGTTCCACTTCTGGGCGGGGTCGATACGCAAAATGCCGTATCCGATATCCCGATCTTTGCCCAGAATATTTGTGTATGTGTGATGCATGTAGTTGTGCGAGTGGCGCCACTGGTCTGACGGGCACACCGTATCCCATTCGAACACTTCGGAATTGAGGCCAGGTTCACGCATCCAGTCGTACTGACCGTGCATGACGTTGTGCCCGATCTCCATGTTGTCCAGGATCTTCGAGATACTCAGCGCGCCCACCGCGGCGAGCCACACCGGCGGCAGGAAGCCCAGGTACATCAGACCTCGGCCGGCAACCTCGAAGCCACGCTGCGCCTTGATGATCCGATAGATGTACTCACGGTCCTCGGCGCCGAGCGATGCGACCGTGCGATCCCGGATCGCATCCAACTCACGGCCGATTTCCTCGACCTGGTCGTAGGTGAGAACTACCGGAGCGTCGCCCTTTTTGTCGTCACCACTGCCGAGAAAAGGAAGGGTCGGTAAGGAAAGTCCAAACATGACTGTCTCCAAAGAGTGTTGGTCAGATATCGACGGCGACATCGCCGACCGGTGCGCTGACACAGAGTTGGATCTTCTTGTCGGGTTCGTCGTCGGTCTCGCCGGTGCGGATATTGCGTGTTCTGCCGAGCTTCTTGACGGAGGTACACGAAAAGCAGATGCCCATACGGCAGCCGTATTCTGGACTCAGCCCTGCGGCTTCCGCCTGTTCGAGGAGAGTTTCGCCTGAGTTTTCGGCCGCCACTCCACTTTTCGTGAACGCCACTTCTCCGCCCGCTTCGCCGGGTTCTGCTGCGATCGGTGCAAACTCCTCGGTATGGAGCAGGTGCTCGACGTCGAGTTCGCGAAAGACCTCACGCACTCCGCGCATCAGTCCGGGTGGTCCACAGAGGTACGCCTGCGCATCGGCCGCTTCCGGATCGGCGATCCAGGGCGCCACTGCACTTAGGTGCGTGCTGTCGAAGAATCCGTCAAGGTGTCCCCCACCGGATTCGGTGTACACAAGTACCAGTTTCACATTCCGATACTGCTCAGCGATCGCCTCCAAGGCGTGGAGATACGACACGTCGTTCTTGGTGTTCACGTAATGCAGGAACACGATCTCGCCGCTGTGTCCGTCGTCTACGAGGGTGCGCAGCATCGACATCACGGGGGTAATTCCGCTGCCACCGCTGATCAGGAGGACGTGGGAGGGCCTTGCAATGGGGAGCGTGAAGACACCGTCGGCCTGCGACAAGCTGACTACAAGTCCCGGTTCGGCATGCGCATTCAAATACTGCGACACCAATCCGCCTGGGTGAGCCTTGACGGTGAGTTCGATAAGCCCGTCACGGCTGGACGCAGAACCGGCGGGCGAGTAGCAGCGGGTATGACGCACCCCGTCGATCACGACGCCTACCTGGACGAACTGTCCGGCAGAGAATCCGCGCCACTGACGCGTCGGACGCAGGGTCAATGTCACTGAATCAGCGGTCGGATGGTCGACCGATACGACCTGCGCACGAATGTCGCGCACCGTCGCCATGGGATTGACGAGCTCGAGGTATCGATCGATCTGATGCGGAGCAGCCATGGCTTCGATCAGGGCCAGCCCGCGTCTGGCCAGAGTCTTGGAGGTTGATGCCATTGTCAGCCACTCCTTCCAGGTTGCATAATTTCAGTGTACAAATGTTCACTGATAATAGTGTGACAGGTGCACACAGGTATGTGTCAAGATGAATGTGACGTGGGTTACGCGATCCACAGAAGGAGTCCACCGTGCCGGTACCTACACTCGTACATCGTGACCAAGGCTGAGCCGGAAAATCGCGCCGCCAAGAAGGAGCGCACCCGTCAAGCGCTGCTCGATACTGCGATGGATCTCCTCGCCGACCGTAGTTTTGCCGGCATCAGCCTCCGCGAAGTAGCCCGCGAGGCGGGTATCGTCCCCACAGCCTTCTACCGCCACTTCGCCTCGATGGAAGACCTCGGAGTCGTCCTGGTCGAGGAGAGCATGCGCATGCTTCGGCAAATGCTGCGCGACGCCAGGCGCGACCCTGGTCCCAAGAACGCCGACACCTCCCTCGATATCCTTGTCCGCCAGGTTCATTCATACGAACGCGAGTTTCGATTTCTGTGCCGCGAACGCTACGGCGGCATCAGCGAGATACGACGCGCTATCAACACCGAGATGCGATTGTTCGTCAGCGAACTCACTGTCGACCTCTCACGAATGTCGGGACTGGAGACTTGGCGACACGACGATCTGGAAATCGCCGCCGACCTGATCGTCGGCGCGATGTTCACCGCCGTTGTGGCACTCCTCGACGCGGGCTCACCGGGATATCCCAGCGAAGATGCTGTGATCGCACGGGCCGAGAAGCAGTTGCGGCTCATCATTCTGGGTATGGCTACCTGGGATCCCGCTCGAACCTAGAAACAGAGTCGAACACTACGAACTCGTACACGAGGCGTAGTTCCGGTCAGTAGTGGATCCGGAACCCGCCGATGAATGTCAGGGTGTTGCCGTCAGGATCGCTGATACTCGACAAGTTGAGCAGCGCCAGACCCGCGCGGCGAGTGTCCACCATGACCTGCACCCATCCGGTGTCAGTCACACGCCATTCTGCCAAGTTCACCATCGGGCGATTGTCAGGCCCGCGGCCGAACAGACTCGAGTACCACTGCGCTGCCTCTGCGAGGTCTCGAACGGGGACGACAGCGAGAACATGATCGATCGACATAAGTTTGTACCTCTCGACGTAGACGATGGCGCTCGTACTCAGATACTGACCCGACAGACCGGGCTAACTCATCGGCGAATTGCTTCTCTTATCGCAGCGTTCGCGAACATTCCAACGCAGCACACACCTGTTCTGCCGCGATCCGTGAGACCCTCGACGCATGAGCGATGTCATCATCATCGGTTCCGGATTCGCCGGATTATGGGCCGCGCTCGGCGCTGCTCGGCGGCTCGACGAACTCGGGATACCGGCCGGGCATGTGTCGATCACGGTGCTCAGCGCCCAGCCCTTCCACGACATCCGGGTGCGCAACTACGAGGCCGATCTCAGCGCCTGCCGCATCCCACTGGCCGATGTCCTCAACCCGGCCGGGATCGCCTATGTCACCGCGGAGGTGACCGCAATCGACACCGGTGCGCGGACCGTCTCCGCAAACGTCGGTGGTCAGTCACAGACGTACGGCTACGACCGCCTCGTTCTGGCGGCAGGTAGCCGTGTAGCCCGACCCGATATCCCGGGTCTGACGGAGTTCGGGTTCGACGTCGATACCTACGACGGCGCAATGAAACTCGACGCTCATTTGACCCTGCTGGCCGAAGGACCCGTCACACCCGCCGCGGCGACCGTGGTGGTGGTCGGGGCCGGCCTGACGGGCATCGAAACCGCCTGCGAGCTGCCAGGCCGGCTCACTGCCCTGTTTGGCACCGACGTGACCTCGCGCGTGGTGCTGGTGGACCACAACCCTAACGTCGGATCGGATATGGGTGCGTCGGCGAGGCCGGTCATCGAAGCGGCATTGTCCAACACCGGAGTCGAGACACTGACCGGGATGAGCGTGACCACGGTGAACCAGAGCGGGGTCACGCTGTCTTCGGATGAGATGGTGCCCGCCGCGACGGTCATCTGGTGCGCCGGCATGAAGGCAAACCCGTTGACCGCGCAATTCCCGGTCGAACGTGATCGGCTCGGACGGCTCCCGGTCGACGACTATCTCCAGGTGATCGGCGTACCAGGCGTATTCGCTGCCGGCGACGTCGCCACCGCGAAGATGGACAATCAGCATCAGTCGGTGATGTCCTGCCAGCACAGCCGGCCGATGGGCCGCTACGCCGGGTACAACGTGATCGGCGATCTGCTCGGCAATCCAATGCTGGCCCTCCGCATCCCGTGGTATGTCACGGTTTTGGACCTAGGCCCGGCAGGTGCGGTCTACACCGAAGGCTGGGATCGGCAAGTTGTGGCGACCGGCGCACAGGCCAAAGCCACCAAGAACACCATCAACACCCAACGCATCTATCCGCCGTTGACCCGCGATCGGGCCGCCTTACTGACCGCCGCCGCACCAGAACTACAGACACGGCCGGCCCGCGGACACCAGTAGTCTGCCTTTCGCACACCTTCCCCCGAGCGTATCGCCTGCTGAGGCGACCGCCGGTCATCAATTCAGCCCGAAGTGTGGTGTGGATCCGGAGTTGCCTCGTACGGTGGCACCATGTCCTCCACGAATACGTTTCGGATTCCTGTCGGCGACCTGACCTTCGACGTCCTGATTTCCGGTCCGGACGACGGCGTCCCACTTCTTGCCTTGCATGGATTCCCCGAAAGCGCCGCGTCGTGGGGCAAGGTGACTCCCCTACTGACGGCCGCCGGATTTCGCGTCATAGCGCCGCATCAGCGCGGATATTCCCCCGATGCCCGTCCCTCCGGCGTCGACGCCTATCGCATCGAACACCTTGTTGCCGATACCGTCGGCCTGCTCGACGCCTTGGGGTTGCCCGACGCTCATCTCGTCGGCCACGACTGGGGATCCGCCGTGGTGTGGCAGGTCGCGGGACGGCATCCGCAGCGAATTCGCAGCCTGACCGCGATCTCTGTTCCCCACCCCACCGCTTTCGGTTGGGCGCTGCGCGAAGACCAGGATCAAAAGGAACGCTCGACGTACATCCGGCTACTGCGCCAGGAAGGGAAAGCAGAAAAGGTGTTGTCGGAGGACAACTTCCGCCGGTTGCGGGCGATGTTCGACGGCCGGATCGATCCCGAGTTCGCCGACGAACATATTCGCATCCTCAGTGGCGATGGAGCATTGACCGGCGCATTGAACTGGTATCGCGCCATGACTCGCGATTTCGGAGACATAGCTCCCACCACTGTTCCGACGACGTACGTCTGGAGTACGGCCGACACCGCACTCGGCCGCGCCGCAGCGGAACGATGCGGTGAGTTCGTGGATGCGCCGTACGAATTTGTGGTTCTGGAGGGCGGCAGTCACTGGGTACCCGAGGAACGCGCCGAGGAACTGGCGGACGCGATAATCCGGCGAGCGGGAGCCTGATCCGACCTACACCTCACCTTCTATGTAGGTTGTCATACATATGTTGCTTTCACCGTCAGGAGCTTGTCGTGACCACAACCGTTGCACCCCCGCATCCGTTTGATGCCGCCGTCGACCTGGAATCCATTACGCCGGGTCTCTCGACCGGGCACACCAGTGCCGCATACAACAACATGGTCGGCCCGTTCGGCGGAATCACCTCGGCCACGTTGCTGGCCTCGGTTCAGAGGCACCCCGAGTGCCTAGGTGAACCGCTGTCGCTGACGGTCAATTTTGCAGGCCCGATTGCCGAAGGCCCGTTCGAGATCACTGCGCGCCCGGTGCGCACCAACCGGACGACGCAGCATTGGTGGATCGAACTCGCTCAGAACGGCACCGTGGCGACTACCGCAACAGCGGTGTTCGGCCTCCGCCGCGAGACCTGGGACTCCACGGAAATCGAGATGCCCGCGGTGCCGGCTGCAGAAGATGTTCCCGCGCAACCGTTCCCCGAGTTCATCGCGTGGGCTCAGAATTACGAAATGCGGTTCATCGAGGGCGCAATCCCCGATCTGGAATCCGGCGAGCATCCCGACTCCGTCTCGACGCTCTGGGTTCGTGACAGCCCGCCACGCGCGCTTGATTTCATCTCGCTGACCTCGTTGTGCGATGTGTTCTTTCCGCGAGTGTTCCTGCGCCGCGGCAAGATGGCTCCCGCGGGAACCGTATCGCTGACGATCTACTTCCATGCCGACGCCGCAGCGCTGGGCCGGCAGTCCGATCGCTCCGTCCTCGGAACCGCACGCACCCAGCGCTTCGGTAACGGTTACTTCGATCAGAGCGCCGAATTATGGGGCAGTGACGGCGAATTGCTTGCCACCACTCACCAATTGGTCTACTTCAAGGACTGACAGCCTCCGCGCTGTCGCCTTCGGGCGCCTTGACCAGCGACAGGGCAGCCAGGCCCACAGCAAGAACTACCAACAGTCCGACGATGCCGGCGCGATCGGCACCGAACATCCACGCGAACAGGCCGAACAGTGTCGGCGCAAGAAACGACACTGCTCGGCCTGTGGTCGCATACAGGCCGAACATCTGACCTTCACGTCCGGGCGGAGTGATGCGCGCCAGGAACGTTCGAGCAGACGATTGTGCCGGCCCGACAAACAGGCACAGCGCGAGTCCGAAGATCCAGAACATCACCGGCCCGGACACCGCAATCAAAATTGCACCGACCACGATCATCGATGCGAGCGATACGGTGATGACCTGCTTGGGCCCGATCCGGTCGTCGAATCGCCCTGCCACCAAGGCGCCGATGGCCGAAATAACATTGGCGGCAACGCCGAACAGCAGGACGTCCGCCGCACTGATGCCGTACACGTTCACGGCAAGGACAGCACCAAAAGTGAACACCCCGGCGAGTCCGTCGCGGAACAAGGCGCTCGCGATCAAATACCAGATCGTGCGACGGTCGACGATCCACAGTTCGCGCAAGTCGCGCCACAGCACGCGGTAGGAATCGAGGAACCCCGCCTTTGCCGCACCCGGATCTGCGTCGGGCGTAGGCAACTCGGGCACCTTGAAGAACACCGGGATCGCGAAGACGGCAAACCACACCGCCGCAAGCAGCGCGACCATCCGGATATTCAGGCCGCCGTCGGTGGTCAACCCCAGGAAACCTCGTGTGTCGCCGTCACCGACGATGAACCCGAAGTAGCAGAGCAACAGAAGAACAATTCCGCCGAAATAACCCATGGCCCAGCCGAACCCGGACACCCGTCCCAGGTTTTCCGGCGTCGACACCTGCCGCATCATGGCGTTGTAGGGAACTCCGGCCAGTTCGAAAATCACCGAACCGATGGCGAGGAGCACAAGCCCCAGCCACAGATACCGATAGTTGTCCTCGACGAAGTACAACCCGGCCATCGACAGGACGGTGATGGCGGTGAGGATTGCCAACGACCACTTGCGCTTGCCTGACGCGTCGAACCGTTGCCCGGTAATGGGAGCAAGAATCGCGATGAAGAATCCGGCGATTCCGAGTGCCCAACTGAGCCATGTTGTTGCCGACACCGAGCCGGGCAGATCGTCGCCCACCGCGTCGGTGAGGTAGACGGAGAAGACAAACGTCAAGATCACCGCATTGAATGCGGCCGATCCCCAGTCCCACAGCCCCCACGCAACCACCTGACTCTTGGTCGCCGCGGCACCTATCCCTGCGGGCGGTTCCGCCTGCGTGCTTGTCGACTCTGCGCTCATGATCGCGAGCTTATTCGAGCGAGACGGACAAAACAGGGCGAAACTGTGGCGAGTATGCACTTGGTTGCATATGGGACGAGGTGCATACATACTTCCCTCATGGCACTCGAACACGCGCTCCTCACCTCGCTGACCGAGCAGGAGGCGTCGGGCTACGACCTGACCCGTCGATTCGACAAGTCGATCGGGTTCTTCCACAGCGCAACGCACCAGCAGATCTACCGCGTACTCAAGCGGATGGACGACGCCGGGTGGCTCGAGGTGGAAACCGTCGCTCAGGACGGGCGCCCGGACAAGAAGGTGTATCGGGTCTCCGCCGCCGGCCACGCCGAGCTGACGCGCTGGATAGCCGAACCGTCCGAACCCAGCCATCTGCGCAACGAACTGGCCGTGAAGATCCGCGCCGCCGGTAGCGCAGACATCCCCGCCCTTCGAGACGAAGTCCTTCGCCACCGCGACGGCCACGCCTCCCGGCTCGACGTCTACCGACTCATCGAGAAACGCGACTTCCCCAATCCCACAGCCCTATCCGGATCGCCCCTGCATCAGTATCTCGTTCTGCGCGGCGGCATCCGCGTCGAAGAGGGCTTTGTCGACTGGTGCCAGGAAATTCTGGACGCCCTACCCCCTGCCGAAAACAACTCCGCCGACAGCAACTCGGAAGGACACCCGCACCCATGACAACTCCGCAGTTCCCCCTCCTGTTCGAACCGCTCGACCTCGGGTTCACCACACTGAAGAACCGCGTAGTCATGGGTTCGATCCACACCGGCCTCGAGGACCGCGCCAAGGACACCGACAATCTTGCCGAGTACTTTGCCGAACGAGCCCGCGGCGGCGTCGGATTGATCATCACCGGCGGCTACGCCCCCAACCGCACCGGCTGGCTCCTGCCATTCGGCGCAAAGCTGACCAACAAGATCGAAGCGCGCCGCCATCGCCGCATCACCAAGGCAGTACACGACGCGGGTGGCAAGATCGCACTGCAGATCCTGCACGCCGGCCGGTACAGCTACCAACCGTTCAGTGTGTCGGCGTCGTCGATCAAAGCGCCGATCAATCCCTTCCGGCCACGGCGGCTCACTGATCGTGGAGTGCGCTGGCAGATCCGCAACTACGTCCGTTGCGCCAAGCTCGCTCAATCCGCCGGATACGACGGTGTCGAAATCATGGGCGGCGAAGGCTATTTCATCAACCAGTTCCTGTGCGAGCGCACGAACAAGCGTAAAGATCAATGGGGCGGTAGCTCCGAGAACCGTCGACGCATGGCGGTCGAGATCGTCAGGCGCACCCGCCGCGCCGTCGGCCCGAACTTCATCGTCGTGTTCCGGCTGTCGATGGCCGATCTGGTCGAGGGCGGTCAGACATGGGATGAAATCGTCACTCTGGCACAGGAAATCGAAGCTGCCGGCGCCACGATCATCAATACCGACATCGGCTGGCACGAGTCCCGGGTGCCCACCATCGTGACCTCCGTACCCCGCGCCGCCTTTGTCGACATCACCGGCAAACTCGAAAAGCACGTCAGCATTCCGGTGGTCGCATCCAACCGCATCAACATGCCCGAGACCGCTGAGGAAATTCTCACCCGCGGCGACGCGCAATTGATCTCCATGGCCCGCCCGATGCTGGCCGATCCCGACTGGGCAAACAAAGCACAACGCGGAGCACCTGACGAGATCAACACCTGCATCGCCTGCAACCAAGCCTGCCTCGACCACGCGTTTGTGCGCAAACATGTGTCCTGCCTGCTCAATCCACGCGCCGGACGTGAGACGACGCTCATCCTCTCCCCTACCCGCCGCAGCAAGAACCTTGCTGTTGTCGGCGGCGGACCTGCGGGCCTCTCTGCTGCGTTGAATCTCGCACAGCGCGGCCACACAGTCACCCTCTTCGAGGCGTCTGACACGATCGGCGGCCAGTTCGGGATCGCACAGTTGATCCCGGGCAAGGAAGAGTTCACCGAAACCATCCGGTACTACACCAGGCAACTCGAGCTTGCGGGCGTCGACGTCAAACTCGAAACACGAGTGACTCCAGCCGATCTCATCGGATCCTTCGACGAGGTAGTGGTCGCCACCGGCGTGACTCCGCGAGTCCCGAACATCCCCGGCATCGAGAATCCGAAGGTACTGACATACGCCGAGGTAGTGCGCGAGGGTAAACCCGTCGGCAAGACTGTCGCCGTGATCGGAGCCGGTGGCATCGGCGTCGACGTCAGCGAATTCCTCACTCACCCAACATCACCCACCTTGCACTTGAAGGAATGGAAGCAGGAGTGGGGCGTCACGGAACCCGAGATGGCACCGGGAGCACTCACCACACCCATCCCCGAGCTTTCCGAGCGCGAGGTCTACCTCCTGCAGCGCAAGCCCGGACGCATCGGCGCCGGCCTCGGCAAGACCACCGGCTGGGTCCATCGCGCCGCACTGAAGAACAAGGGTGTGCACGAACTCTCCGGGGTGAACTACGAACGGATCGACGACGCCGGCCTGCACATCACCTTCGGCGAGAAGCACGAGAAGCCTCGCCTCCTCGCAGTCGACACCATCGTGATCTGCGCCGGACAGGAATCGGTGCGCGATCTCGTCGACGAGCTGACCGTCGCCGGCATGGTGACCCACATCATCGGCGGGGCAGACGTAGCCGGAGAACTCGATGCAAAACGTGCCATCGAACAGGGCACACGACTGGCCGCGAAGATCTGACCGACTACGCTGACTGATCGTGAGCCTGCCGACACCCACCACCACAGCCCGCGCCGTCGTGACCGGTGCCTCCTCCGGAATCGGAGAGGCACTGGCCACTGATCTGGCCTCCCGCGGACACTCCCTGATCCTGGTCGCACGACGCGGCGATGTCATGGAGGGTCTCGCCGAGACACTTCGCGCCAAGCATGGCGTCGACGTCGAGGTCCGTGCCTGCGATCTCTCGGACAGCGCGGCCCGCGCCGTCCTGGTCGAGGAACTGGGCACGCGTGAGATCAGCATCCTGTGCAACAACGCCGGTATCGCCACCTTCGGGCCGGTAGCCGAGCTCGACCCGAGCTACGAGCGCGCACAGGTCGAACTCAACGCCGTCGCGGTGCACGACCTCACCCTGGCCGTTCTGCCCGGCATGGTCGAGCGGAAGTCCGGCGGCATCCTGATGGTCGGATCGGCCGCCGGAAACATGCCGATCCCCAACAACGCGACCTACGCCGCCACCAAGGCCTTCGTGAACACGTTCGCGGAATCACTGCGCGGAGAACTCAAAGGCAGTGGCGTCAACGTCACTCTCCTCGCCCCCGGACCGGTTCGCACCGAAACCCCGGACCCCGCGGAGGCCTCGATCGTCGACAAGCTGGTCCCGGACTTCTTCTGGATCTCGAGCGAGTACACCGCCAAGGTCTCCCTCGACGGCCTGGCCGAGAACAAGATGCGCGTTGTCCCGGGCATCCTGAGCAAGGCGATGTCCGTCGCCGGCGGTTACACCCCGCGCGCTGTGGTCGCTCCGATCGTGGGCACGTTCTACAAGAAGCTCGGCGGCTGAATCAACCGAACTTCTTGATCCTGGGCAGTAGGGGCAATCCTTCTTTTTGACCGGAGGGTTGCCCCTACTGCTTCTCGACTAAAAGGACGCCGTCAAACTCGGCCGCTTCTCCGTCAAGTACCCGTCAAGACGAGGTCCACCAGGCCTGTTTCGGAGTAGATCTGTTGGTAGCCCCGCACCGAGCGGGTCACCCTCAGGAGATCGACGTGACGCTTCTCGACATCTTCCCGTCCCTACGCAGCGCGATGACGCCGCGCTTGGATCCGGCCTTGTGGCCCATCAGCACTCGCCACGATCAGAGCGGCCGCATCTGCATCGGCGACGTTTCCCTCGAAGAGATCGCCGACCAATACGGAACCCCGACCTACGTCGTCGACGAGGCTGACGTGCGCCACCGTTGCCGGACGTACCGGGAAATCTTCCCCGACGCGGAAATCGTGTACGCAGGCAAGGCACTCATGATCCGAGCGATGGCAAAATGGGTCTCCGACGAGGGACTCGGGGTAGACGTCTGCTCGGCCGGCGAACTCACCATCGCACTGACAGCCGGTGTGGACCCGGCACGAATCATCCTGCACGGCAACGCCAAATCTGTTGCAGAGCTGAGAGTAGCCGTCAACGCAGGTGTCGGGCGGATAGTTCTCGACTCCCACAGCGAAGCACTACGACTGGCCTCGGTCTGCACCCGGCCGCAGAAAGTACTGATCCGAGTCACACCCGGTATCGACATTCACGGACACAAGGCGGTGGCCACCGGCGTCGTCGACCAGAAGTTCGGCCTACCGGCGTTCTCCGAAGAATTGGATCGTGCGGTCGCTGCCGTCAGCGCAGCACCTCACCTCGAACTTATCGGCCTCCATTGCCATCTCGGCTCGCAGATCGCCGAGCCCGAACACTTCCGCCCCGCGATCGACACGATGATCGCGCAGATGGACGACATACGTCGTTCGCACGGAATCATTCTCACCGAACTCGATCTCGGGGGCGGGCACGGAATCGCATACGTCCCCGGTGATGCGCAGCTCGACCTGACTCGACTGGCAATTGTCATCGACGAGTCACTCGATGACGCCTGCACCCGTAATCGCTTTCCCCGCCCCGAAATCGTCCTCGAACCCGGTCGGGCCATCGCCGCTCGGGCCGGTGTCACGTTGTACCGCGTGGCGAACATCAAGACCATCAGCGGCGGCAGGACATTTGTCTCCGTCGACGGCGGCATGAGCGACAATCCGCGAGTGTCGTTGTACAGCAGTCGCTACGACGTCGAGTTGGTCAACCGCCATTCGAATGCGCCGCTCGAGGAAGTGACCGTCGTGGGGCGGCATTGCGAATCGGGAGACGAAATTTCCGTCGGCATACAACTTCCCGCAGACCTCCACGAGGGCGATCTGTTGGGAGTGCCGTGTACCGGCGCTTATCACCACAGCATGGCATCCACCTACAACAGTGTGTGCCGTCCGCCGGTGATTGCCGTGCTCGGCGGCGTCGCACGACCGTTGATCCGACGCGAATCGATCAACGACCTGCTCGCCCGCGAGGTCGGCATCTGACACTCGCGGGCATCGAATCATCAGCGCCTGCGGCGACTTCCGGTCCCGAAGATGCTGCGTGAGATTTCCCGACCGGCAGCAGATGCGGCCGATTTGAGGAAGCTCTTGACCGCAGAATTGCCGAGAATCTGCTCGGCGATATTGGGGCCCTCCGGCTCGACCGACGGGGGCGGCGGAAGCTGCGACAGATCCGGTAACGGCGGCAGATCCAGCGACGGGTCTGCCGTGGGCGCCCCGGCCACCTTCGCCGTCAGCCTCTCGTACGCCGATTCACGATCGACGGTCTGGCCGTACTTCTGGTGGAGCGGACTCGACGCGGCCGCGGCCTTGATGGCGTCGTTGCCGATCGTGTCCATCAAGGAACGAGGAGGACGAATCTTGGTCCAGGCCACCGGCGTCGGCGCACCCTTCTCCGAGAGCACGGTCACGATAGCCTCACCGGTTCCCAACGACGTAAGGGCCTTTTCGAGGTCGTAATGTTCCGTCTTGGGGTACGTGCGAACCGTCTTGTTGAGAGCCTTCTGATCGTCAGGAGTGAACGCGCGCAGAGCATGCTGCACCCGAGCACCCAATTGCGACAGAACCGAATTGGGGATATCGGTGGGCAACTGCGTGCAGAAGAACACACCGACGCCCTTGGAGCGAATCAACTTCACGGTCTGTTCGACCTGCTGGAGGAAGGCCTTCGACGCGTCGGCGAACAACAGATGCGCCTCGTCGAAGATGAAGACCAACTTGGGCTTCTCCAAGTCCCCTTCTTCCGGCAAGGTCTGGAACAGGTCGGCCAGTACCCACATCAGGAACGTGGAGAACATCGCCGGACGCGCGGCCTGCGCACCGAGCTCGAAGAGTGTGATGACGCCCGCACCACCGACTACCCGCAGCAGGTCCTCGGTTTCGAGTTCCGGTTCACCGAAGAAAGTGTCACCACCGTCGGCCTCGAGATTGACGAGCGCGCGCAGGATGACCCCGGCCGTGGCCGTCGACACGCCGCCGATTCCCTTCAGATCCGCCTTGCCTTCGGCACTGGTGAGGTGCGCGATGACCGAACGCAAGTCCTTGAGATCCAACAACGCGAGGCCCTGAGTATCCGCCCAGTGGAAAATCAATCCGAGCGTGGACTCCTGAGTCTCGTTGAGGCCCAGTACCTTACTGAGCAGGATCGGCCCGAAACTGGTGATGGTGGCGCGGACCGGAATCCCGATACCGCCGGTTCCCAGCGACAGGAACTCGACCGGCATCCCGGACGGAGTCCAAGAGTCGTCACCTGTCTCGATCGCCCGAGCCGTGATCTTGTCGTTGCTCTCACCCGCTGTGGACAATCCCGAGAGATCACCCTTCACATCCGCCATCACGACGGGCACACCCGCGGCAGAGAGCTGTTCCGCGATGCCCTGCAACGTCTTGGTCTTGCCCGTACCGGTTGCGCCGGCAATCAGGCCGTGACGGTTCACGGTGGCCAAGGGAATACGCACCCGAGCGGCGGGATCTGCCACTCCGTCGACAACAATCGACCCCAGCTCCAGTGCCCGACCCTCCGACGAATAGCCAGCGGCGATCTCGGCTGCGGCACCCGAAGGAGCCGGCGGCGTGGCGGCGCCTTCGCCGGCAGCACTCTCGGCAGCTAGCGCCTCACGCTCAGCGTCCTCGGCGGCTTGTGCGGCCTCGGCCGCAACCCGAGCAGCTTCGGCAGCAGCAGCCTTGGCCACTTTCGCCTTCTCGGCCGGCGTCAGTGAAACAGCACCGTCCTTGGGATCCACGGTCATACAAGGCCCTCCTCATTTGCATTACAAAAGAAGATCTACACGTGTCGACTTGTCACCGCAGACCCTATCCTTCCGTCCGCGCCCACTACTGTGTTCCTGGTGCAGGACAAATTGGTATGGATCGATTGTGAAATGACCGGGCTGCGGCTGGAGTCGGACAAACTCATCGAGATTGCGGCTCTGGTAACCGACAGCGAATTGAACATCTTGGGCGAAGGCGTGGACATCGTCATCCACGCCGACGACGACGCGCTGGCCGCAATGCCGGACGTCGTGAAGAAGATGCACGCCAAATCGGGTCTGACCGAAGAAGTTCGCAAGTCGACGGTCACCCTTGCCGAGGCGGAAAAGGAGGTGCTCGCCTACATCCGTCAACACGTGCCCGTAGCCGGCACCGCTCCCCTGGCGGGCAATTCCATCGCGACCGACCGCGGATTCATCTCGCGGGACATGAGCGCCCTGGACACCTACCTGCACTACCGGATGATCGACGTCAGTTCCATCAAGGAGCTGTCGCGTCGCTGGTACCCGCGAATTTACTTCGGCCAGCCCGAAAAGGGCCTCGCCCACCGCGCCCTGGCCGACATCAAGGAATCCATCCGCGAACTCAAGTACTACCGCGGCACCGCATTTGTCCCCGCGCCCGGACCGTCCAGCGCGGAGATCGCAGCCGTCGTAGAGGGCCTCGGGCCCGCCTGACCTGCCGATTGGCATCCTGGCCAACTTTCAGGCTAGTATCTTCTACGTCAAAGCAACCGGGTCAAACCGGTCGTCGAGACAATGGTGGGCGTAGTTCAGTTGGTAGAGCACCAGGTTGTGATCCTGGCTGTCGCGGGTTCGAGTCCCGTCGCTCACCCAAAGGGAACCCCCGGAAATGTCGAAAGATATTTCCGGGGGTTCTTTTGGTTGTGCAACACCACATCTGGTCGTAGAGATACAGAAATGCCCCCAGCCGATCGGCTGAACTGGTCCCCGATAGTTGGACTGGCCGGCTTGCAGCTTAAGCCGCGAGGGCCTGGGCTCGGTATTGCACCGGG